>JBIQHJ010000003.1:0-158594 GCA_044508625.1 Alcaligenaceae bacterium
TAGGGGTGCACGGCCTCGGCGCCGTAGCCGCCCAGCAGCGCGAAATGATGCACCTCGCGCGCGGAACCGGTTTCGACGATCAGGCCGGTGTTGGTGCGCAGGCCGGCGCGGATCAGGTGCAGGTGGATCGCCGAGGTGGCCAGCAGGGCGGGGATGGCGACGTGCTCGGCGTCGACCTTGCGGTCGCTCACCAGCAGGATGTTGTAGCCGCTGCGCACCGCGTCGGCCGCGCTCGCGCACAGCGACGCCAGGCAGGCCTCGATGCCCTCCCGGCCCCAGGCGACCGGATAGGTGATGTCCAGCTCGCGGCAGCGGAACTTGTCGCCCGTGAGGCTGCCGATGTGGCGCAACTGCGCCATCGCGGCCTGGTCCAGCACCGGCTGGTTGATCTCGAGGCGCAGCGGCGGGTTGACGTTGTTGATGTCCAGCAGGTTGGGCTTGGGCCCGATGAAGGATACCAGCGACATCACCATCTGCTCGCGGATCGGGTCGATCGGCGGGTTGGTGACCTGCGCGAACATCTGGCGGAAATAGTTGTAGAAGGGCTTGGGCCGGTCCGACAGCACCGTCAGGGGGGCGTCGTTGCCCATCGATCCGGTGGTCTCCTCGCCGTTGCGCGCCATGGGCTCGAGGATGAACTTGAAGTCCTCCTCCGTCCAGCCGAAGGCCTGCTGGCGGTCCAGCAGCGAGGCGTTGGGCGGCGGCGTGTCGTCGGCCTTCAGGGCCGGCAGGGCGTCGAGCTTCATGCGCAGGCGCTCGATCCACTGCTGGTAGGGGTGGGCGTTGGCCAGTTGCGACTTGATCTCGGCGTCCTCGATGATGCGCCCCTGCTGCAGGTCGATCAGCAGCATCTTGCCGGGCTGCAGGCGCCATTTCTTGACGATGCGGTGCTCGGGGATCGGCAGGGTGCCGGCCTCGGAGGCCAGGATCACCATGTCGTCGTCGGTGATCAGGTAGCGCGCCGGGCGCAGGCCGTTGCGGTCCAGGGTCGCGCCGATCTGGCGCCCGTCGGTGAAGGCGACCGCCGCCGGGCCGTCCCAGGGCTCCATCATCGCGGCGTGGTATTCGTAGAACGCCCGGCGCGTCTCGTCCATGTCGGCGTGCTGCTCCCAGGCCTCGGGGATCATGATCATCATGGCGTGGGCCAGCGAATAGCCCGACATCACCAGCAGTTCCAGACAGTTGTCGAAGGTCGCCGTGTCCGACTGGCCCTCGTAGACGATGGGATAGAGCTTGCCCAGGTCCTCGCCCAGCACCGCCGAGCTCATCACGCCTTCGCGCGCGCGCAGCCAGTTGAAATTGCCCTTGACGGTGTTGATCTCGCCGTTGTGGGCGATCATGCGGTAGGGGTGGGCGAGCGGCCAGGCCGGGAAGGTGTTGGTGGAAAAGCGCTGGTGCACCAGGGCCAGGGCGGACACGGTGCGGGTGTCGGCCAGGTCGCGGTAGTAGACGCCGACCTGGCTCGCGAGCAGCAGGCCCTTGTAGACCACGGTGCGCACCGAGATCGACGGCACGAAGTATTCCTGGCCGTGCGCGAGCTGCATGCGCTGGATCGCGTGGCTGGCGGTCTTGCGGATCACGTACAGCTTGCGCTCGAGCGCGTCGGGCACCATGATGTCCTGTCCGCGGCCGATGAACAGTTGGCGGATCACCGGCTCGCAGGCGCGCACCGTGGGCGACATGCGCATCTCGTGGTCCACGGGCACGTCGCGCCATCCCAGCACCACCTGGCCCTCGTCGCGCACCGCGCGCTCGAGCTCGCGCTCGCAGGCCAGGCGCGAGGCCGTCTCCTTGGGCAGGAACACCATGGCCACCCCGTATTCGTCGGGCGGCGGCAGGACCACGCCCTGGGCGGCCATTTCCTCGCGGTAGAGCTGGTCGGGGATCTGCAGCAGGATGCCCGCGCCGTCGCCCATCAGCTCGTCGGCGCCGACGGCCCCGCGATGGTCGAGGTTTTCCAGGATCTTGAGCGCCTGCTGGATGATGGCATGGCTCTTGCGCCCCTTGATGTGCGCCACGAAGCCCACGCCACAGGCGTCGTGTTCGTGCATGGGGTGGTAGAGGCCCTGCGCGGCGGGCAGGCCGGGGGGACAGGAGGCAGGGTGGGTCATGGCGAGACTCGCGGGCGGATACGGGTGCCGCATGCGGCGGCAGAGTTGAGGACCTTACGCCGTCCGATCCGGGCCAGCAAGAGCCCCTGGCCATGATACGTCCCTATTTATGATTCCATGATTATCGGGCCGTAGAAAATGGGGACGGAACAAATCACATGAAAAATAAAGGTAGTATTCGGCGCTTGGGCCGCAAGCCAGGCGGGAAAACCCCTATGGAAAGCCTCAAAAATTTTATTTTGGCACGGCCATCAGCCCTGGTCGAGCGTTGCGCCGCCGTCGACGCGCAGGTCGTGCAGGGTGATGTGGCTCGCGCGGGCCGAGAGCAGGAACAGCACGGATTCGGCGATTTCCTCGGGGGTGGCGATCTTGCCCAGCGGGATGCCGAGGCGCCAGCGCGCCAGGTCGCCCTGGATGACGGCCTCGCGCGAGCTGCCTAGCGCCCACATGGCCCGCTGCATGGCGGTGTCCGTCGAGCCCGGCGAGACGATGTTGACGCGGATGCCGTGCGGCGCGAGCTCCAGGGCCAGGCAGCGGCTGAATTGCGTGACCGCCGCCTTGGAGGCGGCGTAGGCGGACATGCCGGCCCGCGGGGTGCCGGCGGCATTCGAGCTGACGTTCACGATGGCTCCGGCGCCGCGCGCCCGCATGCCGCGCGCGACGGCGCGGCAGACGTGGAACACCCCCGTCGCGTTGACCGCGAAGCAATGCGCCCACTGTGCATCGCTCAGGTCGACCACGTCGCCCATCTCGAGCACGCCGGCCACGCAGGCCAGGCCGTCCAGGGGGCCCAGGGCCGCCTCGGCCTCGGCCACGACGCGCTCGACCCGTTCAGGGTCGCGGACGTCCAGGGGCGCCGTCCATAGCCGGCCGTCGGCGCCCGCCTCCGCGGCGACGGACCGGCGCAGCGCCGCGAGGCCCACCTCGTCGCTGTCGGTGGCCGCCACGGCGGCGCCCTGCGCCAGCAACTGCCGCGCGACCGCGGCGCCGATGCCGCTGGCCGCGCCGGTCACCAGGACGCGGCGGCCCATGAATCCGGTTTCGGGGGCTGAGATAGGGGTCATGGCGCCAGCGCCTCGCAGATTTCGTCGGTCGTCAGGCTCATGCCGCAGCAGCGCGCGACGTGCGTGACGGCCATGTGGTGGTCGGCCAGGCTGAAGTCCGCGCAGGCGTCGATGACGAGGAAGGGCTGCACGTCCTGCATGAAGGCCTCCAGGGCCGTGGCCATGCAGCCGATGTGCGCATAGACGCCGGTGATGATGAGCTGGTCGCGGCCCAGGTCCCGCAGGCGCGCGCGCAGGTCCGAGCGCTGGAAGGCGCTGTAGCGCCATTTCGTGAGGACGGTGTCCCCGGGGTGTGGCGCCAGGGCCGCGACGATGCCCGCGCCGGCCCGCTGCCCCGGCGCGGTGAGGCCGGGTCCCCAGAAATCATTCAGCAGCGCGCGGTCGGCGTCGGGCTGCACGGGCGGCTGGGCGGTGTAGAACACCGGGATGCCCAGCGCGTCGCAGCGGCCGCGCAGCCGCGCGATGGCGGCGATCAGCGCCGGGATGGGCTCGCGCGCGACGTCGTACTTGCCCAGGAAATAGTCCTGCATGTCGTGGATCAGCAGCGCCGCGCGGCGGGCGTCGGGGCGCCATTGCGCGCGGTTGGGCACCGGGGCGCCGGGCATCTCGTAGGGCGCCAGGGAGGGGATGCTCATGGGGTGGAATCCAGGTCCAGCGCGTCCAGAATGGTACGCAGTTTGTTGCCGGTCTCGATGCGCTCCTGCTCGGGGATCGAGCCGGGGACGATGCCGGCGCCGGCGTAGAGGGTCAGCTCGCGCCCGGTGGCGCGGGCGCAACGGATGGCCACGGACCAGGCGCCGTCGCCATCGGCGTCGCACCAGCCCACGGCGCCGGCGAAATAGCCGCGTTCGAAGGGCTCGATCTCGGTGATGGCGCGGCGCGCGGCGGCGGCGGGCAGGCCGCAGACGGCCGGCGTGGGATGCAGGGCGAGGGCGAGGTCCAGCGCGCCGATGGCGGGATCGGCCAGTTCGCCCGAGATCGGGGTGCCCAGGTGCCAGAGGCGGGCCGTGGCGGTGAGGCTCGGGCGCGCGGGGATGTCCAGGACGCGGCACAGCGGGCGCAGGGCGGCCTCGATGGCCTCGATCACCACGGCGTGCTCGCGCAGGTCCTTGGGCGAATCGAGCAGCGCCTGCGCGTGGCGCGCGTCGGCGGCGGGGTCTGGATGGCGCGCGGCGGTGCCGGCCAGCGGATGGAGGATGATCCGGCGGCCCCGGCGCCGCACCAGCAGCTCGGGGCTGGCGCCGAGGAAATAGTCGCCGCCGCCGGCGTCCAGCGGCATGGCGTAGGTGTAGCCCTTGGCGTTGTGCAGCCACAGGCGGCCGAGGATGCGGCGCACGTCGGCCGGCTGTTCCAGCCCGATCCGCAGCGTGCGCGCCAGCACCACTTTGCGCAGGGTCGGATCCGCGCCCATGCGTGCCAGGGCGTCGTGCACCCCCTGTTCGTAGGAGGCTCCCGAGGGGTGTTCCTGGGTGCGCAGGATGCCCGCCGGGCGGGCCGGAGGCAGCGCGCCCGGCGGGGCCATGCGATGCAGCGCCTCGGGCACGATGAGCTGCGCGGGCCGGGCGGGGTCGAAGGGCAGCAGGCCCATCAGCACCGGGGCGGCCGAGCGGTCCGCCGCCTCGGCCAGCAGCTCGGCCGCGCGGCGCGCGACGGCGCCCGTGGCCTGGGCGCGCAGCAGGCTGCCGCGGCCGTGGTAGACCTCGTCCCGCGAGGCGAACAGGCTGTCGCCGGGCTGGAAGTCGGCCAGCGAGCTCGCCGGGGCATCCAGGCCGGGGAACGCGCGGGTCAGCATGTCCATGTCACTTGGCATGGGCCTCGATGCGCAGCAGGCGGTCGCCGTTCGGATCGTCCCTGCCCTTGGTCTTGATCAGCGCCCACGCCGTGCCCTGCGGATCGACGGCGATGTGGTTCGGGGCCGAGCCGCTGGCGACCTGCGCCTGGATGACGCCCATGTCGTCGAGCACCGTGATCGTGCCCGCGCCGCGGTTGGCGACGTAGGCCAGGCGGTGCAGCGGGTCGAAGGCCACGTTCAGGGCGCCGTCGCCGGTCGCCACGCGCCACAGGGCGCGGCCGTCGCGCGCGTCCAGCACGATGACGTCGCCCGACTTCTGCGAGGCCACGTAGATCCGCTGCGCCTGGCTGTCCACCGCGATGCCCGAGGCGCCCACGGCGCCTGGAACGGCGTAGCGGGCGACCTGGCGGCCGGTGGCGGTGTCGATGGCAAAGACCTCCGCCGTGTTCAGGCTGACCGCGTACAGGCGCTGGCGCGCCGCGTCCAGGGCCAGGCTCATCGGCTTGGGCATCTCGCCCGCCCCGCTCAGGGTGATGCCGGGCACGGCTTGCAGCGTGGCCGTGTCGAACACGTGGATGACGTTGCTCGCCGGCGAGGACACGTAGGCGCGGTCGTGCGCGGCGTCGATCAGCACGTCGCGGGAATGCGGCGTGACGTCGTCCGGGAATTGCTTGACCAGGGCCAGGTCCGACTGCCGGTAGACGGCGACCGAACCGCTGCGCGTGTTGGTGGTCCACACCTGCCCGTGGGCGTCATCGACCGCGACCCCGTAGATGGCCTGGACCTGGCCGTCCTGGCGGCCGGCCTGCGGGGGCGGCGTGATCGCGGCCTCGATGCGCATGGTGGCGGGATCGATCTTCAGCAGGCGGGACTCGCGCACGGGCGGACGGCCGACGGCGCTGGCGACGTAGAGGCGCTGGGCGCGCTGGCTGTAGGCGACCTGGTAGACGCCCGGGACCAGGGCGACGGAGTGCGCGTCGATCGTCCACGTGGGCACGGCGGCGACTGGGGCCGGCGGCGGGGGCGGGACCGGTTCGGTGGTGGCGCAGCCGGCCGCCAGGCCCAGGAACGCGCCGGCGAGGAGTATCTGGACGGCGCGGGCCAGCGGGCGCCGGAGAGTGGTCGAAGTCATGCGGTTTCCTTGTGCGAGGGAATGTAGGGGAAAGCGTGCGGCGCCTGCGCGGCGCCGGCGGGCGAGGCGTCGGCGGCGGCCAGGCGGGCGTCCAGGATCGGCGCGATGCGGCCGACGGCCTCGGCCGCCGGCAGGGCCGCGTGCGTGGCGGGTATGGGATGCACCGACAGGGTCCCGACGTGGGGCAGCCAGGCGCGCGGGCTGAGGCCGGAGTCGGCGTGATCCAGGGCGGCCTGGAAGTGCAGCGCCTCGCCGGCGTACGGCGTGTGCCGATGGCCGCGTACCAGGCGGTTGGTGTGGGCCACCGTGTCGAAGACGGCATCGAGCCGGGCATCCGAAAGCGCGCCCAGCGGATGGCCCTGGGCGCGCAGGAATTCGATGACGCCCGCGCGGTTCAGACGCTGCGGCGGCAGCGCCTGGGGATCGGCCCCGGCGATGTGCAGCAGGGCCTTGTACAGGTCCTCGGGCGCGGGCTCGGGCCGGTCGCGCCAGGCTTCGCAGGGATAGGCGTCCAGCAGGGCGAGGACGCCGACCGCCTGCCCGCGGGCCTGCAGCTCCGCGGCGACGGCCTGGGCCAGGATGCCGCCCACCGACCAGCCGGCCAGGTGGTAGGGCCCCTCGTCCTGCAGGGATTGCACCCGGTCGGCGTAGCCGCGCGCCATGTCCGCGAGGCTGGCGGCGGGCGCGCCGCCGTCCAGGGCCAGCGCGGGCGCCTGGAGGCCATGCACCGTGCGCGGCGTCGCCAGGGCGCGGGCAAGGGTCCCGTAGCACCAGGACAGGCCGCCGGCCGGATGGATGCAGAACAGGGCCGGGCGGCCCCCGGCCTCGCGCAGCGTCACCACGGGGCCGAAGCCGGCGTGGGGCGCTCCGGCGGGATCGAGGGCCCGCGCGTCCAGGTGCGCGGCCAGGCGCGCGACCGTGGGATATTGAAAGATCGTGCCCAGCGACACGTCCCCCGCGCCCGCCGCGTCCCGCAGCCACAGCGCGAGCCGCGCCGCCAGCAGGGAATGCCCGCCGAGCGCAAAGAAATCGTCGTCGGCGCCGGGGGGCTCCGGCAGTTCCAGGACGGCGCGGAAACCCTCGGCGACGCGGCGCTCGGACGCGGTGCGCGGCGGCCGCCCGGCCATGGGCCGGCCGAGCTCGGGGGCGGGCAGGGCCCGGCGGTCGAGCTTGCCGTTGGCGGTGACCGGCAGGCCGGGCAGGAACACCCAGGCCGAAGGCACCATGTAGTCGGGCAGGTGGGCCGCCGCGTGGGCGGCCAGGACGTCCGGATCCGGATTCCGGCCAGCCTCGGCGACCAGATAGGCGACGAGCAGGACGTGGCCGGGCCGGTCCTCGCGCGCGAGGACGGCGGCTTGCGCGATCTCGGGACGGGCGGCCAGCACGGCCTCGATCTCGCCCAGCTCGATGCGCTGGCCGCGCAGCTTCACCTGGTGGTCCAGGCGTCCCAGGTAGACCACGGCGCCGTCCTCGCGCCGGGTCGCGAGGTCGCCCGTGGCGTACAGGCGGCCGGCCGGCAGGCCCGGCGGTGCGGGGATGAAGCGTTCGGCGGTCAGGTCGGGACGGCCCAGGTAGCCGATCGCGAGCTGCCGGCCGCCCAGGTAGAGCTGGCCCGGCGTCCCCGGCGGCACGGGCCGCAGGCGCTCGTCCAGCACGTGCAGCGCGGTGTTCCAGACCGGCCAGCCGATGGGGACGGGCTGGCTGTCGTCGCCGGGGTGCGCGTCCCAGTACGAGACGTCGACCGCCGCCTCGGTGGGGCCGTACAGATTGTGCAGTTGCGCCTGGATCGTGCGGTGGAAACGGTCGCGCAGCGCCGCCGGCAGGGCCTCGCCGCTGCAGAACACGAGCCGCGGGCCCAGGCCGCGGGCCGAGGGCTCCTCCAGCACGGCGGCGAGCATCGACGGCACGAAATGCAGCACGGTGATGCCGTGGTCGCGCACCAGGCGGCACAGCCAGGCGGGGTCGCGGTGCGCGTCGGGCGGCGCCACGACCAGGCGTGCGCCGCTCAGGAAGGGCAGAAACAGCTCCCAGACCGACACATCGAAAGTGGCCGGCGTCTTTTGCAGGATGCGGTCCCCGGGGCCGATGGCGTAGTGCTCGCGCATCCACTCCAGCCGGTTGACGATGGCGGCGTGCGGCACGATGACGCCCTTGGGGGCCCCGGTCGAGCCGGAGGTGTAGATCACGTAGGCGGGATCCTCGGGGCCGGCGGCATCCGGGGATGCGCCGGTGTCCGTGGCCGCGTCGGGCCCCGCCAGTTCCGCCAGGGAGAGGGCCCGGGCGGACAGGCCCGCGCACAGCGCGGCCGGCCCCACCAGGGCGCAGGCTTGCGAGTCCTCGAGGATCCGGCGCAGGCGGGCCTCCGGCTGGCGCGGGTCCAGCGGCAGGTAGGCCGCGCCGCTGCGCAGGATGGCCAGCATGCACAGCACCCGTTGCGCCGAGCGCGGCAGGGCCACGGCCACGCGCGCGCCCGGACGCGCGCCGGCGGCCCGCAGGCGCCGGCTGGCGGCGGCCGTCCAGGCGTCGATGTCGGCGTGGGTCCAGGCGCCGTCCGCATCCTCCAGCGCCAGGTGCCCGGGCTGCGCCCGCAGCCGCGCCTGGATGCGCGACCAGAGCGTGCCCTCGGGCAGGGGATGGTCCGTCCGGTTGGGCGCCAGCGCCCAGCGCTCGTGCTCCGGCGGCGTCAGGGTGGGCACCACGGCCAGCCGGGGCGCGCGCAAGGCCGCCTCGAGGAAGGCCGTCAGGCGCGCCAGATGGGCTTGCGCCTGGGCGGCGGTGTAGAGGGAGGGATTGGCCTCGACCTCGATGCGCAGGCCGCCGCCGTCGGGCGCGGCGCGGAAACTGAAGGTCAGGTCCTCCACGGGGCCGGTGCACAGCACGGCCTGCGAGGCGTCCAGGCCGGCCGCCGCGTAGGGCGCGTCGAAGGGCAGGACGTTGAGGATGGGACCGTGCAGGCGCGGCAGGCCGCCGGGCAGCGCCAGGTCGCGGCGCAGGTGCTCGGCGCGGTAGCGGCTGTGGCGGCGCACCGTGCGCAGCGAGCGCGCGGCGGCGGCGAGCAGCTCGCCCATCGGCGCATCCTCGTCCAGCTCGCAGGCCCAGGGCACCACGTTCATGACGGTGGCCACGGCGCGCGCGCTGCGGCTGCCCAGGCGCCCCATGGCGGGCACCCCGACCACGCAATCGGCGGGGCCGAGGTGGCGCGCCACGTAGGCGGCGCCCAGGGTCGTGAGGATGTCGGGCCAGCTCACCTCGGTGGCGGCTTCCAGGGCCCGCAGCGCATCCACCAGCGCGGCGGGCGCGGCGTGCTCCTCGCGCAGGCAGGCCGGGGCGCTGAGCGCGACGCCGGCGGCGAGGCTCGCGGCCGGCACCCGTCCCGCACACTGGGCCAGCCAGAACGCGCGCGCCTCGCCGCGGGCCTTGCCGGCCCGCCACGCCCGGTCTTCTTCCCAGACCGGGGCGAGCGGCGCGAGCGGGGGATCGTTCGGTATCGTCCCGGCCGCCAGCGCATGGTACAGGCGCATGGCGCGCCCCTCGATCAGCGCCATGCCGTAGCCGTCGGCGGCCAGGTGATGGACGCGCTGATACCACAGGGCCGTCGCGGGGCCGCACAGGAACAGGACCTGGCGCGCCAGCGGGTCGGCGAGGGGATCCACGGGCCGCTCCAGGTCGTGGTGGATCCAGGCCCAGGCCCGCTCGAGCGCCTCCGGCTCGGGGATTTCTCGCAGGTCGCGGACCTCCAGGCGCGGCGCGCGGGTCGGATCCAGGGCCTGCACGGGGCCTTCGGGACGGTCTTCGAAGCGCAATGACAGGGACTGCGCCTCGTCCAGCGCCTGGTTCACGGCCTGCACGAAGCGCGGCACGTCCAGCGCGGTGCGCAGCGTCGTGCAATGCGCCGGATTGAAGATCGGATTGGACGGGTCCAGGCGCTGGGCGTACCACAGGCCCTCCTGGGCCTCGGTCAGCGGCGCCCAGGCCGGCGCCGGGCGATCGGCCGTGGCTGCCGGGGTCTGGACCGGCGTCGAAGGATCGGTCGCGGCCGTCGGGGCCCCGGCCGTTCGCTCCGGAAAGTTCATGCCGCCTGGCCCATGGCCCGGGACGCGACGGCCCACCAGTGCGCCAGGGTGGCCTCGGCCGCGAGGTCGGCGAAGTCCAGGTCGGCGCCGGCCTCGCGCCAGCCCGAGGCGAGCTTCATGATGCGCATGGAGTCCAGGCCCAGGTCCATGAGGTTGTCGTCGTCGCGGATGTCCGCGGGGTCCTCGTGCACCATGCGGGCGATGTCCGCGCGCATGCGTTCCAGGGTCAGGGAAGGGGTGGCGGTCGATTCGGGCATGGTCATTTTCCTTGTGTGTCCTGGTGCGCCAGGAGCTGGGCGCGCAGTTCGGCGCGCAAGGCCTTGCGGCTGATCTTCAGGGCGGCGGTCGCGGCGAAGCGCTCGACGAACACGATCTGGTCGGGCACCTTGAAATCCGCCACGCCGCGGCCCCGGATCCACTGCTTGAGCTCCGCGGGGCGCGGCTTGCCGCCCTTGGGGATGACGAAGGCGCAACTGCGCTCGCCCAGGTATTCGTCGGGCACCGACACCACGGCGGCGTCGAAGACCTGGGGGTGCGACAGCAAGTGATCCTCGATTTCCTCGGCGGAGATCTTTTCCCCCGCCCGGTTGATGTGGTCGCCGGCGCGGCCCTGGACCTCGAGATAGCCCTCGGGCGTCATGCGCACCACGTCGCCGGTGCGGTAGTAGCCGTCCTCGGTGAACGAGCGCGCGTTGGCCGAGGGATTGTCGTGGTAGGCGCGGATCGTGTAGGGGCCGCGCGTGAGCAGGTGCCCGGGCTGGCCGGGCTCGACCGGGCGGCCCTCGTCGTCCAGGATCAGGATCTCGTCGTCCGGGCTGATGGGGCGGCCCTGCGTGTGGATGATGATGTCCTCGGGATCGTCCAGCCGGGTGTAGTTGACCAGCCCCTCGGCCATGCCGAAGACCTGCTGCAGGGTCGCGCCCAGCACGGGGCGCACGCGGCGGGCGATTTCGGCCGACAGCTTGGCGCCGCCGACCTGGATGGTGCGCAGGGTGCCAAGCCGGTGGCGGGTGGCCGGCGCCAGGTCCAGCCATTGCAGCAGCAGCGGAGGCACCAGGCTGGTGACCGTGACGCCTTCGCGCTCGATCAGCGCAAAGGACGATTCAGGGTCCGGCGAGGGACTGAGCACGACCCGCCCGCCCGCGTACAGCGTGCCGAGAAAGCCCGGGGAACTCATGGGGAAGTTGTGCGCGATCGGCAGGGCGCCGAGGAACACCGTATCCGGTCCCAGGCCGCAGATGCGCGCCGATTCCCGCAGGGTGTAGATGTAGTCGTCGTGCGTGCGCGGGATCAGTTTCGACAGGCCCGTGCTGCCGCCCGAAATCTGCAGGAAGGCGACGTCCGGTCCCTGCGAGACGGTCGCGGGCACCGCGGCGCCGTCGCTCGCGTACAGGGATTCCAGGGGGGCGTGCCCATCGGGCTCGCCCGAGATCCAGGCCTGCTCGACCCAGGGGCAGCGCTCGCGCAGTTCGCGCGCCAGCGCGCGATAGTCGAAGCCCGCGTGCGTCGCGGCGGCCACGTAGGCGCGCGCCGCCGATCCCTTGGCGAAATGCTCGATCTCGGTGATGCGGTGGGCGGGCAGCGCGTACACCGGAATCAGCCCGGCGCGGAACAGGCCCATCACCACGCCGATGAAATCCGGGATATTGGGCAGGTGCACCAGGACGCGGTCGCCGTGCCGCAGGCCCGCGCGCAGAAAGCCGGCCGCCAGGGCGGAGGCCCTGCGGTCCAGCTCGCCGTAGCTCCAGCGCTGGTCGCCGCCGACGACCGCGATCCGGTCCGGATGCGCGGTGGCGCGCTCGCGCAGCCAGGCGCCGAAGGTTTCGTTGCGCCAGTAGCCGGCGGCGCGATAACGGCCGGCGAATTCGGCCGGCCAGACCTGCGTCGGGACGGCAGTCGAGGGAATGGATGTGCTCATGATAATGAGAATGATTATATTCCAAGAGTATAGGAAATTTCCCTGATAGCGGTCCACTCATGCGGGGCTGGTGTGGGCCTGAGAGCGACTCTGTGGGGGCCTGAGAGCGACTCTGTGAGGGCCTGAGAGCGGCTCGCGGAGGCCGCGAGATGGGCCTCCCGCAATCCGTGGGCCACCAGGCTCGGGCATGTTCAGGCCAGCAGTCGAGGGTCCTCCAGCCAGTCCGCCAGGTCCAGCCGCAGCAGTTTCCAGGCATCTCGTCCATCCGGTGCGGGCGCCAGGCACAGGGCGGCGCAGTGTTCGGGCGATTGCCATAACACGCGCACCCGCAGGCCCTCGGCCTCGGGTACGCCGGAGGCGCGGCGCCAGCCGCCGTCGTCCGCCGCCAGCCGCAGGCGGCCCGGCTCGGCGGCCAGGCCCAGGCCGCAGGCCTTGAGCACGGCCTCGCGGCAGACCCATTCGATGCAAAACGCCTGCGGGTCGCGGAGCGCTTCGCTCGCGTCCTCGCCGGTCACGAGCCGCAGCAGCGCCGCATCCACCGCCGCGGGGCGGGTTTCCACGTCCACGCCCAGGGGTTGCGGGCCGATGGCCACCAGCACCATGGGTCCGCTGTGGGCGATGTTGAAATGCCACTCGGACTCGGCCGGGCCGCCGTCGCTGCCTGGACGGTGGAGCGGAATCTCGTGGTCCGGGGCCAGGCCGGGCTTGCCGTTCGGGCCGGCCGCCAGCGGCACCTCGGCCGGCGCCAGGCCCAGTCGATCGGCCAGCAGGCGCCGCGCCAGTGCGCGTCCCGCCAGGCTGCGCAGCCGGTCGGCGGGCTGGCGCAGGCGGGTGATCCATTGCCATTCCCCGGCGGGCAAGTCGCGGCGCAGGCGCTGCGCCTGGCCGGCGTCCGGCAATCCGTGCGAAGCGATGACCAGGGTCTCGGCCATGTGGGCTCCTACTCGGCCGCCAGCTCGATGGCGCGCCGGGCGGAGGCGGGCAGGGCCTCGCCGTGGCCGACGCCCTCCAGCAATTCCAGCCGGCAGTCCAGCCTGGGGATGCCCGCCAGGCGTCCGGCCAGCGCGCGCAGGGCCGGCAGCGTCGGCACGCCGCCCTGGCGCGCTTGCGGCGCGGCCGGATCGCGGGGCTGCGCATGCCATTCCTCCAGGGTGCCGGCCATCAGCGTCAGGCGCAGCGGGCGCGGGGGCGGCGACAGGCGCAGGCCGTCGAGCAGGGTGCCGGCCAGGCCCTCGCGCCACCACAGCGAGGGGCTGGCGCAGATCGTGTGGGCGAAGGCGCCCGGCCGGCGCGCCAGCGCGTACAGCGCGCACAGGCCGCCGTAGGAGTGGCCGTACAGGCTCGCGCGGCCGCGGTCGATGGCGGTTTGCGCGCCCGCCCAGTCCATCATCGGGCCCAGCAGTTCGTCGAGGAATGCGTCGGCGCCGCCGCATTGCCATTCCGGCACCCTCGGATCGGGCCAGAGCCCGCCGCCCGGGGCGGGCGGCGTGTAGTCGAGGGCGCGGCGCGCGAGCGCCCGCGGCCCGGCGGGGCCGTGGCCCGGGATCAGCACGGCACAGCGCGCCAGCGCGTCGGGCGCGGGCCGCGGGGGCCAGACCCAGTCGCCGTCCAGCAGCACCAGCAGGGGCCATCCGGCGGGCGGCGGCGGGCCATCAGGCGCATGCAGCCGCAGCGGCCGCGCCAAGTGCGTCCCCGCGGCACCCGCCGTCAGGGTGATGCTCCGCAGGCTCATGGATGCTCCCTCATTCCTCGTCGTCCCCCGCATGGCGCCGACAGGCTGCGACCCTCGTTCCGTGACCACGGCAGCCTGCTGTTTCTCGCCGTTCCTCGCCCCCGAGCCGCGCCGCGGCGTCCTAAGGCTTCAGATTCACCAGATAGGTCCCCTGCAAGGGCACGGCGAGAAAGCGGGTGTTGATGGCCTTCAGCGTGGCCGCCGGATCGACGTCGGCGAAACGGTCCGGGTGGATCCAGTGCGCCAGCGCCTCGATGAACACCACGTGCAGGGGCGAATCGTTGAAGGCGTGCCAGATCCCGTGGCTGTTGCCCGAGCGCACGGCCGGCAGGGCGCCGAGGTGGTTGTCCTCGATCACGCGCCGCAGGCTGGCGCGGGCCTCGGCTTCGCTCACGCCGGCGCCGATGGCCAGGCCCTTGGCCGCGCGCGAGCCGGTGCCCGTGGCCACGTAGACCGTCGGCGCGCGCGAGTTGATGTATTCGAAGTTCAGCTTGCCTGTCGCGGTCTTCAGGACGTCGGCGCCGATGTTGTGGCCGCCCGCGTAGCGGACCATTTCATTGAACGTGCCCACGCCCGGCGAATTGCAGCAATCCGTGCTGCCCGCGTGGGCGTGGACGAAGACCGGCGGGCGGTCCGCGTCGGCGAGGCCCTCGAGCCGCCGCGCGACGGTCCCCAGGTGCTCCTCGTAGAAGCGGATGAAGGCCTCGGCCCGGTCCTCGTGGCCGATGGCCCGGCCCAGCGCCCGCAGGCTGGGGATGGTGTTCTCCATCGGCCGCATGAAGAAATCGATCACGATCACCGGGACTCCGGCCGTCTCCAGGCTGCCGATGAGCGGCGACTCGGAGGCCGGCTGTCCCGGTGCGAGGCCGGCGAACGAGGCCGTCATGACCACGAGGTCCGGGCGCAGCGCCAGCGTGCTCTCGACCGAGAACGAGTCGGCCCGGTGGCGCCCGACGACCGGCACTTTGGCCAGGCTGGGGAAGCGCTCGAGCGCGACCTCGTAGTCCGGTTCGAAAGAGGTCTTGAACTCGTCGGACCAGCCCGCCAGGATCGCCGCCGGATCCGGCGTCAGCAGCGACAGCACCTGGAAATGGCGGGCCTGGGCGAGCACCACGCGCCGCGCGGGCCCGGGCAGCGTGACCTCGCGGCCGAGGATGTCGGTGACCTGGATGGGGGCCGCGGCCGCCGGCCGCGGGGCGAGCGCCGCCAGGCCGGCCAGCAGCGCCGGCAGCAGCAGCGTCGCCAGCAGTCCCGGCAGCGCGGCGCGCAGGCGCGTGAGGGCCGTCCGTCGCCGGGGCGAGGCCCGGGTCGCGGAGGCGGGATGGCGGGGGTCGGTCGGAGGTGGTCGCATGGGGCGTGGATGGCTGTCGGGTGGCGGATCCGGACGGCGCGTCCGGGGCGGAATCGGAGGGTGGGCGCCGGTCATGGCGCGGGCGCGCACAGGCCGTCGATGAGGACGTGGGCCAGGCCGCGCGAGCAGGTCTCGACCCGCGCCGAGACCTCGTAGACCCGGGCCAGCGACTCGGCGGTGATCACCTCGTCCGGTCGGCCGTGGCCCGCCAGCTCGCCCTCGCGGATCAGCAGGGCCTCGTCGCTGCGCTGCAGGGCGATGTTCAGGTCGTGCAGCACGATCAGTGTGGTCAGGCCGTGTTCCTGTGTCTCTTGCGTGAGCAGGTCCATCACGTGGCACTGGTAGTTCAGGTCCAGGGCCGAGAGCGGCTCGTCGAGCAGCAGCAGCCGCGGCTTGCGGATCAGGGCCTGGGCCAGGCCCACGAGCTGCTTCTGCCCGCCCGAGAGCTGGTCCAGGTAGTGCATGGCCAGGTGCTCGATGCCCAGGCGGCCCAGCACCTCCAGGATCCGCTGGGGATCGACGGCCTGGGCCTGCGGATCCAGGTCCGAGGCGCGCGCGGCCACCATGACGGACTCGAACACCCGCAGGTGCACGGCGGCCGGCAGGGACTGCGGCAGATAGACCACGCGCTGCGCCCGGCGCTCGAAGGTCAGGCGCGTGAGGTCCTGCCCGTCCAGCATCACCTGCCCGTGCGAGGCCTTCAGCAGGCCGGCCAGGGCCTTGAGCAGCGTCGATTTGCCGCTGCCGTTGGGGCCCAGCAGCGACACCACCCGGCCGGGCATCAGCGGGCCGGCGGAAAGGTTCCGGATGATGGGGCGGCGGCCGTAGGCCACCGACAGGTCCTGGATCTGGAGCATGGCGTACGGAGGCCTACCTCATCTGCCGGCGCAGCACCACCGCCAGGAAGAACGGCACGCCCACCAGCGAGGTCACGATGCCCACGGGGATGATGATGCCGGGCACGATGTTCTTGGAGGCGATCGAGGCCAGCGACAGGATGGTGCCGCCCACCAGGGCGCTGCCCGGCAGGTAGAAGCGGTGGTCCTCCCCGAACAGGCGGCGCGCGATGTGCGGCGCGATCAGGCCGATGAAGCCGATCGTGCCCACGAACGACACCGCCAGCGCGGCCAGCAGGCTGATGCGCACCAGCGCCGTCAGGCGCAGCCGCGGCACGTCGATGCCGAAGCTCGCCGCGCGGTCCTCGCCCAGCCGCAGCGCCGTGAGCTTCCAGGTGTCGCGCAGCGACAGCGGCAGCAGGAGGGCGAAGGCGAGCAGCATGATGCCCACCTTGGGCCAGGACGAGCGCGCCAGGCTGCCCATGGTCCAGAACACCAGGCCCTGCAGCGCCTCGGCGCTGGCGACGAACTGGACCAGCGACACGGCGGCGTTGAACGAGAACACCAGGGCGATGCCGAACAGCACCAGCCCCGCCGTGCTCATCGAGCCCCAGCGCGCGACCGCGTCCAGCAGCAGCGCGGACACCAGGGCAAAGACGAAGGCGTTCCCCGCGATCGCCCACGATTGCGGCACGCCCGGCAACGACAGCCCCAGGACGATGGCCAGCGAGGCGCCGAAGGCGGCCGCCGACGAGATCCCCAGTGTGAAGGGGCTGGCCAGCGGATTGTTCAGGATGGTCTGCATCTCGGCGCCCGCCAGGCCCAGGGCCAGCCCGATGGCGACGGCCATGAGCGCGTACGGCAGGCGGATGTCCCAGACGATCACCCGCGTGGTCGGATCGGCCTGCTCCGGGTGGAACAGCGCGTGGCTGAGGTCGGCCCACCCCAGGCCCGAGGGGCCGAGCATGAAATCCGCCAGGATCGACACCAGGATCACGGCGGCCAGCGCCCCGACCAGCAGCCAGCGGCGGCGCAGCATGTGCCGGTAGTGGAGCAGGGCTGGAGCGGCGGGCGTCAGGGTGGAGTCCATGCCAAAGGGGCGGCGGGCCGCGCACGCGCAGGCATGCCCGAAACCCGAAAGAATGAGAACCGTTTACAGCAGGGGAAGTATAGTGGATCATGGCTTCTTCGTCCCGCGCCCCGTCCATGCTTGCTTCGTCTTCCGCCTTCGTCCTGCCCCTGGCCGATGGCCGCGCCTGCGCCGTGCGGATCGCCGTGTCGTCCGGGCCGGCGCCCGAAGCGGGCTGGCCGCTTGCCTGCGTGCTGGATGCGCACCAGTTCGACGCCATGCGCGACGATCCCGCCGGCCTGCCGGGCCTGCTCGTGGGCGTCGCGCCCGGCGAGCCCGCGGACCGGGCCTGGGATTACACCCCGCGGCTGCGCGGGCGTCCGGCGCCTCCGCCCGGAATCACGGGCCGCGCGCCCGCCAGGCTTGACGGCGCGGCGGGCTTCCCCTCCCCACCCCGGATCGCGGGCCACGCCGCCGCCTGGCTGCGCGCCCTCGATCGCGTGTTGGACCGCGTGGCGGCCGAATATCGCCTGGATGGCCGGCGCCGGGTCTTTTGCGGCCATTCCCTGGGCGCCCTGTTCGGCCTCTACGCCATGACGCACCGGCCCGATGCCTTCGACGGCTACGTGCTGTCCAGTCCCTCGGTCTGGTGGGGAAACCGCCATGCGGTCCGCCTGCTGCGCCGGCGGCGGGACTGGCTGTGCGCCCGCGGCCTGCCCGCGCTGGGCGTCTTTCTCACGGTGGGCGAGCACGAGCAGGGGCTGGGCCCGGACGATGCGGACGCCGACCCGGACGAGCAGGCCCGGCGCCTGGCCCTGCGTCGCGCGCGCGGCATGGTGGACGGCATGCACGAGCTGGCGGCGGAATTCGCGCGCTGTCCCGGCCTGCGCCTGCGCAGCGCCGTCCTGCCGGGGCGCAGCCACCGGACGGCATCGCGCGACGCCCTCATGCCGGGATGGCGCTGGCTGCTGGAGGGCGCGCGCGGCTGATGCCGCCGGACGTTCAGGCCGAGGTGCGTCGGGCCAGAGCATCGAGTCAGAGCATCGGGCCAGGCGCCAAGCCAGGATGCGGCGCTCGCGATCGCAGGCAATGATGCTATAGTCAGCATAACAAGCACTCATTCTCATTTGCATTCATCTCGAGCCGGCGGCCTCCCGCGGGGCGGCCGGACGTCGGCATTTCATGGAACCCACGGAACCCGCGACGGCTGGCCTGGTCGCCAGCCTCACCCATCACTACGACGACCTGGTCGGCTATGTCGGCCGCCAATTCGGTGATTCGGATTTCGCGCGCGACGTGGTGCATGAGGTGTGCGCCGACCTGCTGGCGAGGCCCGAGCCCGCCGGGGTCCGCCAGCCGCTGGCCTTTCTGCGCCGCATGCTGCGCAACCGGGCGATCGATCGCCGGCGGGGCGATGCCGTGCGGACCCGTCTGGCCGATACGCTGGCCCGCCATGCGCCGGCGGCCTGGCACGAGGATGCCGCCACCCGGCTGTCGGGGCTGCAATCGGTGGAGGACCTGGCCGGCGTGATCCTGGCGCTGCCCGACCGGGCGCGGCAGGTCTTCATCCTGCATCGTCTGTACGACATGCCGCAGGCCGTCATCGCCCGGGAACTGGATCTTTCCACGAACGCCGTCGCCAAGCACTACGCCCAGGCCATGCGGCGGATATGCGAGCAGTGGGCGCCCGCCCGCGCGCTGGCGCAAGCGCGCCGCCCGGCCCGTCCCCGTGCGTCCTCGATCGGCGCCTGGGAGGCTTGATGGCCGAGAAACACTCCTCCGATGCCGCGCGCCCGCTCCGCCCGGAGCACCCGGAGCCTCCGCAGCGCGCATCCGCGGACACGTCCATGCCGTTCGAGGACGCCCTGCGCGCCCGCCTGCCCTCGCGTGAGGACGTTCTGCGCGAGGCGCGGGCGCAATCGGCCCAGCGGCGGCTGCGCCGGCGCCAGGCTGGCGCCGCGGCCTGCATCGCCCTGTCGTGCGCCGGCCTCTGGGCCTGGAATCCGGTGCTGCGGGAGCGCACCGTCGTCGTGGCCGCCGGCGAGCCTCGCGCCTGGACCGCCCGGGACGGCACGGTGATCGCCCTCGACAGCCGTTCGTCGCTGACGCTGGCGCTGCGGCTGCGCTCCCGCGACCTGCGCCTGGAGAGCGGGCAGGCCGTATTCACGGTGGCCCCGGACTGGCGACCCTTGCACGTGCACGTGGGGGACGCCGTCATCCGCGACATCGGGACGATATTCCGCGTGCGCCGGGACGCCGGCGGCTCGCAGGTGGCCGTCCTCGAGGGAAAGGTCGAGATATCCGGCCCGGCGGGGCAGGCGATGCTGGATGCCGGCCAGGCGATGGAGGTCGACACCCTGCGGCCCGTGCCGGCCACCGTGGCGAGCCTGGTGCGCGAGACCGCGTGGCGCGAAGGCCGGCTGCGTTTCGATGGCACGCCGCTGTCCGAGGTGCTGGCGCTGCTCAGCCATTACCGCCGGATGCCCGTGTCCTGGAGCGGCGATCCGCCGCCCGATGCCTCGGCCCTGCGCCTGTCCGGGGAATATCGCATCCGCGACATCGAATCGCTGATCGACAGCCTGCCGGCCATCCTGCCGCTGCGGGTCGAGCGCCTGCCCGATGGCCGGGTGCTGCTCTCCGCCCGCTGAAATAGTAAAAGTATGTGACAACCCTTCCATGTGAGGGTGCCGAGAAACGTCTTGCCTCCTAGTTGATCAATTCTCAATCTCATTATTGAAAAACAGGGAGCAGACGATGGCGATTTCCGGAAGACCTCGGCGCCGGGCCGTGGCGGTGCTTTCCGCCGCATTGGTGGCCGGCGGCCTGGCATGCGCGGCGGGGGCCTGGGCCCAGGCCGCCGTGACGGGGCTGGACCTTCCGGCGCAGCCGCTGGACCGGTCCCTCAATGCCCTGGCGGCGCGCACCGGCCTGCAACTGGTCTTTCCGACCGCGCTGGCCGAGGCGCGCCAGGCGCCGGCCCTGCATGGAGACTATTCCGCTCCCGAGGCCCTGGACCGGCTGCTCCAAGGCAGCGGCCTGGAGGCCCGCATGACCGGGCCCAACCGCTACACCATCGTGCGCCAGGGCGATGGCGCCGCGGGCGACGCCCAGGTGCTGCAGCCGGTCCTCGTCCGCGGGGCGCTGGATCCCACCACGGAAGGCAGCGGATCCTATGCCGCGCGTGCCAGCAACACCTCCACGCGCCTGAACCTGTCCATACGCGAGACGCCGCAATCCGTCAGCGTCATCACGCGCCAGCGCATGGACGACCAGGGCCTGACCCAGTTGGCGGACGTGGTGGACAACACGCCGGGCCTGGTGATGCCCGCCTCCGGCAATCGGGGTTCGGACTCGAGTCCGGTCTATGCCCGCGGCTTCCGGGTGGAAAACTACCAGATCGACGGGGTCAACCTGGTCAACAGCGGCTACAACGGCATCTTCCAGACCGCCGACATGGCGGCCTACGACCGGGTCGAGGTGATCCGCGGCGCCAACGGCCTGATGAGCGGCGTGGGTGCGCCCGGTGCCACGATCAACCTGATCCGCAAGCGCCCGACACGCGAGTTCCAGGGGCGCGCCAGTGTCGATACCGGGTCCTGGGACCTGTACCGGACCGAGGCGGACCTGTCCGCGCCGCTGAACGAGGCGGGCACCGTCCGCGGCCGGCTGGTCGCCGCCTGGCAGAAGAACGGCTCGTATCTGGAGCGCCTGGAGGAACGCGGCAAGACCCTGTACGGCATCCTCGAGGCCGACCTCGGCCCCGGCACCCTGGCCACCCTGGGCTTTCTTTACCAGAACCAGGACGCCACCGGCCACGCGCGCGGCGGCCTGCCCCTGTTCTACACCGACGGCGGGCTCACGGACTGGGACCGTTCCAAGTCGTCCGCCGCCGAGTGGGCCTATTCCCGGCGCCACAACCAGAGCTGGTTCGCCTCGCTGGAGCATCGCTTCGACAGCGGCTGGAGGATCAAGGGCTCGCTGGATCACAGCTCTTATCACTATGACGAGGTGCTGGGCTATGCCGTGGGCGGCAGCGTCGACCGCGCCACCGGCTCGGGGGCCGTCATGTACGCGGGCCGCTGGGCCGGCAAGCCGGTGCAGAATTCCCTGGACGTGTACGCGACGGGGCCGTTCACCCTGGGGGGCCGGGAACACGAGCTGGTGGTCGGTACCACGGTGTCCCGCACCCGCAACGAGACCGCGCCCTACCAGTCGCCGGACGGCACCGGCTGGTTCGCGCCGGTGCTCGACAATATCTATACCTGGGACGGCCGGACGCCGGCCGAGCCGTTCAATCCCGAGGTCGGCGACATCGTCAACCGCGAGAACCTGACCAGCGCCTATGCCACTGCGCGCTTCAAGCCCGCCGACCGTTTGTCGCTGATCGTCGGCGCGCGCGTGACGAGCTGGGAAAACATCAAGGACACCCACTACGACGACGGCCGCGAGACGCACCTGGACCGCCACGAGTCCGACAAGCTCACCCCCTATGTCGGCCTCGTCTACGACCTGAACGACGAGTGGTCCGCCTATGCCAGCTACACGGACATCTTCAAGCCGCAGAACAACCAGGATGCCAGCGGCAACTACCTGGATCCCCTGCTGGGCCGCAGCTACGAGGTCGGCGCCAAGGGCGAGCTGCTGAACGGCGCCCTGAACGTGGCGGCGGCCCTGTTTCGCGCCCAGCAGGACAATTTGGCCGTGGCCCTGCCGGGCGTGACGACGCCCAACGGCAGCCAGGCCTATGAGGCCGTCTCCGGCACCACGACCCGGGGCTTCGACCTGGAGGTGTCCGGCGAAGTGCTGCCGGACTGGCAGGTCGCGGCGGGCTTCACCCGCGCCCTGTCCCAGGACCGGGACGGCGCCACGCTGAACACGAATGTGCCGCAGAACACCTTCAAGCTGTTCACCAGCTACCGCTGGCCCGGCATCGGCCGGGGCCTCACGGTGGGCGGCGGCGTGCGCTGGCAGAGCCGCGCCTACACCGAACGCACGGACCCGCTGGGCGCCCAGCGCCTCGTCGAGCAGGGCGCCTACGCCGTGGTGGACCTGATGGCGCGCTACCAGCTCAGCGGCAACGTCTCGGCCCGCCTGAACGTCTACAACGCGTTCGACCAGTATTACCACCCCGATCCGGGCTCGACCTACTACGGCGCGCCGCGCTCGTTCCGGCTCGGCCTGGACATGCATTTCTAAGGCTACGGGCCATCAATCCGCATCACGAAAGGAATTCGCATCATGCAGATCCCATCCCTCCGATTCCCTCGCCCCTCGGCCGGGCGCGCCCCGGCCCGGCTGGGCATGCTCGTCCTGTGCGCCGCGCTGGCCGCGTGTGCCGCCCCGGGCGGACAGCCGGGCAAGGCCGGTCCCGCCGCCGAGGCCGCCGCACAGGCCCCGGCCCGGCAGGCCGTGCTGCGCCGCGACCTCGCACCCGGTCTCTATGAGCTGGTGGTGGCCGATGGCGACGTGTTCGTGGCCTCGGCGGGCGCGAGCTTCAAGGCCGACGAGGGCGGGGCGATCTACCGGCTGGACCCGGACACCCTGGACACCAAGGCCGTCATCCGGACCGAGCGCAAGCCCTATGGGCTGGCCTATGATGCGCGCACGGATACGCTGTATGCCGGCAACACCCTGAACGGCATGGTGCAGGCCATCGACCTGAAGGCCGGACAGGCGGCCAGCTACCGGCTCGGCCAGGCCAAGGCCAAGGGCGGCTTCGAGCACGTGCGCCAGATCGTGCTGGACACGGCGGGCGCCCGCATGTTCGTCACCAATCCCGACAAGGCGGGCAAGGTCTGGATCGTGGACCTCGAGCGCGGCGCCATCCTGCATACCGTGTCCGGCATCAGCAAATGGCCCACCGGCGCGGCCTACGACCCGGTCGCCAAGCGCCTGTACGTCGGCCAGGGCGGCGACTACGGGGTCACCGTCATCGATCCGGACAGCGGCAGCATCCTGCGCCGCTACGCGCTGGACGGCGCCGAGCCGTTCCTGGTGAACGTCGCGCTCGACGACAAGGGGACGCGCCTGTTCGGCGCCGATGCCAACAGCGGCCGCCTGGTCGTCTTCGACACCGCGAGCGGCCGCATCCTGGCGACCGTGCCCGTGGGCGAAAGCGCGCTGGACGTGCTCTACAACCCGGTCCGCGACGAGATCTACCTGAGCAACCGGGGCGCCTCGCGCGCGCACCCGATGGGCACGGGCGCGATCACGGTGATCGACGGCACGACATACGCCGTGAAAGCGCGCCACGACCTGCCGGCCCACCCGAACAGCCTGGCCCTGTCGGCCGACGGGCAGGTCCTGTTCGCCACGATCAAGGGACCGCACGACGACGAGCATCCCGCCTATCGGGCCGACGGCATGGAAAGCGTCGTGCGGATCGATCTGCGCGGATGAGGGGCGGGCCGGTGGCGGCGGCGTCCGGCGAGGGCCGCCGCTGGCGCGTCCTCGCCGCCTGGATCCTGCTGATCATGGCGGCGGCCGCCACGGCCGTCTGGGCCCGGCGCCCGGCGGCGCCCGCGTACGAGGTGGCGCGGGTCGAGCGCGGCGCGGTGCGCGCCACCGTCCATGCCCTGGGCACCCTGCAGCCTCGGCACTACGTGGACGTGGGCGCGCAGGTGTCCGGACAGATCCAGAAGATCCACGTCCAGCCGGGCGACACGGTCAGGCCGGGCCAGTTGCTGGTGGAGATCGATGCGTCCGTGCAGCAGGCCACCGTGGATGCGGGGCGCGCCTCGCTGGACGCCTTGCGCGCCCAGCTCGACGGGGCCCGGGCCGCCGCCGTCCTGGCGCGGGCGGACTCCGGGCGCCACCAGCGCCTGCTGCGGACCGGCGCCACCCCCGCCCAGCAGGCGGATACCGCGAGAGCCGAGCTGCTGGCCGCCGAAGCGGCCGTACGGCGCATCGAAGCCGACATCCGCCGCACCCGGGCCTCTCTGCAGGGCGACGAGGCGCTGCTGGGCTACAGCCGGATCTATGCGCCCATCGCCGGCACCGTGGTCTCGCTGGAGGCGCGGCCCGGCCAGACCCTGAACGCGACCTACCAGACGCCCAATCTGCTGCGCATCGCGGACCTGTCGGCCATGACCGTGTGGACCCAGGTGTCGGAGGCCGACATCTCGCGCCTGCGCGTGGGCATGGAGGCCGTGTTCACCACGCTGGCCCAGGATGGCCGGCAGTGGCGCGGCACGGTGCGCCAGGTGCTGCCCATGCCGCAGCCCGAGCCGGCCGCATCCACGGGCGGCACCGCCACGCAACCCGCGGCCGGCGCCAAGGCCGTGTTCTACACCGTGCTGTTCGACGTGCCCAATCCGGATCGCGCCCTGCTGCCCAAGATGAGCGCACAGGTGGCTTTCGTCACGCGCCAGGTCGAGGATGCCGTGCTGGCGCCCCTGGCGGCGCTGCGCCCGGCCGGAGACGAGGCCGGCGCCGGCATGGACCGGGGCGCCGAGGCCGTCCGGACCTACCGGGTCCGTGTGCTGGAGGATGGCCGCGCGGTCGAGCGGATCATCCGGATCGGCGCGCGCGACCGCCACGCGGCCGAAGTCCTGGAGGGGCTGGATGAAGGCGAGCTCCTCATCCTGGCCGATCGCGAACGGGGCGGCGGCATGCCCCGGTTCGTGCTGTGAGCGCGCTGATCCGCCTGGAGGATGTCGGCAGGACCTACGGCGGCGCCGGGGGCGCGCCGGCCGCCCGGGCCTTGAGCGGCGTGTCCCTGTCCATCCGGGAAGGCGAATACGTCGCCATCGTCGGCGCCTCGGGTTCCGGGAAGTCCACGCTGATGCACATCCTGGGCTGCCTGGACCGGCCCGACAGCGGGACCTACCGCTTTGAGGGCCGCGACGTCTCGGTCCTGGCGGCCGACGAGCGGGCCCGGCTGCGCCGGGAGGCCTTCGGCTTCGTGTTCCAGGGCTACCACTTGATCCCGGCCGACAGCGCGCTGGAAAATGCCGCGCTGCCGGCCCTCTACGCGGGGGAAGACCGCGCCCGCCGCGAGCGGCGGGCGGCCGCGCTGCTGGAACGCCTGGGCATGGGCGCCCGGCTGGACCACCGGCCGGCCCAATTGTCCGGCGGCCAGCAGCAGCGCGTGTCGATCGCGCGCGCCCTGGCCAACGGCGGGCGCGTCATCCTGGCCGACGAGCCGACGGGCGCGCTGGATACACATAGCGGCGCCGAGGTCATGGCGCTGTTCGACGAATTGTCCGCCCAGGGCCACACGATCATCCTCATCACCCACGACCCGCAGGTCGCCGCCCGCGCCCGGCGCATCATCGAGATCCGCGACGGGCGCGTGGTCGGCGATCGGCCCGTCGCAGGAGCTGCCGCATCGCCCGCCGCGCCGGAGGCGGCGTCCGCATCGGCCCCGGCGTGCGTGCCCTCGTCGGCATCGGCGGCGGCAGCCGGCACCTCTCCCCGCGCCGGGGCGCGTCCCGCGGACGCGCGGGGCAGGGGCGTGGAGGGCGAGCGGCTCCGCCCCGGCCACGCGCCCGCCGCCTCCGCCCTGGCCGAGGCCTGGCGCGCCGCCTGGCGGGCGATGGCGCTCAATCGCGTGCGCACCGCCCTGACGCTGCTGGGCATCGTGGCCGGCGTCGCCTCGGTCATCGTCATGCTCGCCATCGGCCGCGGCGCCAAGGAGCAGGTCGTGCGCCAGATGGGCGCCCTGGGCGCCGCCATCCTGTACGTGAGCGGCAGCGTCGCGCCCGAGGGCGGCGTGGCCGGCATCGTCACCCTGGAAGACCTGGAGGCGGTGGCCGAGCTGCCCGAGATCGCGCGCGTCATGCCGGTGATCGGCGATCCGGCCATGCTGCGCCGCGGCGCGTATTCGCGCCCCGTCTACATCGTCGCCAGCACGGCCGACCTGCCGGCCATCCACCGCTGGCCCGTTGCGCAGGGGCGCTTCCACATCGCGGCCGAAAACCGCGAACTGGCGCCCGTGGTCGTCCTGGGCAGCCGCTTGCGGGAACGGCTGCTGCCCGACGTGGACGATCCCATCGGCCACCTCGTCCTGATCGACGCCACCCCATTCGAAGTGATCGGCGTCATGAGCGCCAAGGGCGCCGAATCCGGATCGGAGAACTACGACGACCAGGCCTTCATTCCCTTCGACACCGGACGCGCGCGTGTCTTTACCGCCATCGGCGAGCCCGATTACGCCGTCATCGAGGCCCGTTCGCCGCAGGACGCGGTCGCCGCCGAGGCGGCCATGCGCGACCTGCTGCGCGCGCGCCATGGGCGCGAGAGCTTCAACATCAGCAACGCGGCCGCCAAGCTCCAGGCCGCCGCCCGGTCGCGCAACGCCATGACCCTGATGCTGGGCCTGATCGCCGCCGTGTCCCTGCTGGTCGGCGGGATCGGCGTCATGAACGTCATGCTGATGACCGTGCGCGAGCGCACGCGCGAGATCGGCATCCGCATGGCGGTCGGCGCGCGCCAGCGCGACATCCGGCGCCAGTTCCTCACCGAAGCCGCCCTGGTGTCCCTGTGCGGCGGCGCAGCCGGCGTGGCGCTGGGCCTGGGCATCGGGCTGGCCCTGCTGGCGGCGGGCGCCGAGCTGGTGTTCTCCCTGACCGCCATCCTCGGCGCCTTCGGCTGCGCCGTCGCCACGGGCCTGGTCTCGGGTCTGATGCCGGCCCGCGCGGCGGCGCGCCTCGACCCGGTGGCGGCACTGAATGGCTAGAGCTGCGATGCCGCAACGATGAAGACGATGTGGCAGCGATGAAGACGGTGCCGCAGCGATGCGCCCCGCACGGGTGCCCGCCCATGTCGATGCACCCGGCGCCGGAGGAGTTCGACGGCGCGCCTCGCGCACGGACGCCTGGTCTCTGCCCGCCCTCATCTCTGAATTCCCTGATTCATGTCAAATACAAGATTGATTCTGAGAATCGTTATCGTTTATATTTGTGAGGATTTTTTTCACCCGGATTTCGTACCGCAACACATACCGCAACACGAGGAACCCGCATGATCGCCTTCAAGCCCAAAGGCTGCGCCCTGCCGCCCATCGGACTGCTCATGGCCCTGGGCCTGGCCGCCGCTCCGGTGGGGGCGCAGTCCTTCGATGATGTCGCCCAGCTCGAGCGCGTGGTCGTCAAGGCCGAGCAGGAGCTCAAGCAGACACCGGGCGCGTCCACCATCACCGCCGAGGACATCCAGAAATCCCCGCCCGCCACCGACGTCTCCGAAATCATCCGCACCATGCCGGGCGTGAACCTCACCGGCAATTCCTCCAGCGGCCAGCGCGGCAACAACCGCCAGATCGACATCCGCGGCATGGGCCCGGAAAACACCCTCATCCTGATCGACGGCAAGCCGGTCTCGTCGCGCGGCTCGGTGCGTTTCGGCTGGCGCGGCGAGCGCGACACGCGCGGCGACACGAACTGGGTGCCGCCCGAGATGATCGAGCGCATCGAGGTCCTGCGCGGCCCGGCCGCCGCCCGCTACGGCAACGGCGCGGCCGGCGGCGTGGTCAACATCATCACCAAGCCGCCCGTCGACACGCTCACGGGCTCGGTCTCGACCTACATCAACGTCCCGCATCACAGCGACGAGGGCTCGACCGCGCGCACGACCTTCAACCTGGCCGGCCCGCTCACGGACAGCCTGGACTTCCGCCTGTACGGCAGCGCGGCGAATTTCGAGGGCGATGCGTACGACATCAACGAGGGCCACGCCTCGGCGCGCGGCGGCGCCAACGCCGGGACCTTTCCCGCCGGGCGCGAGGGGTTCAAGAACCGCGATATCGCTGGCATACTGAGCTGGAAGCCCGCCGCCGGCCACAAGATCGACTTCGAGGCGAGCTACGGGCGCCAGGGCAATATCTACGTCGGCGATACGCAAAACACCAACAGCAACGCCACCGTCAAATCCCAGCTCGGCAGCGAGACCAACCGCATCTATCGCCAGACCTACTCGATCACGCACAACGGCGACTGGAATGCCGACACGCACACCCTGAGCTACTTCCAGTACGAGCAGACCCGCAACACCCGCCTGCTGGAAGGCCTGGCGGGAGGCACGGAGGGCATCTTCAACGATCCCGCCGCGGCGGGCCTCGGCGGCTATGGGGACATCGACTTGCGGACCCTGACGGCGCACACCGAATTGAACCGGCGCCTGAACTGGGGCGGGATCGACCAGATGGGCACCTTTGGCCTCGAGTGGGTGCGCCAGGACCTGGAGGACAATGCCTCGGACCTGAAGCAGCGCAATCCGCAGGCGCAGGTTCCCGCGCCGCTGGCGGCCTACCAGCCCAAGGCGCATGCGAACATCTATTCGGCGTTCGCCGAGGACAACCTGTACATCGGCGACCACTGGACCGTCACGCCGGGCCTGCGTTTCGACCATCACAGCATCCACGGCAGCAACTGGAGCCCCTCGCTGAACCTGGCCTACCTGGTCAACGACCAATGGACGGTCAAGGCCGGCATCGCGCGGGCCTACAAGGCGCCGAACCTCTACCAGAGCAATTCCGGCTATGCGCTCTATAGCGCCGGGAACGGCTGCTGGGGCAATCCCTCGGGCGGCGGCAACGGCTGCTTCCTCATGGGCAATTCGGACCTCGAGGCGGAAACCAGCATCAACAAGGAACTGGGCGTCGAGTTCCGCAGCCCCGACGGCCTGGGCGCCAGCCTGACCTATTTCCACAACGACTACCGCGACAAGATCGAGGCCGGCCGCACGCCCGTGTCCTCTTTCGTGGTGGGCGGCAGGACGCAGAACGTCTTCCAATGGGAAAACATCCCGCGCGCCGTCGTCCAGGGCCTGGAAGGGAACCTGACCTGGCCCTTTGCGCAGGACTGGCTGTGGTCGACCAACGCCACCTACATGATCGAGTCCAAGAACAAGGACACCGGCGAACACCTGTCCACCATCCCCGAGTACACCGTCAACAGCACGCTGGACTGGTCCGTGACCCCGGCCTGGTCCATGCGCGCCAAGGCCACCGTCTACGGCGAGCAGGAGGGCCCCAAGTATGACTACTACGGCCAGCCGCTGACCGGCAGCGCCACGGACAAGATTCCGCCCTACGCCATCTTCGGCCTGAGCACGCAGTACAAGTTCAGCAAGCACCTGCGCGTGACGATGGGCGTGGACAACGTGTTCGACAAGCGCCTGTTCCGCGCCGGGAACGCCATCGGGGTGAACCTCACCACGCCGAACTACATCTACGGCGCCGGCGCCTACACCTACAACCAGCCCGGCCGCACGTTCTTCCTCGAGGCCACGACCTCGTTCTGAGGCGCGTGCAGCGGCCGCCGGGGCTGTCCGCCCAGCGGCCATGTCCGATGCGCCGGTATCCAGCCGGCATTCAGCCGGTGTCCGTCCAGGCGGCGTCTAGGCGGCGGCCCCCTTGCGGGGCCGGCCGCGCGGGGCCGGCGCCACCCGACGCGAGGCCAGGCGCCCCAGGTGGGCGAGGAATATGCGCTCGCCCAGCGCCCACTGGCCCAGGATCGCGGCCTCGATCTGCGCGCGCTGGCGGGCGTCCGCGCCCGCCTCCAGCCGCTGGCGGTAGCCGGCCTGGCGCGAGAACGGCGTGTTGCCTTCGTTCCAGTAGTCCATGTGGTCGACCAGCATGGGATCGGCGCGCAGGCCGATGTGCCCCGCCGCCGAGGACCACGGCCAGCGCGCCGGCGTGTCCACGTAGCCCAGCGCCGCCGGCAGGGATTCGAGCCAGACCATTGCCGGCAGCACCCAGCGGCCCGGCTCGAGCAGGGCGTTGTGGTAGCGGCCCTCGTAGGCGCGGCCGCGCTGCATGCCGGCCCCGATGCGGCGGCCCACGCCCTGGATCACGCGCGAGAGGCCCTGTGAGTCGGCGGGGGTGCCCAGCAGGCACAGGCGGTCGGGGGTGATCACCCACGCGTGCAGGGCGAGCCCGTGGCGCGCGACCTCCTGGCCCAGCCAGTCGCGCAGGCGCTCCATGTCGGCCGCCGGGGCGGGCTCGGAGGCCCGCGCAAAGGCTTGCGCGAAACAGGCCTGCGCCAGTTGGGGGATGCGCGGGGCGTAGAGACGAGGCAGTCGGGCCATGAAATGGTCGGTATCCCGCGGAAGGGTGCGTCGACAGGGGAACGGCCCTATTATAGAAAGATGGCACGCCCCGCCGGGCGACCCGCGCGACCCGCGGGCCACACACAGGCAAGGATACGACACACTATGCATACCAGCCAGCCGATTTCCCCCTCCATTCGCCGGGTCGCGGTCTGCGGCGCCGGGGTCATGGGCGCCCAGATCGCCGCGCACTGCGTCAACGCCGGCGTGCCGGTGATCCTCTACGATCTCGCCGCACCCGATGGCGACAAGAACGCCGGCGTCCGGCGCGCCATCGAGCACCTGCGCAAGCTCAGCCCCGCGCCCCTGGCGCGCGACGACCTCGCCGAGCTGATCCTGCCGGCGAATTACGACGACGGCCTGGGATTGCTCGCGGACTGCGACCTCGTGATCGAGGCGATCGCCGAGCGCCTCGACTGGAAGCGCGACCTCTACCACAAGATCGCGCCCGCCCTGGGCCCGCGTGCGATCATCGCCAGCAACACCTCGGGGCTGTCCATCGCCGCGCTCTCCGAGGCCTTGCCCGAGGGCGCCCGCCACCGCTTTTGCGGGGTGCATTTCTTCAACCCGCCGCGCTACATGACGCTGGTCGAGCTGATCCCCACCGCCGCGACCGAGCCCGCGCTGCTCGACGCCCTGGAAACCTTCCTGGTGTCGCGGCTGGGCAAGGGGGTGGTGCGCGCCAAGGACACACCCAACTTCATCGGCAACCGCATCGGCGTATTCGGCATCCTCTCGGTCTTTCACCACACCCGGGCCTTCGGCCTGCCCTACGAGCTGGTCGACGACCTGACCGGCACCCGCCTGGGCCGCGCCAAGTCCGGCACCTTCCGCACGGCCGACGTGGTCGGCCTCGACACCCTGGCGCACGTGGTCGGCACCATGCGCGACCAGCTTCCCGACGATCCCTTCCACGCGCATTTCGAGGTGCCGCCCGAGGTCGCCGCGCTGATCGCCAAGGGCGCCCTCGGCCAGAAGTCCGGGGCGGGATTCTTTCGCAAGGAAGGCAAGGCGATCCTGCGCCTGGATCCGGCCAAGGGCGAGTACGTGCCCACGGGCGCGGCGGCCGACGACGCGGTCAAGGCGATCCTCGGCGAGCGCGACGCCGCGCGGCGCCTGCGCGCCCTGCATGATTCCGATCATCCGCAGGCCCGCTTCGTCTGGGCCGTCCTGCGCGACATCTTCCACTACAGCGCCACGCGCCTGGCAGAGATCGCGGACAACGCGCGCGAGCTCGACGAGGCCATGAAGTGGGGCTTCGGCCACCGGGAGGGTCCCTTCGAGATCTGGCAGGCCGCCGGCTGGCGCCAGGTCGCCGAATGGATCGGCGAGGACATCGCCGCGGGCAAGACCCTGTCGCCGGAGCCGCTGCCCGCCTGGGCCACCAGCGGCCCGGTCTGGGAACGGCAGGCGGTCCACACGCCCGAGGGCTCGTACAGCCCCGCGGCCGGCGCCTACCGGCCGCGCAGCGCGCTGCCCGTCTACCGGCGCCAGGTCGGCGCCCCGCGCCTCGTCGGCGAGGGGCCCGGCCTCGTGCCAGACATCGTGCACGAGGACGAGGCGGTGCGCTGCTGGACCCTGCCCGAGCCCCATCCGCGCGACGTGCTCATCGTCTCGTTCAAGACCCGGATGCACACCCTGGCGCCCGACGTCGTGCGCGGTGTGGTCCGCGCGGTCGCCCGGGCCGAGTCGGACTACAAGGCCCTGGTCATCGGCCAGCTCGACGATCCGTTCTCGGCCGGCGCCGACCTCAAGGCCATGATGCCCGCCTTCATGGCGGGCGGCGTCAATGCCATCGAGCCCCTACAGCGGGAAATGCAGGAAATGTCCATGCGCCTGCGCCACGCCCGGGTCCCGGTGGTGGCCGCCCTGGCGGGCATGGCCCTGGGCGGCGGCTGCGAGCTGGCGGTGCATTGCGCGCGCCGCGTGGCCCACATCGAGACCTACATCGGCCTGGTCGAGGCGGGCCTGGGCCTGACGCCGGGCGCGGGCGGCATCACCCACGGCGCGCGCCGCGCCGCCGAACGCCAGGCGGCCTGCGCGCCCGAGGCGCCCCTGCAGGCGATGCTCAAGCCCTTCCTCATGGCCGCGGCGACCGCGCAGGTCTCCAAGTCCGCCCTGGACGCGCGCCGCCTCGGCTACCTGCGCGAATCCGATCCCATCGTCATGAACCGCCACGAGCTGCTGTACGTCGCGGTGCGCGAGGCGGCGAACCTCGCCGACCAGGGCTGGCATGCGCCGCTGCCGGCGCGCTTCCCGGTGGCGGGGCGCGACGCCTTCGCCACTTTCAAGGCGCAACTGGTCAACATGCGGGTGGGCGGCTTCATCTCCGAACACGACTTCCACGTGGCCGAGCGGATCGCCTACGCCATGTGCGGCGGCGATCTCGATCCGGGCTCGCTGGTCGACGAGGCCTGGATGCTGGGGCTCGAGCGCGAGGCTTTCCTCGGCCTGCTCGCGACGCCCAAGACCCAGGAACGCATCGCCGGCCTGCTGCAGACCGGCAAGCCGACCCGCAATTGAGACCCCAGGAGACACCGATGAGCGCATTGCAACAAGCCTACATCGCCGCCGCGACGCGCACGCCGATCGGCAAGGCGCCCCGCGGCATGTATTCGCACACCCGGCCCGACGACCTGCTCGCCAAGGCCATACGCGGCGTCATGGCGCAGGCGCCCGGCCTGGATCCGGCCGCGGTCGAGGACGCCATCATCGGCTGCGCCATTCCCGAGGGCCCGCAGGGCCTGAACGTCGCGCGCATCGGGGCGCTGCTCTCGGGCCTGCCCAGCAGCGTGGCCGGCGTGACGGTGAACCGCTTCTGCGCCTCGGGCCTGACGGCGATCGCCATGGCCGCCGACCGCATCCGCGTGGGCGAGGCCGACGTCATCCTCGCCGGCGGCGTCGAATCCATGAGCCTCGTGCCCACCCTGGGCGTGAGCACCTCCTTCAGCCCGGACATCTACCTCGAGGAGGACAACGTCGGCATCGCCTACGGCATGGGGGCCACGGCCGAGCAGGTCGCCATGCGCTGGCGGATCTCGCGCGAGGATCAGGACGCCTTCGCCCTGCGCTCGCACCAGCGCGCCCTGGCCGCCCAGCGCTCGGGCGAGTTCAAGGACGAGATGCTGCCGGTCGAGATCGTGCGCCGCACGCCCGACCTGTCCACCGGCGACGTGCGCGAGGATCGCCGCACCGTGGCCCTGGACGAGGGTCCGCGCCCCGACACCAGCCTCGAGGCGCTGGCGCGCCTGCGCCCCGCGTTCGCCGCGCGCGGCAGCGTCACCGCCGGCAACAGCTCGCAGACCTCGGACGGCGCGGGCGCGCTGCTGGTCGTCTCCGAGCGCGCGCTCAAGACCCACCAGCTCACCCCGCTCGCGCGCTTCGTGTGCTTCGCCGTCAAGGGCGTGCCGCCCGAGATCATGGGCATCGGCCCCAAGGAGGCCATACCGGCCGCGCTGAAACTCGCCGGCCTCACGCTCGGACAGATGGGCTGGATCGAGCTGAACGAGGCCTTTGCCGCCCAGTCCCTCGCCGTCATCCGCGACCTCGGCCTGGACGAGGCGGTCGTCAACCCCATGGGCGGCGCCATCGCCCTGGGCCACCCGCTGGGCGCCACCGGCGCGATCCGCTCGGCCACCGCCATCCATGCCATGCGCCGCCACGGCCTGCAATACGGCATGGTCACCATGTGCGTCGGCACCGGCATGGGCGCCGCGGGTATTTTCGAGCGCTGCTGAGCCGGGACCATGACAAGCATGCCGGACGTTTCCATGACCTCCATCGCCCGGGCGCCGTCCCTGGTCGAGCTCCCCGAATGGCAGCATTTCGCCGCGGCGGCGCGTGCCAGCGCGCTGCGCGGCGATGACGCCCCCGACCTGGTCGAGGCGCCGGGGCTGACCGTGGATTTCAGCGGCCAGCGCCATTCGGACGCCTTGCGGCGGGCCGGCCATGCGCTGCTCGAGGCGCGCGGCTTCGAGGGCCAGCGCGCGCGCCTGCTGGCGGGCGAGGCGGTCAACGTCACCGAGGGCCGGCCGGCCTGGCACACCGTGCTGCGCGCGCCGGACCCGCCGCCCGACGTCCTGGCCGAGCGCGCCCGCATGGACGCCTGGGTGCGCAGCGCGGATGCTGAGCGGCGCTGGCGCAACATCGTGCACATCGGCATCGGCGGCAGCGACTGGGGCGTGCGCCTGGCCGTCTCGGCCTTCGGCTATGCCGGCCTGTGGCGCCAGGTGCGCTTCGTGTCCAACATCGACGGCCATGCGATCGAGGGCGGGCTGGCCGGGCTCGATCCCCGCGATACCCTGGTGGTGCTGGCCTCCAAGTCCTTCTCCACGGCCGAGACCCTGCAGAACGGCGAACGGGCGCGCGAATGGCTGGTCGCCGCCGGCGTCGATCCCCGGGCCAATTTCGCCGCCATCACCGCCCACCCCGAACGGGCCGCCGCCTGGGGCGTGCCCGAGGGCAATGTCTTCCGGCTGTGGGACTGGGTCGGCGGGCGGTTCTCGCTGTGGTCGGCCGTCAGCCTGACCACCGCCCTCGCGGTCAGCATCGACGTGCTGGCGGGCCTGCGCGCGGGTGCCGCCGCCATGGACCAGCACTTCGCCGAGGCGCCGATCGACGCCAACGCGCCGGTGCGCATGGCGCTCGCGGGCATCGTCAATCGCAGCGTGCTGGGCCACGGGTCGCTCAACATCGCGCCCTACGATTCGCGCCTGGCGCAGCTTGTCCCCTACGTGCAGCAGCTCGACATGGAATCCCTCGGCAAGTCCGTGGACCTCGACGGCCGGCCGGTGGGCGTGCCCACGGGGCCGGCGGTCTGGGGCATGCCGGGCACCGACGCCCAGCACACCTTCTTTCAGTGGCTGCACCAGGGCAGCGACGGCGCGCCGGTGGACTTCATCCTCTGCGGCGCGGCCGACCATCATTGGCCGGCCCACCACCGCGCCCTGCTGGCCAATTGCCTGGCCCAGCGCGAGGCCCTGATGCGCGGCAAGACCTTCGAGCAGGCGCGCGCCGAGTGCCTCGCCGAGGGCGCCGAGCCCGGGCGCGCCGACTGGCTGGCGCGCCACCGCATGCATCCGGGCGGACGGCCCAACCACCTCATCGTGCTGCCGCGCCTCTCGCCCTACACCCTGGGCGCGCTGCTGGCGCTCTACGAGCATCGGGTATTCACCCAGGGCGTGATCTGGGGCATCGATCCCTTCGACCAGTGGGGCGTGGAGTACGGCAAGGTCCTCGCGCGCGGGATCCTCGAGGCGCTCTCGCCCGATGCGCCGGCCCTGGACGGCGCCGGCCCGGCGCGGGACCGGGATGCCGCGCACGATGCCTCGACGCTGCACTGGGTCGCGCGGCTGAAGGGCTGACGCCCGGCCCATGCCGCGCGCATGAAGGGCTGATGCCCGGCTCGCGCCGCGTGCCTGATGCGTCCGGGGAACATGACGAGCCCAGGAAGCATGGCGGGCCTAGGGACTTACCCGGCCCACCTCCTCGGGCCGGCGGTTTTCCATCGGAAATCCCAGGGTTATCCCGGAATTATGCGGAGCGGCGCAAATGCCTTATATCGCTTGTCCTATGGCCGGCCGCCGGCCCCTCCGGTAGAGTCAGCTCGACGGTCGCCGGCAAGCCCGCGGGCTCGCCTCCGCGATCGTCCCGAAAACGAACGAGAGACCATTGGAGGCAAAAGCATGAGCAATACGACTGCTCCGGTCGACGAGATCCTGCCGCTGGGCAAGCTGACCGCGCTGGGCCTGCAGCACGTGCTGGTGATGTACGCGGGCGCGGTGGCGGTGCCGCTGATCATCGGCCGCGCGCTGAACCTGGATCCGCACGAGGTCTCGCTGCTGATCGCGGCCGACCTGTTCGCCTGCGGCATCGTCACCATCATCCAGTCCCTGGGCGCCACCCAGTGGTTCGGGATCAAGCTTCCCGTCATGATGGGCGTGAGCTTCGCGCCCGTCGGGCCCATGATCCACATCGCCAACAGCAACCCCGGGCACGAGGGGGCGCAATTGCTGTTCGGCACCATCATCGCGGCAGGGATCATCACCATCATCATCGCCCCATGGGTCAGCCGTCTGCTGCGATTCTTTCCCCCCGTGGTGACCGGCACCATCATCGCCATCATCGGCATCACGCTGATGCGCGTGGGCATCAACTGGATCTTCGGCAACCCCTTCGGCCCCACCGCGCCCAGCGTGGTCAATCCCGAGTACGCCAACTGGCTGCAGCAGGCCCAGGCCGCCGCCAACGCGCCGGGGTCCACCCTCCCGCCGGTGCCCAAGGGCCTGTCGCTCCTGCCGACCGTGCCCAACCCGCGCTACGCGGACCTCACGGGCGTGGGCATCGCCGGCATCGTGCTGGTGTCCATCCTGCTGATCGCCAAGTTCAGCAAAGGATTCCTCGCCAACATCGCCGTGCTGCTGGGCATCGCCATCGGCGCCATCATCACCTCGGCCATGGGCCTGATGACCTACGAGAAAGTCGCCAGGGCCGAGTGGGTCGACATCGTGCTGCCCTTCCATTTCGGCATGCCGCGCTTCGATGTCTTCATGATCATCACCATGGTCCTGGTCATGATCGTCATCCTCATCGAGTCGACCGGCATGTTCCTCGCCCTGTCCGACATGACGGGCAAAAAGATCTCCCAGAAGGACCTGGCGCGCGGCCTGCGCACCGACGGCCTGGGCACCCTGGTGGGCGGGATCTTCAACACCTTCCCGTATTCCAGCTTTTCCCAGAACGTCGGCCTGGTCGCCGTCACCGGCGTGCGCAGCCGCTACGTCTGCGTCATGGGCGGCGTGATCCTGGTCATCCTCGGCCTGCTGCCCAAGCTCGCCGCGCTGGTCGAGTCCCTGCCCACCGTCGTCCTGGGCGGCGCCGGGCTGGTCATGTTCGGCATGGTCACGGCCACCGGCATCCGCATCCTCGGCGGCGTGGACTTCAAGACCAACCGCCACAACGCCATGATCGTCGCCATCTCGATCGGCGTCGGGATGATCCCCGTCGTGGCGCCGAACTTCCGCCAGTGGATGCCGCATTCCATCCACCCGCTGATCGAGTCCGGCATCCTGCTGACCTCGCTCTCCGCCGTCCTGCTGAACCTGTTCTTCAACGGCGCGCCGCACGACACCGGAGCGGCCGTCGAGGCGGCCAAGCACGCCGAGGCTTGATCGCCCCAGCCCGTTTGTCGGTATGATTGAGCCGCCCCTCAACAGAGGGGCGGCCTTCTTTCAATAGTAACGGTGGTGCGATGTCCTCGGAAACGCTGCTCCTGTTTGTGCCCGCCTGTTTCGCGCTGAACATGGCCTTCGGGCCGAACAACCTGCTCTCGATCACCATTGGCGCGCAGCATGGCTTGCGGGCCTCCCTGCTGGCGGCGATCGGCCGTCTCGTCGCTTTCGCCATCATGATTGCCGTGGCCGCATTCGGCATGGGCGCGCTCCTCATGGCTTCCGAGTTCGCGTTCACGGTCGTGAAGTTCCTGGGCGCCGCCTACCTGGTCTGGCTGGGCGTCAAGATCTTCCGCTCCAAGGCGCAGCTGCCTTCGAAACAACCCGAGCTGGGCAGGCATGGCGTCCGTGGGTTCATCCGGCGGGAATTCCTGGTCGCCATCGGAAACCCGAAGGCCATCCTGATTTTCACGGCGTTTTTTCCGCAGTTTGTGGTGCCTGGAAACTACTGGGGCAGCTTCACGATTCTGGGCGCCATTTTCCTGGCCCTCGAAGTGCTGGCCATCGCACTCTATGCCTATGCCGGAACCCGGCTGTCTGGCCTGATGCGCAGCGAGCGCTGCCTGCGCTGGATCAATCGCATCAGCGGCAGCACCATGATCACCTTCGGGGTGCTGCTTGCCGTCGCCAGGCGGCCGGCCGCCTAGGGGGAATGCTTCCATGTCCTCCCGCCTCTGGCCACGCCTGGCGGTTGCCGCCTATGCGCTGCTGTGGCTCGCCCTGGCCATCGATCCTTCCGATCGTCACACATGGATCCTGGAAAACGTTCTAGTCGCGGCCCTGTGGCTGGCCCTGGCCGTGCTGTACCGGTGGTTCCGGCTGTCGGATGGATCCCTGGGCCTGATCCTGGCCTACCTGGCCCTGCACGCCCTGGGCTCGCACTACACATATTCCGAGGTCCCGTACGATGCCTGGTTGCGGTCGCTCACCGGACACAGCCTGGATGCGCTGATGGGCTGGGAACGCAATCAATTCGACCGGATGGTGCATTTCGCCTACGGCCTGCTGCTGGCGGTGCCGGTACGCGAATTCCTGCTGCGGGTGATCCGGGCGCCCGGCTTCTGGTCGTACTTCATCCCCCTGAACGTCATCCTCAGCACCTCGGCCCTGTACGAACTGATCGAGTGGGGCGCTGCCGCATGGTTCGGCGGCGACCTGGGAATGCATTACCTCGGCACCCAGGGCGACGTCTGGGATTCGCAAAAGGACATGGTCCTCGCCGCGGCCGGGGGTCTGGTGGCCATGCTGTGCTGCGCGCTGGCGGATTTCGTCCGGCGGGGTTCATCGAGGGTGGATCGATAAATCCAGCTCGCGGTCAGCAGGGCGTCGGCGGCCATTTCCATCGCTTCTGCTTCAGTCTCGCCCTGGGTGATCGCCTCGGGGATATCCCGAAATGTCACGACGAAACCGCCCTCGGGCGCGGCCTCGAATTGAGCTGGGTAATGCATGTCGACTTCGTATTTCTGCTGCGTTTCGCCGTTCCCTCTCGATCAGAGATACACAAAAATGTTTATTTTTGCGATACAGCGCCTGCCGAGAGGGTACGCGAATTGGACGCTAGGGTACGGGTGAGGCGCCGGGTTTATCCATCGGATGTTTTCGTCTCATGCCGGTCCACACGTCCCGTGACACGCGCTGATATGCACCGCTGCGGCGGGCCACGCCTGGGCGGGCTGGCGAAGCACGTTTCGACTGTGGAACTGGGGAATGCGCCGCAACCGCCAGGCCCACCTCAGCCGTGGCGCGCCGTGACGGTCTTGACCCGCGTGAACCCGTACAGGGCCTCGAAGCCCTTCTCGCGGCCATGCCCCGATTGGCCCACGCCGCCAAAGGGCAGCTCGATGCCGCCGCCGGCGCCGTAGTTGTTCAGGAACACCTGGCCGACGTTCAGCCGCCGCGCCATGCGCATCTGGCGCGCGCCGTCGCGCGTCCAGACGCCTGCCACCAGGCCGTAGGGCGTGCCGTTGGCGATGCGCAGCGCCTCGGCCTCGTCCTCGAAGGGAATCAGGACCTGCACCGGCCCGAAGATCTCCTCCTGCGCCAGGCGGTGGTCGGGCGGCACCTCGGAGAACAGCGTCGCGCGCACGAAGTGCCCCTCGGGCGAGGCGTCCTCGCGGATGCGGCCCTCGGCGGCGACGTTGAGCTCGGCCTTGCCCCACTCGATGTAGCGGCTGACGATGGCCTTTTGCTTGCCCGAGACCAGCGGCCCCAGGTCGCAGGAGGCCACCGCCGGCCCGGCGACGAGCCCGCGGTAGATCTCGGCCATGCGGCGCTTGACCTCGTCGTAGAGGGCGCGCTGCACCAGCACGCGCGAGGCGGCCGAGCAGGTCTGGCCGGCATTCTGCATGCAGGCGCCCACCAGCGTGGGCATGGCCGCCTCCAGGTCGCAGTCCTCGAACACGATGTGCGGGGACTTGCCGCCGAGCTCCAGGGTGACGGGGATGACGTTCCGGGCGGCGGCGGCCTGGATGCGCCGCCCGGTGCCCACCGAGCCGGTGAAAGAGACGTGATCGATGCCGGGGTGCTCGGAGAGGGCCGCGCCCGCCTCGGTGCCCAGGCCGGTGACCACGTTCAGCGCCCCGGCCGGCAGCCCCGCCTCCAGGGCGATGGCGGCAAAGGCCAGGGTCGAGACCGAGGCGTCCTCGGCGGGCTTGACCACGCAGGCATTGCCGGCGGCCAGCGCCGCGCCCACGGCGCGCCCGAGGATCTGCATCGGATAGTTCCAGGGGATGATGATGCCGCACACGCCGTGCGGCTCGCGCAGGGTGTAGACGGTGAAGCCGTCCTGGTAGGGGATGGTGTGGCCCATGAGCTTGTCGGGGGCGCCGGCGTAGAACTCGAGGTAGCGGGCGAGGGCCTTGGCGTCGTTGAGCGACTGGTGCAGGGGCTTGCCGACGTCCAGCGCCTCGATCATGGCCAGGGCCTGGGCGCGCTGGCCGACGAGGGCGGACATTTTCATGAGGATGCGGCCGCGCTCGGCGGCGGTCATGCGGCCCCAGTCGCCCTCGGTGGCGGCGCGGGCGGCCGCCACCGCGGCATCGACGTCCTTGGCGCCGGCGCGGGCGATGACGCCCATGGCCTGACCGGTGGAGGGGTTCTCGATGGGCAGGGTGGCGCCGCCGTCCGCATCGCGCCAGTGCGCGCCGATGAGGATCTTCGAGGTATCGAACCAGACCGTGGACTGCAATTCGTCGTGCGCCGCCTGCTCGAGCGCCTGGGGTACGCCGGGTGTCATCGTCCTTCTCCTTTGACCGTTGCGCGATTCCCCATTGTGCCTCAAGCGGGGGCGGCGGGCGGTCTCCCGGCATCCCCCTCCGCCTGCCGCATCGCCGCCCAGAGGATCGTCAGGGACAGCACGAAAAACATCACTCCGTTGTTGCGGCCGAGGATCACCTGGGTCAGGCCGAAGGCCGCGAAGGCCGCGGGCAGGCTGGCGCCGCAGCAGGCGAGCACCCGCACCCCCAGGTCGGGCGCGTGCAGGCGGCGGCAGAAATACCAGAAACTCGCGATCATCAGCGCGAGGAACGCGAACAGGCCCAGCGTGCCCTGGTGCAGCCAGACCTCGATGAAATTGTTGTGGGTGTTGGACAGGGTCCCCACGAAAGGATGGATGCGCCCGGCCTCGATCAGGCCCTCCAGGTGCGCGTCGTATTCCTCGTGCCCCCAGCCCAGCAGGGGCCGCTCGGGAATGCTGATCAGCGCGGATTTCCAGGCCTCGAGGCGCGAGCCGACGTTGTTCGTCGCGTCGCCCTCCCGCGTGTAGGCCTGCCATTCCGCAACGGCGCCGGCATAGCGGCCCTCCGCGATCCGGCCCACGGGCAGGACGGCCATGACGATCGCCACGCCCACGGCCAATACCGCGCAGCCGCCCAGCAGCGGCCGCAGGAACCGCCGGCGCAGCAGCGCCACGGCCGCCAGCACGGCAAAGATCGGCACGGCCACCAGCCCGCCGCGGGTGGCCGATGCGATGAAGGCGTAGGTGCCGGCCAGCGCACCCGCCAGCAGGAAGGCGGCCCAGCCATGGCGCCGGCGCAGCCCCGCCAGGATGGCCCCCATCAGGCACCAGAACGCCATCACCAGGGCGATGTCGCCAAAGGGGATGGCGCTGGTCACGAAACCCTCGGCGCGCTGCAGACCGATGTACTGGGTCTGCCACCAGGCGATGGCCGCCGCGCCCGCCAGTCCCAGGACCAGGCCGGCCCACAGCCAATCCAGCCGCAGGCGCGCGCGCCGCAGCCCCAGCAGGACGGGAACCGCCAGCGCATAGCGCACGCCCTGGTCCAGGTATTTCCCCGGATCGCCGTGCCATAGCACCGCCGCCGCATTCGCCAGGAAAACCGCCAGCAGCAGCCAGCACAGGCTCCGGTCCTCGGCCGACCAGGTGGCGGCCGGCGGGCCGTCGCCCTCGGGCGCGCCGCCGCGTCCCACCGTGCTGGTGGCGAGCCACACCCCGACTCCTCCCACGAACAGCAGGCCGCCGCCCGCGGAATAGCCGGAGGGCGCCGACAGCATCAAGAGGAAGAAAATCGCGGCGCTGGCCGCCATCCAGGTGGACAGCCAAGCGGGCGTGCGTGCCGGGATCGGATGCATGAGGGCGTGACTCGCTCAGGGCGTGGATTTGGCGGATTGTAGCCCGCGCTCCCGCGCCTCTGCGGCCCCTGCGCCCCGAGTCCCAGAGTCCCCGAATCCCCGAATCCCCGAATCCCCGGGTCCCCGGGTCCCCGGGTCCCGAGTCCCCGCACCGCGAGCATCCGGTATGTGGGCATCCAGCATGCGGGCATATCCGGCATGCGGGCATCCAGGTGCGAGCATCTGGCATAGGAGCGTCCGGCATGCAGGCGTCCGGCATAGGAGCATCCGGCATAGGAGCATCCAGCATGCGGTCATCCGGCATGCGAGCACCCAGCATGCAGGCGTCCGGGCCTACAATGACCATCTCGCAGCCGTTCCGTTCATCCGATGCCGACCCCAGACGAGCCCTATCCGGCCGCCAATCCCGATGCGGCATCCGCCGCCGCGCTGTCCTGGTTCGTCGTGCACACCAAGCCGCGCCAGGAATCCCTGGCGCGCGAGCACCTGCTGCGCCAGGAGTTCGAGGTCTACCTGCCACTGTTCAAGGTGTTCAAGGCGCCGCGTCGGGGCAGGGCGGGCGGCGGCCGGATCGCCACGCCGGGCGGCGCGGCGGACGGCCCGGCCTCCGGGCAGCAGGCCCTGACCGCCAACGAGCCCATGTTCCCGCGTTACCTGTTCCTGCGCCCGAGCCGCCCGACCCAGTCCCTGTCCAGCGTGCGCTCGACGCAAGGCGTCAGTCGCCTGGTGATGTTCGGCAACCAGCCCGCGCGCATCGCCCAGCCCCTGATCGATGGCATCCGCCAGGCCGAGGCCGCGCGCGCCCGCGCCGAGCTGGCGCAGATCAGCCCCTATCGGCCCGGCATGCCCGTGCGCCTGCAGGATCCGGCGCTGGGCGGCTTGCAGGCCCTCGTCCAGGCCGTATCGCGCGACCGCGTGACGCTGCTGCTCGAAATCCTCGGACGGCCCCAGCTCGTCAGCGTCGATTTCGAGCGGATATCGCCTCTCTAGGGATCCTTGCGGACCCGAATTGACCCGCCTTAACGAAATCCCATCTCGGGGTAGGTGGGACATTTATCTCCTGGTAGAACCACGTCACATCCAGTGACATTCTTGGACATCAAGGAGATAAACATGAAAATCCGTCACATGATCGTCATCGGCCTGGGCCTCGGCCTGCCGGGCCTCTCGGCCGCCCAGCTCATGAAGCACGGCCCCAACCACATTCTGGGCGCGCCGCCCCCGGCGCGGGCTGTGGCGGCCGCAATCGCCCCCGAGGCGCCCTGGGATCCTTCCCCGGCGCCTTTTTTGCTGACCGGCGAACCCATCGCCGTCGACCGGGACCGCGTCGTCACTCGCGCGCTGATCATCGATTTCCCCACCCCCTTCGGCGTCGGCGCCGGCCACACCTTGCGCATCGAAGGGGCCGTGGACAGCGCTCCCGCGGCCGCCGGCGGCCTCTACAAGCTCGGCGCCGGCCATATGGTCCTGGCCGGCCGCAACACCTACCGCGGCAACTCCGCCCTGCTGCGGGGCAGCCTGTCCCTGCTGGACGACCACGCCCTGGGCGCGCCGTCCAACGCCCTGGACGTCAACATCGGCACGCGCCTGGAATTCGCCGAGAGCGTATCGATCGGCCAAACCCTCACCTTCAAGCCTGTGGACCTGGCCGCCGAACTGCCGGCCCACTGGTGGGCGCCCGTCCCTCCGCCGGTCGAACCTCCGGCCGTCCAGTGGGCGGTCGAGCGCGGCGAGGCCACGCATTTCGGCGACCTGTTCGGCCATGCGTCCCTCGTCAAACAGGGCGCCGGTACCTTGCGCCTTGCCGGCTGGGGCGCCGCCTACACGGGCGATATGAGAGTGCGCGAAGGCGGATTGCGGATCGACGGCGTCTTTGGCGGGCGCGTGCTCGTCGAGCCGGGCGCCGTCCTCTCGGGCACCGGCCTGGCCGGCAGCATCGAGGCGCACGGCATCCTCGCTCCCGGCGCGGCGCAGCGGACCGGCACCCTCATGGCCGCGCACGAACTGCGCCTGATGCCGGGCTCCGCGACCCGCATCCGCATCGGCGCCGACGGCGAAGCCGACCGCCTCTGGTCGCTCGGCACCGCCTCCGTGGACGGCACCCTGCACGTCCAGGCCCGGGCCGGCGCCTGGGACGAGGAAAGCCACTGGACCATCGTCCAGGCCGATGGCGGCCTGGAGGCGGGCCGGTTCGCCTCGGCCTCCAGCGACCTCGCCTACTTCGACCCGGTCCTCGAGTACGGCTCCGACCGCATCGTGCTGGCCCTGCGGCGCAACGCCGCGAGGCTGGAAACCTGCGCCGAAAACGGCGCCGCGCACGCCGCGGCCCGCGCGATCGAGGGCGGCATCCCTGCGCTGGCCGAGCGCATCGTCCGCCAGGACTGCGAACGCGCTGCCGACCTGCTGGCGGCCTTTGCGCATTCGGGCGCCGCATCCTGGCGCGGCGCCATGCTGGAGGACAGCCGCCACGTGCGCGAGGCTGCGCTGGACCATGCGGGCAGCGGCCGCGCCTGGATACGCCAGTGGATGGTCGTCGCCGAACGCGACCCGCGCACCGGCGCCGACGGCGCCATTCGCGGCGACGCCCGCGACGTCGCGGGCGTGCTCGCCGGCCTGGACCGCGCCGTCTCCCGCGGCTGGCACCTCGGCGTGTTCGCCGGCGTCCAGCACGTGGACTACGGCAGCCTTGGCCATGCCCGCGCCCCGGGCGGCCTGGCGGTGCGCGACGCCAGCCTGCACCTCGGCCTCGGCGCCGCCCATCGCCTTGGCGGCGGCCGCCGGCTCAGCCTGGGCGCCGCGCATGCCTGGCACCGTGGCGCCGGCCGCCGCTGGACCATCGACGGCGACGGCTCCTTGCGCGCCACCCCGCACGCGCGCAGCCTGCAGGCCTGGGCGGAATGGCGCATCGACGAGGCGCCCGCCGGGCGCTGGACCTTCGCGCCCCTCGCACGCCTGGCCTGGGTGCGCCTGGACAGCCGCGACTATGTCGAAACCGGCGGCCCGGCCGCCCTGCACGTCCAGGGCGCCGTGGACCAGCGGCTCTTTGCTCATGCGGCGCTGCGGGCACACCGCGCCTGGCCCGTCCCGCACGGCCTCGCCGTGCTGCGAGCCGCCCTCGGCTGGGATGCCCTGACAGGCTCGCCGGACTTGCACAGCACCCAGTCGTTTCGGGATGACCCGGCCGCGCGGACCTTCGAGGCGGACGGCCAGCCCCTCGCGCGCCACGCCGTGCGCCTGGACCTGAGCGTCGACGCGCCCCTTGCGCCCGGAGTGCGCGCCGGCATCGGCTACACCGGCCAGTACCGCGCCGGCGGCAGGCAGCATGGGGTGCTGCTGAGTGTGGGGATGGCGCTGTAGCTTTCGCCGGGGTCTTTTCAGCCTCTGGTCGTCGGCTGGATCAGGCTTTCCGCCGGAATGCCGAGCTTTTCGTGCAGTTTGCGGATCATGGGCAGGGTCAGTGCGCGCTTGCGATTCAAGACCTCATAGACGCGGTTGCGCCGTCCGATCATGGGTTCGAGATCCTTGGCACTGAGGCCTCCTTGCTCCATCCTGTATTTGATTGCTTCGATCGGATCCGGCAGGCCGATGGGATGGTGCTTCGCCTCGTAGGCCTGAACCAAGGTCGAAAGAACGTCCAGGCGATCACCATCCGAGGACCCCGGCAACGGATCCTGGTCCACGAGGCGGGAAATTTCCTGCAGTGCAGCCTCGTAGTCAGCCTCGCTGCGGATGGGACGGATTTCCATCATGGCTACTCCATTTCAACCGTGAGTGCGTCGATTCGGTCATATTCGGCATGGGTGCCGATGAATTTCACCCAGAATTGGTGTAGTACGGGCGGCGATGAGTCGCATGGCCATGCTAGTCCCATGTTGGGACTATTGCAATAAAGGGAGGGCTTAGAACTTTATGGCTTGAGATGGGTGGTTCAATGGACTATAGTGGGCCGATACGCTTTCAGTGGGATCGGCTCGCGCCTGTTCATCGTGACTTATGTCCCGAGGCATGAGGCCATACGTATCATCTCGGCGCGCAAGGCCAATCAGCGAGAGGTCGCATATTATGAAAACAGTACATATGACCGTTGATCCCGCCGATCCAGCGTTTTCGACGATCGGGCGCGTGGACGAGGCACGCCTGGATGCCACAACGGAAGATGACATCGCTCGCCAGGCTGCCCTCGACGACGCTGCCGCCATACGAGATGCGGCCAGATACGCGCGGCGCGTGCGTCAGCGCCTGGGCTTGAGCCAGGCAGAGTTCTCGCAGCGGATCGATGTTTCTCTGCAGACCATCCGAAACTGGGAGCAAGGCAAGCGCCGCCCGACCGGCGCGGCAAAGGCATTGCTGAAGGTGCTGGACAAAGCCCCTGAAGCTGCCTTGGACGCCTTGCGAGGCAGCCAGGACGAGCCTGCGCAACATAGTGGAACTGGCCGCTCTTGAGGGGTCCGGGGTCGCCGGGCGTCGCTTTTCGTAGTCGCCGGCCATGGCAATCGTGACGAGGTCGCCGCGTCTCAGGTCCATTCATCACGGAAAGGATCGAGATCCTCGTCGAGCTCTTGCATGACGCCGTGCCTCGAGTTCAAAAGACGATCGGCGAGCTTGCCGGATCCGATCGCGGGCCAGCTCACGTAGAAACTCACCGAGCGATTTCCCCTCCCGTTCGGCAAGGTCGCTGAGCGCGGCCTTGAGGGCGGGGTCTAGCCCCGAAAGAAGACCCAGCGCACTGACGATCGTTTACAAGAAGAAAGCCTCACACGCTAGGCAAGCCCCGATCCGCTGTTGTACTATCGCGTTCACGCATTGAACATGCGCGATCGCGCTTGCTGACCGTGTCACAGCACGGCGGTAGCGTGTTCGCTGGACTCATCCGCGTCATGCCTTCCGATAGCTCTCTCTACGACGAAAACCACCTCAAGGTCCTGCGTCTGCTGGAATCCGATCCCAGCCTCAGCCAGCGCGAGCTGTCCGAGGCCCTGGGCGTGAGCCTGGGCAAGACCAACTACTGCATCCGCGCCCTGCTGGACAAGGGGCTGATCAAGATGCAGAACTTCCGCAACAGCCAGAACAAGCTCGCCTACGCCTACCTGCTGACGCCCGCGGGGATCGCCGCCAAGGCCGAGCTCACGGCCAGTTTTCTGAGGATCAAGTTGCGTGAATACGAGGCCCTGCGGCGCGAGATCGAGAAATTACGGCGTGAGATAAGAGAGATATCACGAGATAGGACATTAAATAATGAGTAGAAAGAGTGAGGTCCTCCGGATTGTGGTTTCTAAAAACACCTACTAGGGAACCACTATAGCGGGTTAGGCTTATATTGCCTGACTGAAATAAAACCAAACCAATAATCATTGAAATATGGAAGGGTATTGGAATATAAATGAAGTTTATAAAAATAAGCAGATTGTCCAATAAAAAAGGAATTTCGGATAATGTATTATATGCATTTATTTTTGTTTATGGCGCGGCTGGGTTGTCGTTTTTGGCAACCTTATTAAGAGACTATTTCATAATCAGCCATGCAAACAACGCTTCTCAATTTTTCCAGTTGTTCTATGTCGCGTCGATGTCTGCTGGCTTTGCCGTGAATGCCTTAACCCTAGGAAAGCGCTTGCCGGTCAGCTATATCGCAATTTTAGCGGTTGTGTCTATTTGCATATGTTTAATCCTGGTGCCCAAAGATCAGTATAATCTATCCTCAATTTCATGGGTTATCCTTATACAGTTTTTGTGGATAATAGGGGCGTTTTGGGCCCGCATTGCGATAGAGAGGAACTTTTTCTTTCTCGGGCGAAGTAGGGAGACTGTAACCTCATTAGCCACAGTGCCTTTCATTGTAGCTGGCTTTACCACGCAGTCTTCATTCATATACGCGGTCATTATTGGGACCCTATTTTCACTCGTGGTATATAGGATGGCAATCAAATTAGGGCCCGAAAGCGAACATAATAAAAATAATTCGGATTCAGAATCATCAGGAAGGGCAGACGGATATGTCAGGTTCATCGAAAATATTGCCTTATCGAATGTTGCGAGTTTCATAATAACTTGGTGGGCATTGAAGAATACGGAGGCGAGTAGCACGGTATTTGGCATAGAATCCACGGTTGCGATTAGAGTCAGCTTATACGTATACCAGACCATAACAATAGGTGCGATTGTGTTTGCGGTCAGAAGATATAAAAGCATAGGGACAGTGGCTAGCCGAAACATTGGAGCAGTTGCATTGGCTAGTGTTTTAGGAGGGGTTTTTCTTCCTCTAGAGGTATCAGTAGTCATTCTTCCTCTTGCTGCCGGCGTCGCTCATTACTCTCTTGTTATCTACCTTCAAAGGAATAGAGATCGCGGAGGCTATTTGTGAGAGAAAAAGAAAACCAAAAGGATATGAATTTAATTTCCTTTGCGGCTATTTTTTCGTACATTTCGCTCTTCGCCGGGCAATTAACTACGGGAAGGTTATCTACAATCGCACACTGGGTGCCATCCTTAGAGATAAGAATACTGGCGCTGATGATTGTTGGCTTTATTATTCTGTACGTCTGGGCTCGTATGGGAAATAAGTACAATAATTTTGGTAATGGCTTTGCGAAGGGTAGCTTAAAGATTCTTTCTATAATAATAATCAGCCAAGTAATTATTATACTTTTAGAGTTGGTCTCTCGAAAAGGGGAGGGCGACTATAGAATGATAAAGGAGATTATGGTCTCCATTATCCAAATGTCAGCCGTAACGATTCTAATATGTATGTGGGGAAAGGATTATGTGCTTGCCCTCCTAAGGGTCGCTCTCGGGGCGGGTATTGTTACGAGCTTTTGGTTCTTTTTCCTGTATCGAGGCCCCGAATCTGGCCCGATAATGAGCGTCTTTACAGTTTATCGGATTGCTCTGTTTGCGGGATTCTCTGGATTATATATATTCTTCGAAGAAAGATATAATAAGAAGCAACTATTAATTCTAGGGTCGGCAGTACTCTGCTTTTCGTCCTCATTTTCAACCTTATCAAAGGCGGCATTACTTGGCGGAGTTTTCTCTATAGCGATGATGATAGCCGTATACTATCTATGGATAGATAAAAAAAGAGCATTAACTACTCTCCTGGTGCTAATTTCCGCGGTAGCGATATTTTGGATAGGTCGTGGCCAAACGTTTGAAGCGCGCGTTGCGGAAGGGGTATTTGGTGTAGGTTATGATCCACTTAGTACGATGGAGGCTGTTGAGCCGCCTCCTAAGGGAGAGCATGAGACCGACAAAGATATGTTAGAGAGGGAGATTGCTTTTGATGCCCAAAAAAGTCTCGCCAAGCAAATCGCGTGTTCTTTTACTCGGACTCCATGTGATCCCAGCCCTACGTATACCGAAGAGGTTTTTACCAAGCTCTTATTTAGAAATTATATCGTATTGCCGGATTATTCTGTCAGACTTAGGCTTGCTTATCGAGCTTTAGAGGGTTTTTCAAACCACCCATATGTAGGTAATGGATTTGGTAAGTACAAATTAACCGCAATTAATTTATATACTAATTTACCAGAAGTGTATCACTACCCACATAATTTCATCTTGGAGCTCCTGTATTCAGTCGGGGTGCTTGGAACCGCACCTATAATGATTGTGTTGTTGATTTGTATCGGGCTCGTTATAAGGAAACCGCGAGGGCTTCACGCTGCTGCACCGATAGTGGGCGCTGCGGCCGCAGGAATAGTCGGGGCGTTATTCGGTGGAGATTACTCAGATTTTAGGATTGTATGGATATATCTTATTCTCGCTTACGCCGTATATTTGATGAATCAAGCTAACGTCGAGTAAGTCAAAAATTAGGTAAACATGAATAGAATTACAGTTTTTATGTCAATCAAAAACAATATATAATGAGATGAGAATAGAAAATAAGGTCCCTGGATTTGAGTATGCTCCTACATTGGGGTGGCTAATATTTATAGTGTGTCCAGCTATTTATCAGTATGGCTATCTTGATCCGGGATTTCGCGCGGAGTATATGCTAATAATAATAATCATATGTATCGGATTCCTCGTGGCTGATTGGTATTCTCTCAGGGTAATTAAATCAAATCAAGGGAGTAAGTATGTGGATAGTATATCAAGATATTCGATGTACTCAATAGTCGCCATATCTGTCTTGGTGATGCTTTTTAACTTATATCAAATTAGAGATCTGCCGTTGCTTTCGTTGTTCACAGATAAGAATGTTGATCTATCGGATCAGAGGTATCTGGCAACGAAGGGACTAGAGGTTCCTGTAGTCATAAAATATCTATACAATTGGAGTTTGGTTGTTTTTGCTCCATTGGCTATCGTGCTAGGCGTTCGTTCTCAAAGAGCCTGGCTGAGCATCGCGCTTATAGTATTCTCTGGTTTTTATGCGGTGGCGACGAGCGCTAAGTTTCCGTTAGCTCAATTACTCGTTTTGGTAATTGCGGGATTGATTTCTACAGCGACCGTTCAAGATAGAACAAGATGGTATAGGACGTTCATCTATGTGGGGGTGCTATCAATTTTTTCGTTATTTATTGCTTCCCAGTCGTTCAGATCAAATCTGGTTGAAAATGATGAAATTATCCGAGAAGGCAGATTGGGATTATTGCAAAGGTTTTCTTCGGACGACCCTCGTTCAACATTGACTCTTGGTGATATGCAGAGATTGATCCCAGAAAGCAAGAACTCTCTGGGTTTCATCGAGAAAACAGAAAAAATTATTAATTATTTGTTCTATCGATCGTTCTTGACTCCCGTGGATGTTTCTATTCGGTGGTATGAGTATTATAAGACACAGGCGGCGCCGGAAGGTCTGATGAGTATATTTCTTTCTCGTGGCGGGTCGGCCGATTCCCCGAGCCGCATTGTTGGGTTATGGGCATATCGAGATAGGTTTCCAGATCACTATAAGGCGTATATTAACGCATACGCCTCTTTTGATGCCGACGCGTATGCCAGATATGGGTTAGTTGGGGTTTTTCTTGCAACATTATTATTGCTCGCAATAAGATTGATTGGAGCAATCTGCTTCAGGTGTACACTCTTTAGTAGGTCATTGTATGGCTTGCTAGTTGGTGGATTGTTTTTGCTTCCCGCGTCTGCTTCCATTCAGGCAATGTTAGGTGCTCAGGGCCTTATGGTGGTGATTGTACTAATGATGATCAATTTGGCTTTTTCAGTCTTAAGAATACGGAAGACGTAAATGGTTTCCTATATTATGTCTAGCCGAGAAGTTATATAATTTAGCTGCTTCCTCAATGAGATGCCGCTCCTGATTGCCCAGGAATGCGTAGTTAAAATTTGATAAGACAATGAAGAAAATATGGATTTTTCAGACCGGGGAACCACTTCATATTGATGGAGAGGGATCTCGAGGTATGCGATGTATGAACTTGGCGAATAAGTTGGTCCAAGATGGGCACAAGGTTACCATATGGAGTTCTGATTTTTACCATCAGGAGAAGCGTCATCGGCGGGGAGAATATACCGAGATAGTAACCTCTGATAATTTAGAGATCCGCCTTGTCCCCAGTATGGGCTATTCCAGAAATATCGGCATTAAGCGACTTGTGGACCATGCGCAATTAGCCTTTAATCTGAGGAAGGCGCTGTTAAACGCCTCAGATGTGCCCGATGTCGCATTCATAGGGTATCCACCAATCGAATTTGCTTGGTATGCTATAAAATTTCTAAGGCAGAGAGGCGTTCCAACACTTCTGGATATCAAGGACAATTGGCCTGAGTTCTTTGTTACCCCATTTCCTCAACGTGTGAAGTGGTTGGCTAGGTTGGCGCTTTTCCCATATTTTATCTTGGGTAAAGACGTTATGCGAAGTGCAGATGGAATTTGTTCGATGACGCCCAGTTTCTTAAATTGGGCAAGATCTTTCTCGGGGCGGAATCCTGATTCTCTTGACGGGGTATTTCCGCTATCTCCACCAGAGCCTCTCGACTCTCCCTCGGATATTGAAAATGCAAGGCTGTGGTGGTCAGAAAAGGGTGTTCAGCCCAACGCGACGACCAAGTTTTTATTTGTGGGTAGCTTTTCTAAGGCATTTGACTTTGACACTATCGCGCAAGCGGCTGATCGTTCTGCAAGGAAGGGCCACGACTGGCAGTTTATACTCTGCGGAGATGGCGGAGACGCTGAAAGCATTCGTCGATTATTTTATGGTATGAGTAATGTTGTCATGCCGGGGTGGGTCAATAGAGCACAAATTGATGCGGTTGCTCAGTTGGCAGTTGGAGGATTGGCGCCGTATAAGAATACGGATAATTTTATAAACAACATGCCAAACAAGGTGGTTGATTACCTCTCCTTGTCTTTGCCGATTATTACGCCTCTAAGGGGAGAGGTCTCATCGATGATTTCGTCGAACTCGTCGGGTCTTTTATATAGGGAAGGAGATGTAGGAGATCTGTACGATAAATTATATTGGCTAGCAACAGATCAGTCCGCACAAGCCATGATGGCAACTAATGCTCGCAAGGCCTATGATTCATTATTTCAGCATGATAAGGTCTATGGTGATCTAGTGGCACACCTCGTACGCATGGCGGATGGCGGCCATGGGCAACACTAATCCAGATGGCGAGCCCTCTCAGGCAGATAAGCACATCGAGCGTGATCGCTATGATCGGCGCGCCAGCGCACAACTTGCTGGTCGGTTGGCGAATGACCCGCAGGGCTATGCTGATATTCCCGCAGCGCTGCGTGCTCCCTACTTGCATTATGCGGAGACTATCCTGGCACAGGCGCATGTGCGAGCCCGGGTATTAGAGATCGGTGCTGGGACGGGCGCGCATACCGGTTACCTACTCGAGCGGGGTGCCTGGGTTACCGCCACAGACATCTCTGCCGAATCGCTGCGCGTATTGCGTCAGCGGCATGAAAGCCCGGAAGCGACGCTGGATGTTTGCACAGCCGATATGGAGGCCATCCCGTTCTCCACAGCGAGTTTTGACATGGTCACTGCAGCTGGTTGCCTGAGTTATGGTGATACCCTCCGCGTGCTATCAGAGATCGAGCGCGTCCTGAGACCGGGTGGGGTGTTTGTGTGTGTGGACTCTCTGAACGATAATCCAGTTTACCGGTTTAATCGTTGGCTCCATTATCTGCGAGGAGGGCGTTCGAAATCGACTTTACGCCGGATGCCATCAACTCGGACGCTGGATCTTTATTCTTCCCGTTTTGAGTCGGTTCAGGTGCGCTATTTTGGAGCGCTTACCTTTGCGTTGCCGCTATTGCGGCGCATCCTGCGTGAAGACAAATGCGCTCGGCTACTTGATCGGTTCGATCACTTCGTGGGGGTGCGGCGATCCGCATTCAAGTTTGTAATGGTCGCTCGGAAATTCGGGCAGTCATATTCTGACGAGTTGAGGGATTGAGATGATGGAACAAGAAGGGTTGCCTATCGGACTGGGTTCACTGGCCGAGCCCGAAGCGCATCATGGGCCTATAGCCTTGCGAGGCTACTTGGCTGAAGCACTTGAGGGATTCATGCATGGCATGTTGCGCATCCGCGTAGCTGAACAGACGCTTGCGGAAAAGCGTCGGGACGGTCTGATTGGCGGGCCGGTGCATCTCGGGGTGGGACAGGAGGCGATTGCAGTTGGTGTATCGCATTCCCTGCGCAAAACCGACCGTGTGTTTGGTGCGCATCGATCACACTCCCATGTGCTGGCCCTGGGTGCGAGCTTGCATGGTTTGTTTGCAGAAGTCTTGGGTAAGGACACTGGTTTATCGCGCGGTATGGGCGGATCAATGCATTTATGGGACCAGAGGCATGGATTCTATGGCTCGGTTCCTATTGTCTCCGGGACTGTCTCGCTCGCAGTGGGGGCTGGCCTTGCGGCGCGCATGCAGGGTAGAGGCGACATTGGCGTGGCTTATCTAGGTGACGGTGCAATCGAGGAAGGCGTGGTACATGAGTCGTTGAATCTTGCCCGCATGCTCAAGGCACCGGTCCTGTTCGTAGTAGAAAACAATCTTTTTGCTAGCCATATGCATATTTCTTTACGCCAACCAGCAAATGCGACCGCACGTTTTGCTGCTGCGAATGATATTCCCTTCAAAATCGTGGATGGCAACGATGTCGCCGAGGTTGCAGAGGCCGCTAGCAACTTGGTGGCGCGTGCGCGTAGAGGTGAGGGACCGATGTTTTTAGAGGCTGTTACATATCGTTGGTATGGCCATGTAGATTGGCGCGATGATATAGATGTCGGAGTTGAGCGATCAGTGGAACATGTGGCGAACTGGAAGGCGCGTGACCCGGTCAAGCGGCTAGCGGATGCGATGGTCGCGCACGGCCAATGGAGCGAGGCACGTACTAAGGCTTTGCTGGAAACGCTGCGCGCTGAGGCCGCCACTGCTTGGGATCAAGCGGTGGCTGATCCCTATCCCGATGCATGTCAACTGCTAGCCCGTGTCTTTGCTGCGAAGGACTGAGGAATGAATCAGAGCAACCCACTGAACTATGGCACGGCAATTTTGTCGGCTTTTGAGTATCTCCTGGAAAATCATCCAGAGGTTTTTGTTATCGGCCAAGGCTTGTGGAGCCCCTGGTATGTGGGCAACTCGATGACGGATCTTGATAAGAAGTTCGGGGCCGCTCGGATCATCGATACGCCAGTATCAGAATCGGCTTGCACCGGTGCTGCAGTGGGCGCATCGCTGGCGGGGATGCGGCCAATCGTAGTCCATCCCCGCATGGATTTCATGCTCTATGCGATTGATGCGATCGTGAATCAAGCGGCGAAATGGTCTCACATGGTGGGGGGGCAAGCGCATCCGTCGGTTACAATTCGGGCAATCATCAATCGCGGCGGGGAGCAAGGCGCCCAGCACTCGCAGGCATTGCATGCTTGGTTCGCCCATATACCTGGTCTTCGAGTGGTGATGCCTGCCACTGTGGCTGATGCTCGTGACCTGCTGATCGCAGCGGTGCTATGCGAGGATCCAGTCATGTATATCGATGATCGATGGCTCTATGACCAAGTCGATGAGTTGCCACCGATTGCTCCAGTTGATCTGCGCGAGCAAGGTCCTCGCCGACTGATTGAGGGGCATGATATTACGCTGGTGGCGTCGAGTTATTCCACGCGCCTAGCTTGCGAGGCGAGCCGTGAACTGGCTGCTGAAGGCCTCTCCGTGGAGGTCATCGATCTACGGGTACTGAATCCTTTTGATCCTTCCGTGATCGTCGATTCGGTGATGAAGACTGGTCGGCTATTGGTCGTGGACGGCGGATGGAAGGTCTGCGGTATGGGAGCAGAGGTAATCACCTCTGTGGTAGAACGCACCGGGCCGTCAGCGTTGCGCCAGGCGCCTGCGAGAATCTCCCTGCCGGCGGCGCCGGCACCGACTTCGCGCCCCTTGGAAAAGCTCTATTATCCAGATACGATAGCGGTCGCCCAGCGGGTTCGTGAGATGCTGTCCTAGTTCGGTTTTTTGCTTGGCGCTGGATTACAATCCTACTTTTATCAAAAACGGCAGATTTGAAATGACACAGACTAGAAAGGTGCCTTTTTTCGACTATCCCCGGGCGTTCCTGGATGACAAGGACGATCTGATGCGAATCGTCGGGGATGTTGGCCAACGGGGTGCCTTCATCATGCAGCAGGACCTACGAGACTTCGAAGCCGCACTGGCGGCTTATACAGGCGCGCAGTTTGCCATCGGTGTTGGCAATGCTACCGACGGCTTGGAGTTCTCTTGGATGGCGCTTGGGTTGCGACCAGGGGATGAGGTGATCTGTAGCTCGCACACCATGCTAGCTACGGCTTCGGCGATCAAAACGGCGGGAGGGGAACCTGTGCCTGTGGAGATCGGGCCAGACAACTTGATCGATCCGGATGCCATCGAGGCGGCGATTACCCCGCGCACAGTGGGCATCATGCCCACACAGCTAAATGGGCGCACCTGCGATATGGATAGAATCATGGGAATTGCGCAGCGCCACGGCTTTTTCGTTGTTGAGGACGCTGCGCAAGCGCTCGGCTCCCGGTTCAAGGGTCGGCACGCAGGGACGTTTGGAAATGCCGCCGCTATCAGTTTCTTTCCGGCGAAGGTCTTGGGGTGCCTAGGTGATGGGGGAGGGGTGATCACTAGTAGCCCTGCCGTCTATGACAAGGTCTACCAGTTGCATGACCACGGACGTAATCCTGACGGTGAGATCATGAGTTGGGGGCGTAACAGCCGGCTTGATAACTTACAGGCGGCAATCCTGAATCATCGGCTCAAAGGGTATAGCGCCGTCATAGAACGTCGCCGCGCTGTTGCCGCGCAATATCAGGCGCAGTTGGGCGATCTGGATGAGTTGCAACTTCCCCCTGCTCCTGATGCCGATTCGGATCATTTCGATGTCTATCAGAACTACGAGTTGCAGGCTGATCGTCGGGACGACCTAAGGGCCTATTTGGCAGAACAAGGCATCGGAACTCTGATTCAATGGGGTGGTAAGGCTGTACACCAATGGGAGCGGCTGGGCTTTGTGTGTAAGCTGCCCAAGGTCGAACGCTTCTTCGAGCGTTGCATCATGCTGCCAATGAATATGTTTATAACGGATGACAACGTGTCCTATGTTTGCGGTGCGATTCGCCACTTTTATCGCAAGTAGAGATTCCCCATGAAGCGTATCTTTGATGTTTTAGCTTCTGGGTTGGGCTTGCTCTTAGCAAGCCCGGTGCTATTGCCGGTGATGTTTCTGGTCTGGAAACAAGACCGGCATTCGCCATTCTATATCGCTTGGCGTACCGGGCTGAATGATGTGCCCTTCAAGATGGTCAAACTGCGGTCCATGGTAATCAATGCCGATAGTTCTGGAGTGGATTCGACGAGCGCGAACGATAGGCGTATTACACCAGTTGGGCATTTTATTCGCCGGTATAAGCTTGACGAACTGTCTCAGTTATGGAACGTGTTCAAGGGTGACATGAGCATGGTTGGCCCGCGTCCTAATGTAAAACGGGAGACGGATCTGTATACGCCAATGGAGCGTAAGCTTCTGTCGGTAAAGCCAGGCATTACAGATTTTGCCTCGATTGTATTCTCTGATGAGGGTGACATCCTAAAGGATCAGGAGGATCCAGATATTGCCTATAACCAGCTCATTCGCCCAGGTAAAAGTCGGCTCGGCCTTTTTTACATAGAAAATCGCTCACTATGGTTAGATATGCGCCTATGTTGGTACACCGCCGTGGCGATCATCTCGCGTGAGCGAGCCTTGGCAGGTGTCCAGAAGATTCTACGTGCTCTTGGGGCAGATCGGGACCTACTGCTAACAGCCGCACGTCAAGAGCCTCTGGTTCCTTCACCTCCACCAGGCAGTGATCGGATCGTGACGTCCCGGGATGGAGACCCATTCAAGGAATGAGCTTTAGAATCCGTCCGTAGCACTCGTAGCTCTCTCCCGCAAGCCTGTCCAGAAGATGATCAGCGAGACAGTGAAAAACATCACACCACTGTTTCGACCCAGTATTACATGGGTCAGGCCATAGCAGGCAAATGAGGTAACGAGTACCGCACCGGCCAGAGCAAATGAGCGTTGTTCAGGATGATCCTCTCGTATATGTCGAAAGAAACGTGTGAAGCTAAAGAGAAACAGCCATAGCAATGCAAGCAAGCCGCTAATTCCTTGTGAAATCCAAATCTCTAGGTAGTTGTTATGTACATTTGCAAGATCTGCAACCTCGGGAGCAATTTCTTGGCGTGAAACCTGGGTTTCGAGTTGTGCTTGATATTCCTTTTGCGACCATCCGGTTAGCGGTCTTTCCGCGATATTGATTAGAGCGGCACGCCAAGCTTCTAATCGCTCTCCAACGGATGATTGAAATACATCGTGTTGAGTGATATAAGAATCAAATTGTTTTATAGCGAGTCTATACCTGTTCTGGGCGGTGCCATTGAATTGGATGGTCAACAGTATGGCAGCTAGGACACAAAGGAATAGTAGCACGTGTGCGCGCAATGATAGTTTCCTTCCTAGTGAGAGAATAAAAAGAATGGCGACAGGACCAAGGGCGATCCAGGATCCGCGTGCCCCGGATTTTAGGCTGGCGTAAGATCCAGCCACAAATCCTATATAAACTATGGCTTGCCAGAGACGGCGGTATTTGGATTGGGCATTAGCCCACGGGAGGCCTGCCAAGCTCATGAGGCCGATTGATAATGCAATAGCGCCGAATGGAATTGCGCTCGTCACAAAACCTGTTGCGCGATCGAATAATATTCCCGAGGCTGGATCGATGGCAAAGTGTGTTTGCCAGAAACTGAGCCCCGCCGCCAGGACCGCGCCAGTAGTTAGGCCTGCCCAGATAGAGGACGGGGGAATAGGAAATGTACGTAGCAAGAATATGATGGGGATAGCCAATAGGTATCGACTGGGTTGATCAAGTAGGTTGTTCCCATCACCATGATAGAGTGTCGCTGCAGCAGCGATCAGGAATAGAATAAGGAATAGCGTAGCAAGACGCTTGTCAACAGGTACGGTATTAGTGAGTAATACGTGTCGCTGTGAGAGCATGAAAGCTGCTAGGCTGGACAATAGGAGTATAGCAGGACCATACGAATAGCCAGAAGGGATAGCCAGAGTGAGCGCAAAAAAAAGAAACGCGGCTATCGAAGGGATGTTTTTGTAAAGTAATCGGTTAAGATCAAGACTCATTTTATTCTGCTGCTGGCGGCTTTATATGGGTTTCTGGAACGAGCAATTTTGATTATCAGAAATTAACTTAGAATTATGATGGTAGACGCTAAGGCTCGTGCCCTGTTGGTTTTCGCCTTCGATCTCTGTGCAGTTGCGCTTGCATGGATAGGGGCTTTCTTGATCCGTTTCAATTTCTATTGGCCCTATGGTTACCTGGATGGGATGGTTTTGGGGCTAGTGCTATTGCTGCTAGTACAAGCTGTCACCTGCAAGGTTGCTGGTCTATATAGGGGTATGTGGTCATATGCGAGCCTCCCAGATCTAAGGTTGGTAGTGCGGGCGGTTTTTGTCTCCTTTTGCGCAGTTCTACTGCTGGCAATATTGGCCAGAGATCATGTTGTAGTACCTAGATCCGTCATTTTACTGTATCCGATCCTCCTGCTGCTCATCATGGGGGGCAGCCGAGCGGCGTGGCGGATGTGGCATGAACGTAAGTTCTATCACCATTCTGGTCGCTATGGCAAGCCGGTCGTGGTCGTAGGAGCAGGGACTGCGGGGGCCATGCTGGTACGTGAACTGGCTCGTAGTGCTGAATGGCGTGTTGTCGCGCTCCTGGATGATGATCGACATAAGCTAGGCTTGACGTTATCAGGCTGTCGTGTAGAGGGAACGACGGAGGATATCGCCACTGTTCTCCAGCAGCATGGCGCGAAGCACGTCATTTTGGCGATGCCATCCGCCCCTGCGGAGGTTCTGCAGCGCGTAACGCAACTAGCAACTGGTATTGGCGCTTCTTTATTTACGGTTCCTGGCTTGGCCGAACTGATGAGCGGCCGTGTTGCCATCAACATGATGCGGCCGGTCCGTATTGAGGATCTGTTGGGGCGTGAATCAGTACGAATCGACAACGAGAACGTGCGAACCATGCTGATGGGTAAGCGTGTCTTGGTGACTGGGGCGGGCGGGTCTATCGGTAGTGAACTCTGCCGTCAACTGTCGCGCTTCGCGCCTGCCTGTATCGTTCTGTTGGAATCCAGTGAGTTTGCTCTGTATATGATCGAGCAGTGGTTCGGCGAGCATCGCCCCGAGGTGTCTATCGTACGTCTGGCGGGCGATGTAAAGGATGAGGCCCGTATGGCCCAGGTATTCGCAGAGCATTGCCCACAGGTGGTGTTTCACGCAGCAGCCTATAAGCATGTCCCGCTGATGGAAGTGAATAATGCCTGGCAGGCTGTACGTAACAATATCGCTGGCACGCTGGTAGTGGCGCGAGCCGCGCGCGACGCCGGAGTCGAGCGGTTTGTGCTAATTTCCACTGATAAGGCCGTTAACCCAACCAATGTGATGGGAGCTACGAAACGCGTGGCTGAAATGGTCTGTGAGGTTATGCAGAACGGTCCGAGCACGACGCGCTTCCATATCGTGCGTTTCGGTAACGTGCTTGGCAGTACTGGTAGCGTTATCCCTAAGTTCCAATCCCAGATCGCCCATGGCGGCCCTGTTACTGTTACCCATCCTGAGATCAATCGCTATTTCATGTCAATTCCGGAGGCGGCTCAACTTGTTCTGCAGGCGGCAGCTATGGGGCAAGGTGGCGAGATTTTCGTCCTGGATATGGGTGAGCCGGTCAAGATCGTGGACCTAGCCCGCAATATGATTCGCCTGTCGGGCTTCACCGAGGATGAGATCCGTATCGAGTTCACCGGCCTACGGCCCGGGGAAAAGCTATATGAGGAATTGCTGGCGGACGCAGAGGAGACCCTGCCGACGCCGCACGAAAAGCTTCGCATCGCGCGGCCTCGCAGTGTGCCCGAGGGCCTGTACGAGGAGGTGCTCGTCTGGGTGATGTCGGAGGCGCCGCTGGACGACGAGGCGGTCAGGGCGGGGCTGAAACGGTGGGTGCCGGAGTATGAGCCGAGGAGATGAGGGTCCTTACCATACAAGCATGAAATCACTCGATACCCTGTGTTTCGTTGTCAGCGATATCGAGATGAGGCTACGTGTCAACGTCGGTTGAAAATTGACACGGGGGAGGTGCGGACGAAAACTTGGACTCCTTTGGAGATGATCCATGTATTCGTACGCAGAGCGCATGAGGGCCGTGCATGTGTACATCAAACTCGACAAGCGGGCAAGGGCTGTCGTTCGGGAGCTGGGGTATCCTTCCTCGAGGCCGGCAGGATCTTGAATGTGGTACCCGCGAGAATTGCCGCACTGTATCAAAAGAACCGTGCGCTGCCTGCTTGATTCCGGTGCTCTGGTCGCCGCAAAGAGCGTTTAGGATGAGCATGCCACCTAGATGATTTGCGTCCGTCCGACGAATGCGCTTTGAGCCTCTCCGGCATTCAATAGAACATATGTGCCCGCTCATGCCGCTTCCCGGGAGTGCGCAAGATTTTAGTAAAATTTTATTCCGATCCTCTACATATAGTGTGTCGAGCCTGACTCGACATACTATATATAGCTCCACAATAAGTCAGCCTGGCTGGCCTGCTGCGGCGCCCCCGCTTACGCAAATAACCTTACTTACGTAGCTAGTGCTGGCGAGGCACATCTTGCTAGGGTGAAAAGCTCGGTAGCCAGTTCGCGATCGCGATCCGGCCGAATCAAGCTCATTGACGCCAAGCCGGCCTGTTGGTGCGTCCGTCGGGGGCGTCCCGCAGGATGTCGAATGCTCGGTCCGGCAAGTCGTGGCCTTGCAGCAAGCCGATTCCGGTCTGTAGTCTCGAGCGCCACCCCGGACCGCGGCCCTTCGCATCGTTCACGGCGGCAATCAGTTCGTCTTCTCGATCCCTGCACAGGACCGACAGCAGGGTGGCGGCCTGGAGGAGGTCTTTCTTGGCCTTGAGGCGCATTTCTCGCCGCCGCTCTCCTGTCACGATGAGCTTGTGGACCGCAAAACGGGCAGGGTTGGGGATGTTGACCAGTACAGCCGTCGATCGGTCGAAGAGGACCGTTTGCTCTACGTCCTCCAGGGAATACTCCATGAATCGCAGCGGCTTCAGGGTGATTCCCAACTGATCGGAAACAAAGGGTTCCCCGCCATCGTCGGTTTGAGGGGTCAGAAAGTCGATCTGGTAGTCGGGGTCCCGAGGATGTTGCCAGGTGCCGGTAGTGCCTGTGGCCGACAGCATGGGCACGAATCCGTCTTCGAGCGAGCCGATAGCGTCTTTCATCCGGACTCGCAGATTGGAAGGTAGAGCGATGCTGAGAATATCTGGCGATTGGTGCTCGCGATGGCGTCTCTGTACTGGTAGTACCAATACTTTCGGCCCTTGACCATCCGGGACGAGGTTATATGCATTAATTGTAACGCGCATATAACCTGGATCAGTCAACAAGCGAGTTGGCCAATTTTGCAAGGTTTCCCCTCGCCTGGTCGTTGCGGGCTTTGGGGGCCAGGCGCCTTTGCCAGAGGCTCTTTCAGTGGCGCGGCAGGGGGGCATCAGTCCGTCCCCAGGTCGCTCATGATCCGGCCGGCCTCGGCCTTCAGCAGTTCGACGAGGTCCTTGCGCCGCGTCACGTCCATGCGGCCGTAGTTTGCCGCGATGCTCAGGGCGGCTATCGCCTGCTTGCCGAGATGGATGGCCACGCCGACGCCGTACATGCCTTTCAGGATATGCCCGGGGTTGAAGGCGTAGCCGCGTTCGCGCGTGTCGGCGATCGCCCGGCGCAGGGTGTCCTCGGTCACGTTCGGATAGGCTTTCAGGCGTCCGGCGTTGCGCCGCAGGATGTTCTCGACTTCCGGATCGGGCGCGGCCGCCAGCAGGGCGAGGCTGCCGGATCCGACGCCCAGTGGCCGGCGAGTGCCGACGTTCTGGGTCAGGACCCGCAGGGGAAAGGCGCCCTCCCGCCGGTCGATGCACACCGCGTCCGTGCCGCTGCGGATGGTGAGCATGACCGTATCGCCGGTCGCCGCCGCGAGGCGTTCCAGCGAGGGCTGGGTCAGGGCGCGGATGTCCAGCCGGTTGGCGGCGCGCGCGCCCATCGACAGGAATTCCAGGCCCAGGTAATAGACGCGGCTGCCTACCGCCTGCTCGACGAAACCCTCGTTCAGCAGGGATTTGAGCAGGCGGTGCAAGGTGCCTTTGCTCAGCCCGGTCTGCGCCTGCAGGTCGGAGAAGCGCATGCCCGAGGCGGAGGCGTTGAGCGAGAGGATGTGTAGGATCTCGAGCGCGCGCTTGACGCTCTGGACCGTGTCCGGGCCGTGCTTGGCGCTGTCCTGGGCGGATGGTGTCATGCTGGTGTCGCGAAAGAGGCCTGGGTTCCGCGCGGCACGGCTGGGCGGCGCATCCGATCAGCATGTATAACCCATGGCGGCTGCGCTCGGCAATGCGCCAGGGGGTATCCGTGCGCCGGATGCCTGGCGGGTCTGGTCCGGCGGATATCATTGGCCCGCCAGCAGGCGGGTGGCGGTGTAGGTCATGACGTCTTCGCCATGCTGGTTCCGCACGTCGATGCGCGAATCCACGACCGCCCGGTTCCCCGTGGAGGTCGGCCGTATCGAGGTGATCTCGATGGTCGCCTCTATGGTGTCGCCGACCTGCACGGGCTTGAGCATCTTCTTGTGGACCTCCAGGAGGGCGAGGCCGGTGCCCTGCACCATGCCCTGCAGGATGAAGCCCTCGATGAGGGCGTAGGTCAGGGCGCCGGGCACCGGGCGGCCGCGCATGGCCCCATGCTCGAAGGTCGAGTCGATGAAGATCGCCTCCAGCATCCCCGTGGCGCTGATGAAATTGACCAGGTCGGTCTCGGTGACCGTGCGCCTGAAGGTCCGGTAGACCTGGCCCACGGCGATGTCCTGCCAGTAGCATCCCTGGGCGATCCGTATGGCCTCGTTCGTCGGCATTGTGCGCTCCTCGTGGGGCATTGGCGGCTCCTAGAAGGTGACGATCCCGCGGATCAGTTCCCCGCGGCCCACCTTTTCCAGCCCCTGGTTGATGGCGGACAGCGGCATGCGTTCGGTGATCAGGCGGTCGAGCTCCAGGCTTCCCTCGAGGTAATCCTCGGCGTACCGATGGAAATCATCGTGTGCGCAGCCCCCGCCGAGGCTCGAGCGGATGATGCGCTTTTCGCCCATCATGGATCCGAATCGCAGCGAAACGTGGCGCCCCGGATCGACCTTGCCCAGGATGATCAGGCTTCCTCCCATGCGCGTCGCGTCCAGCGCCGACTGGAATGCGGGTTCCGAGCCGGCGGCCTCGAACACATAGTCCGCGTATCGGCCGTCGGTGAGCGCCGCCAGGATTCCGAGGGGATCTTCCGTGGAGGCGTTGGCGCAGTGGGTGGCGCCCATTTCGCGTGCGAGCGCCAGGCGCTCGTCGGAGGTGTCCACGGCGCAGATGATTCCGGCCCCGACGCGCCGGGCGCCCTGGATGACGTTCAAGCCGACGGGCCCGCAGCCGATGACGGCGACGCTGGCGCCGTACTCGACTTTCGCGACCCGGGTGACGGCGCCGACGCCGGTGATGACGGCGCAGGCCAGGATGCAGGCGCGATCCGAGGGTATCGCAGCGGGGACGGGGACCGCGCCTTGCGCGGGCACGACGATGTATTCGCCGAAGGCTGCGACGCTCATGAACTGCTGCACGGGGACGCCATTGCGCTCGAGGCGGTGCCGGCCGTCTGGCAGCCGGCCCGCCCTGTGGCTGGCGAGCACGGGCTGGCAGAGCATCGGCTGCGCCCGCCGGCAGTAATAGCAATGCCCGCAGGCCGGATACACGGTGCATACGACCTTCTGGCCGGGCTTCACCGTGTCGACCTCGGGCCCGACGTCCTCGACGATGCCGGCGCATTCATGCCCCAGGATGATGGGCACGGGGGCGGGAAAGCCGCCCTGCTGGACCTCCCAGTCGGTATGGCAGAGACCCGCGGCCTCGACGCGCACCAGCACGTCGGCCGGCCCCAGCCGGCACAGGCTGACCTCGTCGATCTCCAGGGGCTGCCCCGGCGCAATGTGGATCGCGGCGGCGAACTTCATGCGATCCCTCGGTCGTCGCCGGACGTCACGGGCTCGAACAGGCGCGAGCAGACGTATTCCGGGCGCGGGTTCTGAACGTCGTCGGGCCGGTTGTCCTGGCGGTTGTAGACGAAGTACATCTGCCAGCGTGCGCGAGGCGACATGTTGTGGCCCGAGCCGTGCACGATGTTGGGATGGAAGATGACGGCCGTGCCGGGCTCGCCGGTGATGGCCACGGGATCGCCGTGTTCTTCCATGAGCTCGATCATGCGCTGCTTGGGAACGGTCCAGAGCTTGTACGACGTGGTCCTGTCGTCCATTTCCGGATCCAGCCGGCCCAGCTTGTGCGATCCCGGAATGAAGTACAGGCAGCCGCTCAGTTCGCTGGCCTCGTTCAGCATGACGAGGGCCGTGGTCATGCCGTCGGCCGAGGGCACGCCGTCGACTTTCCAATAGCCATAGTCCTGGTGCCACTGCCAGATCGCGCCGTCGATGGCGTCCTTGAGGTTCAGCTTCGAGTGATAGATGTATAGGTCGGTGCTGCGCAGGACATCCTGGATGGGCTTCATCAGCCGGGGGACGCGGGCCATGGCATGGAATGGCCGGGAATGCGTCGGGCTCGCGGCATCGTGCGAGCGGAAGATCGTGCGCACGGTTCCGCTCTTTTCGCGCACGATGTGGTCGGTCTCGATGCCGGCCATGCGGCTGATGTCCGCGCGGGCGGCCTCGATCTCTTTTGCCGAGAATAGCCCGTGCAGGATGACGAACCCGTTTTCGTCGTATTCCTTGATCTGTGCCTTGGTGAGATGCATGTCGATCCTCCGTTGATGGTGGTGGGTGGCTGCGGATGCCGTGCCGGCCTATTGCTGCCCGACGCCGGGCAGCCAGAGCGCAAGCTGGGGGAACAGCAGGACCAGCAGCAGCGCCAGCAACTGCAGGCCCACGAATGGCCAGACCGACCGGAACAGCTCGGAAAGCGAGGTGTCCGGGGGCGTCACGGCCTTCAGGTAGAACACGGCCGGCCCGAAGGGCGGCGTCAGGTATGAGACCTGCATGTTGATCGAGAACAGGATGCCGAACCAGATCAGGTCGATTCCGGCCGCGGACAGGATGGGCAGGAATATCGGCATGGTCAGGATCAGGATTCCGATCACGTCGATCAGCATGCCGAGCAGCAGCAGGATCAGCATCATCATCAGCAGCAACTGCATGGGTCCGAAGCCCAGGCCATTGATGAGCTCCGACAGGTACGACACGCCGCCCGCCCTCGAGTACACGCTGATCATTGCGTTCGCGCCGAAGAACGTCCACATCAGCATGCCGATGGTGACGGAGGTCTGCTTGAGCGCATTGCCGATGCTGGCGAGCGTGAGCTGCCTGTTGGCGGCCGCCGCCACGATGGCCCCGAACACGCCGATGCTGGCGGCCTCGGTGGGGGTCGCGATCCCGCCGTACAGCGAGCCCAGGACGGCGACGATGATGGTGAGCGGCAGGACGAGGTCTTTCGCGAGCGCGAGCTTTTCCCGGGAGGAAATCGCCAGTTCCTCCGGAGGCGCCGCGGGAGCCAGCCCGGGATCCAGCTTGGCGCGCACCAGCACGTAGGCGATGTAGAGGGCCACCAGGACGCCGCTGGGCACCAGTGCGGCGAGAAACAGGTCCCGCACCGGCACGTTGGCCATGAGCGCATAGAGGATGAGGACCACGCTGGGCGGGATCATCTGCCCCAGTGAGCCGCCGGCGCAGACCACGCCGAAGCTCAGCCTGCGGTCGTAGCCGCGCTTGAGCATCTGGGGCAATGCCACCAGGCCCAGCGCCACGATCTCGGCGCCGATGACCCCCACCATCGCGGCCAGTATCGCGCCGGCCACGATGGTGCCCACGGCGAGGCCGCCGCGCATGTGCCCGGACCAGATGTGGATGACGCGGAACATCCTGTGCGCGACCCCTCCGTATTCCAGCATGTACCCCATGAACAGGAACAGCGGCACGGCGATCAGGACGTAGCTGTTCATCAGGTCGTACATGCGGAAGGGCACGAAGAAGAACGTGCTGCCGCCGAACAGGATGTAGCCGATGAGGAGGCCGGTCGATGCGGTGGCGAACGCGATCGGCACGCCGAGCGTCAGCAGCAGGACCAGCAGGGCCGGAATGGCGATCGAAACGAGTTCCAGGCTCATTTTTCGTGGCCTCGGCGCAGGTTGATGAGGGCTCTTTTCAGTTTGACGAGAGACTGGAGCAGGATGAGGAGCGCGCCGATGGGGATGGCCAGCTTCATGAAGGTCGGCGCCGGAGAATCGAAGGCGCTGCCGGTGGTCTGCCAGGCGGACAGGGCGCGCAGGGCCTGGACACCGCTGCCGTAGACGATGCTGGCAGTGACGATCGAGATGATCAGCTCGCCCACCACGTCGAAGATCCGTTGCAATCCTTTGGGTAGCGCCAGGTAGATGGCGTCGATGCGGATGTGGCGGCCGAGGCGATGGGCGTTGCCGCCGGCCAGGCAGTACTGGATGCCGCACAGCGCGATCGTGACTTCGAACGCCCAGGTCGTGGGTGCGTTGAAGAAAAACCGCAGGACGATCTCCATGAAGCAGATCGCGAACACCAGGAAGTAGAGGAAGCCGGAGGTTTCGCCCACCGCCTTGTTGAGAGTGCTCACGGCGCGTTCGAGCGGCCCCCGGGGCGCATCGGCGCCCTCATCCATGGAGGCGCCCTGCGGCTGCGTTGGGATTTGGGATGGTTCCATGTTCCTTGCCTAACGGTTCAGCAGGTGCGCGCGGACCCGCGTCTGCGGCGGATCCGCGCCGTCGAGGGCTACTCCATGTAGCCGTGCGATTTCAGGAAGTCGATCTGCAGGTCTATCGCCTTTTTCGCGTACGGGCTCTTTTGGGCGTAGGCGGCCCAGACCGTGCTCGCGATCCGGCGGAATTCCTGGCGTTCCGCCGGCGGCCAGTCGTATTGCGCGACCGATTTGCTCGACAGCGCCTGCAGGGTCTTCGCGTCGCGCATGGCGTTGCTCTGGATCATGTCGCGGGCCAGGTCCTTCGTGGCGAGCGTGAGGATCTCCTGCAGGTCCGGCGGCAGCTTTTTCCAGCGGTCGAGAGAGATGGAGAAGTCGATCAGGGGCATGGAGTGGATGCCGGGATGGATGAACCCCTTGGCCACGCCGTGCAGGCCCGCGTCCTCGTTCATGGCCAGGGTGCCCCAGTCCGTGGCGCCGATGACGCCTTTTTCGAAGGCGCCGTAGACCTCGCTGCCCGGCAGGTTGACCACGCTGGCGCCGATCTTCTCGAACAGGATCGAGGCCATGCCTTGCGGCGCGCGGATCTTGACGCCCTTGAAGTCGTCGACCTTCATGATTTCCTTGGCGACCGGCATGGATTCGACCCCCGACCACACCGTGCCGACCGTATACATTCCGAGGGGCGCGTACATTTCACGCAGGAGCGCCAGGCCCCCGCCGTATTCCATCATCATCTGGGCCTGGTACGGATTGTCGTAGCCTCCGGGCAGGTCGGCGATGGCGGCCAGCCCCGGTTCGGTTCCCGAAAAATAGCCGGGAAAGGCGATATGGCCGTCGAGGACGCCCGCGGACACCGCATCCACGGTTTCCGTGTATCCGACGACGCTGCCGGTCGTATGCAGATCGATCGTGAGGCGGCCGTTGGATGCGGCCTTGACGCGCGAGGCAAAGCGCTCGATCGCCGTCTGGTTGACGTCCCCAGTCTGGTAGATGGTCTGTATGGTGAGTTTTTGCGTGTCCGCGGCGATGGCCGGGGACGCGCACAGCCCGAATGCGATCAGCAGGGTGGCCAGTGGTTTGTGCATTTCGATGTCTCCTGTGTGATGAAGGTTTCGATCCAGTGCTTCGAGTGATCCGGCGGCTCTTGCGGCCGCCGGACTCAGGGCGTGCGCGCGGAGGCCCGCGCGTCCGTGTCTATGGTGGGGGCCCGCAGCGTCGCCAGGTCGTGGCGCCGGATCTTCTGCGTTTCGGTCTTCGGGATGGCCTCCACGAAGGACAGGAACCGCGGGACCATGTACGCCGGCAGGCGGCTGCCGAGGAACGCGCGCAATTCGTCGGGATCGATGTCGCGCGCGGCGACGATGTAGGCCTTGATCTCCTCGCCCATGATGTCGTCCGGGACGCCGGCGACCGCGCAGTCCCTTATCGCCTCGTGCTTGAGCAACTGCTGTTCGATCTCGGCGGGCGCGATCATCTCGCCCCCCCGGCGGATGAGATCCTTGACCCGTCCGTCGAAGTACAGGTAGCCGTCCTCGTCCACGCAGCCGCGATCGCCGGTGTGCAGCCAGCCGTCCCTGAGCACGGCGGCCGTGGCGTCCGGATTGCGCCAATATTCGGTGAAGAAGACTCCTTCCCTGTCGGATCGGGCGGTGATCTCGCCTTTCTCTCCGGCCGGCAGGACTTCCCCCGCCTCCGAGCGGATCGAGAGGGCCACGCCCGCGCGCGCCGGGCCGACCGATCCCACGCGTGTGGCCTCCGCCGTGTTCATGGTGACCCAGCCCCCCGTCTCGGTCATTCCGTAGAGCTCGTTGACGCGGATGCCGAACCGCCTCTCGATGTCCCGCCAGACTCGCTCCGGGGCGCCGCCGCCGACGCACCATCGCAGCGAGTGGGCGCGCTGTTCGCCGGGGTGCTGCTTGGCCAGTATCGACAGCACCGTGCCCACGAAGGTGAAGCCGGTGGCCCTGTGCCGGCGCGCATCCTCGAAGAACTGGCTCGCGGAAAAGCGCGGCAGCAGGACCAGCGTGGCGCCGGCTCGCAGGACGGAGGTCACCGCATACATCTGCGGATTGGCGTGGAACAGGGGCAGGAAGACCATGATCCGGTCGTCCGCCGTGAGGCCGAGCGCCTGCGTCATGTCGATGCCCGCGCTGTCGTAGGCCGCATGGGGCAGCACGACGCCCTTGGGCAATCCCGTGGTGCCCGAGGTGTAGAGTATGCAGGCGGCCGCCATTGGATCGACGTCCTCGGCTTGCCGGCGCGGCACGGGGCGGGACGGCGGCCTCGTCATGGCGTCGTCGATCATGAGTATGCGCGGCGGGACATCCATGTCATCGATGTCCCTGCGCTTGCCCTCGTAGAGGGCGGCCTCGGCCAGGAGGAGGCCGGCGCCGCATTGGCCCAGGGTGTACTTCAGGCCGTCGCCGACCAGGCCCGTGTTCAGGGGCACGGCCACGGCGCCCAGCTCGTTGATGGCGAACCAGGCGACCAGGAATTCGGGACGGTTGCCGCAGAGCATGGCGACGTGATTGCCCGGCCGGACCCCTTGGCCGCACAGGCGGGCGGCGAATTCCGAGACCAGGGAGGCCATGGTTCCGTAGGTGATGTCCTGGTCCCCATGCGCCACGAAAATCCTGTCTGGCTGCGTGCGCGCGTGCGAGTAGAGGCAGTCGGTGATCACGTGCTTCCTTTTTGCTGGTTTATCGGGTGGCGCTTTGGTGCGAGCCCAGGCTGAATCCAGCCAGATGCCGCCCGATCGTGTTTTTCAGAATTTCGGACGATCCGCCTGCAATCTCGTAGGCCTTGGCGTCGCGCAGATAGCGCCCGAAGGGGGCGTTTTCCGTGACGCCGTACGCGCCGCAAATCTGTACCGCCCGCTCTGCCGTCCGTGTCGCGACCCGGCTCGCGAGCAGCTTGGCCTCGCTGGCGTAGCGGGCGATGTTTTCGTGCCGGTCCAGTGCTCCGCAGGCCTCGTGGACGAGCAGCCGCGCCGCATCGATTTCCGCCAGCATGTCGGCGAGATACCACTGGATGCCCTGGAACTCTATGACGTGCCTGTCGAAGGCCTTGCGCTTCGCGGCGAAGGCGAGCGCGCCATCGAAGGCGGCCCGGGCAATGCCGATGCTGATCGCGCCGGCCAGCGTCCGCGAGAAGTCCAGCGTCGTGACCGCGTTGCGCACCCCCTTGCCTTCAGTCCCGATGAGGTGATCGTCGGGAACTTCCACGCCGTCCAGGATGAGGTCCACGTGCGGTCCGTTGCGCAGGCCGAACGTGCTGGCGTTCGGGCCCTTTTCGGTCCGTACGCCCGGCATGTCGTTGCGGACGAAGAACGTGGAGACGCCTGTTTCGGTCTCGGCGAGGATGATGCAGGCCTCGGCCGCCGAACCCGAGGTGATGAAGGATTTGCGTCCGCTCAGCCGCCAGCCGCCGGCCGACTTGACGGCTTTGGTGTCGAGCGAGCGGATGTCGCTGCCGTGGTTCGCCTCGGTCAGCGCGTAGGAGGTGATCAGGCCTTCGCTGAATTGGGGCAGTACGCGGTCCTGCAGGGATTCGCGGCCGAACAGCCGGATCAGGGTCTGGGCCTGGAAGATCGTGATGAGGCTGATCCCCACGGCTGCGCTGGCATACGAGGACTCCTCGAAGACCGCGGCGCATTCCGACAGGCTTGCGCCGCGCCCGCCCCATTTGTCCGGCAGCGTCAGGGAGGCATAGCCCTTCTCGGCCAGGCGCTTGACCGATGCGACGGGATAGAGGTCCGCGCGGTCGATCTCGTCGGCGAATGGCAGAACGTCTTGCGCGACGGCATCGCGCAGGCCGTCGAGGAAAGCGCCGTCGACGAGGTCTCTCCAGAGCGTCCGGCTCCATCCGTGCTGCACGGCCTGGGGGTTGTGCATGGCGTGTCTCCTGGGCCGCGTTGGGAATCATTGTGGTCGCGGCTTGGGCGGATTCTATAGGCCTCAAGAGACCGAATGGAGAATTTTTGGAGAAAGTTTCGTTATACGGAACGATTTTTCCGCCTGTCGGAACTCGGGCTCGCCATTTGACGACGATCAACCACAGGCTTGATTCCGCCGTCGGGAGGATTGCTTTTTGATCAGGGTAAACCCATATTGATAAGGGAGGCTTGCCGCGCATGGCGGCCTCTCGATCAGTTTTCGTTTTGCTCTATTGCATTGGATGCAGGAGGTTCGATATGGCAAGCAATCTCACACGGTTCAATCCGTTCGGCGACCTGGCCGGCTTTGAGGGCCTGCGCGGTTTCGATGATTTGTTCGGCCGGTTTCCCCTGGGCGCGGCATTGTCCGCCCGTGGCGACGAGCCGCGCATCAACGTCGACGTGACCGAGACCGACCAGGCCTACACGGTCAAGGCCGAGGTGCCCGGCGCCCGCAAAGAGGACGTCAAGGTCTCGATCGAGGGCAATGTGGTGTCGATCCGCGTGGAAAAGAGCCGCGAGGACGTGGAAAAGGACGGCGAGACCGTGCTGCGCCGCGAGCGCTACCACGGCGTGCAGATGCGCCGCTTCAGCCTGGGCCATGACATCGACGCCGCCCGGGCCAGCGCCCGCTGCACCGACGGCGTGCTGGAGCTCTCGCTGCCCAAGAAGACCGGCGAGCAGGGCGCCAAGGTCCTGGAAATCCAGTAGGCTGGCAAACCGGCAAAGCCGGGACGAGAGGCCGCCGCAAGGCGGCCTCTTGCGCTCTCGAATCGCTGGCTGACGCCCCTCCTCGCAGCCGCACCCCGCGGATATAGGCCCGCATTTCCGCGCTTCTTCATTGACATCAAATTCTGTTTGTGCTCCACTCGTGATTGGAAACGTTTCCAATAGGGCATCGAAGAATCGGGCATCGAAGAAAGATGCAGGGCCCTCCAACAGCGAGAGAACAAATGAAGATCGCGGATATCGAAGTCACGCCCATCGTCGTTCCTCTGAAAAAGACCTTCAAGGGTTCGAAGTATTCGATGAGCAGCCGAGCCACGCTCATCCTGCGCCTGCGGACGGACGAAGGCGTGGTCGGGCTCACGTACAACGGGGACGAGGTGCACACCCAGCACATCATCGCCAAGATCATCACCGAGGAAATCCTGCCCTTGGTCAAGGGCATGGATGCGTCGCGGCCCGAGGCGGTCTGGCAGGCGATGAAGCCGCTCACTTTCGATATCCTGCGCGATCGCCGCCTCGTCATCATGGCCATGGCGGCGGTCGACTCGGCGTGCTGGGACATCGTCGGAAAAATTGCCGGCGCCCCCTTGAACAAGCTGTGGGGGGGATACCGCGACAGCCTGCCCATCATCGCGATCGGCGGCTATTACGGGCTGACGAACGCCGAGCTCGCGGCCGAGGTCGAGCAGTACATCGAGATGGGCATCGGTGGATGCAAGATGAAGGTCGGCGGCGCATCGCCGGCCGTCGATGCGGAGCGCTTTCTCGCGATGCGCGAGGCGGGAGGGGACGATTTCGTTCTGATGGCCGACGCGAACCAGGGGTACACCCAGGCCGAGGCCCTGGAATTCGCCCGGCTGGTCGCCCATGGGAATCCGCGCTGGCTGGAGGAGCCCGTCCGATGGGACAACGCGCGCAATGATCTGCGCGACGTCAGGTTCCGGACGGGCCTGCCCGTGGCGGCCGGGCAGAGCGAGGTGGGGCGCGCCGACGCGCGCGACCTGATGGCCGCCGGCGCCATCGACGTCTGCAATTTCGACGCCTCATGGTCGGGGGGGCCGACCGAATGGCTGCGCGTCGCCGGATGCGCGGCCTGCTACGGCGTGCAGATGGCCCACCACGAGGAACCCCAGATCGCGGCGCATTTGCTGGCCGCCTTCGCGCACGGGACCTATGTCGAGTGCTTCCACCCCGATCGCGACCCCGTGTTCTGGAATCTTCTCGCGAGCCGCGGGGAATGCAGGGACGGCATCTATACGCTGCCCACCGGCCCTGGTTTCGGCATGGAGCTCGATGAGGAATACATTGCAAAGTATCGGGTCGATGCCTGAGCGGACCACGTGACCCGAAAATCAGGAAAAAGGAACATCATGGACACGGCAACACCGGCCGTCAGCGCGTTTCTGGCCGACAGAATCAGCAGCAGCACATACGCGGACATCGATCCGCGCGCCCTGGAGTATGGCAAGACCCTGATCCTGGACATCCTGGGCAATGCGATAGCGGGGGCGTCCCTCGACCTGAGCATCGGCCTGCTCGAGACCGCCCGGTCGTGGGGGCGGGGGGATGTGCCCGTCTGGGCCGACGGCAGCAAACTGACCGCGCCGGACGCGGTGCTGGTCAACAGCCATCGGGCGCATTGCCTCGAATTCGATCCCTTCCACGAGCCGGCGGTCGTCCACCCCGTGACGGTCGTGCTGCCCGCCGCCCTGGCGGCCGTGACGAGGCTGCAACTCATCGGCCGGCGCGTCACCGGAAAGGACTTGCTGAGGGCCGTCGTCGTCGGTGTGGACACGGCGGTCGCCGTCGGCGTGGCGGCGACGGAAACGCTGCAGTTCTTTCGTCCGGCAACCGCGGGCGCATTCGGCGGCGTCGCCGCGATCGCGGCCTTGTCCGGCTGGTCCTCCGAGCGTACGCTCAATGCCTTGGGGCTCGCCCTGGGATTCACGTCCGGGACGATGCAGGCGCACGAGGAGGGCTCGAGCGCCATGGCGCTGATCGTCGGGATGAACGGCCGCGCGGCGATGACGGCGGCGGATCTCTCCCTGGTCGATTTCCACCCGCCGCGGCGCGTCTTCGAAGGAAAATTCGGGTTCTACAACATCATCGAGGCCGGCGGCGACATCGATCGATTCCGGCAGTCGATAAAAGGCGTGGGGACGGGGGAGGGCGTGCTGGGCACCTCGATCAAGCCCTATCCATCCGGGCGCGCCACGCATGGCGCGATCCATGCCCTGGAACGGATCGCCGAAAGACATCCGGTCGACGCCGACAGCGTCGGCGCGATCGCCGTCGAGGTGCCGCCGCTGATTGCTTCCCTGGTCGGGCGTCCGGTCGTGCCGGGCTCGGCGGTCAATTACGCCCGCCTGTCCCTGCCCTATCTCATCGGCCGCTTCCTGCTCGATGGCCGTATCGACATGGACAGCTTCAGTCCGGCGCGCCTGGGCGACGAGCGCACGCTGGAGCAGTCCCGGAAGGTCGATATCCGGGTCGAGGATGCAGGCGATCCCAATGCGTTCAACCCGCACCGGGTCACCGTGACGTTCAAGGACGGTTCGGTCGACAGCATGCTGGTGGAGCACGTCCTGGGGTCCCCGGAATGCCCCCTGCCTCCCGAGCGAGTGCGCGCGAAATTCCGCCGCAACGCCGCGACCGGGGCCAATGCCTTCGATGCGGCCCGGACGGCGGCGCTCGAGAAGCTGGTCGATGGGCTCGAGGCGGTCGAGGACGCCACCGCCATCGTCGATGCGATCGCCGGGAGCCCTGAAGGCCATGGCGCCGGCTGAGGCGGCTGGCGATCACGCCGCGCCCGCCGATCGCGGGCATGATGGGCCCGGCGGGCACGCCGCGCCCGACGATCATGGGCATGCCAAACCCGGCGCGAGCAGGGTGCTCACGGCTTTCGCCATCGGTCATTTCCAGCGGGCCCGGACACGGGTCGACGCCCGGATTTCCGAGCTGTTCGCGGGCCTGCTGGTGTCTTCGGTCGTGGGCGCGCCCCACCCTTTGGCGGCATCGGTCCTGGACGTGGTCCGCGTCGCGACATCCGGCGGAAACATAACGCCGCCCGGCGGGCAGGTGGGCCTCGATGTGATCGGCTGCTCGATGGTCACGGCCGCGCGCATCCGCATGGGCGGCTTCGCCACGACGCATGAGACGATCGGCCCGTTGGCGGCCGATGCCTGCGCGGCGGCCGCCTGGAGCACGGGCCGGCGGGAGGGCTCGTCGTGGCCCGACATCCTGGCGGCTTTTTCCGCCGGGCTCGAGGCCCAGCTCCGCCTCGCCAGGGCGTTGCGCCGGTTTCCCAAGAGCAGCGCCTGGGACGTATCGGCCATGAGCTCGGTCGTGGGGGCGGCGTACGTCGCCGGGCTGCTGCTCGGATTGGATGCGGGCGTGCTCGGCCAGGCGGTCGGGATCGCGGCCAGCCAAACGGTCGGCGCCCCGCTGATCACGCCGACGCCGGCGGGCATCCTGCATTCGGCCAAGCCCGCGGGCAATGGGGTGATGTCGGCCTATCTGGCCGCGGAGGGATTCACCGGCCAGCAGCGGGTGCTCGAAGCGCATCGCGGCCTTTTCCCCGTCGTCGCCGGCATCGAGGCCTTGCCGGCGACGATTTCGTTCGGCGAGCCCGAGCTGGCGCTGGCCGATCGCCTCCGCGTGGCAGCGCCCCGCCACCCCGCGGACGTGCCCGATCGAGGGTATCTGCTTGCCGCGTCCCTGCACCGCCTTCTCGGCCAGATCGACGGCCTGGAAGGCGAACATGGCCTGCGGCCTCGAATCGACCGCTTCATGCGCGAGGTGGCGGGATGAGGACCATCGACCGGCTCGTGGATTTCGCGCTCGGTGCGCATTGGCCGGACATCCCCGATGGGGCCAGGACGGCGGTGCGCATGCTGTTTGGCAATGCCGCCGCCCTGGCGGTGGCCGCCGCGCCGCTGCCCGCCGTGGAAAACGCCGCCGCGATGCTGCGGCGGGTGGGCCGGACGGGCTGGATACCGGTCCTGGGCCGTCGCGACCGCTGGAATCCCCTCGATGCCGCGATGCTGACCGGGATCGCCATCCATCTCGAGGATTTCGACGATACGCACTTGCCGACCGTCCTGCATCCCGCGGCGCCGATTCTCCCGGCGGCCCTCGCGGCCGCGCAATGGAAAAAGGGGGCAAGCACGGAGGTCCTGCGCGCGATCGCCGTTGGCGCCGAGGTCGCGATCCGCGTCGGCAACGGCACCCGGCCGGGCCACTACAACCAGGGCTGGCACGTCACCGGCACCATGGGCCGGATCGGGGCGGCGGTGGCCGCCGGCGCGATCCTCGGCCTGGATGCCCGCCAGTTGAAAAGCGCCATCGCCATCGCCACGACCGAGGCCGCGGGCCTGACGGCCGCCCTGGGCACGATGAGCAAGGCCCTGCATCCCGGCCGGGCGGCCTCCGATGGCCTGGAGGCCGCCCTGCTTGCCGCCCATGGCCTCGAGGGCGGCGAGGCCGATCCGCTGACCGGCGAGGGGTCCTTTCCGGTATTGTCCGCGCCCGCCATGGACGCCGGCGCCATGGTGGAGGGACTCGGCACGGAGTGGGAGCTCGAGCAGAACGCATTCAAGCCCTATGCCTGCGGCGTCGTGTCCCATCCCGTGATCGACGCCGCCATCGAGCTGGCCGCCCAGGCCGGCCCGGATGAGGTCCAGGCGGTCGAGGTGACGGTCAATCCCGTCGTGCTCGACGTCATGGGGGTGAGCGCGCCCACCACGGGGCTCGAGAGCAAATTCAGCGCGGCGCATTGCTTCGCCGTCGGTTTCCTGTATGGCGCCGGGGGCCCCCACCAGTTTTCGGATGAAGTCGCCCGCCGGCCCGAGGTCGCCGCCCTGCGCGATCGCGTCAAGTTCAATCTCAGCGCCGACGTTCCCAAAGGGGCCGCCAAGGCCGCGCTGACCACGAAAGCGGGGGCTGCGCGGCACGTGGACGTCAGGCACGCCACCGGCAGCATCCAGCGTCCGATGACCGAGGCGCAATTGCGCCGCAAGGCGCAGGGGCTCGTGGAGCCGCTGCTGGGGGACGCCACGGTTGCATTCATCCAACGCGCCTTCGCCCTGGACGCCCATGGGCTCGAGGACGTTCTCGCCGGCTCGATCCGAGGAACCCGAAAATGAAACCGCATATCCTGTCCACCCTCGAGGAAAAGATCGCGCCCGCCCATACGGCGCTGCTCGTCATCGACATGCTCAATGATTTCCTCGACCCCAGGGGCAAGACCGCCACGCGCGCAAACCGGCCGATCGGCGGCGCCCGCGCGGTGATTCCCAATATCGCGGCGCTTGCCGACTCGGCACGGGCGGCGGGCGTGCTGGTGGTCTTTGTGCAGCATACGACGCTGCCCGATTATGCGAGCGCCTCGGGTCCCTGGCTGGACGCGCGTTCACGGGCGACCTACTCCACCGAGGATATCTGCGAACGGGGGACCTGGGGGCACCAGGTGATCCCCGAGCTGCCCTTGTCTCCCCAGGACATCCTGGTCGAGAAATACCGGTACAGCGGCTTTCCGGGGACCGCCCTCGACCTGATCCTCCGGTCACGGCAAATCAAGACCGTCATTTGCTGCGGGGTGTCCACGAACGCCTGCGTGGAGGCGACCGCGCGCGAGGCCTTCAGCCTGGACTATTATGTGGTCTACCCGCAGGATGCGTGCGCCTCTTGGGACAAGGATCTGCACGAGGCGACCTTGCGTACCGCGGCCGGGCGCTACGCGACGGTCGTTCCGATCGAAAGGCTAGCCGCCGTCTGGCACCAGAGGGCATGAGCGGAGGGGGCCGATGAATCCTCGCATTCCATATCGCCTGGCGCCCGGCAAGCCGCTCGCGCGGGGAAACTTACCCGGATCCCTGATCGTCCACCTCGTGGTGAACGTGGAATATTGGCCCTTTGAAAAGCCGATGCCCAGGAAACTCATGGGCGGGCCTCATGGCGACGATGCCGTCCCGGACGTGCTGAACTACGGCTGGTTCGAATATGGGATGCGCTGCGGGCTGCGCAGGCTGCTGGATCTCGGGCGGGAATTCGGGATTCCCATGAGCGCGAGCACGAATTCGGCGGTGATCGGGGCCTATCCCGAGGCGGCCGAGGCCATTCTTGCCGCCGGGTGGGAGTTCATCGCCCATGGGGTGACGCAGACGTCCCTCGCAAAAGAGGACGACGAGAGGGCGACCATCCTGCGGGCGCTCGACGAATTCGAGGCTTTTTCAGGCGCCCGGCCCCGTGGCTGGCTGAGTCCCGGGCTGAGGGAAAGCCTGCATACGCCCGACCTGCTCGAGCAGGCCGGGGTCGAGTATGTATTCGATTGGGCGCTTGACGACCTGCCATGCTGGATGGATACTAGCCGCGGCAGTCTGCTCGCCATGCCCTACGGTCTCGAGCTCAATGACAGCGTCCTGTTCGCCGAGCAAAAACAGACCTCCCGGGAATACGAGCGCAGAATAGCCGACACCCTGTCCGTCTACGAAACCGAAATCCAGGCGGAACCCCGTATCCTGACATTGCCCTTGCACCCTCACCTGATGGGCGTCCCGCACCGCTATGCGGTGCTCAGGCGGGCAGTCGATACGCTGTTGAAACGCCCCGACACCACGTTCGCAAGCGGAGCGCAAATTGCCGACTGGTTCATCGCACAAGTGCCCAAGCCCCGATGCAAGTCCCCAAGCCCCGATGAGTGATCGGAACGATGACTCGACTCGTTCGCGGGTGAGCATACGCGAGGTCGCCCGGCATGCGGGCGTGTCACTGTCATCGGTATCGAGGGTGCTCAACGGGCACCCGAACATCACCCCGAAACTGCGCAAGCAGGTCGAGGACGCGGTCCAGACGCTCGGCTACCAGGTCAACCTGGTGGGCGCCGGCCTGCGGCGGGGCACCACCCGGACGGTGGGCTTCCTGATCAATGACATCGCCAACACGCTGTTTGCCGAGATCATGCTGGGCGCGGAGGCCGCATTGAGCGAGGCGGGCTACCTGGTGACGCTCATCAGCTCGCAAAACGGGGATGACGAGGCCGCCATCACCCTGTTCCGGAATCGCCGGGTGGACGGCCTGCTGGCAGCCCTCTCCGACGATACGCGGCCGGACATCCACCGCTTGATCGCGGCCTCGTCCTCCGATTGCCCGACGGTCCTGCTCGATCGCGACATGCCCATGGCCTGCAGCCGCGTGCTGACGGATCACCAGCATGCGCTCGACGAGGCCGTGGACGAGCTCGCCGGGGCCGGCCATCGGAACATCGCCCTGCTGACCGGCTCCCTGAGGACCCGGCCCGGCCGCGAGCGCATGCGCGCGATCCGTTCGGCGCTCGCCCGGCATGGATTGCGGATCCGCGAGGATTCATTGATCGCGCATGACGCCCCCACGGCCCTGGCCGGCGAGGCCTCCATGCGGGCGCTGTTGCGGCGGCGCAAGGGCGCGGCGCCCACGGCGGTGATCGTGGGCGGCGGGCAGCTCCAGGTGGGGGTGCTCAAGGCCTTGCGGGACGAAGGGGTCCAGGTCGGCGAGGGGATGTCGATCATCACGCTCGACGACACCCCCCTGGTCGAGCTGCATTCGCCGCCGATCACCGCCATCCGGCGGGACGTCGTGGCGATCGGCCGGAAAGCGGCCGAACTGCTGTTGAAAGCGATGGTGGACAAGGATGGCGCCCCCGGCACCATCGTCATGCCCGTGGAACTGATCCGGCGTGATTCCGTCAAGAGATTGAGGACGGGCCCCAGGAGGCGTGATTCGGCCGAGGGATAGGGGCGGATCTTTGGCGCTTGGAGGCGTGGTCCCGTGGATGGGGAGGCTTGGTGGCGATATGAAAGCGATATTGATCGGCGGCACCCAGGACGAAAAGGCGGAACTGCGCAAATGGCTGCCCGCCGCGCATGCGATCGAGATGCTGCCTCGCGACGCCGGCCGGTCGGACCGCTACGATGCGGAAATCGGGCCCGAGGATGCGGTGATTTCGCTCCAGTTCAGCCGTCCCCCGGGCAGGGTTCCCGACTTCCGCCTGCTGCACGTGCCCGGCGCGGGACTCGACGGAATCGATTTCGGCGCCTTGCCGCGGGCCTGCACCGTCTGCAATGTCTTCGAGCACGAGATCCCGATATCGGAGTATGTCCTGCTCGCGATGCTGGAATGGGAGATCCGGATGGCGGACATGCGCATGAATTTCTCGTCCGCGCCCGGCACATGGCCGCGCATGTATTGCAACCGCGTGCCTCACGGCGAGCTGTCCGGCAAGACGGTGGGCCTCGTCGGGTTCGGGCACATCGGCCAGCACATCGCGCGGCGCGCCAAGGCCTTCGGCATGACGGTCCTGGCGCTGGCGACCTCCCGGCGGTCCACGCCCGAGCCAGTGGATGGATTCTTTGTGCCGCAGGAACTGAATACCCTTCTGGAACGGTCGGATTTCGTGGTGATCGCGTGCCCCTTGACCGACGAGACCCGACACATGATCGGTACGGAGCAATTGCGGGCCATGAAGGCCTCGGCCGTCCTCATCAATGTCTCCCGGGGCGGCATCGTCGCCGAACGGCCCCTGTACGAGGCCCTGCGGGATGGCGTGATCGGGGGCGCCTGCCTGGACGTCTGGTACCGCTATCCCGCGGGCCCGGATGATGAAATGGCGCCCGCCGACTTTCCTTTCGATCGATTGCCCAACGTCGTCTGCACCCCGCATGCGAGCGCCTGGACCTCCGGGCTGTTCCAGAGGCGCTACAAATTCATCGCCGAGAACATCCAGCGGGTGGCCAGGGGCGAGCGCCCCTTGAATGTCGTCAAGGGCTGACCGGGCCGGCCCGTGGCCGGCGCTGGTTCATGAGAATTGACGGGGGAGCCAGAGCGCCAGGCCGGGGAATATGTCGAGGATCAGGATCATGAGCAGCAGCATCGCCACGAAGGGCAGGCTGCCGATGATCACCGAGTTGATATTGCCCGATTTGCGCACGCTCTGGATCACGAACAGGTTCAGGCCCACGGGCGGCGTGATCAAGGCCGTCTCGATCAGGATGACGATGATGATGCCCAGCCATACGGGATCGTATCCGAAGGCGATCATGATGGGCGCGACGATCGGGATCGTCGTGATCATCAAAGACAGCGTCTCCATGAAGCAGCCCAGGATCAGGTAGAAAATCACGAGGACCAGCAGCATGACGTTGGCCGATACGCCCAGGCCGGTGATCGTCTGCGTGATCAGTTCCGTGATGCCCGCCGCCGACATGATGAAATTGAGGAATGCCGCGCCGATGACGATGAGCATGATCATGGCGCTGGTCCTCATGGCGCCTTCCACCGCGTCGCGGATCATCGCGAAAGTCAGCCGCCCGACCGAGGCCGCCAGGATCAGCGCGCCCACCACGCCCAGCGCGGCGGCTTCGGTGGGTGTCGCAACGCCCGCGTAGATCGACCCGACCACCAGCAGGAATATCCCGATGGGCGGCACGAGGTGGATCAGGCTCGCGAGGCGCTGGTGCCAGTCCGCGTGGATCTTCTCGCCGCCCCATCGCGGCTTGAACAGGCAGCACACCCAGATGGCGAGCATGAACAGCAGAGACACGCCCAATCCCGGGATGAAGCCGGCCAGGTACAGGGCGGGCACGGAGGTATTCGTCAGGACCCCATAGAGGATGAGATTGACCGAAGGAGGGATGAGGATGCCGAGCGTCCCGCCGGCGGCCAGGCTGCCCAGGAACAGCGATTCCTTGTAGTTCCGCTTTTTGATTTGCGGTATGGCCACGGTGCCGACGGTGGCCGCGGTGGCCACGCTCGAGCCGGAGGTGGCGGCAAACAGCGTGCTGGCGGCGATATTGGCGTGCATCAGGCCGCCCGGCAGCCATGACAGCCAGAGGCTCATGGCGCTGTACATCTTTTCGGCGATGCCGGAACGCAGCAATATCTCGCCCAGCATGATGAACAGGGGTATGGCGACCAGCAGGAACTCGTTGTTGGTCTGCCATGCGATCTCGCCGATGGCCCGCGTCAGGGGCAGCATGGAATACAGCGGATCGAGGATCAGGCCGAGTATGCCGAGCGCCGCGCCGACGGGGATGCTGAGCCCTATCAGGACCAGCAGGATCACCAGTGTGACGGTCATGATGGCTCCCCGTGGATCAGCCTTTTACCGGCCTCGGCCTCGCCCAGGGCTTCGTCCTCCGCGCTGATGATGCCGGCGATGGCGTTGACCGTGCGCAGGTCGCCGGTCACGAGCGCGATGGAGGACCGGGCCAGCATGATGGCCAGCACCACGCACAGCCACAGGAATCCCGCGGCCCACAGGTATTGAGGGATCCACAGGGGAGTGGCCAGCGTCGAGTTGGCCGCCGAATCGAGCGCCCATGAGGTCTCGGCGACCTCGAGCGCGTATCGCGTCAGGTACACGATGAATACGCCCAGGCTCACCAGGGACACGAAGTCGAGCAGGGCGCTGACGCGCACGGACAGGAACTGATAAAAGGTATCGATCCGGATGTTCGCGCGCTGCAGGGTTGCGAATGACAGCGCCCAGGAAATGCTGATGGCGAAGGCGTAGCCCGAGAGCTCGTCCGAGCCTCCCAGGCTCATGTTGAAGGCCTTGCGTATGATCACGTCGATCGAGATGTAGAACGCGCTCATCAGCGTCAGGCCGCCGGCGACCCACATCGCTCCGCGTGACAGCGTGTTGGCGATGGCGAGCAGCCTGTCGAAAATCGTCTCTGGAATCCGCTTTCTTGTCATGGTTGGCACCGTGAGGGGGGGCGCCGGCGGCCAGGAGTCCTCCTGGCCGCCGCGGGGGAGGCAATCACGTACGTCGTCCGCCGGTCACTTGGCCGCCTTGACCGCCGTGATGCCACGCAGCTTGCCGACCGTGTCGTTGAAGTCCTTGACGCACTCGGCCGAGCAGCGCGCGGCCCAGCTCGGCACCACGGTCTCGGTGGTGATTTTCTTCAACAGCTCGCGATCGGCCTCGGTGGGTTCCACGAGCGTCATCTTTCCTCTCGTGGGGAAGGGGCAGGCATCCGAGCCGGTATTGCAGTCGTACCCCTCCTGCGTGGCTTTCGCGGCATCGTCCCAGATCCTGTCGATCATGACGTCGATGTTTTTCTGGATGAATTCCTGGACCCTGGGGTCCAGCTTGTTCCAGAAATCCAGGTTCGCGGCATGGAGCTGCTGGTTCCAGTTGATGGGCAGGGCATACAGGTGCGTCGCGACCTCATACCATTTGGCGGAATACCCGGACATCGATCCGCTCACCGCGCAATCGATCACCTTGTTCTGCATGGCGGGCACGACCTCGGCGAAGGACATCGTGACGCTCAGGCCGCCCAGGGCCTGGATGAATTCCGCGACGGTGCGGCTGCTGGCGCGGACCTTCTTGCCCTTGATGTCCGCCAGGCTCTTGATGTCCGCGTTGCAGAACAGCACCTGGGCCGGATAGGTGGATAGCCCCAGCACCTTGATGTTCCGCTGCAGGTAGTATTTCCTGTAGATGGGCGCGAACGCATCCGTCACCTCGCGGGCGATCTTCGCGGTGGGGTTGATGCCCGCGAGGTCGATGGCCTCGTTGATGGGGTTGTCGCTCGCGAAGTACGCGAGGGTCGCCGTGCCGATGGGTATGATGCCCTGGCTGATCAGCCGCAGCACTTCGGGCCCTTTCAGGCCCATCTCGTTGTAGCCCTTTATGGTTGCGGTGACCCGGCCTTCCGAGAGTTCCGGAATCGTCTTGGTCCAGAAAGGCAGCTCGAAATCCTGGTAGGTCGTGAGGGTGCTGAAGCCTCCGACGACTTGCAGGCTGGTCTGCGGAAGGTCCGGCACGCGCTCCTGCGCGGCCGCGGCCCCGCCGAAGATCAGGCCGCTGATCGCCAGCATCGAGAGCAATCGGTATTTCATGGTGTGTCCTCCAGTGATTCCTTTGGTGTATCGGCCTGCATGCCGCGGATGGTCCGCCAAGGCCGGGTCATATGGGTGCGACGTGAAAGGAATGGGTCATGCTGCTTCCTGTGGGTGCATCCCCGTGTCGGGCGACGCGGGGAAACCGCGCGCACGTGGCCTCATGCGGGCGGCGGCTTTCGCCGGTGCCAATCGGTCCTGCCCTGGTAGAGGGCGCCGATGTCGAGAACGATGGATTCCTCGTATGTCGCGCCGAGGATCTGCAAGGAGGTCGGCAAGCCGCCGCGGGTACGGCCATTGGGCAAGGCCAGTGCGACCAGGTCGAAAAAGTTGGCGTACCGGGTGAAATGGGCGGCGCTCTTGCTCTGGTCCACGTCCGCCAGGGCCGGCGCGGCCGTCGCCGTGGTGGGGGTCAGCAAGGCATCGATACGGCTGAACGCCTCATTCGTCCGGGCGCACATCGACCGGCGGCGGTCCAATGAGTCGAGGTACGCCCAGGCCTCCGTGTCGCGGCCGGTCAGGAGGCGCAGGCGCACGTCTTCGTCCAGCGGCTGCGCGGGGTCTTCGAGCATCTGGCGGTGCACCGCATACCCTTCCGTGCACATGATCGACAGGTTCAGTCGGGCGACCTCGTCGAAGCCATGGGGCAGGTCCGCCTCGACGATCTCCGCGCCCATCTGGCGGAAAAACTCCACCGACTCGTCATAGGCGTCCAGGACGTCGCCTTGAACCAGCGTCCGATCGGCCCGCGGGAGGGTCGCCAGGACCAGGCGGTCGCCCGTTCGCCGCGACGCGCTGCGGCCGCCTCGCGGCGGCAGCGCCTGCGTGCGCCGGTCGAGCGCGTCGGGGCCTTCCAGGGCGCGGTAGAGCAGCGCGACGTCCTCGACCGAGCGGGCCATCGGCGATACCGTGTCCAGGGTTTCGCTCAAGGGGATGATCCCGCTGAGGCTGATGCGGCCCCGCGAGGGCCGCAGTGCGGTGAGGCCGCACCAGGACGCCGGCACGCGGCCCGAGCCGCCCGTATCCGTGCCCAGGGCCCAGGGCACGAATCCGGCCGCCACGGCGACGCCGGATCCGCTGCTGGAGCCGCCCGGCGCCCGGAAGACGCCGGGATCCCAGGGGTTGCGCGGGGTCCCCATGCGCTGGTTGGTCCCCCAACTGCCTGCGGCGAATTCCACGGTGTGCGTCTTGCCCAGGATGACGGCGCCCTGCTGGATCAGTCGCCGCGCCACCGTGGCCGTGCGCCGGCTTTGCCGGGTCCGCCAGGCCGCGCAGCCCGCCGTCGTGACGTGGTGTTCCATCTCGATCAGGTCCTTGAGGGCGATCGGAATGCCCTGCAAGGGTCCGAGCCGATGGCCCGTGCGCGCGGCCAGGTCGGCTTGGCGGGCGGCCACGCGCGCGTCCTCGGCATGGATCTCGACGAAGGATCCCAGGCGCCCGTCATGCGCGGCGATGCGATCCAGGCAGCGGTCCGTCAGCTCGGAGGATGAAAGGCGTCCATTCTCCAGGGCTTCCGACAGCTCGCAAGCCGTGTTGGAACCATCGAACTGCGACATGGATGCCCCCCGGATATCGTGCGATTGAGGAGATGGGCGCGAGGGCCGCCAGCGGCTGGGCCGCGGCCGTCCGCCCCGGATTACTTCGGCAGCAAGTGGCTGTTGATCACCTCGGTGGTGCCGAGGATGTCGGGGTATTTCTCGCCGGCATCGACGCGCTGGAGGGTGGCTTTCTCGGCTTCCTGCAGCCCTATCGCTTTCTTGGCGGCATACTCGATCAGCGCGGCCGGCAAGACCAGCACGCCGTTTTCGTCGGCCAGGATCGCATCCCCGGGCGAGACGGCGACACCGCCGCAGGACACCGGCACGCAGAATGCGCCGCCGAGCCCGAGCGTCTTGACGGTGATGGCCGACAGGCCGCGCGCCCAGACGGGCACGCCGTAGCGCTTGAGCTCGGCGATGTCGGTCACCACGCCGTCCACGACGATTCCGGCCGCCCCGGCAGCCCGGGCGGCATAGGCGAGGGCCCCGCCGAGGCTGGCATGGCGATGGTCGCCGCAGCGGTCGATCACGAGTACGTCCCCCGGCCGGACCTGCCCGATGGCGTAATGCGCCATTGCGCCGTCGGCGCCCGGGTAGCGCACCGTCACGGCGGTGCCCGCGATGCGCTTTTCCGAGAAAAGGGCCCTGATGCCCGGGTCCATGAAGCCCGTGTGCAGGAAGTGCCCGATGGTGGCGGGCTCGGCCCGCGCGAGCAGCTCCAGCAGCGGGCGGTCGATCGGTGCGGGCAATGGATTCAAGTCGTACATGCCGGGGTTCCTCGTGGCTGGGGGCTTGAACCGCTCGGCGCGTGTTTCGAGCCCGATCCCTCGTGTGCAGCAGGTATTGGAAACGTTTCCAATAACGAGTGAAGCATGAACGAGTCGTGGTGTCAATAAAAATGAATGAAATGGAAATCTACGATTGCGAGGGCAGGCCCGCCACGGGACCTTTTTTGCTCAAGCGCTCGTAGTTGTCCCTCAACAACAGGCCCGCGTAGTACACGTGCTCGCGCATCAGTTGCTCGGCGCGGGCGCCGTCGCGCTCGATGACGGCGGCGACGATGCGGTGGTGGTCGTTGTGGGACCGGAGGATGACGCCGTGGTCGTCCCACAGCATGATGCGGTCCGAGGCGAAGGGGGCGGTCTGCGCCTGGGTGGCGAATCGGGTGACCCAGGAGTTCTCGGCGGCGTTCAGCAGGGTCTCGTGCAGCGTGATGTTCATCTGCTGGTAGGGCTGGTGGTCCTCGGGCAGCAGCCGGCCCTTGCCGAGGATGGCGTCGCCCTGCGCAAGGCAGGCCTTGAGCTTGCTGATCGCCAGGCCCGAGAGGCCTTTCTGCGCGGCGCGCCGGCAGGCCAGGCCCTCGAGCACGGCGCGCACCTCGTAGGCGCCGATGATGTCCTCGTACTGGTAGACGCGCACCGTGTATCCACGCTTGGGCTGGTGCTCGAGCAGGCCCTCGTTGCCGAGGTTGGCGAGCGCGGCGCGGATCGGAGTGCGAGAAACCCCGAGTTTCCGCGCCAGCGGGATCTCCTCGAGCCGTTCGCCGGGGGCGAGGATGCCCTGGAGGACCCAGCTCCGGAGCGTTTCGGTGACGTGGTCGGCTAAGGTATTCATAAGAATATTGTATACATAGAAAAGCTTAACTGATAGGAAAAACCTCTTTCTACCGCGGAACCTAGGGCAAACACTGATAACTCGACTTTATTCATGTATGCATAATTAGCGCATATCAAGGATTTCCTCGGAATAGTAGCGAAATTTTCAAGGAAAAGACCAGATTCCGGCTTTTATGTATACATGAAGGATGAGCGAATGACGTTGGAAAGGGATCCGGAGCAGATGGATTCGGGATGCGCCGAGGTGGCCCTGGTGACGGGCGCCGGCGGCGGGATCGGCATGCAGATCTGCCGCCGGCTGGCCGAGGACGGCTATCGGGTGGTGGCCTGCGATCTGGCGCCCGAGAGGGCGCGCGCGGCGGTCGAGGACCTGGGCGAGGGGCATGGGTGGCGCGCGTTCGACGTGAGCGACGAGCGACAGGTCGAGGAGGCGTTCGAGGCGGTCGAGTCCGAGGCGGGCCCGATCGCGACGGTGGTGTGCGCCGCCGGCCTGCTGCTGTTCCAGCCCGACGGCCAGCGCCCCCTGATCAAGGCCACGCCCCTGGACGTATGGGAGCGCAGCTTTGCCGTGAACGCGCGCGGGGTGTTCCTGTGCTCGCGCGCCTACATCCGGCACCGCGAGCGCCGGCCGGTGCGGGCGGGCCGGTTCATCACTTTCAGTTCGGTGGCCGCGCAGCTCGGCGGCTACCGTTCGAGTTCGTCCTACATCGCGGCCAAGGCCGCGGTGCTGGGCTTTACCAAGGCGATGGCCCGGGAGGTTTCCCACATGGGCATCACCGTCAACAGCGTGTCGCCGGGGCTGATCGACACCGAGATGCTCCGCAGCACGGTGAGCAGCAGCGGCGCCTTGCGGGACGCGGCGGCGGCGATCCCCCTGGGGCGGATCGGCACGACCGAGGACGTGGCCGCCGCCGTGGGCTTCCTCGCCTCGCCGGGGGCGGGCTACATCACCGGCAGTGTCATCGATGTCAATGGAGGCTATCGCATGCAGTGATCCCCGTGGGGGAGCGCATGCGGGCTTTCGCCAATCACACAAGGAGTGGAGATGAAATTCAACGCAATCCGGAAGGCGGCGATGTGCGTGGCGATCGCCGGCCTCGGCCTGGGCCAGTCGGCCCAGGCGGCCGAGCCCGGCATCACCGACACGACGATCAGGATCGGGCTGTTCTCGCCGCTGTCGGGCAGCGGCATGGCCTACGGTTTCGACGTGGTCAACGCGGCCAAGATGTACTACGACAAGGTCAACAAGGAAGGCGGGATCCACGGCCGCAAGATCGAGCTGGTCGTCGAGGACACCCGCTGCAATGCCAACGACCTGGTGGCGGCGGTCAAGAAGCTGGTCGAGCAGGACCACGTGTTCCTGCTCAACGGCGGCTCGTGCTCGGCGGCGGTGGTCGCGGCCAAGGAATACGTCGAGCGCGCCAAGGTGCCCTTCCTCATGCTGAACGCCTCGGGCGACGGCGCGCTGTATCCGCCGTCCAAGTACATCTACGGCGCCTTCTCGATCTCGCAGTACGCGGTGGGCGGCTCCGTGGTGGAGTTCGCGGTCGACCATTTCAAGGCCAAGAAGATCGGCTACATCAATCATGACGACGCCTATGGCGGCTGGAACCAGACCGCGGCCGAATTCCAGGCCAAGCGGCACGACGGCGTCACGCTCACGGTGCAGTCGATCAATCCGAGCATCAACGACGTGACCGCGCCCATGCTCAAGGTGCGCGCGGCCAACCCCGACGTGCTGCTGCTGACGACGTACGCGCGCCCGGCCGCGCTGATCATCAAGAAGGCGCACGAGCTGGGCTGGAACAAGCCCATCGTGCTGACCGTCAACGGCACGGCGGACCTCAAGCAACTGGTCGAGAACGTCGGCGGCGCCGCGGCGCTCAAGAACTTCTACATCCAGGACGTGGTGGCGGGGCTGCCCTCGGATCCCAAGATGAAGTGGGTCTACGACATGTACAAGGAATACTATCCCGACCTGGCCAGCAAGCCCGGGCATCCGCAGAGCTACATGGCCTATGGCCTGCCGCCGGCGATGACGGTGGTGCAGGCGTTGAAGGACGCGGGCCCCGAGCCCACGCGGGAAAAGGTCCTCGCCGCCCTCCAGAACTTCAAGCTCGACACCGGCGTGATGGCCGGCCCGATCGAGTTCACCCCGACCGACCATGCCGCGCAGAAGTCCGCCATCTACATGAAGTTCGACGGCGAAAACAAGGAACTGATCCCCGGCATCTTCAAGAGCGCCTGGACCTACACGGCCGGCAAGTGATGCGCGGGACGCCGCATCGAGGGGCGCCGCCGGCCCGCGCCGGCGGGCGGCGTCCATGGAGCATTTCATGAGCTTTTCGGACATCTGGCTTTTCGTGCAGCAGGGGCTGCTGTCGGGTCTCGTGACCGGCAGCGTCTACGCCCTGCTGGCCGTGGCCGTCGTGATCGTGTTCAAGACGACCGACGTGCCCAATTTCGCGCAGGGCGAGATCTTCATGGTCGGCGGCTACGTGGCGCTGTTCATGATCCTGGTGCTGGGATGGCACTATGCGCTGGTCATCCCGCTGACGCTGATCGCCGTGGCGCTGATCTGCGCGCTGTTCCAGCGGGTGGTGATGGAGCGCGTCATCGCCTCCAAGGGGGTGGGCGTGCAGCTCGTGATCGCGACGCTGGGCCTGGCCTACGTGCTCAAGGGCGCGGTGCGCCAGACCGGGCTGGGCGACGCGCCCCGCTCGCTGCCGGCGCTGATCCAGCCCGACGCCGTGCTGATCGGCGACGCGGTGCTGACGCACCTGGACCTGATGATTCTCTTTACCGCGGTGGCCGTGATGCTGGCCCTGTATTTCCTGTTCAACCATACGCGCATCGGCAAGGCCATGCGGGCCGTGGGCATGAACCCCAAGGCCGCGCAGATCGTGGGCGTGAGCCTGGTGCGCATCCGCATGCTGGTCTGGGCGCTGGCGGGCCTGATCTCGGCCGTGTCGGCCATCCTGATCACGCCCAAGATCCTGATCACGCCGGACATCGGGCACATCGCGATCCTGGCGTTCGCGGCCGCCATCGTGGGCGGCATCACCAGCATCCCGGGCGCGATCGTGGGCGGCTTCATCATCGGCGTGGCGGAAAATCTGGTGGGGCTGTTCATCTCGACCAACGCGATCGTGGTGGCGCCGTTCCTGGCGATCCTGATCGTCCTCATCGTGCGCCCGCAGGGCATCCTCGGCGGCAAACTGCAGGTCAAGAAAGTATGAAGACGAATTTCGACAAGTGGGCCCTCGTGCTCGCGGCGGTGCTGCTGGCGGCGCTGCCGTTCATTGCCAGTGGATATATTTTGTATATCGTTAACCTGCTGATGATCTACATCGTGCTGGCCCTGGGCCTGCACATCGTGATCGGCGAGACCGGGCAGTTCGCGCTCTCGCACGCCGCCTTCTACGGGATCGGCATCTACGTGGCCGGCATCCTCAACAACACCTGGCACCTGAACCTGGTGTTCTCGATCCTGGCCGCAGGGGTCGTCACGGCGGTGCTGGGCTACCTGCTGGGCGCCCTGGCGATCCGGATGCGCGACATCTACCTGGCCCTGTCCACCTTCGCCTTCGGCGAGGCCATGCAGTGGGTGTTCCTGAACTGGACCGAGGTGACCAACGGCTCAAACGGCTACCAGATGTCGCCGGCGCAGTTCTTCGGCTTCGAGCTCAATTCCGACCTCAAGGCCTATCCCTTCGTGATCGCGGGCGCCGCGCTGATGCTGTGGGCGACGGTGTGGCTGGCGCGCTCGCAGCTCGGGTCGGCCTTTCGCGCGGTGCGCGAGAGCGACGTGGCCGCGCAGGCGATGGGGGTGGACGCCAATGTGATCAAGCGCGTGGCCTTCATGTGCTCGGCGGCCTACGCGGGGGTGGCGGGCGGCCTGTACACGACGTTCTCGTCGTTCATCCATCCCGAGAGCCTGGGATTCTGGACCACGATCCTGATCCTGATCATGATCGTGGTGGGCGGCATCGGCTCGGTGCGCGGCGCGGTGATCGGGGCGGTGATCTTCGGCCTGCTCTCCGAGCTGCTGCGGCAGGTGCTGTCCTTCCAGGAAATCATCTACGGCCTGATATTGATCGGCTTCATGATGTTCGCGCCGCGCGGGCTGTTCAGCGGGGCGCGGGCGCGCAAGGCGCCGCCCGCCGCGGCGGGCGGCGCCTCCCCGGAGGCGCGGACATGAGCGGCGACGTCCTGCTGTCCATCGACGGGCTGACGGTGCGCTTTGGCGGGCTGACCGCCGTGGACGACCTGTCCTTCCAGGTGCGCCAGGGCCGGATCCACGCCCTGATCGGGCCCAACGGCGCCGGCAAGTCGACGACCTTCAATTGCATTTCGCGTTATTACGATCCCACGGGAGGCAGGATTTCCCTGGCGGGCGAGGACATCACGCGCCACGCCGCCTCGCACATGGCGTCCCTGGGGGTCGCGCGCACCTTCCAGAACCTCGAGCTGTTCAACGACCTGTCGGTGGAGGAGAACGTGCTGCTGGGCACGTACGCCTATGGCGCCAAGGGCCTGGGCCGCCTGCTGCGCCGCCCGGCCCCGGTGAATCGCGAGTTCGCCCACCACCTGCTCGAGCGCGTGGGCCTGGCCGATTTCCTGGAGGCCAAGGCGAGCAGCCTGGATTTCGGGCGCCAGAAGATGCTCGAGCTGGCGCGCGCCCTGGCGATCAAGCCGCGCCTGCTGCTGCTCGACGAGCCGGCGGCGGGCCTGCGCAACCGCGAGATCGACAAGCTCGACGGCATCCTCACGGAACTGGCCTCGCGCGAGGGCGTCACCGTGCTGCTGGTCGAGCACGTGATGCAGCTCGTCATGTCGATCTCGGATCGCATCACCGTGATGTCCTTCGGCCACAAGATCGCCGAAGGCACGCCGGCCGAGATCCGCAGCGACGAGCGCGTGATCGAGGCCTATCTGGGCAAAGGAAGCAACCATGAGTGAGCCGTTCCTGTCGGTCGAGTCCATTTCCGCCTCGTACGGCAATATCTGCGCGCTGCACGAGGTCTCGCTGGAGGTGCCCCGCGGCGAGATCGTGGCCCTGCTGGGGGCCAACGGCGCGGGCAAGTCCACCACCCTCAACGTGATTTCGGGCCTGGTGCGGCCCACGCACGGGACGGTGCGTTTCGACGGCGAGGCCATACACCGGCTGCCGGCCGACCACATCGTGCAGCGCGGCATCATCCAGGTACCCGAGGGCCGCGAGATCTTCCGCGACATGAGCGTGCGCGAAAACCTGGAGATGGGCGCCTACACGCGCAAGGACCGCGCGGCGGTGGCCGCCGACCTGGACGCGATGTGCGACATCTTTCCGCGCCTGCGCGAGCGCATCGGACAGAAGGCCGCCACGCTGTCGGGCGGCGAGCAGCAGATGCTGGCCACGGCGCGGGCGATGATGGCGCGCCCGCGCATGATCCTGATGGACGAGCCGTCGATGGGCCTCGCGCCGCTGGTGGTCGAGCAGATCTTCGACACGGTCCGGACGCTGAATCGCGAGCAGGGCATCACCATCCTGCTGGTCGAGCAGAACGCACAGCTCGCCCTGTCGGTGTCCAGCCACGCCTACATCCTCGAGAACGGCGAGCTGGTGCTGCGAGGCGCCTCCGCGGACCTGCGGAACGACGAAGCCATAAGACGCGCGTACCTGGGATGAGCCCGGACATGGAATGGTCCCTGCGGACCATTCCATGCCTGGCGAATCCGAGCCGCATGCAGGCGGCGAGGTGGGGCAGCCCGGACATGGAATGGTCCCTGCGGACCATTCCATGCCTGGCGAATAGGAGCAAGGAGAAGGAACGATGACTTTGTTGAACGACAAGCTGGCCCTGGTGACGGGGGCGGCGGGCGGCCTGGGCTCGGCCATCGCGCGCGGCTTTGCGCGCGAGGGCGCCCGGGTGATCGCGGCCGACCTGGACGGCGGCCGCGCCGAGGCGCTGGCCGAGAGCATCCGCGCCGAGGGCGGGCAGGCCTGGGGCGAGGCGATCGACGTCTGCGATCGCGCCGCCGTGGCCCGCTGGGCGGCGGACCTGGGCGAGCGCCTGGGGCCGATCGACGTCCTGGTGAACAACGCGGGGATCTCGGGCCGTGCGCGCATCGACGATCCGCAGTCCTGCGAGGTCTGGGACCGGCTGATGGCCGTCAATCTGCAGGGCCTGTTCAACGTGACGCACGCCTTCGTCGAGCCGCTCAAGGCGACGCGCGGCAGCATCGTCAACCTGTCCTCGATCGTCGCCTTCGTCAGCGGCATTTCGTCGGCGGGCTACGTCGCCTCCAAGGGAGCGGTGCGCTCGCTCACGCAGGCGCTGGCGCGCGACCTCGCGCCCTTCGGCGTGCGGGTCAACGCGGTGGCGCCCGGCCTGATGCTGACCGAGATGGTCGCGCCGCAGCTCGCGGTGCCGGGCGGCACCGACTGGTTCATGAAGCGGGCCCCCATGGGGCGGGGCGGGGAACCCGAGGAGGTCGTGGGTCCCATCGTGTTCCTCGCCTCCGGGATGGCCAGCTACGTCACGGGCGTGGTCTTGCCCGTGGACGGTGGATTCTTATCGGCTTGAGGATGGATATGAAAGCAGTTGCATTGGTCACCGGCGCGGCCGGCGGCATGGGCCAGGCCATCGTCCGGCGCCTGGCGCAGGACGGATTCTCGGTGGTGGCGGTGGACCTCGGCGAGGCGGCCCTGCGGGACCTGGCCGCGCGCCTGGCAGAGGAAGGCCTCGAGATCGAGCCCCGCGTCGCGGACCTCACCCGCGAGGCGCAGATCGCCGAGCTGATCGACGGCCTGCCGCCGCTCTCGGCGCTGGTTAATAGCGCGGGGCTGTTCGACGAACGCAAGTTCTTCGAGGTCGGGCAGGACGATTTCCGGCGGATGTACGAGCTCAACCTCATCGCGGCGGCCACGCTCACCCAGCGCGCGGCGGCCCGGATGGCGCCCGGCTCCAAGATCGTGAACATCGCCTCGCGCGCCTACCTGGGCGCGCGCCACCATGCGCATTACGTCGCCTCCAAGGCCGCCCTGGTCGGCTACACGCGCGCCAGCGCCATGGAGCTCGCCGAGAAAGGCATCCTGGTCAATGCGATCGCGCCCGGCCTGATCGACACGCCCATGCTGCGCGCCCTGACGCCCGAGCGCCTGGCCGCGCAACTGGCCTTGCAGCCCACCGGCCGCGCGGGCACGCCGGAGGACATCGCGCACGCGGTGTCCTTCCTCGCCGGCCCGCGGATGTCCTTCATCACGGGGCAGGTGCTGTTCGTGGACGGCGGCAAGTCGCTGGGCGGATCGGGAGCCTGAGACCATGGAAAACGTGCATTGGGACGAGACGGTCGACGTGGTGGTGGCGGGCTCCGGCGCGGCCGGCATGTCCGCGGCGCTGACCTGCCATTTCGAGGGCCTGGAGGTCCTGCTGGTCGAAAAGACCGACAGGATCGGCGGCTCGACCGCGGTGTCGGGCGGCGCCGTCTGGATTCCCCTGAACCCGGGGGCGGCCGCGGCCGGCCACGGCGACGATACCTATGAAAAGGTGTGGGAATACCTCTCGCAGATCGTGGGCGCGGCCTCGCCCGACCACATGAAAGAAGCCTATCTCAGGAACGGCCCCGCCATGCTCGAGTACATGGGCTCGCGGGGCGTGCTGGAACTGGCGGCGCGGCAGTATTCCCCGGATTATTATCCCGACCGGCCGGGGGCCTCGATGGGCGGCCGCTCGATGGACCCCGTGGCCTTCGACGGCAAGCGGCTGGGCGCGCATTTCCGCGAGCTGCGCGACCCGCTGAAGGAATTCGTGGTCCTCGGCGGGATGATGGTCAACGTCACCGACGTCTATCACCTGCTGGGCGCGCTGCGCTCGCCGAAATCGTTCTGGCATGGCGGCCGGCTGGTGCTGGACTACTGGTTCGACCGCCTGCGCGGCTACCATCGCGGCACGCGCCTGCTGCTGGGCAACGCCCTGGCCGCGCAGCTTTTCCATGCGATGCTGAGCCGGCGGGTGCCCTACCGCCTCGGGACGGCGGCGCGGCGCCTGCACCGCGGCGACGATGGCCGCATCGTCGGGATCACCGTCGAGCACGACCAGGTCCTGCGGCACATCCGCACGCGCAAGGGCGTGGTCGTGGCCACCGGCGGCTTTCCGTGGAACGCCGAACTGCGCGCCGAGCTCTATCCCCGGCCCACCGGCCTGTGGTCCATGTCGCCCGAGGGCAATCGCGGCGAGGGCATCGAGCTGGCGCGCGAGGCGGGCGCGGCCATGGGCGCCGGCCATGCCTGGCCGGCATTCTGGGCGCCCGTGTCGCTGCTGCGCAAGGCCGACGGCACCGTGGTCCGCTATCCGCACCTGGTCTGGGACCGCGCCAAGCCCGGCCTGATCGCCGTCGACGGGCACGGCGAGCGCTTCGTCAACGAGTCGGCCTCGTACCACGAGTTCGTTTCCGCGATGTACCGCGCGCCCGGCGCGCCCGCGGTGCCGGCCTACCTGCTGTGCGATCGCGAATTCATCGAGACCTGGGGCCTGGGCCTGGCCCTGCCCGGCGGCCGCCCGCGCCGGCACCTGATCGAGGCCGGCTACCTGATCGAGGCCCCGTCGCTGCGCGAGCTGGCGGGGCGCCTGAAGATCGACCCGGACCGCCTCGCCGCCACGGTGGAGCGCTACAACCAATTGGCGCGGCAGGGCGAGGATACGGATTTCGGCAAGGGCTCCAGCGCCTACAATCGCTATCTGGGCGATGCGTCCCACCAGCCCAACCCCTGCCTGCGCCCGCTGGGCGAGGGCCCCTACTATGCCGTGGAGGTGGTCGCCGGCGACATCGGCACCGCCTGCGGGATCCGGACCGACGGCCAGGCGCGCGCGCTGGACGCCGAGGGCCGGCCCATCGGCGGGCTGTTCGTCGTCGGCAACGACATGCAGTCCGTGATGGGCGGCGCCTATCCGGGGCCCGGGATCACGCTGGGGCCGGCGCTGACCTTCGGCTGGGTCGCGGGCCGTGCGCTGGCAGGGGAAGGCTGAAGGCGCGGGACCCCTGAAGGTGTGGGGTGGCCAAGGCCTGGGAGGGCCGCGGCGTCCTGCGCCCGCCGGGCCGCACGCCGCATGCCGGTGGACCGGCGCCGATGAATCGATCAAGGAGAAAGAAAAAATGTCCATGAAACTGTATTACTCGACGACCTCGCCCTTCGTGCGCAAGTGCCTGGTCGCGGCGCACGAGCTGGGGCTGGCCGACCGCATCGCCATCGCGCCGGTCACCACCATGCCGACCGCGCACGATCCCGATCTGATGCGCGACAACCCGCTGTGCAAGCTGCCCACGCTGGTGACCGCCGAGGGCGCGATCCTGTACGACAGCCGGGTCATCTGCGAGTACCTGGACGACCTGGCCGGCGGCTCGCTGGTTCCGGGCGGCGCCCGCAAGTGGGACGCCCTGGTCGACCAGGCCCTGGCCGACGGCATCCTCGATGCGGCGCTGTCGATGCGCTACGAGGCGGTGCTGCGTCCCGCCGAAAACCGCTGGGACGCCTGGAGCCTCACCCAGCGGGAAAAGATCGTCGCCGCCCTGGCGCGGCTCGAGGCCGACACCGGCCGCCTGGCGGGCCGCGTCGACGTGGGCACGATCGCCGTGGGCTGCGCGCTGGGCTACCTGGACCTGCGTTTTCCCGATCTCGACTGGCGCGCCTCGCATTCCGGCCTGGCCGCCTGGTTCGCCGAATTCGGCAAGCGGCCCTCGATGCAGGCCACCGCGCACAAGACCTGATCGGTTTCAGGCCTCGCCTTTCGCGTATTGCCGCCGCAGCCATGGCAGCGCGCGGCCGCCCAGGGGCGTGCCCAGGAAGGCCTGGGCATGGTCGATCGCGGCGATCAGCCCGGCGGGGTCGATGCCCGTCCGGAAGCCGCCCTGCTCGGCCAGCACGAGCAGGTCCTCGGTAGCCACGTTGCCGGCGGCGCCGGGCGCGAAGGGGCAGCCGCCGATGCCGCCCGCGCTGCCGTCGAGTCGGCGGACGCCGTTCTGCAGGGCGGCCCAGGCGTTGGCGACGCCCATCCCGCGCGTGTCGTGGAAATGCGCGCCGATTTGCTCGACCGGCACAGCCCGCACGACCTCGCGCAAGAGCGCCTCGACCTGCGGAGGCGAGCCGGCGCCGATGGTATCGGCCAGGACGATCTCGTCGGCCTGCGCATCCAGCATGGCCTCGGCCAGGGCGGCCACGCGCGAGACCGGCGTCGGACCCTCGAAGGGGCAGGCGATGGCCACGGCCACGTAGGCGCGCGTGCGCAGGCCCGCGTCCCGCGCCGCGCGCAGGACGCCGATGCTGGCCTGGGTGGCGGCCTCCAGCGACATGCGGATGTTGCGCTGGTTCATGGTCTCGGTGGCCGACAGCACCACGGCGACTTCCCGGGCGCCGCAGGCGAGCGCGCGTTCCAGGCCGCGGAGGTTCGGCGCCAGGGCCGACAGGCGCGTGGTCGCCAGGCGCGCGCCGGCGCGGACCACGTCCTCGGTATCGGCCATTTGCGGCACGGCGCGCGGCGACACGAAGCTGCCGATCTCGATCGAGGGCACCCCGGCCGCGGCCAGGCGCTCGATCAGGCCGAGCTTGTCCTGCGTGCCGATCGGCCGGGCCTGGTTCTGCAGCCCGTCGCGGGGCGAGACATCGGTGATGATGATGGAGCGATCGTCGTTCATGCCACTGCTCCTTGGGCGCGCAGCGCCTGGATGCCCTCGGCGGAATAGCCGAGCAGGGTTGAAAGAATGGCCTCGCTGTGCTGGCCGGCCGTCGGCGGAGGCGCCATGGCCTCCGCGTCGTCGGTGCCCGAGATCTTGACGGGATTGCCCGGCGCCTGGACGCTGTCGCCATTGCCCAGGGGGATGTCGATCACCATGCGGCGCGCGCGGATCTGCGGGTCGGCCAGCGCGGCCGCGAAGTCATTGACCGGGCCGCAGGGGATCCGGGCGGCGCGCAGGCGCTCGAGCCAGACGGCCGAGTCCTCCCTGGACAATTCCTCGGCCAGGACGGCGTCGATCCGCTCGCGCGCGGCAAAGCGCGCGGGCTGGGACAGGTAGGCGGGATCCTGGAGCTCGGGCCGCGGGATCAGTTCGCGGATGCGCTCGAAGAACGAGTCGCCGATGCAGGCGATGATGATGTGGCCGTCGCGCGTGGGATAGAGGTTGTAGGGCACGTGCACGAAATGCGCGTTGCCGATGCGGCCGGGCACCTTGCCCGACATGAGGTACATCGTCGCCATGTAGTTCAGCAGCGAGACCTGCGCGTCCAGCATCGAGATGTCGACGTGGCTGCCCACGCCGCTGGCATGCCTGGCTTGCAGGGCCGCGAGCACGCCCAGGGCGCCGAACAGCCCGCCGCCCAGGTCGCCGATGGGGATGCCGGCGCGCACGGGCGCCTCGCCGGGCATGCCGGTGATGCTCATGCCGCCGCCCATGGCCTGCACGACCTGGTCGAAGGCCGGCCGCTGCGTGTCGGGGCCGGTCTGCCCGAAACCGGTGACCGAGCAGGTGATGATCCTCGGATTGATGCGCGACAGCGTGTCGTGGTCGATGCCCAGCCGCCGGGTGACGCCGGCGCTGAAATTGTCGAACACCACGTCGGCCACGCGCACGAGATCGTGGAACACCGCCAGCCCCGCCTCGGTCTTGAGGTCGATGCAGATGCTTTCCTTGCCGCGGTTCAGCGTCAGGAAATAGGCGCCCATGCCGTTGCGGGAGTAGTGCGGGTCCTTGCGCAGGAGCTGGCGGGTGCCCTCCCCGGCGCCGGGGGGCTCCACCTTGATGGTGCGGGCGCCCATGTCGGTGAGGAGCATGGTCCCGTAGGGGCCAGACAGCATGTGCGTGAGGTCGAGGATGGTGATTCCGCTCAGTGCCTGCATCGTTTGGTCTTCCAGGTTCGAGGGCTTTGCACGAATGTATGCAATCACAGGTGATTTCCATAGATTGTATACGAATAGAATTTGCGGAACAAAAATAGAGCGAAAAATGACCTATTTTAAGGGTTTATACTTAGTTTTATGGCTTGCAAATAAAGTGACTGTATACAAAAATAACGGTGTCTTTTGATGGAGGCTGGGCATGGGCAGGGATTCCTTGGGGTGGCGGGCGAAATTCGGCGTCCTGGTGCCGTCGACCAATACGAGCGTGCAGCCCGAGTTCGACGCCATGCGCCCGGTCGGCGTGACCAACCACCTCAGCCGCATCCGGATCCCCAACATCGACTTGCGCAACGATGCGGATTTCGACCGACTGGTGTCCCTGATCGCGGCCGCGCAGGACGAGGCGGTCGAGTCGGTGATGAGCTGCCAGCCCACGCGGATCGTGATGGGCATCTCGGCCGAGACGTTCTGGGACGGCCTGGAGGCCAGCCGGCGTCTCAAGGCGCACATCGAGTCCTCCACGGGCCTGCCGGTGACCATGGGATCCGAGGCCTGCACGGCGGCGCTGGACCTGTACGGCGCGCGCCGCATCGCGGTGGTCACGCCCTACCAGCCGATCGGCGACGCGAACGTGCGCCGGTTCTTCGAGCAGGCGGGCTACGAGGTGCCGCGGATCGAGGGGCTGAAATGCGCCAGTCCCGTGCACATCGCCCACGTCGGCGAGGCCGAGCTGATGGCCGCCTTGCGCAGGGTCGACGGCGACGACGTGGATGCGCTGGTGCAGGTGGGGACCAACCTCGCGATGGCCCGCCTCGCGCCCTGGGCCGGGCTGTGGCTGGGCAAGCCCGTGCTGGCGATCAATACCGCGATCTATTGGCACGCCCTGCGGGCCTCGGGCATCGAGGACCGCGTCCGGGGGTTCGGCCCCCTGCTGGAGGAACACTGATGAGCACGCCGGCCGTATCCGAATTCAACACCAACGCCGACCAGGCCTACGCCTACATCAAAGAGCGCCTGCTGCGGGACGAATTCTCGCCGGGCATGCGGCTGGCCGAGGAGCAATTGGCGCGCGAGATCGGCGCCTCGCGCACGCCGGTGCGCGAGGCCCTGCGCCGCCTCGTGGCCGAGGGGCTGCTGGTGTCCCGGCCCAACGCCGGCACCTTCGTGGGCACCTTCACCGAGGAGGAAATGCGCCAGTTGTTCGACCTGCGCGTCCTGCTCGAGTCCGAGGTGGCGGCGGCCGCCGCCGACCACATGACCGCCGCGCAACTGGGCGAGCTGTACGTGCTGCAAGGCGAGATCGAATCCCGCGGCCTGGACCTGGATGCCGGCAACCTGTGGCGCATCGCCGACCTGAACCGGCGCTTCCACGGCGTCATCGCGGCGGGCAGCGGCAACCCGCGGCTGATCGCCATGCTCTCCAACGCGATCGAGCAGCCCATCGTGCAGCGTACCTTCCGGCGCTACACCCAGGCCCAGCTCCAGCGCAGCTTCTACCAGCACCGCGAGCTCATCGACGCCTTGCGCGTGCGCGACCGGGCGTGGGCCGGCGAGGTCATGCGCTGCCACGTGCGCGCGGCCAAGCACGCCATGCTGGAGTCCGGGCTATGAGCGCGATCCCGCTGAGCGCCCGCGACCGGGCGCTGGGCTACGGCGGGACGCTGGGCCCGGGCACGCGCAGGGCCTTGCTGATGATCGATTTCGCGTGCGCGTACTTCGAGCCGTCCTCGCCGCTGTACGTCGGCGGCGAGGGGCCGCTGCCGGCGGCGCGCGCCCTGCTCGCGGCCGCGCGCCGCGCCGGGGTGCCGGTCATCCATACGCGCGTCGAATACGCGCCGGGCGGCCTGGACGGCGGCGTGTTCGTGCGCAAGCTCGGCATGCTGGCCGAGGTGTTCGCCGCCGGCTCGCCCCTGGGCGAGTTCGCGCCGGGGCTGCGGCCCGAGGCGGGCGAACTGGTGGTCGTCAAGCAATACGCCAGCGCGTTCTTCGGCACCTCGCTCGCCTCGACCCTGACGGCGCGCGGCGTGGACGCGGTCCTGGTCGCGGGCATGAGCACCAGCGGCTGCGTGCGCGCCTCGGCCGTCGACGCGATGCAGCACGGCTTCATCCCGCTGGTGGTCCGCGATGCGGTCGGCGATCGCGACACGGGCCCTCACGAGGCGAACCTGTTCGATCTGCAGGCGAAATACGCCGAGGTCCTGGGCCTGGCCCAGGCACTCGAAATTCTTGAAAAAGACACTGTTGGAGGTCGGAATGATTGACATGGATCGGATGCTGAGCGTGACCGATGGATTCTTCGGGGTGCGCGACCGGATCGAGCCCGAGCGCATCGTCGCGGTGGAGGGCATCGCGGAACAAGGCCACGTCGAGGTCCGCAAGCTGCTGGTCGGCGAGCAGATCCTGCTGCTGCACGTGTTCCGCCGCAAGGGCCTGATCGATCCGGTGCACAAGCACATGGACCACGAGTCCATGGGCTACCTGATCAAGGGGCGGCTGCGCCTGATCATCGGCGGCAAGGAATTCATCGCCGAGCCGGGCACCGCCTGGATGCATCCGGTCGGCGTCGACCATTTCAGCGAGGCCCTGGAGGATTGCGAGCAGCTCGAGATCAAGTCGCCGCCGCGCAAGACCTGGGCCACCGAAGACTGAGGCGGGGCGGCGATGCGCACGATCATGACGGGGATGGAGTGGATGTCGAGGTGGCTCGCGCGGCTGGGCGGGGTGCTGATTCTGTTCGCCGCGGCGCTGATCACGCTGGACGTCATCTGGCGCTCGGCCTTCAGGTCCACGGCCTTCGAAAGCCTCGAGCTCAGCAGCTACGCCGTGGCCATCGCCACGACCTTCGGCCTGGCGTGGGCGCTGGTGTCCAAGGCGCACGTGCGCATCGAGGTCATCTACGGCATGCTGGGCCGGCGCCTGCAGGCGGGCCTGGACGTGCTGGCCCTCGCGGTGCTGGCCTTGGTGGCGGGCGTGGCCGCGTACTGGGGCGGCATGGTGGTGGCTGGCAACGCCCAGATCGGCGCCGTGTCGAACACGACGCTGGCGATCCCGCTCATCGTGCCCCAGGGCATCTGGTGGCTGGGGATCGTCTGGTTCGCGGCCTGTGCCCTGGTGTCGTGCCTGCTTGCCCTGTTCGGCGTCTGCAGGGGCCGGATCGACGAGGTGCGCGCCAGTTTCGGGCCCGCCTCGGTCCAGGACGAGGTCGTGGACAGCACGCGGGGCGTCTCGCCCCGGTCCGCCATCGCCGAGACGGAGGGATCATGCTGACGACCGCCGCCGCGCTGTTGCTGCTGTTCGTCGGCAGCGGGCTGTACGTCGGCGCCGCGCTGGGGATACTCGGCGGCGCCATGGGCAGCCTCTATTCCATGTTCCCGCTACTGCGAGGCGTGGGCGAGATCTCCTGGAGCGCGTCGGCCGACTTCGTGCTGGTGGCGGTGCCGATGTTCATCCTCATGGGCGAGCTCCTGCTGCGCTCGGGGGTGGCCGAGGCCATGTACGAGGCGCTCAACAAGTGGGTGGGCCATGTGCCGGGAGGCCTGATGCACACCAACGTGGCGGTGTCCGCGCTGTTCGCCGCCACCTCGGGCTCGAGCATCGCCACGGCGGCGACCGTGGGCACGGTGTCGATCCCCAATATGTCCAAGTTCGGCTATCGGCCGGGCCTGTTCCTCGGCACGATCGCCGCCGGCGGGACACTCGGCATCCTGATACCGCCCAGCATCAACATGGTGCTCTACGGTTCATTGTCCGAGACCTCGGTGTCCCAGCTCTACCTCGCGGCGCTGATCCCCGGCTTTCTGATGGCGGCGCTGTTCTCGGCGCTGGTCGCGATCGCCTGCCTGGCGCGTCCGGGCCTGGCGCCGCGCACCAGGGCCGCAGCCTGGAGCGAGCGCCTGCGCGCCCTGCCGACGCTGGCGCCGCCGATGGGCCTGTTCTTCCTGGTGGTGGGCTCGATCTACGTGGGCCTGGCGACGCCCACCGAGGCCTCCGCCCTCGGGGTGACGGGCACGCTGGCCTACCTGGCCGCGCGGCGCCGCCTGCGGTGGGACATCCTCGGGGCCGCGCTCGAGAGCACGGTGCGCACGACCTCGATGGTGATGTTCATCGTGATCGCCGCGTTTTTCCTGAACTTCGTCTTTTCCACCATCGGCCTGACCGACCTGGTGGTGCAGGTGCTGGGCGGGCTGGACTGGCCGCCCGTGGCGGTCATGGCGATGATCGTGCTGATCTACCTGGTGCTGGGCTGTTTCGTCGAGACGCTCACGCTGATGGTGGCGACCACGCCCATCATCGTGCCGATCGTCGTGCACCTGGGATACAGCCCGGTCTGGTTCGGCGTGCTGTTCGTGATCCTGATCGAGCTCGCGCTGATCACGCCGCCCATCGGGATGAACCTGTTCGTCGTGCAGTCGGTGCGCGGCGGCGGCCCGTTCCGCGACGTCATGGTGGGGTCGCTGCCCTTCGCCCTGGTGATGCTGCTGATGATCGCCTTGCTGATGGCCTTTCCAGACCTGGCGCTCTGGCTGCCCAATCTTTACTACGGCCGGCCCGGCGCGTGACGCCAGGCCGGCGCCGGCGCGTCGAGCATTCCGGCGGAAACCGAAAACGATGAGGAGAACGACATGAGGACATTGAACCGCGCGCTGGCCGCCATCGCGCTCGCCCTGCCCGCGGCGTGGGCCGGCGCCCAGGACTATCCCCCGACCAGGCTGAACGTGGTCGGCAACCTGGGCATCACCACGCAATACAAGGATCTCGAGCAGCCGTTCTGGACGCAGTACATCGAGCAGGCCAGCCACGGGCAGGTCACGGCGCAGATCAAGCCCTGGAACGAAATGGGCCTCAAGGGCCCCGAGGTGATCAAGCTGCTGCGCCAGGGATTGTTCGACATCGGCACCACGCAGATGAGCTTCCTGGCGGGCGACGGCCCCATCAACGACGGGGTCGACCTGCCGGGGGTGTCGACCTCGCTCGACGAGCTGCGCGAGGTCACCCAGGCCTTCCGGCCCTATCTCGAGAAATACTACGAGCAGCGCCTCGGCCTCAAGATCCTCGGCCTGTGGTCCTTCCAGGCGCAATTGCTGTATTGCTCCAAGGAAATCGGCAGCCTGGCCGACCTCAAGGGGCGCAAGGTCCGCACGGGCGGCGCGGCGCAGGCCGCGTTCATCGAGTATTTCGGCGGTTCGGGCGTGAACATGGCGTTCGGCGAGGTGCAGCAGGGCCTCCAGAACGGCGTCGTGGATTGCGCCATCACCGGCGCCCTGGGCGGGTACTCGGCCAAGTGGTACGAAGCCGCCAAGTATCTCTACGCCTTGCCGATCAACTGGGCCAGCTCGATCAGCGCAGCCAGCCTCAAGCGCTGGAACGCCCTGGATCCCAAGGTCCGCGAGCTGATCCTCGCGGGCTACGGCAAGCTCGAGGCCGACATCTATGCGCAGAACGAGCGCGAGAACGACATCGGGCTGGCGTGCCTGACGGGCTCGGGCCCCTGTCCGAAGGGCGAGCCGGGCACGATGATCCTCAAGCCGGTCCACCCGGGCGACCTCGAGCTCAGGCGCAAGGCCCTGGAGGAGCGGGTCCTGCCCGACTGGGCCGCCCGTTGCGGACCCGAGTGCACGGCGGACTGGAACGCGAGCGTCGGCCGCGTCGTGAACATGACGGCGAAAGCCAAGTGAGGTGAGAACATGCAGCTAGAGGAAACCATCCGCCCCGAGACCTGGATCGACCGGAAAGAGCACCCGCTGACGCGCGAGTCCCTGGTCCAATTGCTGGACAACCGCATCCCGGCGATCCGCATCCCGGGCTTTGCCAGCCCCGAGGAATGCCGGGCCTTCGCCGAGGTGGCCAAGCGCGGCAACATGAAGTTCTACAGCATCAGCAAGCGCGTCGGCTACATCGGCCTGGCGCAGTACGAGTACCGCTGGGACCGCCCCAAGGAGGACTACTTCCGCGACGCGGCCAAGGCCGAGGAGGACGTGCAGTGGGTGATCGAGCGCAGCTTCGATCCCCGGGCGCGCCTCATCGATCGCCTGCAGGCGGTGTACGACGCGCCGGTCGAGGTGGCGCGCGAGGAAGGCGGGCGGTATTTCGCCGGCATCATCCGCTCGACCAGCGACGGCATCGACCTGCACGCCGACTGGGCGCCCCTGAACTCCCCGACCTACGCCATCGGCCGGATCGACGGCCAGCTCGGCTGGAACTTTTTCGCCGAGAGCCTGCTCGAGGGGGGATACACCACGGTCCACAACCGGCCCTGGAATCCCGAGGTCGTCGGCGGCGAGATCCCCCGCAGCTACGGTTTCGGCCGCGAGGTCGTGGCGGGGGCGGTGCCTTTCCGCTACGAGGCCACGGCGGGCGACGTGGTGCTGTTCAACACCCGCAACCCCCACGAGGTCGCGGGCGGCCAGGTGGCGCCGGGCGGCAGCCGCGTGTCCATCGGCTCGTTCATCGGGCGCATGCCCGACCGGAGCCTGGTGCTCTGGTCCTGAAGGGACGCGCATGCTGATCGAGCACCGCAGCTACGTCCTGCATCCCGGCCGCCAGGCGGCCTTCCTCGGGCTGATGGAGACCGAGGGCATCCTCATCGAGGCCCCCATCCTGGGCGGCCTGGTCGGATACTACGCCAGCGACATCGGCGAGCTGAACAAGGTCGTGCACCTGTGGGCCTACGAGTCCCACGGCGAACGCGAGCGGCGGCGCGCCATCCTCGCCGCGGATCCCGCATGGCGGGCCTTCGTGCCCAAGGTGCTGCCGCTGATCCGGCACATGCGCAGCGAGCTCCTCGTGCCGGCCAGCTTCTCGCCCATGCCGCGGATCTGATCGCGGCCGCCGATCAAGCGCGGATCGCGGCCTCCAGGGCCTGGGCGATGGCCTGCGCCTGCTCCTCGGCGAGGTAGGGATGCATGGGCAGGCTCAGGACCTCGCGGGCGGCGGCGTCGCCCTCGGGGAGGCGGGCACCGGGGTCGGCCACGGCGGGCTGCTGGTTCAGCGGGATGGGATAGTGCACCGCGGTGGGCACCCCCGCCTGCTTCAGCGCGGCCTGGACGGCGTCGCGGTTGGGCACCCGCACCGTGTATTGCGCCCATGCGCTGACGTTGTGGGGCTCGACGTGGGGAGTGGCGATGCCGGCCGCGCCGAGCAGGCGGCCGTAGCGGCGGGCGACTTGCTGGCGCAGCTCGATTTCCTCGTCGAGGATGTCCAGCTTGGGCAGCAGGATCGCGGCCTGGAGGGTGTCGAGGCGGCTGTTCACGCCCACCCGGATGTGGTGGTAGCGGCGGTCCTGGCCGTGGCGCGCGATCTGCCGGATGGCGGTGGCCAGCGCGTCGTCGTTGGTGAACAGGGCGCCGCCGTCGCCATAGCAGCCCAGCGGCTTGCTGGGAAAGAAGCTGGTACAGGCGATGGTGCTGAGATTGCCGGAATGGCGCCCTTTGTATGTGGCGCCGAAGCTCTGGGCGGCATCCTCGATGACGGGGATGCCGTGGGCCTGCGCGATGGCGTTGATGGCGTCCATGTCGGCGCACTGGCCGTACAGCGCCACCGGGACGATCGCCCGCGTGCGCGGCGTGATGGCGGCCTCGAGCCTCGCGGGATCCAGATTGCAGGTGCGCGGGTCGATGTCGGCGTAGACCGGCTTGGCGCCCAGGACCGCGACGGTTTCCGCGGTGGCGATGTAGGTGAACCCCGGCGTGATGACCTCGTCGCCCGGCCCGATGCCCAGCGCCATCTGCGCGATCTGCAGCGCGTCGGTGCCGTTGGCGCAACTGATGCAGTGCCTGGCGCCGACATAGGCGGCGAGGCGTTCCTCGAGCTCGGCGACCTCCGGACCGAGGATGTACTGGCCGTGGGCCAGGACCCGAGCGATGTTGGCGTCGATCCGGTCCTTGATGCGGGCCTGCTGGGTCTTGAGGTCGATGAAGTCGATCATGTCGATGCGGAAGCCTTGGAAAATTCGGGATACTCGAGGAAAGCCGTATCTTTGAGGAAAGCCGTATTGTAGGACCGGAATGGGCGCGGACACCTGCGTATTCTTCCCCTAGGGAAAGCATGTATTCGTCAAGAAATCGATTTCATATTAGAATCGAAACGTATCGGATACTGTATCCATTTCCTATCCAGCAACATGGAAACCACCCCTCGCAAGCGCGTCGCGATCGTCACCGGCTCGGGGTCCGGCATCGGCGCGGCCATCGTCCGCCGCCTGGGCGGGCCCGGCATGTGTTTCGTCATCCATGCCCTGAAGAATCGCGAGGGCTGCGAGGCGGTGGCGCGGGAGGCCGAGCTGGCAGGCGCGGCCGCGCGCATCGTGCTGGGCGACCTGGCCGATCCCGCGACGGCGGGCAATCTCGTCGATGCGGCGATCGAGGCGTACGGACAGCTCGACATCGTGGTGGCCAATGCGGGATACCCCGTCCGCGAGCCCCTGGGCCAGCTCACCCGCGAGCAGCTCGATGGCGTGTACGGCGTGGTCACCGGGGGATTCTTCGAGCTGGCCACCCGGGCGCTGCCTCACCTGGGCCGTTCGCCGGCGGGGCGCGTCGTGACGATCAGCACCCACAACGTGCACATCTTCAGGTCGGACTACGCGTATTTTCCCGCTTCGGCGGCGGCCAAGGCGGGCCTCGAGGCCCTGACGCGGGCGCTCGCGCTGCAATTGTCGGCGCAGGGCGTGACGGCCAACTGCGTCGTGCCCGGCCTCATCGAGAAATTCCATGGCGAGCAGTTCATCTCGGGTGAGGAATGGGAAGGGTTCGCGCGCAAGATCCCGATGGGGCGGATCGGAAAACCCGAGGAGGTTGCCGCCATGGTCGCCTTCCTGGCCTCCGACGAGGCGAGCTACGTCACGGGGCAGGTCATCCATGTGAATGGCGGCTTCATTTGAGGCCCGGGGGCGCGCCTCGGGGCCGCCGCCGATGGCGGGGCCCCGGGACGGCGTCCCTCACAGGCGGGGCAGCAGCAGGCCTCCGTCGATGTCGACGGCGATGCCCGTCGCAAAGGGGAGGAGCCCCAGCACCAGGGTCGCCACCGCGCGGCCGACCTCCTCGGGCTCGCCCCAGCGGCGCACCGGGGAAAGGCCCTCGTCGATCAGCCGGCCGTAGTGCTCGCGGACGTCGGCGGTCATGTCCGTCCGGATCAGGCCCGGACGGATCTCGAAGACCCCGATGCCCGCTTCGGCCAGCCGCACGGCGAACAATTTGGCCGCCATCGACAGGCCGCTCTTGGAGACGCAGTATTCCCCCTTTTCGACGGAAATCAGTTCGGCATTGGACGAGGTCAGCATCACGATGCTGCGTCCGGTCGTCGGCCTGCCGTCCTCCAGCATGCGGCGCGAAATGGTCTGCGTGAGGAAGAAATTGCCCCGCAGGTTGATGTCGATGATCTCGTCGAAGCGGGCGGGCGTCACGTCGAGCAGGTCGCCGCGGTCGCGGACCTGGATGCCAGCATTGTTGACCAGCGCATCGAGCCGGCCGAATTCCCGATAGGCCAGGTCCGCGATCGCGTCGTGCATGGCCAGCTCCGCGATATCGGCGCGGATGAATCGGGCCTGCGCGCCCAGCGCCTCGACGCGGGCGAGAGTCTCGCGCGAGGTCTCATCCTCGACGACGTCGTTGAGCACCAGGTCGAAGCCGTGCCGCGCCAGTTCGAATGCCGCCGCGCGCCCGATGCCCCGGCGCGCGCCCGTGATGATTGCGACCTTCCGGCCATTGGAGTGTTGATTCATGGCCGTCCCTTTGGTTCCGACGGCGGTACAGCCGGTGTCTGGCAGAACATGTGTTCTTCCCTCGTTGCGTGTTGTAGAGCAAAGTGTTGCGGGCTCATGCGGATGCCGTGGCGGCGCCCTTCAGCAGTCTGCGTGCGATGATCATCCTCTGGATCTGGTTCGTGCCCTCGTAGATCTGGGTGATCCTGGCGTCGCGAAACAGCCGCTCGACGGGAAAGCCGCGGATGTAGCCGCTGCCCCCGAAGATCTGGAGGGCGTTGGAGACGTGGAGGTTCGCCGCGTCCGTGGCAAAGCACTTCGCGATCGAACAGTATTGCGAGGCCTCCTCGGAATGATCGAGGCGGCGCGCCGCATCCCGGACCAGCAGCCTGGAAGCGTGCAGGTCCTTGGCCATGTCGGCGAGCATGAACTGGATGGACTGGAAATCCGCGATCCGCTGGCCGAACTGCTTGCGCGACACGGCCTGCTCGAGCGCGGCGTCGAGCGCCGCCTGGTGGATGCCGACCGCGAGCGCGGCCATGCCGACCCTGCCTTTGTCCAGGGCGCCGAGCATCGTGCGCAGCCCTTTGCCGGCTTCGCCCAGCAAGGCCTGCGCGGGCAGCTCGATGTCGTCGAAATACAAGGCGCCGACTTGCGAGGCGCGCTGCCCCATCTTGTCCTCCGCGGCTCCCCGGCTGAATCCGCGGCGCTCGGCGTCCACGATGAAGACGCCGGTGGCCTTCGGGTCCGAGGCGGATTCGATGCGGGCGAGGACGAGCGCGAAATCACAGACCGGTGCGTTCTGTATCCACAGCTTGGAGCCATTGAGCAGCCAGCCCGTGCCCGATTGCCTCGCGATCGTGCCGATGCCGGACAGGTCCGAGCCCGCCTGCGGCTCGGTCAGCGCGAAGGCGCACAGGCGCTCGCCCGCGAGCAGGGGGGCGAGGTACGTTGCCTGCTGTCCGGGGGTCCCGTATCGCGCCAGCAGGGACGACACCAGTTCCATCAGGCTGAAGTAATCGCCGACGGCGGCGTAGCCATTGGCCAGGGCCTCCATGACCATGGCGTACGCCCGGCAATCGGCGCCGACGCCGCCGAGTTCCTGGGGAACCGTGACCCCGAAAAGGCCGAGCCCGCACATTTCCCGATAGAGCTCCCGGGGAAAGCGCGCCTCGCGGTCCAGCTCCTCGGCGAGGGGCCGTATCCTCTCGCGCGCGAACCGGGCCGCGGCCTCCCGCAGCAGCTCGCGGTCCGCGGCGGATACTCGTTCGCTGTTCATTCTGATGTCGCCCTGTGTCTCGTCGGGGTGGGTGCCTGCGGGCCGCCCGGGGGGCGGCTTCGGCGCGATGCGCCCACCGGCCGATGCCGTTTCCGAGGTTTACTTCGCCGCCTGGATTTCCTCGTAGAGCTTTTCGCCGTCCGGGATTGCCTTGAAAAGCTCGAACTTCACGCCCTCGAGGGCCTTCTTGATGTCCGCCCGATCGCTGTCGATGATGGTCATGCCCGATTTCCGGATGTCGGCCATGGCCTGCTCGTAGGTCTGCTTATAGAATCCGGCCGAATAGGTCATCGTTTCCGCGGAGGCCTCTTGCAGCAGCTTTTGCGTCTCGGGAGGCAGGGCGTCCCATTTCTTTTTCGAGTACACCAGCAGGGCCGGGAGGTATTGCGTCTTCGTCAGGTTGAAGTACTTGGCGACCTCGGTGAACTTGTCCAGGGTCACGCTTTCGGGCGAGAAGTCCCCGCCGTCCACCACTCCCTGCTGCATGGCCAGGTAGACCTCGTTGTACGCCATGGGCGTCGGCTGCGAGCCGAGGGCCTCGTAGGTCTTGACGTAGCCCGGGGCCTGCATGACGCGCAGCTTCAGGCCCGCGAGGTCCTGCGCGTTGCGGATGGGCTTCGTGGAGGCGAGATCGCGTTCGATCGCATAGAGGAAATCGAGGCCGATCAGGCCGTACTTGGGCAGCATGTCCAGGTACTTGCGCCCGACGGGGCCGGCGAGGACTTTGTTGGCCTGCTCGATATCGTCGAACAGATAGGGAATGTCAAAGATCGTGTACGCCTTTACGGTCGGGCCCAGGACGGCCTGGGCCGTGATGAGCATGTCGAGCGAGCCCAGGCGCGCCGCCTGGATCATCTTGACCTCGCCACCGAGCTGCGATTGCGGGAATACGTTCACCTTGATGTCGCCGTTGGATTTCTTGGCGACGATCTCCGCGAACTTGTGCGAGGTCAGGTCGTAAGGGCTGTTGGGCGGCTGCGTGTGGCCGAGCTGCAGCTCCAGGCTGGCGGCCTGCGCGCCGAAGGCCAGGCTCGCCAGGACGGCGGCGAACGCAAGCTTGGCCGAGGAAAAATTCATTCCGGACATGTCACTCCTCCTTTGGTTACTTGATCAAGAACAGACTGAGCGAGGGTAGGTAGGAAAGAACCAGCACGTCGCAGACCAGCACGCACAGGAATGCGAACAATGGCCGCATCAGCCGCTCCATACTGATGCGCGCGACCTGGCAAACGATGAAGAGATTGACGCCCACCGGCGGCGTCACCATGCCGACGGCGAGGTTGACGATCATGATGACCCCGAAGTGGATCGGGTCGACGCCGTACAGGACGGCCACCGGCGCCAGGATGGGGCCCAGGATCATGATGGATGCCAGGGTCTCCATGAACATCCCGACGATGAACAGCAGGATGTTGACCAGCAGCAGGAAGACGATGGGATCGTCCGAGAATGCGGCGATGGCCGCGCCGACCTTCTGAGGCACCTGGTTGATGGTGAGGATGTAGGCGAAGATCGCCGCAAAGGCCACCAGCAGCAGCACGACGGACGAGATCAGCGCGGAGCGCCCGAAGATCTCGAGCAGCTCGCCCCACTTGAGTTCCCGGTATACGAAAATGCCCACCACCACGCCGTAGACCACGGCGATGACCGACGCCTCGGTCGGCGTGAACCATCCGGAATAGATGCCGCCCAGGATCAGCAGGGGCATGATGATGGCGAACAGGGCGTCGCGCAGCGCGGGTCCCAGGCCGATGACCCACCCGGCCAGGCCGATCCCGTCGCCTGGATCGTAGCCGCGCCTGCGCGCGATGATGTAGACGGTGAGGATCAGGGACAGCCCGATGAGGATGCCGGGGATGATTCCCGCGATGAACAGGTCGCCGATCGAGATGTTCATCGAGGTGGCGTAGATGATCATCGGGATCGAGGGCGGAATGATGACGCCCAGCTCGCCCGAGGACGCCGTGATCGCGGCGGCGAAATTCCTCGGGTATTTCCTTTTTTCCATTTCAGGAATCAGCATGGACCCGATGGCGGCCGCCGTGGCGGACGAGGATCCCGACATGGTCGCGAAGAACATGGACGTCAGGACGACGACCGCGCCCAGGCCACCGGTGATCCAGCCGACGATCGCCTGCGCCAGGTTGACGAGCCGGCGCGCGATGCCGCCCTTCTGCATGAGATTGCCGGCCAGTATGAAGAACGGCACCGCCAGCAGGCTGAACGAGTCCAGGGATTCGAAGGCACTGGATGCCAGCATCATCATGGGTTCGCCCCGGTACTGCAGGGCGAGCAGCGACGAGAAACCCAGCGCGACGGCGATGGGCATGCTCAGCGCCATGAAGACAATCAGACTTCCGACGAGGACGAGTATCATTTTGGCGATCCCTCTTGGGCGGCGGTCGCATATTGGTTGACGAGATCGTCGATCTCGGCTTCTTCGCTGGCTGCGAAACGGATGTCCTTGCCCATGGAGCGGGCCTCGAGGATCAAGGCGATCGTATTGAGCGCCATCAGCAGGCCGCCGACCATCATCGCCGCAAAGACCATGGACATCGGGATGTCCATGACCGGCGACATCTCGATCTGGCCGAACTCGGCCCAGCGTTTGCCGATCACCATCAGCAGCAGGTAGAACACGATGGAGAGCGCGTGGACGAAGTACTTTGCCGGCTGCCCGATGGCGGCCGGCACGTGCTTGATGAGGATGTCGATGCCGATCAACTGCCCGGTACGCGACCCGACGCCGCCGGCGATGAAAACCGTCCAGATGAGGAGGTAGCGGGCGAGCTCGTCGGTCCAGGGCGCGGCGATGTGGAAATTCAGGTGGGCAAAGATGAACCGGATCAGGATCCCGAAGAAGATCGAGACCACCATGATCGCGAATGCCAGGCCGCAGAGCCTGATCAGCAGGGCGTTGAGCCGGTCCATGAATCGGACGAACGGCGGCAGGGGTCTTTTTCTTGTCATGGCATCGTCCTCATTGCGTCCTGGCGGCGGGCTCGTCCGCCTTCCACTCTCGTCCCGGGGCCTCGTCCGGGACGCCCACGATGCCCTGCGCGATCAGGTGCTCGATCTCGTCTTGCGCGCAGCCGATCCCCTCGAGAATCTCGCGGCTGTGCGTGCCGGCCGAAAGGGCCAGCGTATGCAGCGGCGGGACCTTGCCGTCGTAGCGTATCGGGTGGTTGACCAGGGTCGCGGTCCTGCCGTCGACCTCGATCCTGCGGAACACCTCGTTGTGCAGCGCCTGCGGGTCCCGGGCGAGATCGTCGTAGTCCTGGATGGGGGCATACCATAGCGACAGCGCGTCGAATGCCTCGCTGATCTGGGCGATGGTGCGGCGCGCGACGGCGGCGGCGACCTCGCGGGCGTAATCGTCGCGGTCCTCGAAGCGGTTCAGGGAGGCCATCGCCATCAGGGCGTCGCTGCCGAGGGCTTGCGCGAGCTTCACCGGATCGACATTGGAGATGGCCACGAAGCCGTCGAGGGCCTCGTAGACCCCGTAGGGCGACTGGTGGAACCACGTGGCGAGGTGCTCGTCGCGCTGCAGCTTGGACCGGGTGAAGCCCCCGCACAGGTAGCCGGTCAGGGCCTCGGACTGGAGGTCGATGCCCGCGTTGAACAGGCTGCCCTCGACCCTCGTGCCCACGCCCGTTTGCAGGCGCTTGACGTAGGCGCCCAGGATGCCCATGGCGAGCAGGGCGGCCCCGTGCTGGTCGATGGCCGCGCAGCCCACGGGCGTCGGCCGGGACGGGTGGCCGGTCGTGGCCATCAACCCGGTGCGGGCCTGGAGCAGCAAGTCCTGGCCGGGCTTTCCGGCCATGGGTCCCGAGCCGCCGAACCCCGTGGCCGAGGCATAGATCAGGCCGGGCTTGTGCGCTTTCAGGGTCTCGTAGCCCAGCCCGAGCCGGTCCATGACCCCGACCCGGAAATTCTCGACCAGCACGTCGGCGTCCTCGAGGAGCCTGAAGAAAATGTCCCTGCCTTGCTCCGCCTTCAGGTTCAGGGCCAGGCTGCGCTTGTTCTTGTTGGCGCACATGTAGAAGGCGCTGACCTCGCCGACGTACACGTCGGCGCCCGACCACGCGCGCTCGAAGGCGCCCCCGATCGGCTCCAGCTTGATGACGTCGGCCCCCATGTCCGCCAGGTACTGCACGGCGCCGGGGCCCTGCAAGTAATGGCAAAGACTGAGGATTTTCATCTGGCTCAACATTGTCCCTGCTCCGTGCGGCGGCCGGCCGCGGTGGGTGGATTGGTTCGTGGAAATGATTTTCTGCCTTGTTTTTGATGAAATCGATTTCATTCATCAGCTTAATTCTTTAGAATAATCGTTGTCAATATGAGGGAAATCCCTTGAATCGCTAGGCCAGTAATGAGGTACGGTGATGAAAACGATCTCATCCATGGAGGGCGAAATGCCTCTACAATCACCCTGTGGCGGGGGCTGCGATCGGGGTTCCGGCGTCCAATGTATGATTCCGGCTATGTGTGCAACTGTCTGGCATCCAAGAGAAATCCTCGATGAATAGCAAGAAATCCGTCTCGGGAGGCCGCAAGGTCTTGCTGAGGGATGTCGCGGCGGGAGCGAACGTGTCCATCACCACCGCCTCCAGGGCGTTGACGCAGCCGCACAAGGTCCAGCCCGAAACGCTGGCGCGGATCAAGGCGGCGGCCCTCAAGCTCGGATACATGCCCAATGGCGCCGCCCGTGCCCTGCGTTCGCGGCGCACGCGGCTGATCGGCACGGTGTTGCCGACGCTGGACTATGCGATCTACATCCCGCAGGTCGAGGCGCTGCAGCGCGTCCTCAGCGCCAACGGCTATTCCTTGCTGGTCACGGCCTCCGGATACTCGCTGCAAGGCGAATTCGAGCAGGCGCGCACGCTGATCGAGCGCGGGGTCGAGGGGCTGGTCCTGATCGGGGGCATCCATCACCCCGACCTGGCATCGATGCTCGAGGAAAACGACATTCCCGCGGTGTCCACGTATACCTACCGCGCGGATGGGCGGTATCCCTGCGTGGGGTTCGACAATGTCTTGGTGGCGCGCAAGGCCATCAATCATTTCGTCGATCTGGGCCATGAACGCATCGCGATGATTGCCGGGATCACAAGGGACAACGACCGCGCGAGCGAGCGCGTCGAGGGCTTCAAGGCCGCGCTGGCGGCGGCCGGGCTGCCGCTGGTCCCGGGATACCTGATCGAAAAGCCGTACACCGTGGCGGCCGGCCGCGAGGCCCTGCGCAGCCTGATGGCGCTGCAACAGCCGCCGACGGCGATCTTCTGCGCGTCCGACGTGCTGGCGTTCGGCGTGCTCGTCGAATGCGCCAGCAAAGGCATCGAGGTGCCGGGCAGGATGTCGGTCATCGGCTTCGACAACCTCGAGCTCTGCGCGCATTTCCCGCCGGGCATCACCACCATCGAGGTGCCCGCCACCGCGATGGGCGAGGGCGCCGCGCAGTACCTGGTGGCCCGATTGTCCGGGCATGCGGCCACCGAGCACGTGGAACTGCAGGCCGACCTGATCCTGCGCTCCACCACCGCGCCGCCCATGAGGGCCGCGCGCGCACCCGCCGGGCGGGCGCGCAAGTCTGGAGAGGGGCGAGGCGGCGCGAGGCGAGGCTAGCCGGCCTGGATGCCCGCAGTGCCAGCGGGCCGAGGCCGGTGCCGACGAGGTGGGCCTGGTGCCTCTCGATGCCCGCGTTTTTTGAGGTCAGCGTCCCTGGTAACGAGGCTGGCGCTTTTCCAGGAAGGCCCGCAGGCCTTCCTGACTGTCGGCGGTCGCAAAGACGTCGGCGACGCGATCCCTTTCGAAGCGCAGCCCCTCGGAGAGCGGCAGCTCGAACGCCGCCCTGGCCGCGCGCTTGGCCAGTTGCACCGACAGCGTGGCATGCGCCGCGATCTGCGTGCCGATCTCGACCGCGCGCGCGACGGCGCGGTCGGGGGCGACCACTTCCGAGACCAGACCGGCCTCGAGGGCGCGCCGGGCCTCGATGGAGTGTCCGGTGAGGATCATCTGCATGGCGAGGGATTTGCCGACCGCCCGCGGCAGGCGCTGCGTGCCGCCATCGCCGGGGATGAGGCCGATCCCGATCTCGGCCTGGCGAAACAGCGCCCCCTCGCCCGCGATGATGATGTCGCACAGCATCGCGAGCTCGCAGCCGCCGCCCAGCGCGTGGCCGTTGACCGCCGCGATCAGCGGCTTGGGGTAGTCCTGGATGAACGCCCAATGGGCCAGGCGTTCGGGGTCCAGGTACCAGTCCAGGCCCCGCGTGGCCATGCCCGAGATGTCCGAGCCCGCGGAAAAGACGCGGAGCGAGCCGGTGAGGACGATGCACGCGATCGAGTCATCGTCCCGGGCCTCCGCCAGGTATCCGGACAATTGGGACAGCAGCTCCGGGCTCAGGGCGTTCGCCTTGGCCGGACGGTTCAGCGTCAGCACGAGGACGCCGGGCGCCGCCGCCCGCCGCAGGACGAGCGCGTCGCCGTCCGGGGCTTGCGAATGGCTTTCGCCGCCCATGTCAGCGGGCGTCCGAGTTGTGGTAGACGGTCTCGCGCGTCAAGCCCGCCTGCTCGAGCCATTGGGCGAGACGCCGGGGATCGTCGATCGCCTTCAGCGGCGGGCGGACGTGGGCGGCGGGCAGGCGGCCGAGCATCACCAGGGCCTCCTTCATGCGTGCCTGCCAGTCGATGTAGGGCTGGGCGTAGAACGCCTGCACGGCGGCATAGACCCGCTCGCCGACGGACTCGCAGCGGGCCTTGTCGCCCTGCTGGTAGGCCTCGAACAAGGCGACTTGCAGGTCGGCGACCACGCTGCCGGCGCCCGAGATGATGCCGCGCACCCCCATGGCGAGGGAACCCATCAGCCATGAGGAATGGGTCGTCAGCACGGACACCGGGCGCGACAGGGCATGCAGCGTCCGGATCTGCTTTTCGTGCAGCGCGGGCTCCGAGCACAGGTCCTTGATCGCGACGAGGGTGGGCACCGACTCGCAGACCTTCACCAGGGTGTCCAGGGAGAGCTGGAGCCCCGTCCATTTCGGAAACTGGAACAGGACGATGGGCAGGTCCGTCGCGTCGCCGAGCGCGCGGTAATAGTCGACGAACAGTTCGGGACGGTCTTCGCCCCTGAACATCAGCACGTTGGGCGGAAAGGCCAGCAGGCAGGAGGCGCCGCCCTGCTTGGCCATGCGGGCCAGCCGCTGCGCCTGCTGCGTGCTTTCGGTGTAGACGCCGCAGATGATGGGCGTGCGGTCGCCGGCCGCGTCCATGGTGAGGTCGAGCGCGCGCCGCTGCTCGTCGAAGGACAGGGCGTGGACCTCGGCGGCATGGCCGTTGATCGTGAGGGCCGTCACGCCGCGGATGCCGCAGAGATCCGCCAGGTGCCGCTTGTAGGATGCCTCGTCGATCGACAGATCGGCGTTGAACGGCATGAGGACCGCGGGGATCACCCCGGCGGGAACGTATGGCGATCCTTTCTGATTCATCTCGGGCTCCGGCGAAGACAAGTATAAGTGGAATTCGATGGTATCGATTTCATTCAGTCCGGTCAATATGGAAAAACACGGTCCGTACGCACGGACCGTGCCGGCGCCCTGAAGGCCGGGGATACGCCAAGCGTCTCCAGGAATCCCCCGGTATCTACAGGGTTATCGTCGAGGGTCGAGGGAATTCTCCAATTCGGCGGCTTCGTGAGGTATCATACTCCGCATGATATCGTTTTCATCCGCGGGGCGAGCTTCTCAACGATATCGGAACTTTCCAACGACAATCGGACACGGCAGTCACCAGACGCGGCGGACACCGGACACGGCAGGCGCCGGACACGGCGGACACTGGACATGGCAGACACCGGACACGGCAAGGAGAAGGCGATGCAACAGGCGGCAGGGCAGGATTTCTACCTGAAGGTGGGGGACAAGGTCTCCTTCACCAAGACGATCGGCGAAAGCGACGTCTATCTTTTCGCGGGGATCACCGGCGACCTCGCGCCGGTGCATACCAACCAGCAGTACATGCGGAATTCGTTCTACGGCGAGCGCATCGCGCATGGGGTCCTGATCATGGGCTTCATGTCCACGACCTCGAGCATGATCGTCGCCCGCCTGCCGACGGAAGGGCAGACCACGGTGCCGGTTTCCCTGGGCTACGATCGCGTCAGGTTCCTGAAGGCCGCACTGATCGGCGACACGGTCACCGTCGACTACGAGGTCGTGGCGATCGACCCCGCCCGGGGCCGCAGCACCGCGTCGGTGACGGTGCGCAACCAGCACGGCGAGCAGGTCGCCGTCGCGCAGCACATCCTGAAGTGGGTGCCGAACGACCGATAGGGCGCGGATGACGCGATCGGGCGCCCCGGCATCCTGGCCGGGACGGCTTTCCGGAGGATCCGCTGCACGGCGGGCGTCCGGTCCGCCGGCATCGATACGTCGGCATCGATACGCCGGCACCGATCCACCGGCGGCGATACGTCGGCATCGACACGCCGGCACCGATCCGCCGGCAGCGATACGTCGGCATGGCGGCTGGCCGGCTCGGTCCCTTTCGTATGCGCCGGCAGTATCGATACGCCGGCAATCGGTACGCCGCCGCAGTGGCGCTCGCATCCGACGCGCCTCCATCTGGTATGGTGTCGCCATCATGCACATGGCTGTGGGTGAAAGGCGATGTACGAGTCCAAACATCATGATTTGCTGCCCCTGCGGGATTTCGTGCGCCGGGTGCTGTCCCACGTCGCCTATGCCCTGGCGCTGATCCTCGGCACCTTGTGCCTGGGGGCGCTGGGCACGATGTGGTTCGAGGACATCACCTGGCATGACGCCGTCCTCAATACCGCCCTGATCGTGGGGGGCATCGGGCCGTCCATCCTGCCGGCGACGGTCGGCGGCAAGATCTTCTTTTCGGTCTTCGGCATTTTCGTCGGGCTGGTGTTCATGGCGACCCTGGGCGTGGTCCTGGCGCCGGTGGCGCACCGCCTGCTCCACAAATTCCACCTCGACGGCGGGGACGCATGAGCACGAACGCCTGGCGCGGCCTGGTCGATGGCCTGGGGCTGCGGCCCCATCCCGAGGGCGGCTACTACCGCGAGACCTTCCGCTCGGACCTGCGGGTGCCGTTCGGCGGCGGCCGGCGCGCGGCCGCGACCTCGATCTATTACCTGCTGGCCGAGGGCGCCTGCTCGGCCTGGCATCGGATCGACGCGGACGAGACCTGGTATTTCCATGCGGGTGGTCCGCTGGACTTGCACGTGCTGGCGCCCGACGGCGGGCTGTCGACCCATCGGCTGGGCGATCCGCTGGCGCATGCCGGCGCGGTGTTCCAGGCGACGGTGCCGGCGGGCCGCTGGTTCGCGGCCGAGCTCGTGGATCCCGCGGACCATGCCCTGGTCGGCTGCGCGGTCGCGCCGGGCTTCGACTTCGGCGGCTTCGAGCTGGCGCGCCTCGACGACATCCAGCCGGCACTCGCCCGGCACGGGGACTGGATCCTGCGCTTGTTGAAGGGCGCCGATGGGCCCGAGGGCGCGAATTAGCCGGACGGGACGCCAAGGCCAGACGGGACGCCGGGACCAGTCGGAACGCCAAGACCAGACGGGACTAGGGCTGATCGTCCTCGTACGCTCGCCGGACCGCCTCGGCGCCGTAGGTGCGTTCCAGGCGCCGGATGATGAAGTGCCCGCGCGCCATGTCCTGGAAATGATCGATGAAGGCCAGGTTGATCGCGGCTCCGCCGACGGCGCCGATGGCGGGGACGGCCTGCGCGGCCGCCTTGCTGGTGACGTCGGCGCCGAAGCGCTTGGCGATGCGGGTGATGAGCTGGACCATGACCGGCGCGCCCTCGGCGGCGACATGGTGCGCGGCGAGGAACTGGGTGGCGTCGGTGACCGACTTGGCGAGCGCCGCGCGCACGGCGAAATAGCCGCTCTCGGCGCCGTCGTCCGATCCCGTGCGGCCTCCCAGGGCAAAGACCTCGAGGCAGGCCACCCGGGTCCCGGCGCTGGCGATGGACTCGCCTTCGCCGCGGGCGATGTCGGCGATGGCGCGCAGCATCAGGGTGGTGGAGACCGGCAGCTCGACGGCCAGCGCCCCCAAGCCAAAGAAGCCGCCCACCCCGCCGCTGGCGGCGGCGCCGAGTTTGTGCCAGACGCGGGACGGCGCGGCGCCGGGACGGTCCTTCATGGTGGACAGCGCGGCGTCGGCCGCGCGCGTCAGGGCGGCGCGCGCAATGGCGTCGATGCGGGCGTTCCAGTCCCGAGGCAGGGCGCGCAGGCCGCGTTCGATGGGCGCCCCCAGCAGATTGGTCATGCGCGCCGCGAGGCCCGGGTTTTCCAGCAGGCGCCGGGCGGTCCGCAACTCATCGAGATCGGCGGCGGACAGAGGGGAAAGAGTGGATGGCATGGTGTGACCCATGCCTTCGAGCATACGGTGGCGGAGGCCGCGGGTCAACGCCGGGGACGCGCCAGGGGACACGCCAGGAGATACGCCAGGAGATACGCCAGGGGACACGCGCCCCTAGACGCGCCGAGGAACCACCGGAGGGATATGCCGGTGGGATGTGCCGGAGGGACGCGGCGGAAAAGGCCGACCGGCTCCCGGCCCGCGAGTCGCCTTGTTCGATGCCTGCCAAGGAGGGGGGCGGCAAGGCCCGCTGCGAGCCCCTCGGCAAGCGCGTCTGCGCCGCCCGTTCAGGACCCTCCCCGCACCGAGGCACCGAGGCTCGCGCCGCGCGCCCTGAATTGCGCGCGGATCTCCTCGGGCACCAGCGAGCCGCCGGTGCTCCAGATCACGTGGGTGGCCTGGGCGGCCACCGGCGTGAGATCGTGCCGTTGCAGGTATCGCCGCCCGCGCGGCGAGCCCAGCAGCCAGCGCGGGCCGCGCAGGCCCGCGGCCGCCGAGGGCTCGATGGTGATGCTCTCGGTCTGCTCCAGGGCCAGGGCGTCCCGGAACAGCGTGTCGTCGTTCACCGTGAACACGCCGGCCAGCAGGCGCGCCATGAGCGGGGCGACCAGCGGCGAGGCCTCGCCCACCGCCAGACCGTCGGCCTCGGTGCGGTTGTCCAGGCCGATGGCGTGGACCGAGACCGGGGCCCGGGTGCCGGCGGCCAGTTGCACCAGCATGCAGGGCGAGGCCGTGGGCTCGGCGAAAAAGCAATGCACGTGCGGGCCCAGCAGGCGCTTGAGGCCGTAGGTGATGCCGCCCGGGGCGCCGCCCACGCCGCAGGGCAGGTAGACGAAAAGCGGGTGGCCGGCGTCCACGGGCCGGCCCGCGGCGTGCAACTGGTCCACCAGCTCGCGCGCCGCCGTGGTGTAGCCGAGGAACAGTTCCTCCGACCGCTCGTCGTCGACGAAATGGGCCAGCGGGTCGGCCAGCGCCGCGGCGCGGCCCGAGGCGACGGCGGCCGCGTAATCGCCGGCATGCTCGACGACGCCGATGCCGCGGCTTCGCAGGCGGTCTTTCTTCCAGGCCTTGGCGTCCGCCGACATGTGGACCACTGACTTGAATCCCAGGCCCGTCCCGATCAGGCCGATGGCCAGCCCCAGGTTGCCCGTGCTGCCGACCGACAGGGTGTGGCAGCCCAGCCATTCGCGCGCCGGGCCCTGCGCCAGCCGCTCGCGGTCGCCGTCCGCGTCCAGCAGGCCCCCCTCCAGCGCGAGGCGCTCGGCCAGGGCCAGCACCTCGTGGAAGCCGCCGCGCGCCTTGACCGAGCCCGCCACCGGCAGGGCGTCGTCGCGCTTGAGGAACCAGGCGCCCTCGGCGTGCGCGCCGGGCTCGCCCGCCGGTGAAAGGCGCCGCTGCAGCGCGGGGATCGGCGACAGCGGCGAGGACAGCCGGCCGCCGGCGTCCCGCAGTTCCGGGAACACCCGGGCCAGCAGGCCGGCGCAGCGGTCGAAGCGCGCGTGCGCCACCGACGGGTCGTAGGGCAGGTCCAGGCCCCGGTCGGCCGGATCGTGCCCCGGAGACAGCCACAGCAGCGCCTCCTTGCGCCGCAGGCCGGCCAGTTCCTCATCGCTCAAGCCTTGGATGTCCATGCCGCATGCCCCCGTGTCGCGCGCTCAGGCGTTCATGTACCAGATCACCTTGGTCTGGGTGTACTGGTCGAAGGCCTCCAGCCCCTTGTCGCGGCCGCCGAAGCCCGAGAGCTTGTAGCCGCCGAAGGGAGCGGTGATGTCGCCCTCGGAGAAGCCGTTGATCGACACCGTGCCCGCCCGGATGCGCCGCGACACGCGCTGGGCGCGGCGCACGTCCAGAGTGTAGAGCGAAGCGGCCAGCCCGTACTGGGTGTCGTTGGCGAGCGCCACGGCCTCGTCCTCGGTCTCGAAGGTGGTGACCGCCAGGATGGGGCCGAAGACCTCCTCCTGGAACAGGCGCATGCCCGGGTCGACGCCCTCGAAGATCGTCGGCTCGACGTACCAGCCGCTGCCTAGCTCGGAATGGATGCGCCCGCCGTGCGCGAGGCGCGCGCCCGCCGCCGGAGCCTCCTCGAGGAACTGGCGCACCTTGTGGAAATGCGGTTCCTCGACCATGGGACCGATGCGCGTGGCCGGGTCGGTCGGCAGGCCCACCTTCCAGTCCGCCAGGCCGCGCTTGAGGCGCTCGACGACCGCGTCCTTGATGCCGGCCTGCACGATCAGGCGTCCGCCGCAACTGCAGTTCTCGCCCATGTTCCAGTAGGCGGCGGCCAGCATCTGGTCGATCGCCGTGTCCAGGTCCGCGTCCTCGAACACGATCTGCGGGCTCTTGCCCCCGCACTCGAGCACGATTTCCTTGAGATTGCTCTCGGCGGAGTACTTGAGGAAATAGCGGCCGACCTCGGTCGAGCCGGTGAAGGACACCATGTCGACGTCGGGATGGCGGCCCAGCGGCTCGCCCGTCTCCTCGCCCGTGCCGGTGACCAGCGTCAGCGCGCCCTCGGGCACGCCGGCCTGGTGGGCGAGCTGGGTCAGGCGGTAGGCGCTGAGCGAGGTGAGCTCGGCGGGCTTGACGATCACCGAGTTGCCCGCGGCCAGCGCCGGGGCGACCTTCCAGGCGAACATCAGGGCCGGGAAGTTCCAGGGCAGCACGGCGCCGACGACGCCGATGGGTTCCTTGACGATGAGGCCCAGGGCCTCGCCGCCGGTGGGCGAGATCCGGCCGAAGCATTTGTCGATCGCCTCGGCGTACCAGGCGAAGGTGTCGATCGTCGCCGGCATGTCGGTGTTCAGGCATTCGGTGATCGGCTTGCCGGCGTCCACGCAATCCAGCGCGGCGATCTCCTCGGTGTGCTCGCGGATCAGCGCCACCCAGTCGAGCAGCACGCGCTTGCGCTCGGCGGGCGCCATGCCCGACCACGCGCCCGACTCGAAACTCGCGCGCGCGGCGGCGACGGCCGCGTCGACGTCGGCGGCCGTGCCCGCGGCGAGGGCGCCGATCACGGTGTTGTCGATGGGGCTGACGATCGGCATGCGGGCGGCCGAGGCCTGGAATCCCGGGATGATCGGGCCGGCGTACAGCTTGCCGGCCCGGGCCAGGTCGTAGACGCGTTCAATGGCGGACATGGGGCCTCCTGTGTCGGTGTGTGCGCTCAGCGCAGGGGTTGCAGGGCGATGTCCAGTTCGCGCAGGTCGGCGTCGGACAGGGGCTGGACGGGCGGGCGGCAGGCGCCGACCTTGTTCACCAGGATGTTGGTGGCCGCTTTCACCGCCGGGTTGTAGGGGTGGTTCCAGAAGAACAGGTTGGCGGGCAGCATGCGCTTCCACAGCTCGGCGGCCTTGCTGGCCTGGCCGGCCTGGACCAGGTCGTAGAGCTCGACGGCCTGGCGCGGCATCGCGTTGACCGCGCCCCAGAAGCAGCCCTGGGCGCCGGCCACGAGGGCGTGGAAGGCGAAGGGGTCGGCGCCGTTGAACACCGGCAGGCCCTCGACCAGCAGCTCTTGCAGGCGCACGAAGCTGCCGCTGGTGTCCTTGAGGTACTGGATGTTGTCGATCTGTCGCAGCCGCTTGAAGAAATCCGGCGTGATGTCGAATCCCGAGTGCACGGGAATGTTGTAGGCCATGATCGGGGTCTTGACGGCCTGGGCGATCTTTTCGTAGTGGCTGTAGACGCCGTCGGGGGTCGGGCCCTCGAAGTAGGGCGGCAGCACCAGCAGGGCGTCGGCGCCCAGCCCTTCGGCGTGGAGCGAGGCCTCGATGGCGTCCTCGGTGCGGATGGCCGAGGTCTGCACGATCAGCTTGGCGCGGCCGCCGATGTGGCGCGCGGCCTCCTCGGCGATCCGGCGCTTTTCCTCGGTGGACAGGAACGGGAACTCGCCCGTGCCGCCGCATACCGCGATGATGTGGACGCCGGCCTCGACCAGGGTATCGAGATGGGTCCGCAGGCGATCGTAATCGACCTTGGATCCATCATCGCTCATGGGTGTGCAGGCGGCGGCGCAAATGCCTTTCAGTTGACTCATTGTTGTCTCGCTAGTTATGGCAAGGGGCGGTGGGAAGCGGCCGGGGCGCATGCGGAACGGGAAAACCCCTAGCCGAAAAATTATTGGATACAGGATCCAATGACTTTATACTACTGAAAATCGCTTGTGCGGTCAACGAAGTCCGCATGTGTCATTTCCGGCGAATCCGGGCTGGCGCAGCCGCCCACCGCCATCCGTCAGAGGCAGTAGCTCATGCTCGATGAACACCACCCCGCCCAGCCGATGAGATGCGCGGCCAGGCCCGCGCCCAACCGCATCAAGGCCGTCATGGCATGCGTGGACAAGATGAATCTCGCCTTGCGCTGGACCGTCGGATCGATGCTGTTCACGATGGTCGTGATCGTCTTCCTGCAGATCGTGGCCCGCTTCGCATTGCCGCGGCTGGGCATCGTCATCTCGGTGCCATGGACCGAGGAACTGGCCCGCTACCTGATGATCTGGTGCATATTCCTGGGCGCGGCCGCGGCCACCCGCTCGGGCGACCTGATCGCCATGGACACCCTGACGACCGCGCTGTCCTCGGAAAACGGCTGGAAGGTCAAGCTGTTCGCCTACCTGGTGACGATCGGCTTCTTCCTGTTCCTGATCGTCATCGGCGTGCACTGGATGGGCTTCGGCTTCATGGAGACCTCCACCGTCATGGGGATCCCCATGAGCGTCGTCTACCTGGCCATGCCCGTGGGCGGGGTGCTGGCCGTGATCAACATCGCGGTGCGGGCAATCGAGGGCCACTACGGCATGCGCCGGGCCCGGCGCGCCATCGTCGATACGGCCGTGCAATGAGCGCCGCCATGCCTGGCTCCAGATTCACATACGGAGGATGAACGGTGCTGACTTTTTCTTCCATGGCATTCCTGCTGGTCACGGCGGTCCCCATCTTCGCCGTCATGGGCATCAGCTCGCTGGTGCTGCTGCACCAGCAGGGGATCGACTACATCGCCGTCCCGCAGAACGTCTTCGAGGCGCTGGATTCCTTCGCGCTGCTCGCCGTACCGTTCTACGTGCTGGCCGGCAATCTGATGAAGGCGGGCGGCATCTCACGCCGGCTCATCGCACTGGCCACGGTTCTCGTGGGCTGGCTGCGCGGCGGCATGGGCGCCGCGTCGGTGCTGACGTGCATGTTCTTTTCGACGATGTCGGGATCGTCCTCGGCCACCACGGCCGCGGTGGCCGGCACCATGGTGCCGGCCATGCAGGACAAGGGCTACCCAAAGCCGACGGGTGCCGCCCTGGTCGCCGTCGGCGGCGAGCTCGGCGCCATCATCCCGCCCTCGCTGCCCATGGTGATCTACGGCCTGGTCGCCAACGTGTCCATCGGCAGCCTGTTCATCGCCGGCATCCTGCCTGGGCTGTTCGTCGGCCTGTCGCTGGTCGTCACGATCTGCATATACGCTCGGATCAAGGATTTCGACCGGGTGACCCGCGTGCCCTTCAATATCTGGATCCGCAACCTGCTGCGCGCCACCTGGGATTCCCTGCTGGCGCTCATGATGCCGGTGATCATCCTGGGCGGCATCTACTCGGGCATCTTCACCGCCACCGAGGCATCGGTCGTCGCCGTGGTCTATGGCTTCGTGGTCGGCGTGCTGATCTACAAAGAGGTCCGGATCCGCGAGTTCGTCGAGATCTTCTGCGAGTCGGCCATCATGACGGGCATGGTCATGCTGATCGTCGGGTTTGCCGCCTTGTTCGGCTATGCCCTGACGATCAACCAGATCCCGCAATATTTCGGCCACTTGATATCCGAGGTCGCCGCCAGTCCGCTGACCTTCCTGCTGATGGTCAACGTGCTGCTGTTCGTCGTGGGCACCTTCATGGAGGCGCTGGCCACCATCCTGATCCTGGCCCCCATCCTGGGCCCCATCGCCACGGCATACGGGGTCGACCCGATCCACTTCGGCATGATCTTCATCGTCAACGTGGCGGTCGGCATGGTGACGCCGCCCGTCGCCATCAACCTGAACATCGCCAGCCAGGTCACGGGCGTGTCCATGGACGCGATGACCCGTCCCTTGCTGGTGTTCCTGTTCATCCTGATCATCGATACGCTGATCATCACGTTCGTCCCCGCGCTCTCTCTTGCGCTGTTGTGAGTCGCCACTCGTCCTTAACCCACCCCCATAGGAAATGCACATGAAAACCCATTCCCTGCTTCTTTCAGCCGCCATGGCGTGCTCTCTGCTGGCGGTCGGCGCCCCGGCGCATGCGCAAAAGGCCGTCGAACTGACCCTCGGGCACGTCCTGACGACGGAAAGCCACTACCATGCCGCCGCCCTGACGTTCGCCAAGGAAGTCGAGGCCCGCAGCAAGGGTTCGATGAAGGTCAACATCTTCCCCGCCGGCCAGCTCGGCGGCGAGGTCAAGATGATCCAGGCCGTGCGCACCGGCACCCAGGACGTGGTCGTGACCGGCGGCGGGCCCGTCGAGAACACCGCCAAGGAATTCTCGGTGTTCTCGTTCCCCTACCTGTTCAAGGACCTGGACCAGGCCAACAGCGTCATGCAGGGACCCATCGGCCAGGAAATGCTGGCCGCGCTCGGCGAGCACCGCCTGCTGGGCCTGGGCTTCATCTCTCCCATCGAGCGCAACATCTTCACCAACGGCAAGCGCATCACCAAGGCCGCCGACATGAAGGGCCTCAAGATCCGCGTGATACAGGGCCAGGGCTTCGTCAAGACCTACGAGGCGCTGGGCGCGCAGCCCACGCCCATGGCCTATGCCGAGCTGTACACGGCGCTGCAGAACGGGGCGGTGGATGCCGCCGAGAATTCGCCGGACGTATTCGTCCAGGACAAGTTCATCGAGGTGTCCAAGACCTACACCATGGCCCGGGTGATGTACATGCCCGCGCTGCTGCTGATGTCGCCCTCCCGCTATGAGCGCCTCAGCCCGGAACAGCAGCAGGTCGTCCGCGAGGCCACCGCCGCCGCCATTGCGTCCGCCGACGCCCATTACAAGAAGGGCTATGCCGAGAGCATGAACATCATCAAAGAGCGCGGCATCGAGGTCATCGAGCCCGATCTGGAATCGTTCCGCGCCACGCGCGAGGCCGTGCATGCGAGCCTGCTCGAGAGCCTGCCCCAGACCAAGCCCTGGTACGAGAAGATCGCGGCGCAGGCCAAGCAATGATGTGAGCGCTCCGGCCCCTCGGCCCATCCCGGGCCGTCGGCCGAGGATCGCATCGCCGGCCGCGCGGATGGCCGCGGGCCGGCGCAGGGTTGGATTCAAGGCGCGGGACGGGTTCCCGCGCCTTGGCCGTTCATCGCTTGTGCGCCGCCAGGATGCCGCACAGTTGTTCTTTGGTCTGGCGGATGTGCTCGGTCAGCAGCGCGGCGGCCTCCTCGACCTTGCCGTCGCGGGACAGCTCGAGGATGCGCTGGTGGTCGCTCGCGCCGTCCGAGACGGCGTCGGTCAAGGCCATCTGCAGCCGTATGTATCGGTCGACCTGCAGGTTGATCCGGTGGATGAAGGAAAGCGTCACCGACCGGTCCGACAGCTCGTACAGGCTCAGGTGGAACCTCGCGTTCAGCGCGCCCCAGTGGCCGAGGTTCCCGGCCTCGTAGGACTCGTCCAGCTCCCGCAGGATGGCCTGCGACTTTGCCACGGATTCGGGGGTCATCCGGGGGATGGCGCGTGCCAGCAGGTCGGGCTCGAGCGCCAGGCGCAGGTCGAAGATTTCGTCGATTTCCGCCAGCGACAGGTCCGCGATGATGGCGCCCCGGTTGGCCTGCACGATGACCAGGCCTTCCGAGCCCAATTGATGGAGGGCCTCGCGCACCGGCATCCGCGAGACGCCGTATTCCTGGGCGATCTGCTCCTGCCGCAGCATCGTCCCGCCCTCGAATTCTCCGTCGATGATTCTTTTGCGCAAATCGTCCGTCAGCGTCGAAGCCAGGCTTTGCCGCTTGAGAATCCGTTTGGCCTTGATGACTGCTTGTTCCACGGGCCTTTTCCCTGTTGAGATTTATTTGGCTTATTGTAGCCCGGATCCAAAAGCCCAAGATATTGGAATTTCCGCATTTTGGGCCGGCGCCCCAGCGGCTGCGCCGACCGCGCCGAAACCAATGCTCAGTCGGCCGTATCCAGCACGTAGCGCGCGCGGCCCGCGCCCATCCCCATCAGCCAGACCACGAGGCCGATGGCCAGCAGGAAGATTCCGGCGGAATGCCAGCCGCCGCTGTGCTCGTAGAGCACGCCGACCAGGAACGGCCCGGCCGCGGCGATGATGTAGCCCACGCCCTGCGACATGCCCGACAGGGCGGTGGCGTGCAGCGGGGTGCGGGTGCGCAGCACCACCAGCGACAGGCCCAGGCTGAAGGTGGCGCCCATGCCCAGGCCGCCCAGCATGATCCAGACCCACGCCGAGGCGGGCGGCGCGTAGATGATGCCCATCAGCCCGGACAGGACCAGCAGGACGGACAGGCTCGCCACCAGGCGCTGGTCGCGGCCGCGCGCCGCCATCCACGGCACGGCGAAGGTCGAGATCAACTGCACCATCAGGGCCGCCGACAGGGCGGCGCCCGCCTCGACGGGGTGCATGCCGCGATCGATCAGGATGGCCGGCATCCAGCCGATCGCGCTGTGGCCGAGGCTGGATTGCAGCCCCATGAACAGCGTCACCTGCCAGGCCAGGGGGTCGCGCCACAGCGCGCGGGTCAGCGTCGAGCCGCCGCGTCCCGAGGGCGGCGCGGCCAGCGGCGCGACGCGCGCGCGATGCCAGCACCAGGCCGACAGCAGCGCGGGCACCAGCCACACCGCGAGGCCCCAGCGCCAGTCGCTGTAGGGCAGGCGCGCGATGGGCGCCGACAGCCCCGCGCCCATGCCCGCCCCGAGGCAGAAGGTCATGGTGTAGAAGCTCATGACGGGGCCGATGCGCTGGGGGAAGGCCTGCTTGGCGATCGCCGGCGTGAGCACCATCATGGCGCTGATGCCGGCGCTCGCCACCAGGATCCCCGCGAACAGGCCGTAGGCCCCCATCACGCCGCGCAGGGCGATCCCCGCGGCCAGCGTCAGCAGGCCCAGCACGATCAGGCGCTGGGCCGAGGCGTAGCGCAGCAGCCACGGGACGGCGATGCCGAAGACGCCGAAGCAGAAGGTGGGCAGGGCGATCAGCAGGCCCGCCACCGAGGGCGACAGGCCGAGCGCCGCGCGCAGGTCGTCGAGCAGCGCAGGCATGCTGGTGACCATGGGCCGCATGTTCAGGCCCGCCAGCAGGATGGCGAGCAGCAGCACCCATTGGCGGTTGCGGGACGCCCGCGCCTCAGTCACCGGCCCGTCCGAGGGCATCGCCGATCGCCTTGGCCTCGGCCCGCATCATGCGGGCGACCTCGCTGTCGGCCGAGGCCTCGAATCCGCCGGTGGCCCCCAGCACGGTCAGCACCGCGCAGACGTGTCCCGAGAAATCGTGGATGGGCACCGCGATCGCGCTGATGCCCTGCAGGTTGGTGTCCTTGACGACGGCCATGCCGGCCGCGCGGACCTCGCGCTGGATGTGGCCGATGGGATCGCGGGGGGCCAGCATGGCGCGCTGGGCCGGGGAGGCCGCGCGCAGCTCGCCCTGCGCCAGAAGGTGGACGCGGGAATCGTCGAGGAAGCCCAGGCACACCCGTCCGGTCGCCGACCAGAGCAGCGGCAGGACGGAGCCCACGCGCACGTTCAGCGTGACGGGCAGGCCGGGCTCCTCGAAGCGCACGATGGTCGGCCCCTTGTTGCCCATGACGGCGATGAAGCAGGTCATCTCGAGCGTCTCGCGCAGCCGCACCAGCGCCGGCTCGGCCACGCGGATCGGATCGGCGAGACGCATGGCGGCCAGGCCCACGTGGATGCAGGCGGCGCCCAGGTAGTACTGCGAGGAGGCCGGGTCCTGGGAAACCAGGTCCTCCTCCATCAGGCTGATCAGGTAGCGGTGGACCTTGGCGGGGTTTTCCGAGACGTGGCGGGCGAGGGCCGTCAGGCTGGCGCGGCCGCCGAGCTGGGCCAGGCCCTTGAGCACGATCACGGCCGTGGCGACGGCCTGCACCCGCTGGCGTCGCGGCCTCGGCGCCGTAGGAGTGTTGTGAACCTTCTGGGTCATGGCGGGGAATGGATGCGTGAGTGGTCGGTGGCGCTGCGGAAATCGCCGACGCTCACCAGTATATCGTCGCGCCGGGCGGACCGCGATCCGCCGCCTCCGCGCATCGCGTGCTTGACAATTACGCAATGCGATATTAATTTACGCAAAACAGAAACAGAACATTCCGGAGACCAGGATGGAGACGACCCGGCAGACGTTCGTGAGGCTGCTGCGCCACCGCAGGGGCGGCTTCGTGGAGTTCGAATACGCGATCGGCGATCCCGACCTGGCGGTCGAGCTCATCATGCCGGTCGCGGCGTTCGAGGAATTCTGCAAGGCCCAGGGGGCGCGCCGGCTGGACGGGCCGGACGAGCGGCATGCGTCCGAGGACGGCCTGGGCTGGAACCTGCATTCCGCCACGACGCGCCGCTTCCGCGATCCATCCTGAGCGCCGCCCCCCTTTCCTTCAGGAGCCCCCCATGACCATAGACTTGAGGACCGTATCGATCACGCCGCTGCGGCACACCTTCGACCACCTGGTGCGGCGCATGGGCGCCGACAAGCCGGTGTCGCGCTACATCGAAGGCACCATGGACATCCAGCCGGTGGAAAACTTCCACTACCGGCCGACCTGGGGGCCGCGGTTCGAGATCTTCGACCCCGGGCATACCGCCATCCGGATGCGGGACTGGTATGCCCTCAAGGATCCGCGCCAGTACTACTACGGCGCCTACACCATCGCGCGTGCGCGCATGCAGGAAAACGCCGACGCGGATTTCCAGTTCGTCGAATCGCGCGGGCTGGCCGATGAATGCCCGCCGCCGCTGCGCGAGGCGATCCTGGATTTCCACCTGCCGCTGCGGCACGTCGCCTACGGCGGCAATCTCAACAACACCGCGATCGGCGGCAAGGGCTACGGCACGGCCTTCACCCAGGCCGCGGTCTATTACGCCGTCGACCAGCTCGCCATTGCCCAATACCTCACCCGCCTCGGCCTGGTCCTGGGGGACGAGGAATCCCTGGCGCGGGGCAAGCGGGCCTGGCTGGACGGCGCCGCCTGGCAGCCCCTGCGCCGGCTGGTGGAGGACCTGCTGGTGCAGGAGGACGTGTTCGAGCTGTTCCTCGCCCAGGACCTGGTGCTCGATGGCCTGCTGTATCCGCTGGCCTATGAGGAGGCCGACCGGGCGCTGCGCCGCGAGGCCGGCTCGGCGGTGTCGATGATGACGCGCTTCCAGGCCGAATGGTTCGCCGAATCGTCCAAGTGGGTCGATGCCGTGGCCAAGGCCGCGGTGGCCGAGTCCGGCGACAACCGCGCCCTGATCGTCCGCTGGACGGACGAATGGCGCGCGCGGGCCCTGGAGGCGCTGGCGCCGGTCGCGGCGCTGGCCCTGCCGGATTCGTCCGCCGAGGCCCTGGCCCGCGTGTCCGACGCCTTCGACGCCCGCGCCGCCCGGCTCGGGCTGGCATCCTGAGGAGGCATCGTGAGCAAGATTTTCGTCGTACTGCAGAAAGGGGACGAGTCGCGCGGCATCGTCGAGGCGATCGTGGGCGACAACGCCGCGGCCGAGCTCGAGGAGCACCCCGCGCTCTACCGCGTCACGGCCCCCGGCCGGATGGTCATCCGGCGGGCCTCCATCGAGGACTGCCTGGGCCGCCCCTTCGACCTGCACGAATTGCAGCTCTACCTGGTGTCGCTCTCGGGCCACGTGGACGAGAGCGATGAGGAATTCATATTGAGCTGGAACGCCTGATCCGGCTCGTGGAGACAAGAATGGACATGAAAGCCGGCAAGAAGCTCGGGACGCGCGAACGCTATGCGCTCATGACCCGCGACCTCGAATGGCAGACCACCTACCAGCCCATGGACAAGGTCTTTCCCTGCATGAACTACGAGGGAATCAAGATCCACGACTGGAACGACTGGGAGGATCCCTTTCGCCTCACCATGGACGTCTACTGGAAATACCAGGCGGAAAAGGAGAAAAAGCTCTATGCCATCATCGATGCCTTCAACCAGAACAACGGCCACCTGGGGGTGACGGACGCGCGCTACATCAACACGCTGAAGCTTTTTATCCAGTCGATCCCGCCGCTCGAGCAGATGGCCGCCCGCGGCTTCACGAACGTGTCGCGCCAGATGGCGGGCGGCGGGGCGCGGATCGCCTGCCTGATGCAGGCGATCGACGAGATCCGCCATTTCCAGACCCAGATCCACTCGATCTCGAACTACAACAAGTACTACAACGGCCTGCATGGCTTCGCCGGCCAGCAGTCGCGCCTGTGGTATTTGTCCGAGCGCAAGTCGTTCTTCGACGATGCCATCACCGCCGGGCCCTTCGAGTTCATGGTGGCCATCGGCTTTGCCTTCGAGTATGTGCTCACCAACCTGGTGTTCGTGCCCTACGTCTCGGGCGCGGCCTACAACGGCGACATGGCGGCCATGGCCTTCGGGTTCTCGGCGCAGTCCGACGAGGCGCGCCACATGACGCTCGGCCTGGAGTGCATCAAGTTCATGCTCGAGCAGGACCCGGACAACGTGCCCATCGTCCAGCGCTGGATCGACAAGTGGACCTGGCGCGGCGCTCGCGTCCTGGGCGGCATCGGCATGATGATGGACTACATGCTGCCCAAGCGGATCATGAGCTTCAAGGAGGCCTGGGAGATCTACTTCGAGGAAAACGGCGGCGCGCTGTTCAACGACCTGGCCCGCTACGGGATCCGCCCGCCCAAGTGCTACGCCCAGACGGTGGCGGAAAAAGAGCACATCAGCCACCAGGCCTGGCTGGGCTTCTACCAGAAGTCCCAGGCCATGAGCGCCCATGCCTGGCTGCCCACGCCCGAGGAAATGGATTGGCTGTCGTCCAAGTATCCGAACACCTTCGACAAATACTATCGGCCGCGCTTCGAGCTGTTCCGCGAGATGGCCCGGTCGGGCGAGCCCTTCGACAACCACACCCTGTCGATGAATTGCCAGGTCTGCCAGGCCACCATCCACTACACCGAGCCCGACGATCCGACCACGCTGTGCCTGCGGGAGACCGATCACCAAGGCGAAAAATACCATTTCTGCTCGGACCACTGCCGCGAGATCTTCGAGTACGAGCCGGAAAAGTACGTCCAGGCCTGGATCCCGACGCACCAGGCGCTGCAGGGCAATTGCTTCGAACCGGGGGTCGATCCGTCGGCGCCGGGCTTCGACGCCAAGGCGGCGCTGTTCGACTACTGGGGCATCCGCGACGGGCACGACAACGGCGACTTCGAGGGATCGGAGGACCAGAGGAACTTTTCCGCCTGGCGCAAGCTGGCGACACAGAATTGAGGAGACCGTCATGGCGGTACGAGCCCTTGGCGACTACGAATTCCCGCCCCGCGACGCGCTGGGCAATTTCAAAGGCAGGCAGTTGCTGTACGTATTCTGGGAAAAGCACCTGCTGTTCTCGCGCCCCATGGCGCTGGCGCTCGATCCGGGACTGCGGTTCTCGGACGTGCTCGCCCGGCACGTCGTGCCGGCATACCGGCGGCATCCGGACTTCCCGCGGATCGACTGGAGCCAGGTGCGGTGGATCAAGTCCGGCGCGCCCTGGACGCCGGATCCCGACAAGTCGCTGGCGGACAACGGCCTGCGGCACAAGGACCTGATCCGGATGGTGACGCCCGGCCTCGACGGCCTGGACGGACTGGGCGGCTGAGGCCGGGACACGGAGGAGACTCGCGATGAGCTATCGCTTGACGATCGAGCCCCTGGGCCAGTCGATCGAGGTGGACGAAGGCCAGACCATCCTCGATGCCAGCCTGCGCGCCGGCATCTACCTGCCGCACGCCTGTTGCCACGGCCTGTGCGCCACCTGCAAGGTCGAGGTCCTCGAGGGCGAGGTCGACCACGGCGAGGCCAGCAGCTTCGCCCTGATGGACTACGAGCGCGAGGAGGGCCGGGCCCTCGCCTGCTGCGCCACCTTGCAGTCCGACGTGGTGATCGAGGCGGACATCGAGGTCGATCCCGAGGCGCGCAACCTGCCGGTGCGCGATTTCAGCGGGGTCGTCGAGCGGATCGAGGACCTGACGCCGACCATCAAGGGCATCTGGATCGGCCTGGACGAGGGCCAGGCCATCGACTTCCAGGCGGGGCAGTACATCAACCTGAAGCTCCCCCGGGGCCTGGGGGCGCGCGCCTTTTCCATCGCCAGCGCGCCGGGCGACGGCAGGCGCATCGAGCTCAACGTCCGCCGGGTGCCCGGCGGCGCGGGCACCGCCTGGGTGCACGACGAGCTCCGGGCGGGCGAGGCCGTTGCCTTCGCCGGCCCCTACGGCCGCTTTTTCGTGCGCAAGAGGGCGCTGCAGCCGCTGCTGTTCATCGCCGGCGGCTCGGGGCTTTCCAGTCCGCGCTCCATGATCCTGGACCTGCTGAGCGAGGGCGCCGGACGGCCGGTGACGCTGGTCCACGGGGCCCGCGACCGCGGCGAGCTCTACTACCACGACGAATTCGCCGGGCTGGCCGAGCGGCATCCCGAGTTCACCTACCTTCCGGTCCTGTCGGCCGAGCCGCCCGACAGCCCCTGGACGGGCCTGCGCGGATACGCGCACGAGGCCGCCGGCGCGCACTTCAAGGGGGATTTCAGGGGTCTCAAGGCCTACCTGTGCGGCCCGCCGGCCATGGTCGAGGCCGCGATCACGGAATTGATGAAAGGCCGCCTGTTCGAGCGCGACATCCATACGGAAAAGTTCCTGGCGGCCAGCGACACGGGAAAGATCCGCAGCCCCCTGTTCAAGTCGTTCTGAGGCTGAGCGGCCCGATCCAGGGGGAAACCCCTGTGTTGGTATTTACGCATTGCGTGTTAGGATTACGCTGTAATATTGATTCAAGTCAAATTTAGAGGTCTATGCCATGACGCAAGAGACTATCGACGCCGAGGCGGCCGCCTGTCCGGTGGCGCACGGCGGGGCCGCGTCCCCGGCGCCCCGGGGCTGCCCCGTCCATGCGCAGGCCGCCGCATTCGATCCCTTCCAGGATCCCTTCATGGAGAACCCGTCCGAGTTCGTGCGCTGGGCGCGCGAGCAGGCGCCGGTGTTCTACAGTCCCAAGCTCGATTACTGGGTGGTGACCCGCTACCAGGCGATCAAGGACATCTTTCGCGACCCGATCACCTTCAGCCCCTCGAACACGCTGGAATCCCTGGCGCCCCCCTCCGAGGAGGCGAACGCCATCCTGAAGTCCTACGGCTACGCCATGAACCGCACCCTGGTCAACGAGGACGAGCCGGTGCACATGGCGCGCCGCCGGGTGCTGATGGCGCCGTTCACCCCCGACCACCTGCGCGAGCACGAGCCCATGGTGCGCCGCCTGGTCACCGAGGCGATCGACCGCTTCATCGACGACGGCGAGGCGGACCTGTTCAAGAAGCTGCTCTGGGCCGTGCCGTTCTCGGTGGCGCTGCATTTCCTCGGGATCGACGACGAGCAGGACCGCGAGAAAATGCACGAGTTCTGCATCGCGCACACCAAGAACGCCTTCGGCCGCCCGACGCCCGAGGAGCGCGTCGAGGTGGCGCACGCGGTGGGCAAGTTCTGGGAGCTCTCGGGCAGCATCCTCGAAAAGATGAAGCGCACCCCCGACGGCCCGGGCTGGATGCGCTATTCGATCCGCCAGCAAAAAGAATACCCCGACGTGGTGACGGATTCTTACCTGCATTCCATGATGATGGCCATCATCGTGGCGGCCCACGAGTCCACGTCCTTCGCCTCCGCCAACGCCATCAAGATGCTGCTCGAGCACCGCGAGGTCTGGGAGGACCTGTGCGAGGACCCGGCGCTCATTTCGCCGGCCGTCGAGGAATGCCTGCGCCACAACGGGCCGATCGCCTCCTGGCGGCGCCGCGCCACGCGCGACGTCGAGATCGAGGGCGTGCGCATCCCCGCCGGCTCGCGCCTGCTGCTGGTGGTGTCCTCGGCCAATCACGATCCGCGCCATTTCGGCGATCCCGACTTCTTCGACATCCGGCGCGACAACGCGATCGAGCATCTGTCCTTCGGCTTCGGCGCGCACCAGTGCCTGGGCAAGAACATCGGCCGCATGGAAATGCAGATCATCATCGGCGAGCTGACGCGGCGCCTGCCGCACATGCAACTGGTGCCCCAGCAGTTCCATTACGTGCACAACCTGGCGTTCCGGGGCCCGCAGAACCTGCTGGTGCGCTGGGATCCCGCCCTCAACCCCGAGCGCTCGGACCCGAGCGTGCGCGAGCGCAGCCACGAGATCCGCTTTGGCGGCCCCCTCGCCAGCAGCATCGTGCGCAAGCTCGAGGTCGTGGCGGCGGACACGGTCGCGCCCGACATCGTGCGCCTGCGCCTGGCCTCGCCCGTGGGCGCCGAGCTGCCGAGCTGGACGCCCGGCGCGCACGTGGACGTCGAGTGCGGCGACACCGGCCTGTCGCGCCAGTATTCGCTGTGCGGCGACCTGGACGACCGGCGCCACTGGGAGATCGCCGTCCTGCACGATCCCGCCAGCCGCGGGGGGTCGCAATGGATACACCGCTACGCGCGCCCCGGCGCCGTCCTGCGGCTGCGGGGCCCGCGCAACCATTTCCGCATGGACGAGGACGCCGGCGGGCGCCTGCTGCTGATCGCCGGCGGCATCGGGATCACCCCGATCATGGCGATGGCGCGGCATGCGCGCGACCAGGGCCGCGACTATGTCCTGCACTACAGTTGCTCCAGCCGCGGCCGGGCCGCGTTCCTGGACGCCCTGCGGGAACTGCACGGCGAGCGCCTGCGCCTGCACGTGAGCGACGAGGGCTCGCGCAACGATTTCGAGGCCCTGCTCGCCAGCCCGAGGGACGACACGCGCATCTATGCCTGCGGCCCCGAACGCATGCTCGACGCCCTGCAAAAGGCCGTCGAGCGGGCGGGGTGGCGTCCCGAGGCCCTGCACGTCGAGCATTTCAGCAATGTCGCGCCCAAGCTCGATCCCGCGCACGAGCGGTCCTTCGGCATCGAGCTGCGCCATTCCGGCCTGAGCCTGCGCGTGCCGGCGGACAAGACCGTGCTCGATGTGCTCCATGCCAATAATATCGATGTCCAAAGCGATTGCCGCGAGGGCCTGTGCGGCACCTGCGAGGTCGGGGTGGTGTCGGGCGAGGTGGATCATCGCGACAGCGTCCTGAACCCGTCCGAGCGCAAGGCCAACGACCGCATGATGGCCTGCTGCTCGCGCTGCGTGTCCGGCGACCTGGTGCTGGACCTGTGAACCGCGCCCGGCCGCCCGGGTCCATCGCGCCGGCCGGGGCCGCCGTGCCTTCCGGGGCCGGCGCATCCGTCCGGGCCGCCGTGGCGTCCGGCGCTGCGGTACCGTCCGGGACCATCGCATCACTCTTTTTGCCTGTTGTCCATTGAATAAAGAACCGGGAGACAATCCATGAAGTCAATGATTCGTTCCAGTCTGGCCGCCATCGCCCTCGCCGCCGTCGGCATGGTCTCGCATGCGGCCGAGGCGCCCATCAAGATCGGCGCCATCCTCTCCGTGACCGGGCCCGGCTCGTTCCTCGGCGACCCCGAGTCCAAGACCCTCAGGATGTACGTGGACGAGATCAACAAGTCCGGCGGGGTGCTGGGCCGCAAGCTCGAGCTCGTGGAATACGACGACGGCAGCGATTCGAACAAGGCCAACGGCTTTGCCAAGCGCCTGATCTACGACGACAAGGTCGACGCCTTCCTCGTCGGCACCACCGGCTCGACCATGGCGGCGATCCCGCTCGCCGAAAAGGCCGAGGTGCCGCTGATGTCCCTGGGCGGCGCGATCGCCATCACCGAGCCGGTCAAGAAATGGGTCTTCAAGACGCCCCACACCGACCGCATGGCGGCCGAGAAGGTCTTCGAGGACATGAAAAAGCGCGGCTTCACCAAGATCGCCCTGCTGAGCGAGGCCAGCGGCTTCGGGCAGTCCGGCAAGAAGGAATCCGAAGCCACCGCCGGCAATTACGGCATCTCGATAATCGAGAACGAGACCTACGGCGCCAAGGACACCGACATGAGCCCGCAGCTCACCAAGATCCGCAGCAATCCCGAGGTGCAGGCGGTGTTCATCTTCGGTTTCGGGCAGGGGCCCGCCCTGGCGACGCGCAACTACCGCCAGCTCGGGATCAAGCTGCCCCTGTACCAGTCCCACGGCGTGGCCTCCGACCAGTTCATCAAGCTCGCCCGCGAGGCGGCCGACGGCGTGCGCCTGCCGTCCCCGGCCCTGATCGTGGCCGACCAGCTCTCGGGCAACGACAAGCAAAAGCCCGTGGTGGACGCCTACGTCAAGGCCTATTCCGCCCGCTGGAACGAAAACGTCTCCACCTTCGGCTCCTACGCCTATGACGGCCTGATGATCATGGTCGAGGCGCTGAAGCGCGCCGGCACGACCGACAAGTACAAGTTCCGCGACGCCATCGAGAACACGCAGGGGTATGTCGGGACCACGGGTATTTTCAACATGTCGGCCGCCGATCACACCGGCCTGGACCTGCGCGCCTTCAAGATGCTCGAGATCGACAACGGCAAGTGGAAGCTGATCGAATAGGCGGGCACGCGCCCCTTGTCGCGGCCGCGCCCGTGTTCGCGTCCCCGGCGATGGGCCGCTCCCCGGCCCGGCCGACGGCGGATCGCGTGCCCCGTCCCGTGATGGGTCCGGGGCGGCTCGGCTTTTGCGGCCACCTCGCCTTTTGCGAATAGGCGGGGGGCGGCCCGCGGCCTATCCTGCCGGCTCCAACCACTGAGGAGACGGCGATGCGAGAGCGTCTGGATTGCGCGGTACTGGCCGCGGGGCGTGAGGATTGGGCGGCTTCACTGGCGGGGCCGCATGCCGGGGGCGCCTGCACCTGCATGCGCTGCCCGGCGCGCGGGGCGGCAGCGCCGCCGCGCTGCTGGCCGAGGCGGCCTCGTTGCGGGGCCGCTACGACGCCTGCCTGATGTACGTGGACGGCGGCGGGCTGGCAGAATGGCGCATGGCACTGGCCGCGGGACGCCGCCCCGATGCGCACCTGATCGCCTACGCGGTCGACCTGCGCGCCCGGGGCATCCACGACCTCTACGCGCTCGGGGTGGCCGATTTCGTCCGGCCGCCTTTCTGCGCCGAGTCCCTCAGGGCGCGGATCGAGCGCCTGCTGGACGGCGCCGCGCCTCCGGCGGCGCTCGGCGCCCAGAACCCTGCGGCGCTGGGCATCCCGCATCCGGCGGCGGCGTCCGACGCCGCGCGCCGGGCGGCGGTCCTGGCCGAGGACGATCCGTGCTATGGTCTGCCGGTCCCGCCGGGGACGGCGATGGACGAGGGCGCGCTGTGCGCGACCATTCTCCAGCGCTCCGGCGCCGAGCTCGAGGCCTACGCCGTGGCGGTCGCCTCGCGCCAGGCGTCGTCGCGCGAGTCCTTCCGCGAGGCCAAGGGGCGCATCATCGAGCGCTTCGAGCGCGCCTACATCCATGCCGCCCTCGGCCGCCATCGCGGCAACATCGCGATGGCGGCGCGGGCCGCGCAAAAGCACCGGCGAGCCTTCTGGGCGCTGATGCGCAAGCATGACATCGACCCTTCGCCCTACCGGGCGGAGGCTTCCCCCAGGGCCGCGCCGGACGGTTAAAATCCCCGGCATTTCCATGAGGATTGCGCTTGTGCCCGAGCTTGAGAACGACGTCTTCCTGCGCGCGCTGCGGCGCGAGCCGGTGCCCTACACCCCGATCTGGCTGATGCGCCAGGCGGGCCGCTACCTGCCCGAGTACAACGAGACCCGGGCGCGGGCCGGATCCTTCATGGGCCTGGCGCAGAACCCGGAATACGCCTGCGAGGTCACCCTGCAGCCCCTGCGGCGCTTCGAACTGGACGCGGCCATCCTGTTCTCCGACATCCTGACGGTGCCCGACGCCATGGGGCTGGGCCTGAGCTTCCAGGCGGGCGAGGGGCCGCGCTTTGCGCATCCCGTGCGCGACGAGGCCGCGGTCGGCGCCCTGCGCGTGCCCGACATGGATCGGCTGCGCTATGTCTTCGACGCGGTGTCCCTGATCCGCCGCGAGCTCGACGGCCGGGTGCCGCTGATCGGCTTTTCCGGCAGCCCGTGGACGCTGGCCTGCTACATGGTCGAGGGCTCGGGCAGCGACGATTACCGCCGCATCAAGACCATGCTCTACCAGCGCCCCGACCTGTTGCACCGGATCCTCGAGATCAATGCGCGCGCGGTCCGGGAATATCTCGAGGCCCAGATCCGCGCGGGCGCGCAGGCGGTGATGGTGTTCGACAGTTGGGGCGGGGTCCTGGCCGACGGCCTGTTCCAGCGGTTTTCGCTGGCCTACACCCGCCAGGTCCTCGACGGCCTGCCGCGCGAGCACGAGGGCCGGCACATCCCGTCCATCGTCTTCACCAAGGGCGGCGGGCCCTGGCTCGAGGACATCGCGGCCTGCGGCTGCGACGCCGTGGGCCTGGACTGGACGGTCAACCTGGCGGCCGCGCGCCGCCGGGTGTCCGATCGCGTGGCCTTGCAGGGCAACCTGGACCCGATGGCGCTGTTCGGGGGCGACCAGGCGATCCGCGCGGAGGCCCGCCGCGTGCTCGAGGATTTCGGGCCGGCGGGGGGCGGCGGCCATGTGTTCAACCTCGGGCACGGGATTTCCCAGTTCACGCCGCCCGAGGCGGTGTCCAGCCTGGTGGATGAGGTGCACGCCGCCAGCCGCAAGTATCATGCTGCTTGAGGGCCGGGCCGGCAGCCAGATGTTTATACACAAACCCATGCAGGCTAGGGTTTCCACTGGAAATCTTAGTTTTACATGAGACATGTGCCGTAACTAGTTGATTTTTAATTGACTTACTGGCGACATATCGCGGCGCAATACCGGAATCGGGCCCTCGGGCCCTTTTTCCGCCGGACGCCGGTCCAATTCTCCACAAAGTTATCCACAGGTGCTGCGCATTCCTCTAATCCATAGCCACGACAAGGGTTTTTTTCTCCGGCCTCGCGCCGGGGGAGGGGCGTCGTGACGATGGCGGCGGCCGAAAAAGCCCCCGGCGGGAAAATATCGCCGGCCGACGGTGCGGCCGCCGGGACTCAAACGAAGGGCGGCGGCGGGGGGCAATGTATCTACTTGGCGGTCGCCCTGGACGTGCCCCTGCCCGGATTGTTCGACTACACGCACGAGACGCCCGTGGCGCCCGGCACCCGGGTGCTGGTGAGCTTCGGAAACCGCCGGATGGTCGGCATGGTCCGGGCCCGGCGCGAGGCGCCGGCCGTCGAGGCCGGGCGTGTCAAGGCGATCGAGGCCGTCCTGGACGACCTGCCGCCCATGCCGGACGACTGGATGCGCCTGGCGGATTTCGCGGCCAGCTATTACCACCGGCCCCTGGGCGAGGTGCTGCTGCCGGTCCTGCCGGCCAGCCTGCGCAAACCCTCCGCCTACCTGGGCCCGCGCGCCGCGGGCGGCCCGGTGCGGCGCGCCGACCGGCGCCCCGGCCGGGCCCGCGCGCGCGGCGGGGATCTCGCGGCCGTGTCGGCCCCGCCGGAACTGAACGCCGGCCAGGCCGCCGCCTGGGGCGAACTGCGCGCGATGATGTCCCCGGGCGGCGATCCCGGCGTCGCGCTGCTGCACGGGATCACCGGCAGCGGCAAGACCGAGCTCTACCTGCGCCTGGCGGCGGAGGCGCTGGCGCGGGGCCGCCAAGTGCTGCTGCTGGTGCCCGAGATCAACCTGACGCCCCAGCTCGAGCAGATCGTGCAGGCGCGCCTCGGCAATGTCGCGGTCATGCACAGCAAGCTCTCCGAGGGCGAGCGCCTGCGCGCCTGGCTGCGGGCCGCGCGCGGCGAGGCCGCCATCCTGCTGGGGACGCGCCTGGCGCTGTTCGTGCCGCTGCCGCGGCTCGGCCTGATCGTCGTCGACGAGGAGCACGACACGTCCTACAAGCAGCAGGAGGGCCTGCGGTACTCGGCGCGCGATCTCGCGGTGTGGCGCGGGCACGACCTGGGCGTGCCGGTCGTGCTGGGCTCGGCCACGCCCTCGCTCGAGACCTGGCGCCGGGCCCGGCGCGGGGATTACCGGCACGTGTCCCTGCCGGGGCGCGCGCTGGCCCAGCCGCTGCCCGAGGTGCGCCTGGTCGACACCCGGCGCGCCCAGCTCGAGCAGGGATTCACGCCGCAGCTCCTGGCCGGGCTCGAGGCGCGACTGGATCGCGGCGAGCAGAGCCTGATCTTCATCAACCGCCGCGGCTACGCCCCGGTGCTGCGCTGCGCCTCCTGCGGCTGGGTCAGCCAGTGCGCGCGCTGCACCGCCTACACGGTGCTGCACCGACACGCCGGCGGACGCCGCCACACCCTGCAATGCCACCACTGCGGCGACTGCGCCGCGCCGCCGCGCGCCTGCCCGGATTGCGGCGACCAGGACGTCCGGCCCATGGGGCGCGGCACCCAGCGGATCGAGGAATTCCTCGGCGAGCGTTTCCCCGGCGCGCGCGTTCTGCGCATCGACGCGGACGCCACCCGGCGCAAGGGCAGCGCCGAGATGCTGTTTTCCAAGGTGCACGCCGGCGAGGCCGACATCCTGGTGGGCACCCAGATGGTGTCCAAGGGCCATGACTACGCCCGCCTCGGCCTGGTGGGCGTGCTGGATGCCGATACGATGCTGTTCGCGCAGGATTTCCGCGCGCCCGAGCGCCTGTTCGCCCAGCTCATGCAGGTGGCGGGCCGCGCCGGGCGGCGCGAGGGCGGCGCCGAGGTCATGGTCCAGACCGATTATCCCGAGCAGGCCGTCTACCAGGCCCTGCGCGCCCATGACTACGCGCGCTTTGCCGAGGCCGCCCTCGCCGAGCGCGAGGAGCTCGGCCTGCCGCCATTTTCCCACCAGGCCCTGCTGACCGCGCAGGCGCGCCACCTGCGCGACGCGCTGGCCTTCCTCGGCGAGGCGCGGGGCCTGGCGCAGGCCCTGCCCCAGGGGGAGGGCGTGCGTCTCTACGATGCGGTGCCCCTGCGCGTGGTGCGTGTCGCCAATGTCGAGCGGGCGCAATTGCTGGTCGAGGCCGACGGACGCGGCGCCCTGCATCGGCTGCTGCGCCCCTGGCTGGCCGAGGTGCACGCCCTGGCCCAGGGCCGGCCCGTGCGCTGGGGGATCGAGATCGATCCCCAGGAGATCTGATGGTCGCGGTCACGCCGGATGCCTGGGCCCGGGGCGCCACGGTGGCCCAGGACCTGAACGCGCGCCAGCGCGAGGCGGTGCTGTATCTCGACGGCCCCTGCCTGGTGCTGGCCGGCGCCGGCAGCGGCAAGACCCGCGTCATCACCCAGAAAATGGCCTACCTGCTGCGTGAATGCGGCTACCAGGCCCGCAACGTGGTGGCCCTGACCTTCACCAACAAGGCCGCCCGCGAGATGGCCGAGCGCGTGCGCGGCCTGGTCGACGCCCGCCTGCTGCGCGGCCTGACCGTGGGGACCTTCCATTCGCTGGGCCTGCGCTTCCTGCGCGAGGAAGCCGCCGCCGCGGGGCTGAAGCGCGGCTTCTCCATCCTCGATTCCAACGACGCGCTGGCCATCATCCAGGAGCTGCTCGCCACCACCGACAAGGCCCGGCTGCGCGCCGTGCAGCAGACCATCTCGCTGTGGAAGAACGCCATGCTGACGCCCGATGCGGCGGCCGCCGCGGCGCGCGACCCGGGCGAGGCCGAGGCGGTCAGGGTGTATCGCAGCTACGAGGCCACGCTGCGCGCCTACCAGTCGGTCGATTTCGACGACCTGATCCGCCTGCCGGCGCTGCTGCTCGAGACCGACGAGGGCCTGCGCGCGCGCTGGCGGGCGCGGGTGCACTACCTGCTGGTGGACGAATACCAGGACACGAACTCCTGCCAGTACCGGCTGGTGCGCCACCTGTGCGGCGACCGGGCCATGTTCACGGCGGTGGGCGACGACGACCAGGCGATCTACGCCTGGCGCGGCGCCACGGTGGAAAACCTCGCGCGCCTGGCCGAGGACTATCCGCGCCTGAAAGTCGTCAAGCTCGAGCAGAACTACCGCTCGGTGCAACGCATCCTGCACGCCGCCAACCGGGTGATCGGGCACAACCCCAAGGTCTTCGAAAAGACCCTGTGGTCGGACCTGGGCATGGGCGAGCCGATCCGCGTCACACCGATGGACACCGACCTCGCCGAGGCCGAATCGATCGCCATGCGGCTCTCGGCCGCACGGTTCGAGCGCCAGGCCCAATGGAAGGATTTCGCCGTGCTGTACCGCGGCAACCACCAGGCGCGCGTCATGGAGCAGGCCTTGCGCAACCTGCGCATCCCCTACACGATTTCCGGCGGGCAGAGCTTCTTCGACAAGGCCGAGGTGCGCGACATCCTCGCCTACCTGCGCCTGATCGCCAACGACAGCGACGACCCCGCCTTCATCCGCGCCATGACCACCCCGCGCCGCGGCGTCGGGCAGGCCACCCTGCAGGCGCTGGGCGCGAGCGCGGCGCGCCGCGGCCTGTCGCTGCTCGAGGCGGCCATGGCGGCGGACGAGGGCGAGCTGCCCGCCGGTCGCCAGCGCGAGGCCGTGCGCGGCTTCGTGCGCCTGATCCAGGGCTTCCAGGCGCGCGCCGCCCGCCGCGGGGGCGCCGCGCCGCCAGCGCCGCCGGTTCAGGCCGAGCTGCCCGTGGCGGCCTGCGAGCCCCCCGCAGGCCGTGGCGATGCCGGGCCATCAGCCGTCCAGGCCGAGCTGCTGCCCATGGCGGCCTGCGAGCCCGTCGCACGCCGTGGCGATGCCGGACCATCTGCCATCCGGGCCGAGTTGCCCGTGGTAGCCTGCGAGCCCCCCGCGTGGGACGCGCCCGCCTGGGAGGGTCCGGCCTTCGCGCCGGCGCCGTCCGCCGCGCCGGCGGCTGCGGGCGGCCCGCTCGGTGCGGATGGGTTCCGCGAGGACGACGCCGGCCGCGTCCTGGACGACCTGCTGGCCGCCATCGACTACGAGCGCCACCTGTACGACACGCTCGACGAGCGCCAGGCCCAGGCCCGCTGGGCCAATGTGCTCGAACTGGCCGATTGGCTCAAGCGCAAGGCCGACGAGGAGGACATGACCCTGCTCGAACTCGTGCAGCACGTCGCCCTCGTGACCATGCTCGAGCGCGCCGACGACGAGGAGCCCGATGCCGTGAAGCTCTCGACCCTGCACGCGTCCAAGGGCCTGGAATACCCGCACGTCTACCTGATCGGGGTCGAGGAGGGCTTGCTGCCGCATCGCGGCGCGGCCGAGGACGACGACGGCAGCGAGGAGGCCGCGGCCGCCCTGGCCGGGCGCATCCAGGAGGAGCGGCGCCTGATGTACGTGGGCATCACCCGCGCGCGCCGCAGCCTGCACATCAGTTGGTGCCGCAAGCGGCGCCGGGGCCGCGAGGACCTGCCGCGCGAGCCGTCCCGCTTCATCAAGGAAATGGGCCTGGAGGCCGAGGCCGCGCCCGGTGCGGCGCCGCAGGCCGATCCCGAGCAGACGCTGGGGCGCCTGAAGGCCCTGCTGGCCGTCAAGCCCGGGCGGCGCCCGGCGGGCGGATGATCCCTCGGGCCGCGGATGCTCCCTCGGGCCGCGGAGGCTCCCTCGCAGAGGCTCCCTCGGGCCGCGGAGGAACCGGACCCGCCGGCCGCCCATCCCGGCGGACTCGGGGATGCCCGGTTCCCCAGGACGAAAAAAGGGCGGAACCGGTTTGTCCGGTTCCGCCCCTGGGCGTTCTTGCAAGCGCCCGCCGCGGCGAGCGATCAGGAACTCAGCCGATCACCACTGCGTGCGCGAGTAGCGGGCGTCGCGGGCGCGGGCCTCGGCCTGCGCGTTGATGATTTCGCCGATGCCGCGGGCGACGCGCGCGCCGGCGCGCTTGGCGCCGCGGGCGATGCCGACGAGCATGTCCTTGATCGACAGGGAGTCCGATGTGTCCATGATGGCTTGGCTGTAGGCGCGCTCCAGGGCATCGGAAAAGAGGGCGGGGGTGTTGCCGTAGTTCATGTGTGCTCCTGGTGAGAGACGTTGCTTCGATGGAGACATTCTAGGGTAAACCCTGATTAAAAGCTAGGGGTAAACCCTAATCTCACCGAAAGGCACGGAACTGTGGCCGAAAGGCATCACCCGCCGGCGGCCCCCATCGTGGCCGGCAAGTTCGAGCCTGAGGGCGGTAACTGTGGCTGAAAGGCAGCACCTGCCGGCGGCCCCGCCCGACCCGGGCGGAGGGCCTGCCGGCGCCCGCGGCTCACTCGGCGTCGGGCTGGCGCGAGGGATGCGCGGCCTGGAAGGCCGGGAGGGTCTCGCAATGCGCCGCGATGCGCGCGATCGTCGGGAACGGCCCGAGGTCGATCTCGTAGCGCTGGGCGTTGAAGACCTGCGGCACCAGGCAGCAGTCGGCCAGCCCCGGCTGGTCGCCGTGGCAGCACAGCCCGGTATCCCCGGAGCGCCGCAATTGCTGCTCCAGGGCCTCGAAGCCGACGGCGATCCAGTGGCGGTACCAGGCATCGCGCTGCTCCTGGCCGACGCCCGCCTGGTGGGCGAGGTAGCGCAGCACGCGCAGATTGTTCAGGGGATGGATGTCGCAGGCGATGTGCAGCGCGAGCGCCCGCACCCGCGCCCGCGCCAGCGGCGACTGCGGCAGCAGGCTGGCGGGCCCGTAGGCCTCGTCGAGATATTCGATGATCGCCAGGGACTGGGTGAGGACCCGGCCGTCGTCGGACAGCGCGGGCACCAGGCTTTCGGGATTGATCTCCCGGTACCGGGCGGAGAGCTGCTCGCCGCCGTCGCGCAGCAGGTGCACCGGCACGATGGCGTGGTCCAGGCCCTTGAGGCCCAGCGCGATCCGGACCCGGTAGGCCGCCGAGCTGCGGAAATACGAATAGAGCTCGAGCATGGGGGTCAGGCTCCGGGGCGGCGCTGGACGAGCTGGTCGATCGTCCCGAAGATATCCTCGCCCGCCTCGTCCAGCATCCGGATGCGGACCCGGTCGCCGAAGCGCATGAACGGCGTGGCGGGCTTGCCGCCCTCGATGGTTTCGTACATGCGCACCTCGGCGATGCAGCAGTATCCGACGCCGCCGTTGCGGATGCTCGAGCCGTGCAGGCCGCCCTGCTTGTTCGACACCGTGCCCGAGCCGATGATGGAGCCGGCCGCGAGGCAGCGCGTGCGCGCCGCGTGGGCGATGAGCCGGGGCAGGCTGAAGGTCATGTCCTGGCCCGCGTTGGGGCGGCCGAAGGGCTCGCCGTTGAGCTCCACCAGCAGCGGCAGGTGCAGCTTGCCATCGCGCCAGTGCGCGCCCAGCTCGTCGGGCGTGACGGCGACGGGCGAGAACGCGCTCGCCGGCTTGGATTGAAAGAACCCGAAACCCTTGGCGAGCTCCGCGGGGATCAGGCCGCGCAGCGAGACGTCGTTGACCAGCATGAGCAGCCGGATGGCCCGGGCCGCGTCCGATTCGTTCACGCCCATGGGGACGTCGCCGGTGATCACGGCGACCTCGGCCTCCATGTCGATGCCCCAGTCCTCGGTGTCGGCGATGATGGGATCGCGCGGCCCGATGAAGGAATCCGAGCCGCCCTGGTACATCAGGGGATCGCTGAAGAACGATTCGGGCACGGTGCTGTTGCGCGCCTTGCGCACCAGCTCCACGTGGTTCAGGTAGGCCGAGCCGTCGGCCCACTGGTAGGCGCGCGGCAGCGGCGAGTGGCAGGCGTTCTGGTCGAAGGGCATGGCGCCCTGCACGTCGCCGGCGTTGAGCCAGTCATAGATTTCGCGCAGGCCCGGGGCGCATTCGTCCCAGTCGTCGAGCGCGGCCTGCAGGGTCGGCGCGATGTCCGGTACGGGAATGCAAGAGCCGAGGTCGCGGCTGACCACGACCAGGCGGCCGTCGCGCGTCTGATCCTTGAGTGTGGCGAGTTTCATGAGTGCTCCGGGCGTCCCGGGGCGGGTGCCCCGCGGAACGGTGCGGGGCGCCGCCGGCCGCGGCGCCCCAGGGTTGAAATCACTTGAGTTCGGCCTGGACCTGGTCGAACAGCTCCTGTCCCACGCTGGGGATGAACATCTGCCAGACGGGCTGGACGCGCTCGCGCATGCGGTCATGCTCGGCGTCGCTCACCTCGTTGATCTGCATGCCGTGCTTGGCCATGACGTCCTTGGCCGACTCGCCCTGCGCGCGGGCCACCTCGCGCTGGTAGGCGCGCGCCTCGACGGCGGAATCCTTGAGGATCTTTTGCTGCTCGGGGGACAGCTTGTCCCAGAAGGCCTTGGAAACCAGCGGGATGAAGGCGCCGTAGCTGTGGCGGGTGATCGACAGGTATTTCTGGACCTCGTAGAGCTTGAGGGCGGCGATCACCGCGTTGGGCGTGCCCTGGCCGTCGATGGTGCGGGTCTCGAGCGCGGTGTAGAGCTCCGGCACCGCCAGCGGCACGGGGTTGGCGCCCAGCGCCTTGATGGTCTCCTGGGTGATCTTGGCCTGAATCGAGCGGAACTTCAGGCCCTCGAAGTCCTCGACCTTGGCGATCGGATGCTTGCTGTTGGTGGCGTTGAAAAAGCCGTTCTCCCAGTAGGCCAGGCCCACCAGCCCGTGCGCGGGCAGGGTTTCCAGCAGCTTGTCGCCCACCGGGCCGTCCAGAACCTTCTCGGCCTGCTGCGAATTCTTGAACAGGAAGGGGAAGTCGAGGATCTCGTAGGCCTTGACCATGCCGGTCAGGGTGGTGGTCTGCGGCACCGTGAACTCGATGGTGCCGCCCTGCAGGGCCGAGGTCACCTGCACGTCGTTGCCCAGCGCGCCGCTGTAGTAGGGCTTGATGTCGATCTCGCCGTTGCTCTTGGCCTTGACCAGCTCGACGAACTTGGCGACGCCCTGGCCCTGGTGGGATTTCTCGGGCAGGGTGACGGCGAACTTGCCGGTGACCGCGGCCACGGCGGCGCCCGACAGCGAGGCGGCCAGCAGGCCGGCCAGCAGTGCGATACGGATTTTCATTGTGTTGCCTCCTGGGGTGGTTGGGGGGTGGATGCTAGCGCCACCACTCGGCCGGTACGGTGACCAGAGCGGGGAACAGGATCAGCAGGACCAGGACCGCCAGCAGCGCGAGCAGGAACGGCAGGATGCCGCGCGTCGCCTGGGACATGGTGACCTTGCCGACGGAACTGACCACGTTGAGCACGACGCCCACGGGCGGGGTGATCATGCCGATCGAGCAGTTCATGATGAAGATCACGCCGAAATAGATGGGATCGATGTCGGCGGCCTTGACGATGGGCAGGAACACCGGCGTGAAGATCAGCACGATGGGGATGAAGTCCAGCACCATGCCGGCGAAGAACACCACCACCATCATCGCGGCCACCAGCACCAGCGGGTGGTCGGACAGGGATTGCAGCCAGCCGCCGACCTGTCCCGAGATGTCCGTGATGGTGATCATGTACGAGGCCACCATGGCCAGCGAGGCCAGCAGCAGGACCACCGAGGTGGTGCGCGCGGTGGTCAGCAGGCAGTGGTAGATGGTGCGCCAGTCCAGCTCGCGGTAGACCACGGCGCCGACGAACAGCGCGTAGGCGGCCGCGACGACCGCGGCCTCGGTCGGCGTGAAGATGCCGAAGCGCAGGCCGCCGATGATGATGACCGGCAGCATCAGGGCCCAGCCCCCTTGTCCCAGCAGGACCAGCCGCCGGCGCCAGGGCACGCGGGGCGTCAGCGCCGCGTTCTGCCCGCGGGCCACGATCCACCAGGCGATCACCAGGGACGCGCCCATCAGGATGCCGGGGACGATGCCCGCGAGGAACAGGCGCGTGATGGAGAGGTTGGCCACGACGCCGAAGATCAGGAAGCCGATGGACGGCGGAATGACCGGCGCGATGATGCCGCCGGCCGCCATCAGGCCGCAGGCGCGTTCGGGGTTGTAGCCGGCCTGGCGCATCATGGGCACCAGGATGGCGGCCAGGGCGGCGGTGTCGGCCACGGCCGAGCCCGAGAGGCTCGCCAGCAGGATGGCGGCGAAGATCGCCACGTAGCCCAGGCCCCCGCGCAGGTGGCCGACGAAGGCGCTGGCCATGTCCACGATGCGCTTGGACAGGCCGCCGGCGTTCATGAACTCGCCGGCCAGGATGAAGAACGGGACCGCCATCAGCACGAAGTTGTCCGCGCCGGCGATGGCGTTCTGGACGACGATCTGGGTGTCGAACTGGCCGGTCAGCAGCATCAGCGCGACCCCCGCGAACATCAGCGCGAAGGCGATGGGCAGGCCCAGGGCAATCAGGCCCAGCAGCGTTCCGATGAACAGGGCGGCGCTCATCGGCGGGGCTCCTCGCGGTCGTGCGCGGCTTGCTCCTCGATGCGGTCGGCGAGATCCTCGATGCGGTCGGCCAGGTCCTCGGTGAGGTGGTCGTCATAGCCGGCCAGGGCGCGCCGGATGTTGTTGCACACCGGAAAGAGCAGCGTGATGCCGAAGACCAGCGCGACGCCGTAGAGCCAGGCGTACGAGATTTCCAGCACGGGATAGCTGTTGCCCAGGTTGATGAGGGTCTGCTTCCAGCCGCCGATGATGAAGATCACGCCGCCGGCGAGTATCAGCAGGCCCGTGAAGACGACCAGCGCCCGCCGCGTGCGCGGGCCCACCATGCGTTGCAGGGTGTCGAACCCGATGTGGCTGCGCTGGCCGGAGGCCAGGACGGCGCCCATGAAGATCAGCCACACGAACAGCAGGCGCGAGAGCTCCTCCGAGATCGCGATGCCCGAATTGAAGGCGTAGCGCAGGACGACGTTGCCGAACACCAGGATCCCCATGATGGCCAGGCAGGCGACGATGAGGATTTCGAAGCCGCGCGTGATCAGGCGTGCGGCGCGCTCAAACATGGCTTCCTCGCGGGGTGGTCGCGTGCATGGGGATCCTCCCAGGGCTTTCGATGAGCCGGTTCCGATATTCCCGTATTAAAGGGAAATTCCAGCTATCATACAAACGGTATTTTCATATGTATTTATCTGTAAAACTTATGGATTGGCAATGGACGTGATCCCATGGACGTGACCTTGAGGCAATTGCGCGCATTCACCGCCCTGGCGCGCACCGGCAGCTTCACGCGGGCCGCCGAATCGCTGCACGTGACGCAATCCGCGCTCAGCGGCCTGATCAAGGAGCTCGAGGCCGGGCTGGGCGTGCGTCTCGTCGACCGCAACACGCGCCGCATCCAGCTCTCGGAGATCGGGCGCGAATTCCATCCCGTCGTCACCAAGATCCTGCAGGACCTGGACAGCGCCCTGGAGGGGATCGACAACCTCAAGCGCCTGCACAGCGGGATCGTGCGCATCGCGGCGCCGCAGTTGATGGCCAGCACGCTCATGCCGGCCCTGATCGCGCGCTTCCGCGAAAGCTACCCCGACGTGCGGGTCCACCTGGTGGATTGCGCGGTCGAGAACGTCATTTCCCGCATCCTGCGCGGCGAGGTCGACATCGGCGTCGGGCCGCAGCGCGACGAGCTCGCCGACCTCGGCGCCGAGCCGCTGTTCGACCTGCCCTTCATGATCGTGTTCCCGCCGGGCCATCCCCTGGAATCGATCGAGCGCATCACCTGGGCCGATGCGATGCGCCATCCGATCATCGCCTTGCAGGGCCAGTTCACCGACCGCCTGATGCTGGACCTGCACGGGGCGATCTCCACGCCGGCGATCCGGCCCAGCCACGAGGTGGCGTTCATGAGCACGGCCCTGAGCATGGTCAGCGCCGGACTGGGGATCACCCCCTGCCTGCCTTACGCGCGACCGCTCGTGGATCTGTACGGCATGAGGATACGGCCGCTGTGCGATCCCGAGGTGCGGCGCCGCTTCTTCGTGTACACGCGCCGCCATGCCAGCCTGTCGCCGGCCGCCGAGGTCTTTGCCCGTTTCCTGCCCGAGTTCGTGGGCGAGCTCGAATGGGGGCTCGGCGGGGCGCGCTAAACTGGCGCAACTGCAGGAGCCGCCATGACCGAAACGCATCGTCCCGCCGCCTTGTCCGGCATTCGCGTCCTGGACCTGACGCGCGTGCTGGCCGGCCCCTGGTGCACCCAGAACCTCGCCGACCTGGGCGCGGAGGTCATCAAGATCGAGCGCCCGGTGTCCGGCGACGACACCCGCGGCTGGGGGCCACCCTACGTCAAGGACGCCTACGGCCGGGACACCACCGAGGCCGCCTACTACGCCGCCGCCAACCGCAACAAGTATTCCGTGGCGGTCGACATCGCCAGCCCCCGCGGGGCCGACGTCGTGCGCCGGCTGGCGCGCCAGTGCGACGTCCTGGTCGAGAATTTCAAGGTCGGCGGCCTGCGCAAGTACGGCCTGGACTACGACAGCATCCGCGCCGTCAACCCCGCGCTGGTGTATTGCTCGATCACGGGCTTCGGCCAGACCGGCCCCTACGCCAACCGCCCGGGCTACGACTTCATGATCCAGGGCCTGGGCGGCCTGATGAGCATCACCGGCGAGCGCGACGACCTGCCCGGCGGCGGGCCCCAGAAGGCCGGCGTCGCGGTCGCCGACCTGATGACCGGCATGTATTCCACCGTGGCCATTCTGGCGGCCCTGCTCGAGCGCGGACGCAGCGGCGAGGGCCAGCACATCGACATGGCCCTGCTGGATTGCCAGGTCGCCATGCTGGCCAACCAGAACATGAATTACCTGACGACGGGCCAGGCCCCGCGCCGCGCCGGCAACGCCCACCAGAACCTCGTCCCCTACCAGGTCTTCGCGGCCCAGGATGGGCACCTCATCGTGGCGGTGGGCAACGATACGCAGTTCCTGGCCTACTGCCGTGTGATCGGGCAGCCCGCCCTGGCCACGGACCGGCGCTTCGCCCGCAACGAGGGGCGTGTCGTGCACCGCGAGGTCCTGATCCCCATCCTGGCCGAGGCCATGAAACGGCGGCCGCGCGACGAATGGCTCCTGGCGCTCGAGCAGGCTGGCGTGCCCGCGGGCCCCATCAACACGCTCGAGCAGGTCTATCAGAACCCCCAGGTCAAGGCGCGCGGCCTGCTGCAGATGGTGCCGCATCCCGTGGCCGGGCACGTCCCCACCGTCGCCAATCCGATACGCCTGAGCGCCTCCCCCCTGGCGGCCCATCGCGGCCCGCCGTTGCTGGGCGAGCACACCGCCCTGATCCTGCGCGAGCGGCTGGGCATGAGCGAGACCGAGATCGCCGATTTCATCGCGGCGAACGCCTGAACCGGGCTGGGGCCCTGGCCCAAAAGAAAACCCCCGTGCCTGCCGGCATCGGGGGTTTCGCTGTGCTGCCCCGGGGGCGTGGCCCCAGGGATGGCGGCGGGGCCTACTTGGCCGCGTCGACCATGTACTCGATCGCGGCCTTGAGTTCCTCGTCGGTCGCCTGGGAGCCGCCGCGCGGCGGCATGGCGCCCACGCCATTGATGGCGTTCTTGAGCATCTCGTCCAGGCCCGTCTTGATGAACGGCGCCCAGGCCTCCTTGTCGCCGAACTTGGGCGCGCCGGCCACGCCGGAGGCATGGCACGCGAAGCAGACCGTCTTGTAGGTCTTTTCCCCGACCTCGTTGGTGCTGGCCGGTGCGGCGGGCGCGGGCGCGGCGGCCGCCTGCGCGTTATCGGCCGGGGCCGTATGGGACGCGTGATCGTGCGCCGGCGCGGCCTCGCCGGCCTGGGCGGGGGCGGCCCCCTGGGCGGGCGCGGTCTCCGCCTGTGCGGGCGCGGCCTGCGCGACCTCGGCTTGCGCGGGCGCCGCCTCGGCCTTGGCCTCGCCGCCCTCGGGTTCTTTGGGCTCGTCGAACTTGGCACCCGCGTGATTGGCCATGTAGACCACGGCGCGCTCGACCTCGAAGTCATCCAGCGAGGCGTTGCCGCCCTTGGGCGGCATGGCGCCGATCCCGTTGATGGCGTTCTTGATCAGGCTCTCGTAGCCTTGCTTGATGTAGGGGGCCCAGGCGGTCTCGTCGCCGAACTTGGGCGCGCCCGCCACGCCGGAGCCGTGACATGCGCTACAGGTCGACTCGAAGACCTGCTGGCCGGTCTTGAACACCTTGGGCGCATTGGCGTCGACGAGCTTGAAGCCCGCGACCGGCTGGATGCGCTTGGCGATGGATTCGGGCGTCTGGCCGTCGGATCCCGCCCCGGTCTTGATCGAGGTCCCGACCAGGTTCACCAGCATCATGATGACCACGATGGGGATCAGAAAGGCCAGGATGACGGTGATCAGTAGCTGACGCGGGGTCTTGATGGCGCTTTCGTGTCCGTGCGACTCGGCGTTTTCTTCGTGGCTCATGGTTGAATCCTGGGTGTTTTATTCGAATACTGCAGGGCCGTGCCGAACGCATCGGCGCGATGCTCCAGGCATCAAACAAAGATTATAGCGGCAGGCGTGCCCTCACGCATGGCCCTCCCGGCCCGTCCGCCCCGCGCCCGGCGCGCCCGCCCCAAACACTGTACAATAGCGGGCCTTGCGCCCGTAGTTCAATGGATAGAATAGGAGTCTCCGAAGCTTCTGATACAGGTTCGATTCCTGTCGGGCGCGCCAGGATATCAATGAGTTGCAGATCGTCAACGGGCGCTCGACCGATAGTCATTGGGCCGGGCTCTACCCCATAAACGGGGGATGGGCACACATCAGAGACGGTTGATGACACCGTTCCAGCCGCATTGAGCCAAGACTCGCATGCGGTAATTCTCAAAGTTCCTGAAGCCGTACGCTCGGTGCGAGAGCGCCTCCATCCGGTGTACGCCTTCCCTGCCCAGGCGCCGCATCAGCCGTTCGACCGTACAGCGGGCAATGGGTCTGCCGCCGCGATGCATCCGTCGCCAGACCTTGCGGGCGCCATAGACCTGGAAGTTCTGATCCCGGACGCGGCGCATGTCCATCTCACACCGCGTAGTTACAACGGTCATACTTCGCCGTGGAACTAAAGGTATGATTTTGAGTCAACCTTACTTCTACCTGAACGACCTGGGATGTAATTATGAAATGCCCCGTATGCAAAGACACGGACCTAGTCATGTCATCACGCCAGAACATCGAAATTGATTACTGTCCTCAGTGCCGAGGTGTTTGGCTGGACCGTGGTGAACTCGATAAGTTGATTGAACGCAGCGTCCAAGAAGCCTCGCCGGCGCCCCAACATCAACAGCCGTCATATCCTGCTCGCGACTACGATAGGTCGCATTCGGGCTACGACAAACGGTACAAAAAGAAATCGTTCTGGCATGAAATCTTTGATTGATCCGTTTGCGCACGATCACGCGGTCACCCGTTCGCCTGTAAGGTCGGCCAGGCGGGCGTTCTGCCACAAGGGCCAGTGCAGTGAGGATGCCGGATTTGCTACCTAGGCCCGGTAGCCGCAAGCGTTTGTTCTGGGCCGCCCAGGGCCTGCCCTCCTAGATCAACAAATTCGATTCCTGTCGGGCGCGCCAGGATATCAATGAGTTGCAGATCGTCAACGGGCGCTCGACCGATAGCCATTGGGCCGGCGTCGAGCTTTCGGAGGCGGGCAGTTCAGGTCAGTTGATGGCGGTGGGTTGCCTGACCTGGGATTGCAGCCAAGAGACCGTCTTTGTTGGCGCGAACTGCCGGATGATGGATGCTTCTTGCGTCGCGCGGATCGCGTCTTGCCTGTCATCAATGATGATCAGAAGCTTTAAGTCTTGCTGCGAAGGCACTCCGCGCACATCGGCAAGCTTCCGGATGACCGAGGCGGTCGCCTGCGGGTGCGATGAAACGGCATCGATCAAGAATCCGTCCTGATAGAGGTCGAATTCGTATTCTCTCCCGGAAATCCCTACTCCTTTGCGTCCCGACTCGATCGGGGCGGATGGCTTCCATTGGCGCAGGAGGAACTCGACCTCGGAAGCCAGGCGAACGCCGTCCGATGGAATTCCAACATTGTCCCGCTCCCAGGAAGAGACGGCCAGGATCGCAGAGAGCACCCGCCTCGCGCAGTCCTCCGCGTCTTTTCGCATGGAGACCATGAAAATCTCGCCATCGTCGGACAGCACCGCGCCCGCCGCATCGACCAGTTTCTTGATGGGCTGCATGGACCGACCGTCGGACAGGTCGATCCCGGCGGACCCTATGATGTGAAAGATCGTCCGTCCGGCATCGAAGATTCGGATGGTGTCCTCGTCAGTTTCCGCGAACAAGCCGATCCCGTCGCCATCGAAGGTCTGGAATGGCGTGGATAGATGATAGACGGGCGGGGCAGAACCTTGCGTCAACTGCTGACACTGGAAGCCCATGGCGTCGAACAGTTCGGGGCAAATCATGGTCTGAGCTCGAAATGAAGAGGGTTGGATAACGGCTCTTCAAAAGTTATCTTGCACTGGTCTACGAAGCGCGTCAACACATCATTGAATGACTTTGGAAGGTCGTTTTTCGAGAAGACGCGGCGATCATCTGCGCCGATGTGTTCATGCGGCCAATCGTGGCTACCTTCCCGCCCAAGAGGCGGGTAGTCCGCCTCGATCATGTAGACGCGATGGTAGACCCGATGTGGTGCGCCGCCTTCCCGATACCAGAGGCCGAATTTGTATGATTCGGAGGCGGGCCGCAGTACGCGCATGCAATGCATCTGGACAGCGAGAGCGCCTTGTAGTGAGGGGTCGGAAGCAATTGCTCCGACAGCAAGTTCCCATTTTTCAATGCGCCCCTGGCTGAGAGACCGCCATTCCGCATGTGGACAAGTTTTCGGAACGGCCATCAGCGGCTTCGCTCTTATCGTAGGAATATCTCCCCCACTCACATCCTCTCCCTCATTTTCACCCCCGCCATTAATGTTTTGTTACTTTATGGCATAAAGGTAGCCTTCTCGGGTCGGCGCTTCAATCAGGGTTTCTCGGGGGGCGTTTTCGACAAAACCTGTCGTCGACGACAATATGTTTCCTTGCTGGACTTCCCTACGATAGGGTCACTTCATTGCGCCCATGCCTGGCTGATCAACCGTAAGACGTTGATACAAAAGGATTTTAGGCGCATAACACCCCATCGAGAGCATCAGCGCAATGGCTATCCAAGTCGCAACGGTTACATTGGTCGTCGGTCAGGCCTGGCTCAAGCAGCCCAGCGGCGAGCGTCTTCCCCTCAAGGAGGGCATGACGGTCTCGCAGGGCGACGAAATCGTCACCGGCGACGGCAGCACCGTGCGGCTCCAGATGGCCGGCAGCGATCCCATCTACATCGGATCGGAACGCGAATTCCTGTTCGGTTCCGAGGTGGTCCATAGCGACCTGGGCGCCAGCGACGCGGCGCTCCACGGCCTGGACAGCGCGACGACCGGCATATTGTCCCAACTGCTGGGGTCGGGCGCCGACGTCTTCACTGCCATCCAATCCCTGCGCCTGCTGTCGGATAATCACGACGGCGCGAGCACCCAGCGTGACGCCTATGCCTCGGATCCGACCGAGCGCAGCACCGACAACCTGATCCGCCTCCTCGATCTGCTGGAAACCACCGACTCGATCGCCGATCGCGCCGCACGGATCGCCGACCCGAGCCGCCCGCTGGTCGAGGAATTCCCCCATACCGTCCCCAATGACGGCCGCCTGTCTTCCGACCGGTTCGACCACCAGGGCCCGGACAATGCCCCGGTCGTGGGACGTGGGCTCGAAGCGCCCTCCGACTTCGGGCTCGCCCCTTTCCCGGCGGCGTTCGCGGGCATCAGCGTGGGATCGATCACCAGCGACAACACGCTGAACCTGCGCGAATCCCGCGATCTGGTGCTGGTGGCCGGGCGCGTCAGCGGCGACGCCAAGGCGGGCGACACCGTCATGCTGAGCGTCGGCGAGAACGTCTACCAGACCGTCGTCGCGAGCGACGGGGCGTGGTCCGTGCACGTGCCCGGTTCCGCCCTCGAGCAGCATGGGACCGTCCATGCCGCGGTCACCGCAAGCAACGGCGCGGCCAGCGTGACGGCGACGGCATCCCGCGACTACGACGTCGATACGAATCCGCCAAACGTGGACATCCGGATCGATCGAATCGATCCCGCCGAGGGGGGCGACGCCATCGGCAAGACGATGGGCGAGGCGAGATTCATCATCAGCGGCACGCTCGACTACGAGGCGGGAGCCGACATCACGGTCTCGGTCAAGGTCAACGGCAAGGACCATGACGCGGTCCTGGATGGAAACGGCCGCTGGTCGATATCGGTGACCGCGGCCGAATTCGGCACGGCGGGCGAGGTCTACGCGATGGCCACCGCGACCGATGCGGCGGGCAACAGCGCCAGCACCTCGGTGACGCACGATTACGCGCTCAATACACCGCCCGTGGCGGCCGGCGGCACGGTGCAGGGCGTGGAGGACACGGCGCTGGTGCTGGACTGG
>JBIQHJ010000035.1:0-35810 GCA_044508625.1 Alcaligenaceae bacterium
CCCCGAGGCGCGCAAGAAGTTCTGGCTGGACCGCGCGCGCACCGCGGCCATCGCGCGCCATACCAACGCCTTCAAGATCAACGAGGACGTGGTGATCCCGCTGGACCGCATGGGCGAGTACACGGACGCCATCGAGCGCATCAACATCGAGCTGTCCACGCGCAACAAGCTGCGCCTGGTCGACGCGCTCGAGGCCTACCTGCACGGCGAGCTGCCGATCGGCAAGACCGAGGACCACGGCGAGGCCGAGCACACCCGCGAGGAAATCCTGGCCGCGCGCCGGCACGACGCCCTGGAAACCCTCGCCGCCGTGCGCCGCCGGTGGTCCTGGCTGCTGGAGGGGCTGGACACGCCGCTGGCCGGCAGCCTCGACACCCTGGCCGCCCTGGGCCTCGAGGACCACCTGCCCGCGCTGCGCGAACGCCTCGAGCGCCAGCCCGAGGCGCGCGTCTTCGACGTGGTGCAGGACCACACCCTGCGCATTTCCTGGAAGACCGACATCCGCGGCGCCATGGAGCGCCATTTCGCCGGCGCCGATTGCGCCGCGGTGCTGGCCGGCCTGCAGGCCACGCACGACCGCGTCCTCAAGAGCCGCGTCTTCGTCGCCCTGCACATGCACGCCGGCGACGGCAACGTGCACACCAACATCCCGGTCAACTCGGACGACTACGAGATGCTGCGCGAGGCCAACGAGGCGGTCGCCCGCATCATGGGCATCGCCCGCTCCCTGGACGGCGTGATCTCGGGCGAGCACGGCATCGGCCTGACGAAATACGAATTCCTGAGCGCCGAGGAACTGGCTCCCTTCCAGGACTACAAGCGCCGCGTCGATCCCGGCAACCGGTTCAACGCGGGCAAGCTGATGCCCGGCGCCGACCTCGGCCGGGCCTGGACCCCCAGCTTCAACCTGCTGGGGCACGAGTCGCTGATCATGCAGCGCAGCGAGATCGGCGCCATCTCGAACGCGATCAAGGACTGCCTGCGCTGCGGCAAGTGCAAGCCCGTCTGCGCCACGCACGTGCCGCGCGCCAACCTGCTGTACTCGCCGCGCAACAAGATCCTGGCCACCTCCCTGCTGATCGAGGCCTTCCTGTACGAGGAGCAGACCCGGCGCGGCGTCAGCCTGCGGCACTGGGAGGAATTCGAGGACGTGGGCGATCATTGCACCTTGTGCCACAAGTGCTACAACCCCTGTCCGGTGGACATCGATTTCGGCGACGTGTCGATGGACATGCGCGCGCTGCTGCGCCGCATGGGCAAGAAATCCTTCAATCCGGGGACGGCGGCCTCGATGTTCTTCCTGAACGCCAAGGATCCGCGGGTCATCAAGGCCACGCGCGCCGCCATGATCGACATGGGCTACAAGGCCCAGCGCCTGGCGCACGACCTTCTCGCCCCGATCGCGAAAAAGCAGGCCGCGCATCCGCCGGCCACCGTGGGCAAGGCGCCGGTGCGCGAGCAGGTCATCCACTTCGTCAACAAGAAGATGCCCGGCGGCCTGCCCAAGCAGACCGCGCGCAAGCTCCTGGACATCGAGGATCCCGAGATCGTGCCCATCATCCGCAATCCGGCCACGACCTCGCCCGACACCGAGGCGGTGTTCTATTTCCCCGGATGCGGGTCCGAGCGCCTGTTCTCGCAGGTCGGCCTGGCGACCCAGGCCATGCTGTGGCACGTCGGCGTGCAGACCGTCCTGCCGCCCGGCTATCTGTGCTGCGGCTATCCGCAGCGCGGCAACGGCATGGCGGACAAGGCCGACAAGATGGTCACCGACAACCGGGTGCTGTTCCACCGCATGGCGACGACGCTGAACTACCTCGACATCAAGACCGTGGTGGTGAGCTGCGGCACTTGCTACGACCAGCTCGAGAGCTACGAGTTCGACAGGATCTTCCCCGGCTGCCGCCTGATCGACATCCACGAATACCTGCTGGAGAAAGGCGTGGACATCGCGGGCGTCCAGGGCGTGCGCTACATCTACCACGATCCCTGTCACACTCCGATGAAGCTCCAGGATCCGATGAGGACGGTGAAGTCCCTGCTGGGCGAGGACAAGGCGATCAAGACCGACCGCTGCTGCGGCGAATCGGGCACGCTGGCGGTCTCGCGGCCCGACATTTCGACGCAGGTGCGCTTCCGCAAGCAGGAGGAGCTCGCCAGGAACACGGCGGCGATCCGCGAGGACGGCTTCGACGGCGAGGTCAAGATGGTGACTTCATGCCCGTCCTGTCTGCAGGGCCTGGCGCGCTATGAGCAGGACACGGGCCTGAAGGCGGACTACATCGTGGTCGAGATGGCCCGCCATCTGCTGGGGGAGGATTGGATGCCGGACTATGTGAGGGCGGCCAACGCGGGGGGGATCGAGCGGGTGCTGGTGTAGAAGGGCCGGCGTGCAGGGCGGCCTTCGGGCTCAGGCCCGGGCGGGCCGCGCCGCCTCCGGCCGGTTACTCGGATCCGAACTCACAGACCGTATAGACCGGCAGGCCCGAATCGCGGACGGCCTTGGAGCCTCCCAGGTCGGGCAGGTCGATGATCGCGGCCGCCTCGGCGACGTTCGCCCCCAGGCGCTGCAGCAGCCTCGAGGCGGCCATCATCGTGCCTCCGGTCGCGATCAGGTCGTCGATCAGCAGGACGCGCTGGCCCGGGCGCACCGAATCCGTGTGCATCTCGACCGCCGCGTTGCCGTATTCCAGCGCGTATTGCTCGGCCACCGTGCGGAAGGGCAGCTTGCCCTCCTTGCGCACCGGCACGAAACCGAGGTTGAGCTCATAGGCGAGCACCGAGCCCACGATGAAGCCGCGCGCGTCGATCCCGGCGACGAGATCCAGGCGCTGGCGCATGTAGCGGTACACGAACAGGTCGATCAGCACCCTGAAAGAGCGCGGATCCTGCAGCACCGGGGTGATGTCGCGGAACATCACCCCCGGCTTGGGCCAGTCCGGCACCGTGCGGATCGTGTCGCGGATGAACTGGGCCGGGTCGGTTTTCATGGAAATTCCAGGAGGCGGGTAAAGGCGGCCACAGTTTAACAAGCCTGCGCGGCTCAGCGTAAAATCCACGGATGCTCAGAAACCCCCAGCCCACCGCCGAGGCCATCCGCGCGAGCGCCGAGCGCTGCTTCGACATCCAGATCGCCGCCCTGCAGGCGCTGCGCGGCCGGATAGACGATGCCTTCGCCCGGGCCGCCGGCATGATCCTGGCCTGCCAGGGGCGGGTCGTGGTGACCGGCATCGGCAAATCCGGCCACGTCGCCCGCAAGATCGCGGCCACCCTGGCCTCGACCGGCACGCCGGCGTTCTTCATGCACGCCGCCGAGGCCATCCACGGCGACCTGGGCATGCTCACCGGCCAGGACATCCTGCTGGCGATCTCGTACTCGGGATCCGCCCAGGAACTCATCACCATCATCTCGGTGGCCAAGCGCATGGGCACGCGCATCATCGCCCTGACCGGCCGCCCGGATTCCGAGCTCGCGCGCAGCGCCGACCTCGTCCTCGAGGCGGCCGTCGCCCAGGAGGCCTGCCCGCTGAACCTCGCCCCCACCGCCAGCACCACAGCGGCGCTGGTGATGGGCGACGCCCTGGCGGTCGCCTGCCTCGAGGCGCGCGGCTTCAGCCGCGACGATTTCGCGCGTTCGCACCCGGGCGGCGCCCTGGGCCGGCGCCTGCTCACCTCGGTCGCCGACGTCATGCGCACGGGCGCGGCGCTGCCGCTGGTGGGCGAGGACGCCCTGATCCCCGACGCCCTCACGGAAATGTCCTCCAAGGGCATGGGCATGGCCATCGTGGTCGGCGCCGGACGCCGGCCGGTGGGGATCTTCACCGACGGCGACCTGCGCCGCATGATCGCCCAGCACGGCGACATCCGGGCGATGACCGTATCGGCCGGCATGAGCCGCCATCCCAAGGCCATCCGCCCCGATGCCCCCGCCATCGAGGCCGCCACCGTCATGGACGCCCACAAGCTCAACCAGATGCTGGTCGAGGACGCGGACGGGCTATTATTGGGGGCTTTGCACATGCACGACCTCCTCGCCGCAAAGGTGATCTGATGAACGAGCAGCCCGCTTTCTCGCACCCCTCCGAGGCCCAGATCCTGGCACGGGTGAGCCCGGCCGTCCAGGATCGCGCGCGCGCCGTGCGCATGATGGTCTTCGACGTGGATGGCATCCTGACCGACGGCAGCCTCTGGTACGGCGAGCACGGCGAGGCGCTCAAGGCCTTCAACGCCCTGGACGGCCACGGCATGCGCCTGCTCAACGAGCAGGGCGTGGCCGTCGCCTGGCTCAGCGGGCGGCAGAGCGCGATCACCGCGCGGCGCGCCGCCGAGCTGGGCATCTCCCCCGTCCTCCAGGGCGTGCGCGACAAGGCGCAGGCCATCGAGACCCTGGCGCGCGAGGCGGGCCTGGACCTCGGCAGGGTCGGCTACATGGGGGACGACATCATCGACCTGCCGGCGCTGCAGCGCGTCGGATTCGCCGCCAGCGTGCCCAGCGCGCCCCTGTACGTCAGCCAGACGGCCCACTGGGTGTCGAGCCAGCGCGCGGGCGCGGGCGCCGTGCGCGAATGCTGCGACCTGATCCTGGCCGCCCAGGGACGCATGCGCGCCTGTTTCGCGGCCAGCCTCTCGCCGCTGGGCGGAAGCATCCAATGAAAGAGCGCTTTCCCAGCCTGGTGGCCGTGCTGCTGCTCGGCCTGCTCGTGGTCGGGACCTGGTGGGCCTCGGACTACACCCTGCGCTCGATCCAGATCGATCCGCCGCGCCGCATCACGCACGAGCGCGACTCGTGGTCCGACCGCTTCGTGATGGTGCGCACCGATCCGCAGGGCGTCGCCATCAACCGCCTCGAAGGCGCGGGCATGGAGCATTTCCCGGACACCGACGCCTACGAGGTCACGCAGCCCCACGCGGTCAGCCATCATCCCGGATCGCCGATCACGATCGGAACCTCGGACCGCGCGACGATGGACCAGAACGGCTCGCGCATCGTGATGGTGGGCAATGCCCACCTCGAGCGCCTGCCCGACGCCGAGCACAAGCCCCTGGACGTCCGCAGCGAGCGCCTGGTCATCAAGCCCGACCAGGATCTGGTCTACACCGACCAGCCCGCGCTGGTGGTCAACGGCCAATCCACCATGCGCGGCACCGGCATGCGCTACGATAACCGCAGCCGTCAACTGATGGTCTATTCCTCCAGCGACGTCAAGATCTCCGGCGAGGAGCAAGGCGCCCGCAAGAACACGCCCAAAAAGGCAACCCAGCCATGAATAGGAAACACCTCGCGATCCTGGCCGTGCTGGCCTGCCTGCACCCTCCGGCCCTCTGGGCGCAGGCCTCCAGCCCGCCTGCCGGGGCGGCCGCCGGCGCTCCCGCATCCACCCCGCCCGCCGAGCCCGACACCCTGATCCTCTCGGACACCCTGCACTACGACGACGTCAAGAAAGAGAGCACCTTCACGGGCAACGTCGTCCTGACCCGCGGCGACATGACCCTGCGCTCGGACAAGCTGGTCACCCGCGAGGACGCCGACGGCTACCAGTACGGCACGGCGACCGCCGAAAAATCCGGCCTGGTGCACATCCGCCAGGAAAACCCCGAAAAGTTCGAGACCATCAAGGCGAGCGGCATCCGCGCCGAATACGACGGCAAGACCGAGGAGGTCACCCTCATCGGCCAGGCCGTCATCGTCCGCTACGTCTGCGGCAAGCCCTTCGACAACCTGCGCGGCGCGCGCGTCATCTACCATCAAAAGACAGGCACCTACGAGGCCTTCGGCGGCGCGGATTCCGCGGGCGAGGGCGGCCGGGTGCGTTCATTGACCCAACCGCGCTCGCGCGTGGACGAGGCGGCGGCCGAGTGCCGCAAGAAGGCCGCCGGACGATGACGGCGGCCCGCGGCACCGATCCCCGGCAGGGCGCGCCCACCCCGCCGTCCGCGACGGGCCTGCAGGCCATCGGCCTGGGCAAGACCTACGGCCGGCGCGCCGTCGTCCAGGACGTCACCCTGTCGGTCCAGAGCGGCGAGGTGGTCGGCCTGCTGGGCCCCAACGGCGCGGGCAAGACCACCAGTTTCTACATGATCGTCGGCCTGATCCCCACCGACACCGGCCGCATCCTCATCGACGGCCACGACATCACCGCCATCCCCATGCACCGGCGCGCCCGCCTGGGCCTGTCCTACCTGCCCCAGGACGCCTCGGTGTTCCGGCGCCTGACGGTCGAGGAAAACATCCGCGCCGTGCTCGAGCTGGTGCGCACCCCCGAAGGCCGCCCGCTGACGCCTTCCGTGCTCGACGACCGCCTGGAATCGCTCATCGACGAACTGCAGATCGAACACATCCGCCGCAACATGGCGATCTCGCTGTCCGGGGGCGAACGCCGCCGGGTGGAAATCGCCCGGGCGCTCGCCACGCAGCCGCGCTTCATCCTGCTCGACGAGCCCTTCGCGGGCGTCGACCCCATCGCCGTGATCGAGATCCAGCGCATCGTGCAGTTCCTCAAGGGCCGCAACATCGGCGTGCTGATCACCGACCACAACGTGCGCGAGACCCTGGGCATCTGCGACCGCGCCTACATCATCAGCGAGGGCAAGGTCCTCACCAGCGGCCACCCCAACGAGATCATCGACAACGAGGCCGTGCGCCAGGTCTACCTGGGCAAGAACTTCCGCATGTAGGCGCGCCGGCCCGGGCGGCACCGCCACGCCCCCGACACGCCCTCGCCACGCCCTCGGCCAGCCCTCGGCCAGCCCTCGGCCAGCCTCTGCGCCACGCCCCCCCGGCCCCCCGTCCGCGCGCACCGAAACCTTGATCTGCCCCCCTTGATTTAACCGGGGCAAACGGTACACTGGTTTCATCACATCCGTTAAACACCATCTACAGGAGGCCCGCCAACGATCCAGCCCGTGCCGTGCGCACACCCGTTTCCCTTGCAAGGAGTCTGAATATGAGCTTGAGCATCACTGGTCGTCACTTGGAAGTCACCCCCGCCATCCGTGAGTACGTCCTGAACAAGATCTCCAGGATCACGAGGCATTTCGACAGCGTCATAGACACCCAGGTCATGCTCTCGATCGAGCGACTGAAGCACACCGCCGAAGTCACCGTCCACCTGCGGGGCAAGGACATCCATTGCGCCGCCAGCGACGAGAATCTCTACGCGGCCATCGACCTGCTGGCAGACAAGATCGATCGCCAAGTCCTCAAACACAAGACCAAGACGCAGACTTATGCGCATGAACCCCCCAAACGCCAGACGGTCGCCACCGAATAAACCGGCGCGCCCAGAGTCTCCAGGCGTTTGAGATCGTGGCCTCGATGTGGGAAATCGGGGCCATGTTCATGTCCGGCCCCCGCATGCGCACGGGCTTCCGATGCCTCCTATAATGACCCCATGAACCTGACGCCACGCATCCTGTCGCCGTCCGACATCATCCTGGATCTCGCCGCCACGAGCAAAAAACGCGCGTTCGAGCAGGCCGGCCTGCTGTTCGAAAACAACCACGGGGTTTCCCGGATGGCGGTCTTCCACAGCCTGATCGCCCGCGAGCGCCTGGGATCGACCGCGCTCGGGCACGACGTCGCCATCCCGCACGGCCGCCTCAAGGATCTGCGCGAGCCCCACGCCGCCTTCATCCGCCTGGCCGAGCCGGTGCGCTTCGACGCCAACGACGGACGGACGGCGCGGCTGCTGTTCTTCCTGCTGATCCCGGAAACCGCCACCCAGATGCACCTGGACCTGCTGGCCGAGATCGCGCGGCTGATGTCCGACCCCTCGATCCGCCACACCCTGACCCATTCGCAGGACATGGCCGAAATCCACAGGATCCTGCTGGCGGAACAACCTGCGCGCACGCTCGAACATGCTGACCATTCAAGATCTGATTCGTGACAACGCCGAAAAGATCTCCTTCACGTGGATCGCCGGCCAGGACGCCTCGGCCCGGCGCGTCGTCCCCGACACCGCCCGCTCGGCCGCCGACCTGGTCGGCCACCTGAACCTCATCCATCCCGGGCGCATCCAGGTATTCGGCGCCGAGGAACTCGCCTACTACCTGCGCTTCGAGCCGCGGCGGCGCCAGCACCACCTCGAGGACCTGGTGGCCGGCAGGGTGCCGGCGATCGTCCTGGCGGCCGGCATCGACGTCCCCGACGACCTGCGCGATTTCTGCATCGAGCACGAGGTGCCCCTGCTCAGCACCCCGATCGACGCCTCCCACCTGATCGACCTGCTGCGCATCTACCTGGGCAAGCGCATGGCGCCCCGGACGACGGTGCACGGGGTGTTCATGGACGTCCTGGGGCTGGGCGTGCTGATCACCGGGGAATCGGGCCTGGGCAAGAGCGAGCTCGCCCTCGAGCTGATCTCGCGCGGGCACGGGCTGGTGGCCGACGACGCGGTCGAGCTCTCGCGCACCGCGCCCCATTTCGTCGAGGGCCAGTGCCCGGCGCTGCTGCAAAACCTCCTCGAGGTCCGCGGCCTGGGGCTGCTCGACATCCGCACGATCTTCGGCGAGACCTCGGTGCGCCGCAAGATGAAGATCAAGCTCATCGTCCACCTCGTGCGCATGACGCCAGAGAACTTCGAACGGCTGCCCATGCAGGACGAGTACGAGGACATCCTGGGCATCCCCATCCGCCGCGTCATGCTGCAGGTCGCCGCGGGCCGCAACCTCGCCGTGCTGGTCGAGGCGGCCGTGCGCAACACCATCCTCAGCCTGCGCGGCATCGACACCATGGGCGACTTCATCGAGCGCCAGGCCCTCGCCATCATGGAAAGCAGCCGCGAGACCAAGCCATGAACCTCCCCTTGCCGCCGGCATCGGCGGCCGCCCGGGCCGCCGCATGCTGAACATCGTCCTCATCACCGGCATCTCGGGCTCGGGCAAGTCCGTGGCCCTGCGCATGCTCGAGGACACCGGCTATACCTGCGTCGACAACCTGCCCGTGCGCTTCCTGCACGAATTCATCGCCAGCACCCGCGACAGCGGCCTCGAGCGCATCGCCGTGGCGATCGACGTGCGCACCCCCGGCGACCTGGACGAGCTGCCCGGCGTGCTGACCAGCCTGCGGGCCATGGGCATCGCCCTGCACGTGGTGTTCCTCGACGCCGACGACCAGACCCTGATGCAGCGCTATTCCGAGTCCAGGCGCCGGCATCCGCTGACCGACCGGCTGCGCCGCGAGGGGCGCGACGCCTCCCTCGAGGCGTGCATCGCCACCGAGCGCGACATGCTGGCCCCGCTGCGCGACCAGGAACACGTCATCGACACCTCGGACCTGACGCCGGGCCAGTTGCGCAGTTGGGTGCGCGACCTCGTCCAGGCGGACCGGGCCTCGGTGATCCTGACCTTCGAGTCCTTCGCCTACAAGCGCGGCGCGCCCCACGACGCCGACCTCGTGTTCGACGTCCGCTGCCTGCCCAACCCCTACTACGACCAGCGCCTGCGCCCTCTGACCGGCCGCGACGAGCCGGTGGCGGCCTGGCTCGCCCAGTTCGGCAGCGTCGAGGCCATGATCGACGACATCTCGGCGTTCATCCGCAAGTGGCTGCCCCTGTACATGCAGGACACCCGCAACTACCTGACCGTCGCCATCGGCTGTACCGGAGGCCAGCACCGCTCCGTCTACGTGACCGAGCAGCTCGCGCGCCGCTTCGCCGACCATTCGCCCCTGCTCATCCGCCACCGCAACCACCTGCTGCATACCCCGGGCCCATGAACCGCGCGCGCCTGCTCCTCGCCATGCCGCTCTGCGCCGCATTGCTGGTGGTGGCGGGATGCGCATCGCGCTCGGGCGGCGGCTACTACAAGGACGACGGGCCGGGCAGCGACATCCCCGCCGACATCCTGTCGATCCCCGACGCCGTGCCGCGGGTCGAGATCCATTCCCCGGCCAATTTCCGGCCCTACGTGGTCTTCGGCCAGCGCTACGTGCCCATCGGCGAGAACCAGCCCTACCGCCAGACCGGCATCGCCTCCTGGTACGGCCGCAAGTTCCACGGACAAAGGACGGCCAACGGCGAAACCTACGACATGTACGCCATGACGGCCGCCCACCCCACCCTGCCGCTGCCCAGCTATGCGCGCATCACCCGCGCCGGCACGGGCCGCTCGGTCATCGTGCGGATCAACGACCGCGGCCCGTTCCACAGCTCGCGCGTCATCGACCTGTCGTACGCGGCGGCGGCCAAGCTCGGGCTGATCGGCCCCGGCAGCGGCCAGGTCATCGTCGAGGCCATCACCAACGACGACATCCTCAGCGGACGCTACGCCCGCACGGCCACCGCGCGAGGCTCCCAGCCGCCCGCCGGCATGGCCCACGCCGCCGCCCCGGCCGCCCCGCGCGCCACCGCCCCGCGCGCCACCGCCTCGACGCCCCTCCCGGCCGCCCCGCGAACGACCGCCCTGGCGACCGAGCAGGCCGCTGCCCCCGCCGGCGCGGCCACGCGCCAGACCGCCCTCTACACGCAAAGTGCCGGCGGCATCTACCTGCAATTCGGCGCATTCTCGTCCGAGGCCAACGCCCGCGCCCTGGCGCAACGGGTCAACCGGGAATCCGGCGGCCTGCAGGGCACGGCCTCGGTGGTGTACGAATCGTCGCTGTACAAGGTCCGCACGGGCCCCTATGACACGCGTACGGCGGCGATCGACGCCGCCGACGAGCTCTCGCACGCGACCGGCCTCCGGGCCTCGATCGCCGCGGACTGAGCCCGGGATTGCCTCGGCACCCCGATCGCCGCGGACCTGAGCCCGAGGCCGCCTCAGCGCCTCAAGGCCCAGGCGTACAGCGCGTCCCGCGGCACGCCGGTGGCCTTGGCGCCGATCCGGGCTGCGTCGCGCACCGACAGGTCCTCGAGCAGGGCCTCCATCAGGCGGACGTGCTCGGGGGCGAGCGCCGCCTCGGGATCGCCGCCGGCAGGCGCCGGGGCGGGATGCAGGATCAACACGAACTCGCCCTGGCCGCGATGCGGATCCTCGCCCAGCCATCCGGGCGCGTCCCCGATAGTAACAGTATGTATCTGCTCGAAGCGCTTGCTCAGCTCGCGCGCGACGGTCAGGCGCCGGTCGGCGCCGCAGGCCGCCGCCAGGTCATCGATGCACGCCCGCAGGCGATGCGGCGACTCGAACATCACCACGGGGACGTCCAGCCGCCCCCAGGACTGCAGCCATTTGCGCCTGGCCATGGCCCGCGCCGGCGGAAAGCCGGCGAAGGCGTAGCCCGGCGCCTCGTCGCTGGTGGCGCCGCTGGCCATCAGCGCCGCGATCACGGCGCTGGGCCCCGGGATGGGCACCACCCGATATCCCGCCTCGAGGACCTGCCGCACGATGCGCGCGCCCGGGTCGCTGATCGCCGGCGCGCCCGCGTCCGACACCAGGGCGATGCGCTCGCCGCGCGCCAGGCGCTGGATGATGGCCTGCGCCGCCTCGTTTTCATTGTGCCGGTGCGCGGCCATCAGGGGCGTGCGCACACCCCAGGCGTCGAGCAGCGCGCGGCTGGTGCGCGTATCCTCGGCCGCGATGGCGTCGCAGCGCAGCAGGGTCTGCCAGGCGCGCAGCCCCAGGTCGCCGAGGTTGCCGATCGGCGTGGCCACCACGTACAGGCAGCCCTCGGGCCAGGACTGCCCGGCCATCCGCTCGGCGAGACGTTTCCATGTCTCTTGCAGCTCCCCGAATCCCGCGTCATCCGTCATACTCGATCTCCACTCATCCGCAGCGGCGGGCTTGCCATGCACGACGATTCCCCCGAGCGCGAGGCCGCGCCCGACGATCCCTTCGAACGCGCCCGGCGAGCCCAGGCGGGCGCCATCGCCCGGCGCCGCCGGCGCGCCCGCGCCCGGCCCTCGCCGCGGGCGGCCGTCCCCGACCGCGGCTCGCCCACCCAGCGCCGGGGACGCGCCGCGGAAACGCTCGCCGGCCGCTACCTCGAGGAACGCGGCCTGCGCCTGCTCGCCCGCAACCTGAACTGCAAGGCGGGCGAAATCGACCTGGTGGCCCTGGACGGGCCCGTCCTGGTCTTCGTCGAGGTGCGCACGCGCCGCGACGCCGCCTTCGGCGGTGCCGCCGCCAGTGTAAACCGCGACAAACAGATGCGCCTGCTGAGGGCGGCGCGCCACTTCCTGCCGCTGCTCGCCCGGCGGCATCTCGGGGGCCGGATCCCGGCCTGCCGCTTCGACGTGGTGATCATCGAATCGGGCGCCGTCGCCTGGCTGCCCGCTGCGTTCACGGAATGAACAGCCAGTCCGGGCCGCGGCGGCACGAGCCCCTTCCGGGCTCCGGCCCATGCCTCCGGGGCACCGGAAACTGTTACCGTCCGTCCCGCCCGGCCGCTGGACTCATGCGATAATCGCTGGCATGGACATGACCTCCCGGATGTCGTCGCACTTCGACGACGCGATCGATGCCTTCAGGGCGAGCGCCCGAGAGCTGGCCCCCGCCCTCGCAGTCGGCGTAGACCTGCTGTTCGGGGCCCTCACCAACAACGCCCGCGTCCTCGCCTGCGGCAACGGCGGCTCCGCCGCCGACGCCCAGCACTTCATCGCCGAGCTGGTCGGCCGCTTCGAGCGCGACCGCCTGCCCCTGGCCGGCATCGCCCTCAACACCGACACCTCGATCATGACCGCGGTGGGCAACGACTACGGCTTCAACGCCGTCTTCGAGCGCCAGGTCAACGCCCTGGGCCAGCCCGGCGACGTGCTGGTCGCCATCACCACCAGCGGCAACTCGCCCAACATCGTGCGCGCCATCGAGGCCGCGCACGAGCGCGAGATGCAGATCATCGCCCTCACCGGCAAGGGCGGAGGCCAGGTCAACCAGCTCCTCTACGAGACCGACATCCATCTGTGCGTGCCCCACGACCGGACCATGCGCATCCAGGAGGTCCATATCATGCTCCTGCATGCCTTGTGCGACGGCATCGACGCCCTGCTCCTAGGAGACACCCTCTGATGAATCCAGCCCCTTGCTCCCGCCACCGGATCGCCCGCTGGGCCCTGTCGATCGCCGCCCTGGCCGCCCTCCCGGGCTGCGGGGTGCTGGTGGTCGGCGGCACCGCCGCGACCAGCGCGGTCGTCGCCACCGACCGCCGCACGGCCGGCGAGCAGGTCGACGACCAGACGATCGAGCTGCGCGTCGCCAGCGAGATGAACAACGCCTTCGGCGACAAGGCGCGGGTGCTGGGCACCGCCTACGCCGGCCGCCTCCTGCTGCTCGGCGACGTCCCGAGCGAGGCGGACCGCGAGCGCGCCGAATCGATCGCCAAGGCCATCCCCAAGGTCACCCGCGTCGACAACTACATCCGCGTGGGCGACATCACCCCGCTGTCGGTGCGCACCAACGACACCTGGCTGACCTCCAAGGTCAAGACCCAGCTCGTGCGCACCGAGCAGGTCCCTTCGCGCACCATCAAGATCACCACCGAGCGCGGCGTGGTCTACCTGATGGGCAAGGTCACCGACGCCGAAGGCCAGCGCGCCGCCACCGCCGCCTCGGCTGTCGAGGGCATCAACAAAGTCGTAAAATTATTCCAGATCGTGAGTCCGGCCAGCATCGCGGCCGACCCCGGCCAGCCGGCCGCCGCCGACGATGCGTCCACCACGCCCGCTCCCGCCCAGCCCGCGCCGGCCGGGGACGTGCAAGCCATGCCCGTGAAATGAAAAAGCTCGTCTTCAGCATCATCGCCGCCGTCGCCATCGGCGGCGCCATCGTCTGGCAATTCCAGCACGCCGCCCTGGCCGCGCCCCAGGTCACCTTCACCGACCTGCACGGCCACTCGGTCACCACGCAGGATCTGCGCGGCAAGGTCGTCCTGGTCAAGTTCTGGGCCACCAGTTGCACCACCTGTGTCGCCCAGATGCCCGACACCATCCGCCACTACCAAGAGCTCTCGCCGCGCGGCTTCGACACCATCGCGGTGGCCATGCAATACGACCCGCCCAACTACGTCGTCAACTTCGCCGAGACCCGCAAGCTGCCCTTCCCGGTGGTGATCGACGCGACCGGCGCGATCGCCAAGGCCTTCGGCGACATCCAGCTCACGCCCACCGCGATCCTGATCGACAAGCAGGGCAACATCATCAAGCGCTACCTGGGCAACTACAACGAACAGGCCTTCATGGCCACCGTCGAAAAGGCACTCGCATCATGAGCGACCCGCAGGATTCCGGCCTTCACTCTCCGGCGGTGAAGGCCGAGGTGCTGTCAGAGGCCCTCCCCTACATCCGCCGCTTCCACGGCAAGACCGTCGTCATCAAGTACGGCGGCAACGCCATGACCGAGGAGCACCTCCAGCGCAGCTTCGCCCACGACGTGGTGCTGCTCAAGCTGGTCGGCCTCAATCCCGTCGTGGTGCACGGCGGCGGCCCCCAGATCAACAGCGCCCTCAAGCGCATCGGCAAAGAGGGCACCTTCATCCAGGGCATGCGCGTCACCGACGCCGAGACCATGGAGGTCGTCGAATGGGTGCTGGGCGGCCAGGTCCAGCAGGACATCGTCATGATGATCAACGAGGCCGGCGGCAAGGCGGTGGGCCTGACCGGCAAGGACGGCTGCCTGATCCAGGCCCGCAAAAAGCTCATGCCCGACCCCGAGCACCCCGGCCAATGGCTGGACATCGGATTCGTGGGCGACATCCAGCGCATCGAGCCCGCGGTGGTCAAGGCCCTCCAGGACGACCAGTTCATCCCGGTGATCTCGTCCATCGGCTACGGCGAGGACGGCCAGGCCTACAACATCAACGCCGACGTGGTCGCCGGCAAGATGGCCGAGGTGCTGGGCGCGGAAAAGCTCGTCATGCTGACCAACACCCCGGGCGTGCTCGACAAGGACGGCCGCTTGCTGCGCAGCCTCTCGGCGCAGACCATCGACGAGCTGTTCAAGGACGGCACGCTCTCGGGCGGGATGCTGCCCAAGATCTCCTCCGCGCTGGATGCCGCGCGCTTCGGCGTCAATTCCGTGCACATCATCGATGGCCGGGTGCCGCACTGCCTGCTGCTCGAGATCCTCACCAACCGCGGCGTCGGCACGATGATCAGTTCGCACTGATGCGGCCGGCGCGCGCCCCCAGCGCCCTGCGGCGCTCGCGCACGGCCGGCCCGCGCGACGGCACGGTCTGGCTGTTCGACCTCGACAACACCCTGCACGACGCCTCGCGGTCGATCTTCCGCCTGATCGACCAGCGCATGGGCGAGGCCGTGGCCACGACGCTCGGCCTCGAGCCCCGGCAGGCCGACGAGTTGCGCCGCCGGTACTGGACGCGCTACGGCGCGACGGCCATCGGCATGGTGCGCCACCACGGCGTGGACATGCACCGCTTTCTCGCCCTGAGCCATGACTTCGAGATCGCCCCGCTGGTCCATGGCGAAACGGGGCTCGCGCGCCGCCTGCGCCGCCTGCCGGGCCGCAAGATCGTGCTGACCAACGCGCCCGCGCATTACGCGCGCGAGGTCCTGCGGACGCTGGGCATCCTGCACGAATTCGACGGCCTGTGGGGCATCGAGCAGATGGACTTGCAGGGCCGCCACCGGCCCAAGCCCTCGCGCGCGCTGATGCGCCAGATCATCGCCCGCCTGCGGGTGCCGGCCGGCCGCGTGGTCCTGGTCGAGGACACGCTCGCCAACCTCAAGAGCGCGCACCAGGTCGGCATGCGCACCGCCTACGTCTACCATCCCGGCACGCCGTTCTCGACCCTGCGCCATGGCCGCGACCTGTACGTCGGCCGGCGCGTCAACGCGCTCAGCCCGCTGCTGACGTGGGCGCGCGATGGCCGCATACCGGGCAGCCGGGGTCGCGCCTGAAACGGATCGTATGCCACTGCATGGCCAGGGCGTCGACCGACAGCAGGCGGCCGACCAGGGGCTCGCCCATCCCGGCCAGCAGCTTGATGGCCTCGGCCGCCTGCACGCTGCCCACCATCCCCACCAGCGGCCCCAGCACGCCCGTGGTCGCGCAGCGCAGCTCCTGGACGTCGTCGGCCTCGGGAAACAGGCAGTGGTAGCAGGGCGCGTCGTCGCGGCGCAGGTCGTAGACGCTGACCTGTCCCGAGTAGCGGATCGCCGCGCCCGACACCAGCGGGACGCGGGAGGCGACGCACGCGCGGTTGATGGCGTGGCGCGTGGCAAAGTTGTCGCAGCAATCCAGCACGAGGTCGGCCTCGCCGGCGAGCTCGCGCAGCCGCGCGTCGTCCAGGCGCTCGACCAGCGCGCGGACCTCGATCTCGGGGTTGATCGCCAGCAGCGCCTCCCGGCCCGACTCGGCCTTGGGCTGGCCGATCCGCGCGGTGGTGTGCAGGATCTGGCGCTGGAGGTTGCTGAGCTCGACCGCGTCGTCGTCGGCCAGCACCAGGTGTCCGACACCCGCCGCGGCCAGGTAGGCGGCCACCGGCGAACCCAGGCCGCCGGCCCCCACGATCAGGACGCGCGCGGCCAGCAGACGCTCCTGGCCCTCGATCCCCAGCTCGTCCAGGAGGATGTGCCGGGCATAGCGCATGAGCTGCGCATCGCCCATGGGGCGCGGGTCTCCCATCACTGCGTCCTGATCAGTCCCTGGGGCGTCACCCGGTAGCGCTCGACGGCCGCCCCGGAATCATTCAGCGTTTTTTTTTCAGCCGGAGCGGCCGCGGCGCCGTTGGCGGGCTCGGCCTTGGCCTGCATCTCTGCCTTGGCCCTGGCCTCGCGCACCAGCGCCGGATCGGACTTCAGCACGGGCCGCCCCTGCAAGGCATTGATCGCCTGGCGCAACTGCCAGTCGTCGTCGCCGCCGAACTCGAACATCTTGATCTCGCCCTCGACGAAATCGTCGTCCTCCTCGCCGGGAGCGCCGGAAGTCCGCTTGGCGTCGGCCTTGTTCTCGAGGTGGTGCTGCAGGTCGACCTCGCGCTGCAACTGGAACAGGTTGCCCGCCGCGCTGTCGTCGACCACGTCGTCCGGCATGACGCCGGTGAGCTGGATCGAGCCGCCGCTGGGCGTATAGTAGCGCGCGGTGGTGAGCTTGATGCCGGTATCCTCGCTGAGCTGCAGCACCGACTGCACCGAGCCCTTGCCGAAGGTCCGGTTGCCCAGGATCCGGGCCCGCTTGTGGTCCTGCAGGGCGCCGGCGACGATCTCGGAGGCCGAGGCGGAGCCCACGTTGACCAGCACCACCATGGGCACCGTGCGCGTCCAGGCGGGCGGCTGGCCGACGTTGTCGTCCATGGGGAAGCCATGATCGCTGGTGAGGCGCCGGGCGTAGAACTCCTCATTGGAGGAGGGAATGCGGCCCTTGGTCGAGACCACGAGCTTGCCGGGCTCGAGGAACACCGACGAGACGCCGATGGCGCCGTCGAGCAGGCCGCCCGGATCGTTGCGCAGGTCGAGGATCAGGCCCTTGGGCGCCGTCCGGGACGACAGGTTGCCGAGCATGCGCACGAGGTCGCTGGTGGTGCGGTCCTGGAACTGGCTGATGCGCACGTAGGCGATGTCGCCGGGCAGCATCTTGCCGCGCACGCTGCGCGTCTTGATCATCTCGCGCACGATGTGGAACTTGAGGGGCTTGGGACTGCCGGCGCGCTGGATCGTCAGGTTGATCGCCGTGCCCGGCTCGCCGCGCATCTTTTTGACCGCGTCGTTCAGGCTCATCCCCTTGGTGGGCTCGTCGTTGATCCGGGTGATCAGGTCGCCGGTCAGGATCCCGGCGCGCGCGGCGGGCGTGTCCTCGATGGGGGCGATGACCTTGGGCATGCCGTCCTCGGTGCCGATCTCGATCCCCAGCCCGCCGAAGCCGCCCCGCGTGATGTCCTGCATCTGCTTGTAGGCCTCCTCGTCCAGGTAGGTCGAGTGCGGGTCCAGGTCCGTGAACAGGCCCCGGATCGCATCGTCGATCAACTGCTGGTCGGAGACCGGCTCGACGTAGCTGGACTTGATGGCGCCAAACACATTGGCGAACTGCTGCAGGCCCTTGAGCGGCAGAGGTTCGCCGCGCTGGGCGGCGGCGCTGATTCCCAGGCTCACGAGGACGCCCGCGAGGAACCCGATGACGATCCAGCTCAATGACCTGACTTTGCGAGTGCTCATGCACATTCCCGATGGTGTCCAGAATCGCCGGGGCGCTTGGGGCCCCGGTGGAGATCAGATAGTTTACCGTGGCGGCGCAATGAACGGCGGGCACCCCGCGCCCCGCCCGGCGGCCAGGCCGTCATCAGCGGCCGAGCCACAATTGCGGATTGATCGGCGCGCCCTCGTGGCGCAATTCGAAATACAGCCCCGGCTCGACCTGGCCGCCGGTGGCGCCGACCCGGGCCACCACGTCGCCGCGCGCCACGACGTCCCCGACCTGGCGCAGCAGGCTCTGGTTGTAGGCGTAGATGCTGAGGTACTTGCGGCCATGGTCGATGATCAGCAGGTTGCCGAAGCCGCTCAGCCAGTGCGCATAGACCACCCGGCCCGCCGCGACCGCGTGCACCTCGGTGCCGGGCGGCGCGCGCAGCACGATGCCGCGCCACACGCCGCCATCGGGCCGCTCGGCCCCGAAACGCCCCTGGACCTCGCCCTTGACCGGGTAGGGCAGGCCCTTGCTCAGGCCGGGAAACCCTCCGGCCGGGGCCTCCGCGGCGGATTCCTCGCCCCGGCCGGCGGCGCGCCGGTCCTCCTCCGCCCGCTCGGCGTCGGCCTTGGCGCGATCGGCCTCGGCCTTGGCGCGTTCCGCCGCGGCGCGTTCGGCCTCCGCGGCCCTGGCGCGGTCCGCCTCCGCCCGTTCGGCCTCGGCGCGATCGGGCTCCGCCTGTCCGGCCTCCCCGGCGCGCGCGGCCTCGGCCCGCGCCTCGCGTTCTTCCCGCTCTTTGGCCTCGCGCATGTGCCGCTCGGCCTGTTCGCGCACCTGCCGGGCCCTTTCGGCGGCTTCGCGGGCCTCCCGGGCCTTGCGCTCGGCCTCGGCGCGCAGCGCGGCCCGGCGCCGCGCCTCGGCCTTGGCGATCTCGGCGTCCAGCCCCTTGATCAGCTCGCCCAGGCGCGCGTCGCGCGCCTCGAGCTCGCGCGCCTGGCCGCGCTGCGCCTGCAGCTCGGCCTGGATGCGCAGCAAGGTCTGGCGCCGCTCGTCCTGCTGGGTCTCGAGCGCCTTTTTCTGCTCGGCGGTCTCGGCCACCAGGGCCTCGAGCTCGGCGCGGCGGGCGTCGGTCTGCGCCTGGAGGCCGGCGAGCCTGTCGATGCTGCGGCGCAGGTCGTCCAGCGCCCGCGTCCGCGCCTTGGACACGTAGGCCAGGTAGGCCAGCTCGCGGCCGATCCGCTGGGGATCCTCGCCCGAGAGCAGCGCCGTCCAGGGCGACAGGCCGCTGGAATACTGCGCCCGCAATTGCCGCGCGAGCGCCTCGCGCTGGCGCTCGAGCTCGGCGCCCTGCCCCTCCATGGCGGCCTCGAGCTCGCGCAGGTTCTCGGCCAGGCCGGCGCGGCGCCGGTCGAGTTCGTCGAGCCGGCGGCTGATGTCCGAGATCGCCTGTTCGGAGGCCTTGAGGGCCAGCCCGGCGTCGCGCTGCGAGGAGGTGGTGTCCTCGATGCGCTGCCTCAGGGCATCGATCTGCTCGCGCAGGGCGGCGCGGTCCTTGCGCGCCGCCGCCTGGCGATCGGCCAGGGACGTCTGGGCCTGCGCCGCGGCCGCGGCCAGGCACAGGACGGCCGCCAGGCACGCATGGCGCATGTCAGGCCTTGGCCGCCTTGCCCTGGTCGGCGACCGCCTGCATGGCCGCCTCGATCTGGGCCGCATCGCCCAGGTACTGGCGGCCCAGGGGGCGCAGCTCGTCGTCCAGCTCGTAGACCAGCGGCTGGCCGGTGGGGATGTTCAGCCCGACGATGTCCTCGTCCGACACCCCGTCCAGGTGCTTGATCAGGGCGCGCAGGCTGTTGCCATGCGCCGAGACGAGCACCCGGCGGCCCGCGCGGATCGCCGGCGCGATGGAATCGTTCCAGAACGGCACGACGCGCGCCACGGTGTCGCGCAGGCATTCGGTGGCCGGCAACTGGTCGGCGGGAATGCGCCGGTAGCGCGAATCGAAGCGCGGGTGTCGGGGATCGTCGGGCGCCAGGGGCTCGGGGGCGACGTCGTAGGCCCGGCGCCACAGCAGGACCTGCTCCTCGCCGTAGCGGGCCGCGGTTTCCGCCTTGTTCAGGCCCTGCAAGGCGCCGTAATGGCGCTCGTTCAGGCGCCAGTTCAGGCCGATGGGCGTGTGCATGGCGTCCATGGCGTCCAGCGCGATCCAGAGCGTGCGGATCGCTCGCTTGAGGACCGACGAGAAGGCCAGGTCGAATTCGTAGCCGTTGGCGCGCAGCAGCTCGCCCGCCTGGCGCGCCTGCTCGCGGCCGGTCTGGGTGAGGTCCACGTCGGTCCAGCCGGTGAAGCGATTTTCGAGATTCCACTGGCTCTCGCCATGGCGCATGAGTACGAGTTTGTGCATGTCCAAACGGCCTCGGCGGGCCCCTGAAGTTGAAAACTGCCGTCCATTTTATAATCCCCCGGCATACAATTTGTTTTGACCCCGATTACAGGACCCGCCGTGGATTTTCTACTCAGCCAGAACAACCTCTGGATATTGCTCATCGCCCTGGTATCCGGCGGCCTGCTGCTCTGGCCCAGCCTCTCGCGCGGGCGGCCGGGCGGCCGCATCGCGCTCAACGACGCCATCCAGCAGGTCAACCGCGAGCACGGCCAGTTCATCGACTTGCGGCCGGCCGAGCAGTTCAAGGCCGGCTGCATCCCCCAGTCGCGCAACATCCCGATGGCCGACCTCGAATCCCACGTCGGCAGCCTCCCCAAGGACAAGCCCCTGATCCTCGTCGACGGCCACGGCCGCGAGGCGCAGCGCGCCCTCGCCAGCCTGCGCAAGCATGGCTTCGATCGGGTATCCTCGCTCGATGGCGGCCTGGACGGCTGGGTCCAGGCCGGCATGCCGCTCAAGAAATCCTGACGCCCCGCCCGAGGACGCCCCATGCCCAAGATCACCATGTACTGCACCGCGGTGTGCCCGTACTGCATCCGCGCCGAGGCGCTGCTCAGGCAGCGCGGCGTCGACGACATCCACAAGATCCACATCGATCGCGATCCCTCGCAGCGCGCCGTGATGATGGAACGCACCGGCCGGCGCACGGTGCCCCAGATCTACATCGGCGACCGCCACGTCGGCGGCTACGACGATCTGGCCGCCCTGGACCGCGCCGGCGGCCTGCTGCCCCTGCTGCGGCCCGCCTGACCCCTCCCCCCACACAGGAAACCCCATGTCCGGAAACACCGAAAACCAGCACGACCAGTCCCCAAGCTTTGGCCTGCAGCGCACCTACGTCAAGGACCTGTCGCTCGAGATGCCCAACGCGCCGGCGATCTTCCTCGAGCAGGAAGGCCCGACCGTCGAGGTGTCGATCCAGGTCGGCGGCCAGCGCCTGGCCGAATCCGTCTTCGAGTCGGTGGTCACGGCCACCGTCACCACGCGCATCGGCGACAAGGTCCTGTACCTGGTCGAGCTGAGCCAGGCCGGTATCTTTGAAGCCTCAAACATTCCGGCCGAGCAGCTCGATCCCCTGCTGGGCATCGTCTGCCCGACCATGCTGTACCCCTACCTGCGCGCCAACGTCGCCGACGCCATCACGCGCACCTCGATGCCGCCCCTGCACCTGGCCGAGATGAACTTCCAGGCCCTGTACGAGCAGCGCCTGGCGCAGGCCGCCGGCGAGCAGGACGCCCAGGCCCAGGACTCCGGCCTGATCCTGCCGCCCGGCGCGCGCAAATAGCGCGGCGGCGTCCCAGGGTCGCAAAGGCATGTCCGCGGTCCACGTCAGCGTGCTGGGCGCCGGCGCCTGGGGCACCGCCCTGGCGGCGCTCGCCAGCGCCCGGGCCGACACCCTGCTGTGGGCGCGCGCGCCCGAGGTCGCCGAGGCCATCGCCCGGCAACGGCGCAATCCGCGCTACCTGACGGACGTCGCCCTGCCGGAGGCGCTGCGCGCCACCGCCGATTTCGGCGAGGCCCTGGACCACGTCCTCGACGCGCCCGGCGCCGCGCTGATCGTCCTGGGGGTCCCCATGGCCGGCCTGCCCGGGATCTGCGAGCGCCTGGCGGACGCCCTGCCGGCGCGGCGCGAGGCCCCGCTGCACCTGCTCTGGACCTGCAAGGGCATCGATCCCGACACCCTGCAACTGCCCCACCAGATCATCGCCCAGCACCTGCCCCGCCGGCCCTGGCTGCACGCGGGCGTGCTCTCGGGGCCCTCGTTCGCGCGCGAGGTCGCCCAGGGCCTGCCGGTCGCCCTCACCCTCGCCGCCGAGGATCCGGACACCGGCGCGGTGGCCCAGGCGGTCTATCACGGCACCCAGGCGCGCATCTACACCACGCGGGACATCGTCGGCGTCGAGGTCGGCGGCGCCCTGAAAAACGTGGTGGCGATCGCCTGCGGGATCTCGGACGGCCTGCGCCTGGGCACCAACGCGCGCGCCGCCCTGATCACGCGCGGCCTGGCGGAAATCCAGCGCCTGGGCGTGGCCCTGGGAGGCCAGGCCGACACCTTCTCGGGGCTGGCGGGGCTGGGCGACCTGGTCCTGACGGCCACGGGCGATCTGTCGCGCAACCGCCAGGTGGGCGTCGCCATCGGCGAGGGCCGGCGCCTCGCGGACATCCTGGCCGGCGGCATGACCGCCGAGGGGGTGCGCTGCGCGCGCGCGGCGCTGGCCCTGGGCCGCCGCCACGCGGTCGACCTGCCGATCACCGAGGCCGTGTGCCGCGTGCTGTTCGACGGCCTGGCGCCGCGCGAGGCGGTGGCGGCCCTGCTCGCGCGCGAACCGCGCGCCGAATAGCGCCACCCGGCATTCCGCATGTATCCGGCGCCCCGAAGGGATTCAGCGCCGCCGGAAACGCCCTCCTAGATCCCGCCGGCGTATCCCGCCTGGCGCCATGCCTCGAACACCGTCACCGCCACCGCGTTCGAGAGGTTCAGGCTGCGCTGTCCCGGCCGCATCGGCAGGCGGATGCGCTGGCCTTCGGGAAACAAAGCCATCTGGGCGTCCGACAGCCCGGCGGTTTCCCGGCCGAACACAAAGGCGTCGCCCGCGCGCAGGGGCCGTTCGCCGATCAGCGCCGAGCCGCGCGTCGTCAGGGCGAAACGGCGCGCCGGATCCGCGCCCGTGGCTTCCAGGGCCGCGTCCAGGTCCTCATGCACCCGCATCCGCGCCCATTCGTGATAATCCAGCCCCGCGCGTCGCATCCGCGCGTCGTCCAGCGCAAAGCCCAAAGGCCGCACCAGATGCAGGAACGCCCCGGTATTGGCCGCCAGACGAATCACATTGCCCGTGTTGGGCGGAATTTCCGGTTCGACCAGAACGATATGGAACATGTGCCGCTCACCTCGATTTCATTCGATCCCCGCATCCGCGCAGTGGGCGCGGCCCTGGCCCGTCCGTCGACGCCGCGGTCATGCCGGACCGGCCCAGGGCGGCCGCCGCGCCGCATCCGGCACAGCGCGCGCGAGCACCAGACCGGTGACGGTCGCGGCGCCCGCGGCCTTCAGCGCGCGGGCGATCCCGTCCAGCGTGCCGCCCGTCGTCAGGACGTCGTCGACCACCGCGACGTGGCAGCCCCGGGGCACCGGCCCGCAACGATAGGCCTCCCGCGGGGCTGCGCGCCGCGCCGCGCGGTCCAGGAGCGCCTGCTTGACGCCCTCGCCCGTCCGCAGCAGCATGCCCGGCTCGCAGCGCAGGCCCATGCGCGCCGACAGGGCCCGCGCCAGCTCGGCCGCGGGATTGAAGCCCCGGCGCAGGATCGCCTCGCGACGCGCGGGCACCGGCACCAGGATTGTAGACCTCGGCGGAAACACCTCCGCGGCGCCGGCAGTCTCGGCGGCCCCGACGCCCCTCACAATCCGGGCGGCCCCGACAGTCCCCGCGATCCCGAAGCCCTCGGCGCCCGGGAGCCGGGCTGTTTCCACCGCCTCCACCAGCAGGTCGGCGAGCGCGCCCGAGAGCTCGAAGCGCCGCCGCGCCTTGTACAGCAGGATCAGCTCGCGGCCCGCCGCCTCGTAATCGAAGGCCGCGATCACCCGATCGAAGGCCGGCGGCCGGCGCGCGCAATCGGGACAAGGAAGACCCGCCAGGCGCTGCGCGCACACCGGGCAGCGCCGCGGATCGCCGGCGCGGATCGGGGCCGGCAGGCAGGCCGGGCAGGGCCGGCCGCCGCGGGCGCGGGCGCCGCAGCGGGGGCAATCGGCGGGCACCCGGGCCAGCAGCGCGCGCAGCCAAGGGCCCCCCAGGCGTTCGCGCCAACGGGCCGTATCCAGCATAATGTCACCTCCCCGCGATGAATCCGGACATCTGAACACAAGGACCGGGGCGCGGACACCCCTCTTGACCCGACATGTCACAGCTTCCCCGCCTGCCCATCGACCCCAATGCCGTCATCCGGCAGTTCGCGCGGCGCAGCCCGCTGGACGCGGCGCAGTTCCTGTACGGGGAAATCGCCCAGCGCATGCTCCAGCGCCTGAGCTATATCCGCATCCACCCCAAGGACATCCTGGATGCCGGCTGCGGCGCGGCCCACGCGCTCGATCCCCTGCGCGCCCGCTATCCCGACCAGCGCTACATCGGGCTGGACGCCTGCGGGGCCCTGCTGGACGCCGCGCGGGCCCGCTACGCGGCCAAGCCCGGGTTCTGGCACAAGCTGCGCAACAAGCCCACCCCGACGCCCGGCTTCGTCCAGGCCGACCTGGCCGAGACCGGCCTGTCCGACGAGAGCCTGGACCTCGTCTGGTCCAACCTCGCCCTGCACTGGCATCCCGAGCCCCACCTCGTGCTGCAGGAATGGCGCCGCATCCTGCGCATCGACGGCCTGGCCATGTACTCGAGCCTGGGGCCCGGCACCTTCAAGGAGCTGCGCGAGGCGGCCGCGGAGGCGGACCTGGACACGCACACCATGGAATTCGTCGACATGCACGATTTCGGCGACCTGATGATCCAGGTGGGGTTCGCCGATCCGGTGATGGACCAGGAAATCATCACCCTCACCTACAGGACCGCCGACAAGCTGCTGGAGGACGTCCGCCACCTGGGCGGCAATCCCCATCCCCAGCGCCGCGCCGGGGCGGCCGGGCGCCGATGGCGCGCACGCCTGGTCCGCGCCCTCGAGAACCGGCGCCACGCGGACGGCACCATCCACCTCAGCCTGGAGGTCGCCTACGGCCACGCCTGGCGCGCCGCCGCGCGGCGCGGCCCCTTCGGCGACCTGCCGGTGACCACCTTCAAGCGGGCCCAGCCCCTGGACCCATCAAAGCCGCCGCCGCGCGTGCGGCCGCGCAAGCCGGACGAATGAACGGCGGCCTCGCGCCGCCATGCACCCGTCCGGCGCGCAGGCCTCGCCCGCCTGGTCCGCCGGCCTCGCTCGCCCGCCTCGCCTCGCGGGATCCCGCGCAAGCCGGAGACGGGAAATCAGGGCGGCTCCAGGTTCAGGCCGGCACGCCGTACAGGTCGTACTCGTCGGCGTCCTCGATGCGCGCCTGGACCTTGTCGCCCGGCCGCAGGCTCCGCGCATCGCGCAGCAGCACATTGCCGTCGATCTCGGGCGCATCGGCCTCGGAACGCGCGGTCGCGCCGCCTTCGTCATCGACCTCGTCCACCAGCACCGTCAGGGTGCGGCCGATCTTTGCCGCCAGGCGCTGCGTGGAAATCGCCTGCTGGTGCGCCATGAAGCGCTCCCAGCGCTCGGCCTTGACCTCCTCGGGCACGGGGTCGGGCAGCTCGTTGGCGCGCGCGCCCTCGACCGGCGAATACTGGAAACAGCCCACGCGGTCGAGCTGCGCCTCGCTCATCCAGTCGAGCAGGTACTGGAAGTCCTCCTCGGTCTCGCCGGGAAAGCCGACGATGAAGGTCGAGCGCAGGGTGAGGTCCGGACAGGCCTCGCGCCACTGGCGGATGCGCGCCAGGGTACGGTCCTCGAAGGCGGGACGCTTCATGGCCCGCAGGATGCGCGGGCTGGCGTGCTGGAAGGGAATGTCGAGATAGGGCAGGATGCGCCCCGCGGCCATCAGCGGGATCAGCTCGTCGACGTGGGGATACGGATAGACGTAATGCATCCGCACCCAGACCCCGAAGTCGCCCAGTGCGCGCGCCAGCGCGGTGAGCTGGGTCTTGACCGGGCGGCCGTCCCAGAATCCCGTGCGGTACTTGATGTCGACGCCATAGGCGCTGGTGTCCTGCGAGATCACCAGCAGTTCCTTCACCCCCGCGTCGACCAGGCGCCGGGCCTCGCCCAGCACGTCGCCGATGGGCCGGCTGACCAGGCGTCCGCGCATCGAGGGAATGATGCAGAAGCTGCAATTGTGGTTGCAGCCCTCGGAGATCTTGAGATAGGCGTAATGGCGCGGCGTCAGGCGGATGCCCTGCGGCGGCACCAGGTCCACGTAGGGGTCGTGGACGATCGCGGGCGGCGCGGCCTCGTGCACCGCGCGCACCACCTGCTCGTACTGCTGGGGCCCGGTGACGGCCAGCACGGCCGGGTGGACGCCGCGGATCATGTCGGCCTCGACGCCCAGGCAGCCGGTGACGATGACCTTGCCGTTCTCGACGATGGCCTCGCCGATGGCGTCCAGCGATTCCGCCTTGGCGCTGTCGATGAAGCCACAGGTATTGACCACCACCACGTCCGCGCCCTGGTAGTCGGGGCTGATCTCGTAGCCCTCGGTGCGCAACTGGGTCAGGATCCGCTCGGAATCCACCAAGGCCTTGGGACAGCCCAGGCTGACGAACCCGACTCGGGGGGAAGCACTCATGAAAAACCTCTCGGGGCCTCGCGCCCGCTCAGGATCCTAAACCCCGTATTTTAGCGAATCGGTGCTAAAGTCCCCGGAAAACACTTCCGCAGCGCCCATTCCCCGTGCCAGACCCCCACACGCCCTCCCTGTCGGACCAGATGCTCGCGGCCGCGCGCGCCGTGCGCGCGGTGCTCGCCGGCCAATCGCTCTCGGACAGCCTCGCGCGCACCCCGGCCGCCCAACGCGCCGCCGCCCAGGCGCTGTCCTTCCACGCCATGCGCCGCCTCGGCCTGGCGCGCGCCCTCGAGGGAAGGCTGGTGGCCCGCCCCCCCGCCGATCCGCTGGCGCGCGCCCTGCTGCTGCTCGGCCTGTGCCTGATGGACGCCAGCCTCGAGCCGCCCGACGAGCGCGCCCCGCACGTGCCGGCCTATGCGCCCCACACGGTCGTCCACCAGGCCGTGGCCGCCGCCGGGCGCGACAAGCGCTGCAAGCCCTTCAAGGGCCTGATCAACGCCGTCCTGCGCCGCCATGCCCGGGAACGCGCGGCCCTGCTCGAGCAGGTGGCCGGCGACCCCGAGGCCCGCTGGAACCATCCGTCGTGGTGGGTGGACACCCTGCGCGCGGCCTGGCCGGCGCACTGGGAGGCCCTGCTGGCCGCGGCCGACCGGCCCGGCCCGCTGGTCCTGCGCGCCAACGCCCGGCGCATCACGCCCGCGCAGTTGGGCGAACGCTTCGCCGCCCAGGGTGTTCCCAGCCGGCGCGTGGGCGAGGACGGCCTGCTGCTGCCCCAGCCGCGCCCGGTGCACGAGCTGCCGGGCCATGCCGAAGGCCTGTGGTCGGTGCAGGACCTGTCCGCGCAGCGGGCGGCGCGGCTGCTGCCGCTGGCCGACGGCATGCGCGTGCTGGACGCCTGCGCCGCGCCCGGGGGCAAGACCGCCCACATGCTCGAGCGCCACGCGCTGCGGCTGACGGCGCTCGACAGCGACGCCGAGCGGCTCGCGCGCGTGGCCCAGAACCTCGACCGCCTGGGCCTGTCGGGGCCGCGGGTCACGCTGCTGCGCGCCGACGCCGCCGAACCGGCCGCCTGGTGGGACGGGCAGCCCTTCGACGCCATCCTCGCCGACGTGCCCTGCACCGGCTCGGGCGTGGTGCGCCGCCATCCCGACATCCGCTGGCTGCGGCGCCCCGGCGACCTGCCGCGCACGGCCGCCCTGCAGGCGCGGATCGCCGACGCCCTCTGGCCCCTGCTGCGTCCCGGCGGCCACCTGCTGTACGCCACCTGCTCGATCTTTCCGCTGGAATGCGAGGACCAGGCGCGCGCCTTCCTCGAACGCCATCCCGATGCCCTGCGCCTGCCCGCGCCCGGCCAGATCCTGCCGCTGCCCGGCCCGGACGGCGAGACGGGCGACGGCTTTTTCTATGCCTTGATTGCCAAGCATGGACGAGTCGACAACAATACGGCATGATCCCCCCCGAATCACCAGCCTCCGGCCGCTGCGCATGCTCCGCCTGATCCTGTCCTTCGCGCTGTGCCTGTTCGCCCTGCTGCCGGCCGGACGCGCCCTGGCCGAGCCCCTGGTCGAGCGGGTCGAGCCCATCGCGGTGGACGGACGGCTGCTGATCGACGCCGACATCGATTTCAAGCTCACCGACGAGCTGCGCGGCGCGGCCGAGAAAGGCGTGCCCCTGTACCTGACGGCCGATCTGCGGATCACCCGCTCGCGCTGGTGGTGGTTCGACAAGGAGGTCCTCTCGACCGAGCTCACCTGGCGCGTGCAGTACAACGCGCTCACGCGCCAATGGCGCACGGGCACCGGCGACCTGTCGCTGCCGGCCTCCACGCTGGACGAGGCCCTCGACCTGGTGCGCCACGTCCGCGGCTGGGACGTGGCCTCCACCGACGACTTCGAGACCGAGACGCCATACGACGGCCGGCTGCGGCTGCGGCTGGACACCGCCCGGCTGGCCCGGCCCTTCCAGGTCGACGCCCTCAACAGCAAGGTCTGGTCCCTGACGACGCCATGGAAAGATTTCACGTTTTCGATCTCCGTCGCCGCGCCCCGGCCCTGATCCGCTGGGCGCTGCGCGCGGCCCTCGCGGTGGCCGCCATCAGCGCGCTGGCCCTGCTCGCCCTGCTGGTCTGGTCCACCGGCAACGCCTCGCGCTACGCCCAGCAGTACGACCTGCTGCTGCTGCTCAACGGCATCCTCGCGGTCGCCCTGATGTCCTGGGTGCTGCTGCTGACCGTGCGCCTGCTGCGCCAGATCCGGCGGCGCCAGTTCGGCGCCCGGCTGACGGCGCGCTTCGCGCTGTTCTTCACGCTGATCGGCATCCTGCCCGGCGCCCTGATCTACCTGCTCTCGGTCCAGTTCATGTCCCGCTCGATCGAATCCTGGTTCAACGTGCGGGTCGACAGCGCCCTCGAGGCCGGGCTCAACCTCGGGCGCGCCGCGCTGGACGCGCAGCTCGCCGAGCTCGGCACGCGCGCGCAGGCCATGGCCGGCCGCCTCGCCAACGTCAGCGACGCCGAGATCGCCTTGCTGATCACGCCCCTGCGCGAGAACAACAACGTCGCCGAGGCCATGGTCTTCAGCGGCAGCGGCCGCCTGGTCGCCTTTTCGTCCTCGGCCTTCGGCCAATTGCTGCCCGACATGCCGCCCAGCACCGTGATGAACCAGTTGCGCATCTCGCAGAGCTACGCGGCGGCCGAGGCCGACACCCCGGCCGGCGCCCCGGCGGCCAACGGCCTGCACCTGCGCGTGGTCACGCCCATCAACACCCACGACCGCTTTGGCGCGGCGCTGGGCATGAACGCCGATTCGCGCTGGCTGCAGGTCATCCAGCCCGTGCCCGAGCGCATCGCGCACAACGCCAACCTGGTGCAGCAGGGCTTTCGCGACTACCAAGAGCTCGCCCTGTCGCGCCTGGGCCTGCGCAAGCTCTATGGCATCACCCTGACGCTGGCGCTGATCCTGGCGGTGTTTGCCGCCGTGGTGGCGGCCCTGGCGGTATCGCGGCGGCTGGTGCGGCCGCTGCTGACGCTGGCCTCCGGCACCCAGGCGGTGGGCGTGGGCGACTACCGTCCGCTGCCCGAGCCGCCCGAGCGCGACGAGGTGGGCCAGCTCACCCGCTCGTTCAACGCCATGACGCGCCAGCTCGAGGAGGCGCGGCAGATGGTGGACCGCAACCGCCGCCAGCTCGAGCAGACCAACCTGTACCTGGAATCCATCCTCAGCAACCTGTCCTCGGGCGTGCTGGTCTTCGACGACGCCTTTCGCGTGACGCTGTTCAACCAGGGGGCGCAGGACATCCTGCGCCTGGACCTGCGCACCGTGCGCGGCCGCCCGCTCGAGACCGCCGACGGCGCGCTGGGCCTGGCGCAACTGCTGCGCCAGGCCTTCGCCTCCCACGAGGCCGTCGAGTCGACCCGCCCCTACTGGCAGCAGCAGTTCGAGCTCGAGCTCGAGCAGGCCGCCGACAACGAGCGCAAGAAGCACGTCATCACCCTGCTCGCCCGGGGCACGCAACTGCACATGGACGGCCACGGCAACGGCCACCTGGTCGTGTTCGACGACATCAGCGAGGTGATCTCGGCCAACCGCACCGTCGCCTGGGGGGAAGTCGCCCGCCGGCTGGCGCACGAAATCAAGAACCCGCTCACGCCCATCCAGCTCTCGGCCGAACGCCTGGCGATGAAACTGGCCGAACGCCTGGACGAGGCCGACGCCGCCTTCCTGATCCGGTCCACCAACACCATCGTCAACCAGGTCGCCTCGCTCAAGCAGATGGTCGACGACTTCCGCGAATACGCCCGCACGCCGCCGGCGCAGATGCAGGACGTCGACCTCAACGAGCTGGTCACCGAGGTCCTGACCCTGTATGGCTGGGATCCCGTCGAGGGCATGAGCCGCGGCCCAGGCGGCGCGGCCTCGGCGCACATCGAGGCGCAGCTCGCCGAGGGGCTGCCCCCCCTGCTGGGCGATGCCGCCCAGTTGCGCCAGGTCATCCACAACCTGCTCGCCAATGCGCGCGACGCGGCCTGTCAGCATCGCGGCGCGGCGGACGCCCGGATCACCGTCCAGACCCGCCTGATCCAGGGCGAGGACGGCACGCGCAGCGTGCGGCTGAGCGTCACCGACAATGGCCCGGGCTTCGCGCCCCAGGTGCTCGCCCGCGTGTTCGAGCCCTACGTCACCACCAAGGCCACGGGCACCGGCCTGGGCCTGGCCATCGTCAAAAAAATCATCGAGGAGCATCACGGGCGCGTGGACATTTCCAACACGGCCAACGGCGGCGCGCGGATCTCCATTCTGTTCACGCATCTGGCGGCCGCGGGCCCGGCAGCGGCGCCCAGTGAGGACGCGGCTGGACTCGATGGTTCAAGCACAGGATAATATGCGAAAGAAATAGGCGAGGTGTTAATGGCCCGAATCCTGGTTGTCGACGACGAGATTGGCATCCGCGAACTGCTGTCCGAGATTCTCTACGACGAGGGCCACACGGTCGAGCTCGCCGAAAACGCCGCGCAAGCGCGCGAGTCCCGTCTGCGCAACCGCCCCGACCTGGTCCTGCTGGACATCTGGATGCCCGACATCGATGGCGTCACGCTGCTCAAGGAATGGAGCAGCCAGGGGCTGCTGAACATGCCCGTCATCATGATGAGCGGCCATGCCACGGTCGACACCGCCGTCGAGGCGACCCGCATCGGCGCGGTCGACTTCCTCGAAAAGCCCATCACCCTGCAAAAGCTGCTCAAGGCCGTCGCCGCGGGGCTCGCACGCCCGGTCATCCCGGCCTCGATGCGCAGCCGCACCGAGCGGCCGGCCGCCGACCCGGTCTTCACCCAGATGCCGCAGATCGCGGGCGAGGCGCCGCCCCAGCCCAGCCCCGCCGCCGTCGCGGCGCCGGCGGCGCCCCCGGCCGACGACTCCCACCTGGGCAGCATCTCGCTGAACCAGCCCCTGCGCGAGGCGCGCGACGAATTCGAGCGCATCTATTTCGAATACCATCTCGCCCGCGAGAACCACAGCATGACCCGCGTCTCGGAACGCACGGGGCTCGAGCGCACCCACCTCTATCGCAAGCTCAAGCAGCTCGGCATCGACACCTCGCGGAAAAAGAACACCCCCTGATCGGGGCCGGCCGATAGCGGGGTTCGCCGATGGCGGCGCCGCGGGCCGCGGAAATGCGCTATTGACCCGGAAGGCTCCAGCCCTGCATGAACTGCGCCACCGGCTGGCGCTTGCCGCCCGCCCGTTGCAGCGCGGTGATGCGCAGGATGCCGCCGGCGGTGGCCACATCGATGCCTTGCGGGCTGGCCGCCAGGATCGTCCCGGGCTCGGCCCGCGCCGCGGCCGGATCGGCGGGCAGGGCGCGCGCCTCCCAGACCTTGACCGGCTGGTCCAGGCCGGGCAGGACCATGGTGGCGCCCGGGAAGGGATCGAAGGCGCGCACGCGGCGCGCCAGCAGCCCGGCGTCCTGTCCGAAATCCAGCGCCGCCTCGGATTTCAGCAGCTTGCCGGCATGGCACACGCCCTCCTCGGGCTGCGGCACCGGGCGCGGCGGGCGGCCCGCGGCGTACTCGGCGAGGACCTCGACGATGGCGCGCGCGCCCGCCTCGGCCAGGGCGTCATGCAGGCTGGCGGCGGTGTCCCCGGGGCCGATCGGCACCTCGCGCACCCGCAGCATGTCCCCCGTGTCCAGCCCCGCGTCCATCCGCATGATGGTCACGCCGGTGACCGGATCGCCCGCCTCGATCGCGCGCTGGATCGGCGCGGCCCCGCGCCAGCGCGGCAGCAGGCTGGCGTGGATGTTCAGGCAGCCCAGGGGCGGCAGGTCCAGTACCCATTGCGGCAGGATCAGCCCGTAGGCCGCCACCACCATCGCCTCCGGACGCATGGCGAGCAGCGCCTGGCGCGCGGCCTCGGCCTCGTCGGGAAACTTGCCGTCCAGCCGCAGGCTGCGCGGCTGCAGCACCGGGATGCCCGCCTCGAGCGCCGCCTGCTTGACGGGACTGGGCACGAGCCGCATGCCCCGCCCCGCGGGACGATCGGGCTGGCTGAGCACGCCGGCCACCTCGTGGCCCGCGTCGATGAGGGCGCGCAAGCCCCGGCGCGCGAATTCCGGCGTGCCGGCGAAAACGAGCCGCATCAGACGCTGGCGGCTTCGCGTTCGGCCTCGCGCTGCTGCTTGCGCAGGCGCGTGCGGATGCGGTTTTGCTTGAGCACGGACAGGTATTCGACGAACACCTTGCCGAGCAGGTGGTCGAGCTCGTGCTGGACGCAGACGGCCAGCAGGCCCTCGGCGTCGAATTCGTAGGATTCGCCCTTTTCGTTCAGCGCCCGCACGTGGATCCGGGCCGCGCGCTGGACCTCGTCGTAGACGCCGGGGACCGACAGGCAGCCCTCCTCGTAGACCTGCGTCTCGTCGCTCTTCCAGGTGATCTCGGGATTGATGAGCACGTGCAGGTCGTCGCCGCCCTCGGACACGTCGATGACCACGACGCGCTCGTGCACGTCCACCTGGGTGGCGGCCAGGCCGATGCCGGGGGCCGCATACATGGTCTCGGCCATGTCGCGCACGAGCTGGCGGATGCGATCGTCGACCTGCGCCACCGGAGCGGCCACCTTGTGCAGGCGCGCATCGGGATACTTGAGAATGGGAAGCAAGGCCATGGTGATTGCCAAATCGTATGCACTTAAACCTCCATGATAAAACAAGTTTTGGCTCCTGCCTTCCCCTCCGGGACGGCCAACGGCCCGCAGCTCCGACGGAAGGACCCTCGTGCGAGGCCCGTCCGGTCAACGGCGCCAAGCCACCACGGGACCGCTGCCTCTCCCGGGCGGCCCCCAGCCTCTGCGGAGACGATTTCCTCTGCATGGCAGGCCACGTACGGACCGTGACCTCTTTGTCCTCCCGCGGTCCTCCGGCGAACCATCCATGGCACACTAGCGCGGTGTCTCATAAACTAAGTGCCGTGTCTCCTTTCACTTTCGCGATCTCCTGATCAGCGCCGACGGGCCCCGGGCATGTCCTCCTCCGCCGACGAACACGAACTGCGCGCCTGGATCCGCCTCGGCCTCGAGCCCGGGCTGGGCGCCGCCCGCATCCGCGACCTGCTCGCCGTCTTCGGCATGCCGCAGGACGTCTACGCCGCCTCGACCGGCAGCCTGGCGCGCCACCTCGACCCCGACCTGGCCGCGCGCATGCGGCAGCCCCCGGACGAGGCCACGGCGGCCGCCATCGACGCCACCCTGGCCTGGCTGCGCGAGCCCGGCCACCGCCTGCTGACCCTGGCCGATCCCGACTATCCGGCCCGCCTGCTCGAGCTGCACGATCCGCCACCCATGCTGTACCTGAACGGCAGGCCCGAGCTGCTGCACCGGCCGGCCATCGCCGTGGTGGGCGCGCGCAGCGCCACCGCCGGCGGCCTGGACAACGCCCGGGCATTCGCGCGCTATCTGGCGCAGCGGGGCTGGTGCATCGTCAGCGGCCTGGCCAGCGGCATCGACGCGGCGGCGCACGAGGGGGCGCTCGAGGCCGGGCCTGAGGGCGGCGGGACCATCGCGGTCCTGGGCACCGGAATCGACATCGTCTATCCGGCGCGCAACCGGGCCCTGGCGCACCGCGCCGCGCAAGACGGCCTGCTCGTCTCCGAGTTCCCGCTCGGCGCCCGCGCCCTGCCGTTCTTCTTTCCCATGCGCAACCGCATCGTGGCGGCGCTGTCGCGCGGGGTCCTGGTGGTCGAGGCCGCCCGGCAAAGCGGTTCGCTGATCACCGCGCGGCTGGCGAGCGAGCTGGGGCGCGAGGTGTTCGCCATCCCCGGCTCCATCCATTCGCCCCTGTCCCGCGGCTGCCACGCGCTGATACGCCAGGGCGCCAAGCTGGTCGAATCGGCCGAGGACATCCTCGAGGAGCTGCGCCAGTCCGGGCTGTGGCGGACGCCCGGTCCCGGCGGGTCGGGGCCGGAGCCCACGGCACCCGGCCCGGGCGACACGCCGGATGCCGGGGCGGCCCCGCGGCCGGCGCCCACGCGGGCCCACCTGCCGCCCCCGGGCTCGGATGCCGGGGCGCCTCCGTGGCCGGCGCCCACGCGGGCCCACGCGCCGCCTCCGGGCTCGGATGCCGACACGCTGCTGCGCGCCCTGGGCCACGATCCGGTGGACGTGGACACCCTGCTACTCCGCACCCGATGGGACGTCGCGCGCCTGAACGTCCAGATCGGCATGCTCGAGGTGTCCGGCGCGATCGAGCGCCAGGCCGACGGCCGCTTCCTGCGCGTGGGCACCTGACGAACGCTGCGAACGCGGGGGGGCATGGGGGCGCGGCGGGCGCGGCGGGCGCGGTAGGCGCGGTAGGCGCGGCGGGCGAGGTAGGCGTGGCGGGCTGCCACCGACGGACGCGGACGGCCCGGCTGAGCTGGGGCGCCGGGGGCCCGGCATCCGGCCGTCCGCGCGACAGCCCGCTGGCGCGGCCTGTATCATGTAGGTTTATCGATCATGCGCCCCGCGCACTCCTCGCGGCGGGGCGCCCATCCGCCGGAAACCGCCATGTCCGAGTACGTCAAGATCGTCGAGGTCGCCCCGCGAGACGGCCTGCAGAACGAAAAGCAGTTCATCGACACCGCCGTCAAGATCGAGCTGATCGACCGCCTGTCGGCCGCCGGCTTTCCCAACATCGAGGCGGCGTCCTTCGTGTCGCCCAAGTGGGTGCCGCAGATGGCCGACGGCGCCGAGGTGATGGCCGCGATCGGGCGCCGCCCGGGCACGATCTACTCGGTGCTGACGCCCAATATGCGCGGCTTCGAGGCGGCCCTGGCGGCCCGCGCCGACGAGGTGGTGATCTTCGGGGCCGCGAGCGAGGCCTTCTCCCAGCGCAACATCAACTGCTCGATCGCCGAGTCCATCGCCCGCTTCGAGCCGGTGGCGGCGGCGGCCAAGGCGGCCGGCATCCGCCTGCGCGGCAGCATCAGTTGCTCGCTGGGCTGCCCCTACCAGGGCGAGACCCCGGTGGCGGCCGTGGTCGACGTGGCCGAGCGCTTCCTGCGCCTGGGCTGCGACGAGATCGACGTGG
>JBIQHJ010000036.1:0-6782 GCA_044508625.1 Alcaligenaceae bacterium
CCCTTCCGCCGCCAGCCCCCGCGCCATCCGGATGATCCCCCTGATCGTCAGTTGCGCGCTGTTCATGCAGATGCTGGATTCCACCGTCGTGGCCACGGCGCTGCCGGTGATGGCCAGCGCCTTCGGGACCACGGTGGTGCGCATGAACGTCACCATCACCGCCTACCTGCTGGCCGTCGCGGTCTTCGTGCCGATCAGCGGCTGGGCGGCCGACCGCTTCGGCTCGCGCAGCGTGTTCATGGCCGCCATCGCGCTGTTCACGCTCAGCTCGGTGGCCTGCGCGGGGGCGCAGGACCTGGCCCAGCTCGTCGCGGCCCGGGTGGCGCAGGGCGCGGCCGGCGCCATGATGGTGCCGGTCGGGCGCATCATCCTGCTGCGCATGGTCCCCAAGGCCGAGCTGCTCAAGGCCATGGCCTTCCTGTCGCTGCCCGCCCTGATGGGCCCGGTGCTCGGCCCCCCGGTGGGCGGCTTCATGGCGACCTACGCCACCTGGCACTGGATCTTCCTGATCAACGTCCCGGTGGGGCTGCTGGGCATCGTCCTGGTGCTCAAGTTCATTCCCCACGACGTCCCCAGGATCCGGCCCCGGCTGGACTGGCTGGGCTTCATCCTCAGCGCGGTCTCGCTGGCGGCGCTGGTCTCGAGCCTCGAGGCCCTGGGGCACGAGAGCCTCCCGCCGGTGGAGCTGGCCGGCCTGTTCCTCCTGGGCCTGGCCTGCGGCGTGCTGTACATCCGCCATGCGCGCCACGTCACCTATCCCATCATCGACCTGAGCCTGCTGCGCACCCAGACCTTCGCGGTCTCGGTGCTGGGCGGCAACCTGTGCCGCTTCACCATCGGGGCCTCGCCGTTCCTGCTCGCCATCATGCTGCAGGTGGGCTTCGGCATGACGCCGTTCTCGGCGGGCCTGATCACCTTCACCTCGGCCGCCGGCGCCATGGCGATGAAGCTCGTGGCCACGCCCATCGTGCGCACCTTCGGCTTTCGCCGGGTGCTGATCGGCAACGCGCTCCTGACGGCCGCGTTCGTCGGCGCCTGCGGGTTCTTCCGCGCCGACACGCCGGTCTGGCTGATGATGGGCGTGCTGCTGGTGGGCGGGTTCTTCCGCTCGCTGCAGTTCACCGCCGTCAACGCCCTGACCTACGCGGACCTGGACTCCGCGCAGATGAGCCGCGCCAGCAGCTTCGCCTCCATGTCCCAGCAACTGGGCATCAGCCTGGGCGTGGCCTGCGCCGCGGTCACGCTGAACCTCAGCATGGCCTGGCGCGGCGCCGACACCCTGGCGCTGGTCGACGTGATCTGGGGGTTCGCGGTGACGGCGCTGATCGTGGCGGCCTCGGCCGTGTCGTTCGCGCGCCTGCCGGCGCACGCCGGCCGGGACCTGCAAGGCCGCGCCGCGGCGCGCTCAGCCGGCTGAACCAGGCCCGCCCGGGTCGGGGGCGCCGATCCCGGCGGGCGCCGGATCCTCGAGCAGCATCACCAGCTTGCAGTCCTGGCGCGTCGCCAGGCGGAAGGTGAACTGGCGGAAACGCAGGATGCCGTCGCGCGGATGGCGGAACTCGCGCAGCCCGCCCTCGCGATCGACCACGGCGTGCCGCGTCCACCAGTGGGCGAACAGCGGGCTGCCCGCCCGCAGGTCGGCCACCAGGGCCTGGATGTCGGGATCCTCGGCATGGGCACCCACGTCGGCCCGGAATTCCGCGACGACGCGGCTCGCCCGGGGCTCCCAGTCCACCACCAGCGAGCGCGCGGCGGGATCCAGAAAGATATAGCGCAGCAGGTTGGGCTGGGCGCTGCGGTCGGGCCAGCCGTCGAACACGCGCAGCAGGGCCTCGTTCCTCGCCAGCAGGTTCCAGCGGCGATCGAGGATGTAGGCCGGGCAGCGGATGCTGTCGACGCAGCCGGCCAGGCCCTCGGGCAGCGCCACCGCGTCATGGCGCCCCCCCTCGGGATCGGCGCACTCGGCCAGGTCGAACAGGTAATGGCGCTCGGCGCGCGCCAGGGCCAGGGTGTCGGCCAGGCGGCGCCAGACCTCGGGCGACACCGAGATGTCGCGGCCCTGCTCGATCCAGGTGTACCAGGTGGCGCTGATGCCGCAGAGCTGGGCCAGTTCCTCGCGCCGCAGGCCGGGCGTGCGGCGGCGCACGCCCGCCGGCAGGCCGTGGTCGGCGGGACTGACCCGGGCGCGGGCGCTGCGCAGGAACTCCCCCAGCGCCTTGCGCCGCGCGGTATGGTCCTTGCCGCCGCCCGTCGCCATGCCTTCAGCGCAGCACGCTCGCCAGGGTGCGGCGCACGTCGTCCTCGTCGCGGCCGCTGCGGCGCACGTAATCCTCGACCTGGTCCGCGCCGATGTTGCCGACGTTGAAGTACTGGGACTTGGGATGGCTGAGGTAGAAGCCGCTGACGCTCGAGGCGGGATACATCGCGAAGCCCTCGGTCAGCAGCATGCCGATCTCCTCGCATTCCAGGACCTCGAACATCCGGCGCTTGATCACGTGCTCGGGGCAGGCGGGATAGCCGGGGGCCGGGCGGATGCCCTGGTATTTTTCGGCGATGATGTCCTCGTTGCTCAGGGCCTCGTCGGGCACGTAGCCCCAGAGGTCGCGGCGCACCCGGGCATGCAGGGTCTCGGCGAACCCCTCCGCCAGGCGGTCGGCGATCGCCTTGAGCATGATGACCGAGTAATCGTCGCCCTGCTCCTGGAACATCTGCTCGTACTTCTCGATGCCGATGCCGCCCGTCACGGCGAACAGGCCGATGTAGTCCATGACGCCGCTGGACTTGGGCGCGATGTAGTCGGCCAGGCACTTGTTGTCGACGCCCTCGCGCTTGGCCGTCTGCTGGCGCACGTTGCGCCAGGTCATGAGGACCTCGCCGCGGGTCTCGTCGCGGTAGATCTCGATATCGTCGTCATTGACGCTATTGGCCGGGTAGAAGGCGACCACGCCGTTGGCGGTCAGCCAGCGGCCGTCGACGACGCGCTTCAGCATGGCCTGGCCTTCCTCGAAGAGCTTGCGCGCCTGCTCGCCGACGACCTTGTCCTCGAGGATGGCGGGATACTGGCCGAACAGGCTCCAGGTCTGGAAGAACGGGGTCCAGTCGAGGAATTTCAGGATCTCGGACAGGTCGTAGTGCTTGAACACCCGGCGCCCGATGAACTTGGGGCGCGGCGGCTGGTAGGCCGGCCAGTCGATGGCCGGGCGCGCCGCGCGCGCCTGCGCCAGGGGAATGATCGGCGTGGACTTGCGCTGGGCATGGCGCTCGCGCACCAGGGCGTATTCCTCGGCGACCTCCTGCAGGTAGCGGTCGGCCTGCTCGGACATCAGGCTGGTGGCCACGCCCACCGAGCGGCTGGCGTCGGGCACGTAGATCACCGGCCCTTCGTAGTTGGGGGCGATCTTGACGGCGGTATGCACGCGGCTGGTGGTCGCGCCGCCCACCAGCAGGGGCAGCTTGCGGCTGAGGAAGTACTCGTCGCGCTGCATCTCGGAGGCGACGTAGGCCATCTCCTCGAGGCTGGGGGTGATCAGGCCCGAGAGGCCGACCATGTCGGCCCCGATCTCCTTGGCCTTGGCGAGGATCTGGTTGCACGGCACCATCACCCCCATGTTGACGACCTCGAAATTATTGCATTGCAGGACCACGGTGACGATGTTCTTGCCGATGTCGTGCACGTCGCCCTTGACGGTGGCGATGACCACCCGGCCCTTGGAGCGCACGTCCCCGCCCGCGTCGGCGATCCGGCGCTTTTCCTCCTCGATGAAAGGCAGCAGGTGGGCCACGGCCTGCTTCATCACGCGGGCGGACTTCACCACTTGCGGCAGGAACATCTTGCCCGAGCCGAACAGGTCGCCCACCACGTTCATGCCGTCCATCAGCGGCCCCTCGATCACCTCGATCGGGCGGCCGCCCGCCGCGGCGATCTCCTGGCGCACCTCCTCGGTGTCCTCGACGATGTAGGTGGTGATGCCATGGACCAGCGAGTGCGTCAGCCGCTCGCGCACCGTGCCCTCGCGCCAGGCGAGGTCCTCCTCCTTCTTGGCGCCGGCCCCCTTGATGGTATCGGCCAGCTCGACCAGCCGCTCGGTCGGGCTGCGCTCGTCCGCGGGATCCTTGCGGCCGGCGGGATCCTTGCGATCCAGCACCACGTCCTCGACCATGTCGCGCACCACCGGATCCAGGTCGGAATACACTCCGAGCTGGCCCGCGTTGACGATGCCCATGGTCAGGCCCTGCCGGATGGCGTGGTAGAGGAACACCGCGTGGATGGCCTCGCGCATCGTCTCGTTGCCGCGGAACGAGAAGCTGACGTTCGAGATCCCGCCCGATACCCGCGCATGCGGGAGGTTGCGCGTGATCCAGCCGGTGGCCTCGATGAAATCGACGGCATAGTGGTTGTGCTCGTCGATGCCGGTGGCGATGGCGAACACATTGGGATCGAAGATAATGTCCTCGGGAGGGAAGCCCACCCGATTGACCAGGATGTCGTAGGCCCGCGCGCAGATGTCGATGCGGCGCTGCAGGCTGTCGGCCTGGCCGTCGGTGTCGAAGGCCATGACCACCACCGCCGCGCCGTACTTGCGGCACAGATTGGCCTGCTCGATGAAGGGGCCTTCGCCCTCCTTCATCGAGATCGAGTTGACCACGCACTTGCCCTGCACGCAGCGCAGGCCGGCCTCGATGACGGGCCACTTCGAGCTGTCGATCATCACCGGCACGCGAGAGATGTCGGGCTCCGAGGCGAGCAGGTTCAGGAAGCGCGGCATGATGGAGACGGCATCGAGCATGCCCTCGTCCATGTTCACGTCGATGATCTGCGCGCCGTTTTCCACTTGCTGGCGCGCCACGGCCAGCGCCTCGTCGAACTTTTCCTCGCGGATCAGGCGCAGGAACTGCTTGCTGCCGGTCACGTTGGTGCGCTCGCCCACGTTGACGAACAGGGATTCCTCGTCGATGTTCAGCGGCTCGAGCCCCGAGAGGCGCGTCTTGATCGGAATCACCGGCGGCACGCGCATCGGCAGGTCGCGCACCTTGCGGGCGATCTCGCGGATGTGCTCGGGCGTGGTCCCGCAACAGCCGCCCACCACGTTGACCAGGCCGGCGCGCGCGAACTCCTCGAGCAGGCCGGAGGTGTCCGCCGGGGTCTCGTCGAAGCCCGTCTCGGCCATCGGATTGGGCAGGCCGGCGTTCGGGTACACACAGACATAGGTGTCGCAGATCTTGGAAATCTCGGCCACATAGGGCCGCATCAGCGCGGCGCCCAGGGCGCAGTTCAGCCCGATGGTCACGGGCCGCGCGTGGCGCACGGAATTCCAGAAGGCCTCGACGGTCTGGCCCGACAGGATGCGCCCCGAGGCGTCGGTGACCGTGCCCGAGACCATGACGGGCAGGCGCACGCCGCGCGCCTCGAACACCGACTCGATCGCGAAGATCGCGGCCTTGGCGTTCAGGGTGTCGAAGATCGTCTCGATCAGCACGATGTCGATCCCGCCGTCGAGCAGGCCCTCGAGCTGCTCGGTGTACGCGACGCGCAATTCCTCGAAGCTCACGTTGCGCGCGCCCGGATCGTTGACGTCGGGCGACAGCGAGGCGGTCTTGGGCTGCGGGCCCAGGGCGCCGGCCACGAAGCGCGGATGCTCCGGCGTGGACAGCGCGTCGCAGGCCTCGCGCGCGAGCCGGGCCGAGGCGACGTTCATTTCGTAGGCGAGATCCTGCAGGCCGTAGTCGGCCTGGGCGATGCGGGTGGCGCCGAAAGTGTTGGTCTCGACCACGTCGGCGCCCGCCTCGAGGTAGGCCTCGTGAATGCCGCGGATGATGTCCGGACGCACCAGCGAGAGCAGCTCGTTGTCGCCCTTGACGTCCCGCCCGTGCCCGGCAAGGCGCTCGCCCCGGAAATCCGCCTCGGACAGCTTGTGCCGCTGGATCATCGTGCCCATCGCCCCGTCCAGCACCACGATGCGCCGGGTCAGCAAACGAACGAACTCGGCCCCATGGGTGTAGGCCTCGATGGGGTATGGCAGGGCGGGATAGGTCACGGCGCGGTCCGGCGGGCGTTGGAAGGGAAGCTCTCATTGTATCGTCGCGGGCCTGGGTGGGGCTCGGGGCGCCCGGGGGGAAGGCTCCGCCGGCGCCAGGGGACCGGGCATCGGGCCGCCCCCTGCATCTCGCCGGCATCGGTTTCCAGGCTTCGAGGGACTGGTTTTATCCGGAAGTTTTGCTATACTAGGGTTTACCCTATAGGTAAAAACCCTTGATCCGGAGAAACCCCATGCTTGCGCCCTTCTCGAACTATCCCGTCAACGAGGCCTTCGAGCGCCTGATGGCCGAGGAGCGCGCCGCGCGTGCCGCACAGCAGACCGGCCCCAGCCTGCTGGTCCGCATCCTGGCCGCGCTCTGCGGCATCCACCCCGACGCTCGTCCCCACGACGCTCGTCCCGTCTGATCGCCTCGCATAGACCGCCAGGGGCGATGCGGCTGCCGTAGGCAGTTCAGGCGCCTCGGCCGGTCTGCCCGCCTCGGGCATGGCAGGCCGGCCCCTTCACGCGGGCCCCGCCCTCCAGGGACGGGGCCCGCGTTTTGACGTACGGCCATCGAGGATATCCCCCGGCCCCGCCGGGCGCCGTGATATATTTCGCGACGAAACAGGTGCTTCCGGCCCCCCACCCAAGGGCGGGCGGATGCGGAAGTCAAACGGGAAACAGAGCGACCCGCCTCGCGGCGGATCCATAGCTGTGCTGCCCCCGCAACGGTGAGCATGCCTCGCATGCCAGCCCGATACCGGC
>JBIQHJ010000036.1:6882-35273 GCA_044508625.1 Alcaligenaceae bacterium
AGCTGTGCTGCCCCCGCAACGGTGAGCATGCCTCGCATGCCAGCCCGATACCGGCCTGTCTCGCAACCTGGTCCATTCCCGGGACGCGGCGGCCGCCTTCCACGCGACGCCTCTCCCCGACCGGCCCGCCACGCAGCGGGCGGGAATGTCGTTCGTTCATGGCGTGCGGGGACGCGCGCCGTACAGGATCTCTCATGGCATCCCTCCATCCGCGGCATGCGCTCGCCGCCTTTTGTGTCCTCCCCCTGGCCGCCACGGCCCAGACCACCCAAGCCACGGCAACCGCCGACCCCGGAATCCAGGCCCTGCCGGACATCGTCGTCGTCGCCAGCCGCAATCCCGAGCCCCTGGCCGACGTGGTCGGCGACGTCAGCGTCATCGATTCCGAACAACTGCAGGCCGCCCGGGGCGACAGCATCGCGGACGTCCTGGGCCGCCAGCCCGGCGTGCAATTCACCAGCAACGGCGGGCCGCAGACGGCCACCAGCGTCTTTCTGCGCGGGGCGAACGCCCAGCACACGCTGGTGCTGGTCGACGGCATGCCGATCAACGGCGCGGCCTCGGGCGGGGCGCAGTTTCCCGCCCTCGATCCAGCCATGGTCGAACGCATCGAGATCCTGCGCGGCGCGGCCAGCAGCCTGTATGGATCCGATGCCATTGGCGGCGTCATCAACATCGTCACCAAGAAAGGCGAACAGGACCGCCCCCTGTCGGCCTGGGCCAATGCCGGCTACGGCACCCATGAAACGGCCAGGTCCAGCCTGGGCCTCTCGGGCGCCGGCCAGGGCTGGGACTACAGCTTCTCGGCGAGCGCGGGTAGCAGCAAGGGTTTCGATGCCACCCGCCGCCTGAAGGCCACGAACCAGACCAATTTCGAGCACTACCCGGACAAGGACGGCTATCGCAGCCACGCGGTCTCCGGCACGCTGGGCCATCAATGGGCGCCAGGCCATCGCATCGGCCTGACCGCCTACAACGGCTACACCGATGGCGACTACGACGCGGGCGTCGACATCCCGAACGCCCACGCTTTCTTTCGCCAGCAGGCCTACGGGCTCACCAGCACCGATCGCATCACCGACTGGTGGGACAGCGAGCTGCGCTTTGCCTTCGCCAAGGACAGCTACGACGATCGCGCCTATCAGAGCCGCTTCAACGCGATCCGGCGTCAATATAGCTGGACCAACACCTTCAAGCCGCACGAGGACCACCAGATCGCCCTGCTGCTGGAGCGCACGGAGGAACGCGTGCAGGGCTCGACCCTGTATGACCAGGACGCCAGGAATACCAACGCGGCCGGCCTGATCTACAAGGGCCGCATCGACCGCCTGCATGCCCAGGGCAGCGTGCGCAACGACAACTACACCGGCTACGGCAACCGCACGACGTACAGCCTGGGCCTGGACCTGGACCTCACCGACGCCCTGCAAGTCGGCGTCCTGGGCAGCACGGGCTTCCACGCGCCGACCTTCAACGACCTCTACTACCCCTACGAGCTCTATACATACATGGGCTTCCCGGTGGGCTCGTACGCCGGCAACCCGGACCTGAAGCCCGAAAAATCGAGGAACATCGAGGCGCACATCCAGTACCGGACGGCCGATACGCTCCTGCGCGCGACCCTGTACCAGAATCGCATCGACGACCTGATCATCTACCAAGTCACGGAGCCCATCCCATTCTTCACGGAAGGGACCATGCGCAACCTGAACAAAGCCACCATCCGCGGCCTGACGCTGACGGCCGAGCAACGCCTGGGGGACACCACCCTGCGCGCCAGCGCCGATTTCCTCGACCCGCGCAACGACGACCCGCAGCCCGGCCAGGGAACCGAGCTCCCGCGGCGCGCACGCCAGGTCTTCCACCTGGGTGTCGAGCACCGCATCCAGGCCCTCAGGCTCGGCGCCGAGTACCAGTACACGGGCAACCGCTACGATGACGACGCCAACAAGGTCCGCCTGGGCGGCTATTCCCTCGTCAACCTGACCGCCGCCTACGACTTCAGCAAATCCCTGGGCATGCAAGTGCGCTGGAACAACGTGCTGGACAAGGACTACGTACTGGTCGACGGCTACAACACGCCGGGCTCGAACGTGTTCGTCAACCTGTCCTGGCGGATGTAGGAGGCGTGGTGGGGGCAGCCCTCGCCATGGCCAACGTCCTCCGCGCAGCCGCCGGCGGGCCGGCGGCTGCCCGCGCACGGCCGCAGCCGCCGCCGCGGCGCGCGGCCCGCCTGGTCGCCGCCCTGGCGATCTCGCTGGCCGCGTGCGTCCCGTCAACCGCCCTGCCGTCCTCCGCCGCAGCGCCGTCCACCGAGCTGCCTTCCAGCGAGCCGCCCTCCGGCGCCTCATCCCCCGCAGAACCGTCGCACGCGCTGGGAGCCGGTGGCGCCCCGCACCGCATCATCACCCTGGCGCCCAGCGCCACCGAGCTGGTGTACGCCGCCGGGGCGGGCGGTGACATCGTCGGCACGGTGCTCAGCAGCGACTACCCGCCCGCCGCGCGCCGCATCCCGCGCATCGGCGACGGCATCCAGTTCGACCAGGAAACCATCCTGGCGCTACGCCCGAGCCTCGTCATCGGCTGGCAGTCCTCGGGCGCCAGCCAGGCCCTGGCCTCCGTGCTGCGGCACCTGGGCGTTCCGCTGGTCTACGCCAATCCCCGGTCCCTGGACGAGATCCCCGCCCAGATCCGCGACCTGGGACGGCGCCTGGGCACCGGCCCGATCGCCGACCACGCCGCCAAGGCCTTGCAGGCCCGCATCGACGCCCTGCCCGTCCCCGCCGGCCTGCCGCTGTCGGTCTTCATCGAAGTCGGCGCCGATCCCCTGTACACGCTGGGCCGGGATCCCCTCGTCAACGGCCTGCTGTCCCGCTGCGGCGGCGCCAACGCCTACGCCGACCAGCCCGCCGCGGCGCCCCAGGTGAACGCGGAGTCCGTCCTGCGGATCGACCCGGACGTCGTCATCGTCTCGCCCTACGGGCGCGAAACCCTGGCCGCGCGCCGCGCCTACTGGGCGGGCCTGGGCCTGCCGGCCGCCGTGCGCGGCCACCTCTACGCCATCGACCCCGACTGGCTGCACCGCCCCGGCCCGCGGCTGGTGGATGCGGCCGAGGCCTTGTGCGCCGACCTGGAGCGGGCGCGGACCGATTCGCGTTCCTGAACCCGGGCCCTTCGCGCCCGCCGCGCCGCAGGCCACGCGCCGCGGCGATCGGCGCACACAAATCCTGACAAAAAAACGCGTGTTGTCATTATTAATACATTATGTGACAATTTCTGGCCGCCGGAGGAGACATCCCCGCGCCGGTCACGACATGAAAAACAACAAGCCAAGGGGAAACATCATGAGGCGGCTCGTCATCACCAGCGTGTGCGCGATCGTCCTGGCAGGCTGCGCCACGCCGGAATCCACGCGCAACTTCAAGCTCGAACTGCAGGCCGGCAACATACCGGCCGCCACCGAACGCGCGGTCAAGGAATCCGAGCCCGACAAAGAGGGCCAGCCCGAGGACCTGCTGTGGGCTCTCGAGGCCGGCACGCTGCTGCGCTACAACACCCTGAGCGAACGCTCGACGCGCATGCTCGACGGTGCCGAAGTCCTGATGAAGGACGACGACACGCGCAACGTGCTGGCCAGCGGCGGCAATCATGTCGCCGCCGCGCTGACCAACGACAACGCCCTGCCGTACTCGCCGAACGTGTACGACACGGTGATGCTGAACACCTACAAGGCCCTGAACTTCTGGCAGCAGGGCGACTATGCCAATGCCCGGGTCGAATGGAACCGCACCGACGACCGCCAGCGCCGCGCCGCCGAGCACTTCGAATCCGAAATCGCCAAGCAGCGCGACGAGATAGCATCCAGCGAGAACGCCGATCTGGTCGGCCGCAGCCTGTCCAGCTCGGACGCGGTCTTCGAGAAGGCCGGCATCGACGTCAGTCAATGGACGCCCTACGCCGGCTACATCAACCCCGCCGCGCTGTATCTCCACGGCCTGTACTTCCTGCTGAACAGCGAGGACAAGTCCGACTACGAACGGGCCCGGACCAGCCTGGAGCGCGCCTTTGCGCTGACGAACCACGCCCAGGTCAAGGCCGACCTGGAGTCGGCGCGCAACCCCAAGAAGCTGAAGCCCGCGGTGTGGATCGTGTTCGAGAACGGCCTGGCCGCCTCCAAACGCGAGCTGCGCATCGACCTGCCGCTGTTCCTGGTGACCGGCGCCGTGCATTACACCGGCATCGCCCTGCCGGTCATGGAGGACGGCTCCCAGGCCTATTCGCACATCGCCGTGGGCCGCCAGCAAAGCCAGCCGCTGGCCGACATGGACACCATCATCAAGGGCGAATTCAAGACCCGCTTCAACGCGATCCTGGTGCGCGAGATCATCCGCGCCACCGCCAAGACCGTGCTGCAGAAGCAATTGAACGACCAGAATCCCTGGCTGGGTCTGGCCGCCGCCATCGCCCAGGCCGCTTCCACCCAGGCCGACCTGCGTGGATGGATCACCCTGCCGCACGACTTCCAGCTCATGCAGGTGCCCTACCCCAAGGACAACGTCCTCACCCTGACGCTGCCCGGGACCGAGGTCGACATCGATGTGCCGCTACCCGAACCAAAGCGGCCGGTCGTCGTCTACGTGCGCGCCATCAATACGGCCGCACCCGCCAGCATCCAGGTCCTAGCCTCGAAGTAACCGCTACGCCACCCCATTCATCACGCCAAGAGGTGTCTCGTGAAAATTCGTGTACTGCTCTCCGCCGTTTCGCTCAGCCTGGCCCTGGCCGGCTGCGCCACCCCGACCCACTACGTCGACATGCGCAATGACGACGTCGCGGTAATGGGCCTCGACTACAAGGACTTCGAGAGCGCCGCCACCGAGCTGGTCAACCAGATGCTGGCCTCGCCGCTGATGGTGCATCCCAAGTCGAACCAGGGTGCGCGCTATGTGCTGACCGTCTCCAACATCGTCAACGACACCGCGCAGCGCATCGACACCGACCAGATGACCAAGAAGATCCGCATCAGCCTGCTCAATTCGGGCCGGTTCATCGTGACCACGGCCGTCGGCCTGAACGGGCCCGAAGACGCCATGACGGCCAAGTCCCGGCAGTTGAAATCCTCCAAGATGATCAACCAGAGCACCGTCAAGAAAGACGGGCGCGTCATCGCCCCCGACTTCTCGCTCTCGGGCAAGATCATCCAGCGCAACAACCGCGTCAACAGCCGCACCCAGCAGGTCGACTACTACTTCCAGCTCACCATGAGCAACCTGGACGACGGCCTGGCCTACTGGGAGGGCGAATACCCCATCGTGAAGCGCGGGGACAACCGCACCGTCACCTGGTAGGCCCGCCATGCGAAAGCTCCTGCTGACACTGTGCCTGACCCTCCCCTGGCCGCTGGCGGCGCAGGCCGAGGACGTGACCGTCCAGGCCCACGGCTATGGCGACACCTACGAGCAGGCCGTGGAATCGGCACTGGGCGACGCGGTGCGCCAAGTCACCGGCGCGCGCGTCGCATCCCAGTCGGCCGGCCCCAAGGCCACCCTCTCCGTCAAAGAGTCCGGCGAGGGCCAGGCCACCACCGGCTACAGCGGCCTGAGCACCGAAGGCAAGCTGCAGTCCCCCGGCAAAGGCACGGCCCAGACCACCAGCGGCAGCGCGACCGTCGAGGGCGAGGGCGCCACCCGCACCGTCATCGAGGCCGGCATGGGCAGCGAGAACCGCGTGACCAGCCAGGGCAAGGTCAAGGGCTACAAGGTCGTCCAGCAATCCTGCGCCGCCAAGGGTTGCGAGGTCGACCTCGAGGTCACGGTCGAAAAAATAGTGTTCGGCTCCAAGGCGCCGCAGGCCCAGCGCGACAGCATCGCGGTGGTCGCCACGGGGCGCCTGCGCAAGAGCGCCAGCGCCAACCATCTGCGCCAGGCCCTCACCGACAAGCTGGTCAAGAGCGGCCGTTTCACCGTGCTGGACCGCGCCAACGACGCCGCCCTCGATCAGGAAATGGGCCTGATCGAGGGCGACCAGGCCGCCGACGAGCAGCGCGCCAAGCTCGGCCAGATGCTGGGCGCCGATTTCATGCTGATCGTGAACCTGACCCAGGCGGGCGTGTCGACCAAGGTCAAAGAGGAAACCATCGACCTCACCGGCGAGGTCAACCGCGAGGTCTCGACCTCGACCCGCGCCTCGGTGCGCTATACCCTGGTCGAATCCGCCACCCGCGCGGTGCGCTGGTCCGATTCCAGCAGTTTCAACGCCAGCGGCAACCGCCTGAGCACCGCCCTGGATGGCTTCCTGGACAAGATCGTCGGCGACATCTCCGAGATCGTCAGCCCGCCCAAGGTCGTCGGCATCAGCAAGGGCCAGGTCATCATCAACCGCGGCCAGGGCCTGGCCGCCCAGGGCCAGACCTACGCCATCTATTCGGTCGGCGAAGCCCTGATCGATCCGGATACCGGCGAACATCTGGGGGCGGCCGAGGAACGCGTGGCCACGATCCGCATCAGCACCGTGCAGGCCAAGGTGGCCTACGGCGACGTCGTCAGCGGCAGCGCCGATGCCGTCGCCCGGGGATCGGTGGCGCGCCTGCAGGCGCCCGAGGCCAAGGCGCCGGCCCCCCGGCCGGCCCGCAAGCCGGCGCCGAAATCCGACCAGCAGGTCGAGGAAGGCGGCGGCATCATCCTGCGCTGACCGGCGGGGGCTGGGAAGGCCTCCCCGCCCCCGATACTCCAAATGGATTATCCTTCTAGATGGTCGCCGGCAAACCCGGCGGCCGCCTTGCGCATCCGCCCAGCCAACCCCACGATATCATGACCCCAGCATCCGCAGACTCCCTCACCATCGCCGATCGCAGCTTCCAGTCCCGTCTGCTGGTCGGCACCGGCAAGTACCGCGATTTCGAGCAGACCCGCGACGCCATCGAGGCCAGCGGCACCGAGATCGTCACCGTCGCCATCCGCCGCACCAACATCGGCCAGAATCCAGGCGAGCCCAACCTGCTGGATTTCCTGTCCCCGGATCGCTACACCATCCTGCCCAACACCGCCGGCTGCTACACCGCCGAGGACGCCGTGCGTACGCTGCGCCTGGCGCGCGAGCTGCTGGACGGCCACAATCTCGTGAAGCTCGAGGTCCTGGGCGATTCGGGCAATCTGTTTCCCAACATGCCCGAGACGCTCGCCGCCGCGCGCACGCTGGTCGCCGACGGCTTCCAGGTGATGGTGTATTGCAGCGACGACCCGATCCAGTGCCGCATGCTCGAGGACATCGGCGTCGTGGCGGTCATGCCGCTCGCCTCGCTGATCGGCTCGGGCATGGGCATCATCAATCCCTGGAACCTGCGCCTGATCATCGACCAGGCCCGGGTCCCGGTCCTGGTGGACGCCGGCGTCGGCACGGCCTCGGACGCCGCCATCGCCATGGAGCTCGGCTGCGACGCCATCCTGATGAACACGGCGATCGCCGGCGCGCGCGACCCGATCCGCATGGCGCGCGCCATGCGCCTGGCCGTCGAGGCCGGGCGCGAGGCCTACCTGGCCGGCCGCATCCGGCGCAAGTACTACGACGCCGACCCGAGTTCGCCCACCGAGGGGTTGCTGCCCCCGGCGCGCGCCTGAATCCGCCGTGAGTCCCGCCTCCATGATTCCCAACACCCTGAGCATCGCGGGCGTCGACCCCTCGGGCGGCGCCGGCGTGCTGGCCGACGTCAAGGCCATGAGCGCCCTGGGCGCCTACGGCATGGCGGTCATCGCCGCGCTGACCGCCCAGAACACCCAGGCCGTCACCGGCATCTTTCCCGTGCCTGCCAGCTTCGTCGCGGCGCAGATCGACACGCTGTTCGCCGACGTGCGCGTGGACGCGGTCAAGATCGGCATGCTGGGCCAGGAGGGCGTGACCCTGGCCGTCGCCGAGCGCCTGGCGCACTGGCGGCCCGCGCACATCGTGCTGGACCCGGTCATGGTGGCCAAGAGCGGCGACCATCTGCTGGAAAAGCGTGCCGTGGCGGCCCTGCGCGAGGGCCTGCTGCCGCTGGCCGGGATCATCACGCCCAACCTGCCCGAGGCGGGCGTGCTGCTCGGCCAGGCGCCGGCCGACAACCTCAAGGACATGCGCCGCACGGCCGAGCGCCTGCGCCGCCTGCTGAGCGACGACGACGACCGCTGGGTCTTCCTCAAGGGCGGGCATCTGCCCGGCAGCGACACCATCGACATCCTGCACAACGGCGACCGCCTGATCGAGATGCCGGGCCAGCGCATCGAGACCCGCAACACCCACGGCACCGGCTGCACGCTGTCGGCCGCACTGGCCGCGCTGCTGCCGCGCACGGCCGACGTGCCCGAGGCGGCGCGCCGGGCCAAGGACTACCTGGTGCGCGCGATCGCCGCGGCCGACACCCTGTCGGTGGGCTCGGGCCACGGGCCGGTGCACCACTTCCACGCCTGGTGGCCCCGGGAGGCGGCGGGGAATGACCCATCGCGGGCGGCGCCTGGCCTATAATCGGCCTATCGAAAACCCTTGGTTTTCCAATCCCTTGCCACGAGACATGAACATCAACGAGCTTCCGGAAACCGAACGCGCCCGTTTCAACATGGTCGAGCAACAGGTCCGCCCCTGGAACGTCCATGACGAAAGGGTGCTGCACGCCCTGTTCGACGTGCCGCGCGAGCGGTTCGTGCCGCCGCAACTGCAGGCGCTGGCCTTCTCGGACCTCGAGCTGCCGCTGGTGATCGACGGGGTCGACACCCGCGAGCACATGCTTTCGCCCAAGGTCGAGGCCAAGCTCGCGCAGGAACTCCTCCTCGAGCCCGGCGACTGCGTGCTGGAAATCGGCACCGGCTCGGGCTACCAGGCCGCCCTGCTGTCGCGCCTCGCCCAGCAGGTCACCAGCATCGAGCTCGAGAGCCGCCTCTCGGCCTTCGCTCAGACCAACCTCCAGCGCAACCACATCCACAACGTCAAGCTCGAGATCGGCGACGCGCACGCGGGATGGGGCACGGCGGAATTCGACGCGATCCTGATCACCGGATCGGTGCCCAGCGTCCCCGACGCCCTGAAATACCAGCTCGCGATCGGCGGCCGTCTGGTGGCGGTGGTGGGCCGCGCGCCCGTCATGACGGCCTGCCGCATCACGCGCACCAGCGCGGCGGGCTTCGAGACCGTCGGCCTGTTCGATACCCTGATCAAGCCCCTGCGCGGCACGGCCAAGTCCCGCTTCAAGTTCTGACCGGCACGGCCCGCCGGGCAATGCCGTGCGGGCCGGCGCCGATGCCCGCACGGGCGCCCATCGCCGGGGTTCCGGCCGCCACGGCACGGGCGATCAGCGCCCCGGCGACCAACACCTAAGACTCCATCGAGCGCACCCAGCGCCACAAGGTCGTGCGGCTGACGCCCAGGATCTCGGCAGCGCGCTGCCGGTTGCCGCCGGCCTGGGCGAGCGCCGCCCTTATCGCCCGCTCGTCCAGCGGCCCCCGGACGCCGCCCGGCGCCGGCTCCCGCGCAAAGATCTCGGGCAGGTTGCGCCGGATCAGTTGAAAATCCAGCGCGTCCGCCGTCTCGCAATCGGCCGCGAAACTGGCGAGCCGCTCGGCCACGTTCTCGAGCTCGCGGACGTTGCCCGGCCAGTGGTAGGCCATCAGCTCGTCCATCATGGGCGCCAAGACCTGCTCCGCGCCCAGGCGGGCGCCCAGCCGGTCGAGGAAGGCCCGCAGCAGCCTCAACGCGAGCATGGGCACGTCGTCCTGCCGTTCCCGCAGGCTCGGCAGGTGCAGGCGCAGGATGTTCAGGCGATAGAACAGGTCGCCGCGAAACAGGCCCAGCGCGATCCGGTCCCTGAGCCGGTGGTGGGTGGCGGCGATGATCCGCACGTCGACGGGGATGGGCTGCGTGCCGCCCAGGCGGACGACCTCCTTTTCCTGCAGCACGCGCAAGAGGCGGGTCTGCAGCGAGATTGGCATGTCGCCGATCTCGTCCAGGAACACGGAGCCGGTGTGCGCCGCCTCGAACAGCCCGGGCTTGCCGCCCTTGCGCGAACCCGTGAAAGCCCCCTCCTCGTAGCCAAAGAGCTCGCTCTCGAGCAACTGCTCGGGAAACGCCGCGCAGTTCAGGGCGATGAAGGGTTTCCTGCGGCGCTCGCCCGCATTGTGGATGGCCTGCGCAAAGAGCTCCTTGCCCGTGCCGCTCTCGCCCGTGATCAATACGGTGGAACTGGTGCGCGCGTACTGCCGCGCGGTATCGCAGGCCTGCAGGAAGGGGAGGCTGCGCCCGATGATCTGGTCGAAATGATATTTCGCACAGGGATGCCCCGGACGCCTTTCCGACCGCAGGTTCGTGTCGGCATGCTGGATCGCGCTGGCCTCCATCAAGGTCATCACCGCGCCCGCCATCACGCCCTGCGAGTGGATGGGCACCTTGTTGGCGATGTACGTCTGGTTCCCGATGCCGATCACCGCGCCGTGCTCGCTGAAATCCTGCTCCATCGTGTCCTTGAGGGACGCATGGGGCGAAATCCCGCTCAGTTCGCGGCCCAGGGCCGCGCGATGGGTGACGCCCAGGATCCTTTCCATGGCCGGATTGATGGCGATGACGCATTCCTGCGCGTCCACGGCGACGACGGCCTCGCTGAGGTGGCGCAGCACGCTGTCGATCTGCTCGTACTTGACGGCCTCGAGGCGGGCGACGCGCGCGAGCTCGATCGCGTCCTCGATCGCCTGCCGGGCCGCGCCCCGGCTGTAGGTGAGGATGCCGCGCACGCCGTGCTCCTCCGCCATTTCGACGACGACGCTCGAGCCCAGGATCACGGTATAGCCCGCGGCCACCAGACTCATGCAGCAGTCGCGCGCCTCGTCGGCGCTGCGGTACGCCCGCTGGTCGATCTGCAGTTTCAGCAGGGCCTTGACCGAATCCAGTTGGGCGTCCGTTTCGCCATAGGTGACCAGCCCGACGCGGTCGGAGACGTCCCGGGCCTTGAGCAGGGCGAGCAGGATGTCGTAGCCCCCGACCTTGAGGGTCGCCACCGGCGTCGACAGCGTCGCCCGCAGGATCGAGGCGTTCGCGCCGGCGCTGATGAAGACGTCGGTCAGTCCCTCGCGCTCGCGGCGCCGGGCCGCCTTGATGGCGGCATCGAAGACCTCGTCGATGATCTCGATGTCCGCGCGGTCGGCGTACTCGCCCACCACGGAATGGACCAGGTGGCTGAGCCGCTTGTAGCCGACGACGCAGATCCTCGGGCGGAAGGCGGGCAATCGGGGGGAATCTTTCATGGGAAATGACTCGTGCGAGAGTGGCGGCGGAGGTGCCGCCCCTCCGACTCTAGCACTGCGATGAAACATGTGAAACTCGTGAAACACCGGATGGAACGCGGCGCCACTCGTATCCATCCGTGAATACCCTAGGAATTTCCGGCGAAAGATCCCTGCCGAAAACGGGGATCCGTTCCATATCAATCGATTATCCGGCGCGAAAGAAACATGGCACGGGTATTGCATGAAAGACGGGAGGCAACCCTGCGAGACGGCGACCCATGAAACTCCTGGACGGGATCACGATCCTCGACCTGACCCACATGCTCTCGGGCCCCTACGGGACCATGCTGCTCACCGACCTCGGGGCGCGCACCATCAAGGTCGAGCCCACCGGCCGGGGCGAGAACACCCGCGCGCTGCTCGCCAACAGCCCCGAATACTCGCGCCAGGGCATGGGCGCCTATTTCCTGACGCTCAACCGCGGCAAGGAGAGCGTCTGCATCGACCTGAAATCGCCCGAGGGGCTGGCCGTGTTCCACGAGCTCGTGAAGCAGGCCGACGTCGTGTTCGACAATTTCAGCGCCGGCGTGACCCGGCGCCTCGGGATCGACCACGAGACCCTCTCGTCGATCAATCCGCGCATCATCACCTGCTCGGTGACGGGCTTCGGGGAAACCGGCCCCGCGCAGGACCGGCCTGCCTTCGACCAGGTCGTGCAGGGCATGGGCGGCGGGATGTCGATCACGGGCTTCAAGGACGGGCCGCCCGTGCGGGCCGGCATCCCGATCGGCGACCTGGGCGGCGGCCTGTTCGGGGTGATCGGCGTCCTCGGCGCCCTCATCGAGCGCGCACGCACGGGCAAGGGCCGGCATCTCGACATCTCGATGCTGGATGCGCAGATTTCCCTGCTGAACTACATGGCGACCATGCACCTGATGTCGGGCATCGTGCCGGGCCGCCTGGGCAACGGCCATTTCGTCCACGTGCCCTACAACACCTTCGAGACGACCGACGGCTACATCATCATCGCCTGCATCGGCGACGCCTTCTTTCAGCGCCTGCTCGACATCATGCCGCTGCCCGAGCTGCAAAAACCCGAATATCGCGAGCAGCCCGGGCGCTACGCCGACCAGGCCGCCATCGACCGCGCCCTCCAGGCGCGGATCGGAACGCAGTCCACGAAATACTGGCTGGAGAAACTATCGGCGGCCCGCATCCCCTGCGCCCCGGTCAATGACTTCGGGCAGGCGCTGTCGGATCCGCAGGTGCTGGCCAGGAACATGGTGGCGGACGTCAGGCTGCAATCGGGGGAAACGGTCAGGATGCCGGGCAACCCGGTCCAGAGCCCCGGCGAGGCGCCGCCCGCCTTCACCCCCCCGCCCCTGCTGGGCGAGCACACCCGGGCGGTGCTGTCCGATCTGCTGGGATATGCCGCCCCGGCCATCGACGCCCTCGTGCGAAAGGGGGTGGTCCAATGAAACCCGCCGCCGCGATCGGCGCGGCCGGCCATTCCCTGGGAGGACGCGCGAGCCGCCGGCTGGACGCACAGTACCCGGCAATCGAAATCTGAGGCCCCGTCCGGCGCGCCGCCCGGGACCCCGAACGCCCGGGACGGCTGGACGGGCCATCGGCACGAGACGACACTCGATACCAGTCGACAAGGAGACAAAAACCATGAAACTCTCGCACACTCTGCGCTGTCTGGCGGGCGGGGCCCTGCTGGCGGCGGGCGCCCTCGCCCAGGCGGCCACCCTGACGGTGACCCACTGGGGCAGCGGCATGTACGGCGCGCCCTTCGCCGTCGCGCTGGAAAAAGGCTATTTCAAGGACGCCGGCCTGGACGTCACGGGCTTCATCACCTCCAAGGGGGGCGGCACCACGGTGCGCAATGCCATGGCTTCCGACATCCCCTACGGGGAAGTCGCCCTGCCGGCCGCCATCGCCGCGGCGAAATCGGGGGTCAAGCTGACCATCGTCCACGGCGGCGTGATCAGCCTCGCCGACCTGCTCTGGGTGGCCGACAAAGGCTCGCCGATCCGCTCGATCGCGGACATGAAAGGCAAGAAGCTCGGCTACAGCAGCCCCAAATCCGTCACCGACATGGTCTCGACCATCGCCCTGGACAAGGCCGGGATCCTCGGCCAGGTGGACCGCCAGGCCGTGGGCGGGCTGGGCTCGGCGCTGACCGCCTTGCGCGAGGGCGCGGTGGACGTCATCTACATGCTCGAGCCCGTCATGAGCAAGGAGTCCGGCACGCTGGAACTGGCCTTCACCTCCAGCGCGAGCATCCCGCACATGACGCAGACCGTCGGCATCGTCCAGACCGATTACCTGAAAAAGCATCCCGACACGATCAAGGCCATCATCGAGGCGCGCCGCAAGGGCGTGGAATTCATCGAGAAGAATCCCGACGAGGCGGGCGATCTGCTGGCCAGGCAATACAAGCTCGATCCGGCCATCGCGCGCTCGGCGATCCGTTCGATAATGAAAAGCGGCAGCCCCTACTGGAGCCGGGGCGGCCTGGACTACGAGGGAATGGACGCCATGCTCGGCGGCCTGCGCCTGGTCGAGGCGCTGGACGACGCGCCCTTCGACTGGAGCACCCTGGTCGACGAAAGCCTGCTGCCCGCCGACCAGCGCAGCAAGAAGTGAGCCGGCGAGCGTCGTTGCGGGGACCGTGCCATGGAGGAGGCCAGCATGAAACCAGCGGACCGGGGCCGTGCCGTGGGTGAGGGCTGTGCCACGAACGAGGACCAGGCCATGGAGAAGGGCCACGCCGCGGGTGGGAGCCATGCCGTGGAGGGAGGCCATGCCGTGAAGGGAGGCCATGCCATGGACGAGAACCATGCCATGGACGAGAACCATGCCGTGGGCGAGAACCACGCCGTGGACGAGGGCCACGTCGTGCTCGACGAGGTCACTCGCGTCTATCCCGCGCGCGGCCGGCAGTCGGCGGTGGCCGCCCTGGGGCCCGTCAGCCTCCGGCTGCGGCGGGGCGAGTTCTTTTCCGTGGTCGGCCCCTCGGGCTGCGGCAAGTCCACGCTGCTCGACCTGGTCGCCGGCCTGAGCCTGCCGACGGAGGGCTCGGTCCATTTCGAGGGGCGCCGGATCTCCGGCGAGGTGCCGGACGGGGTGGCCGTGGTGTTCCAGGAGGACGCCTGCTTTCCCTGGATGACCGTTTTCCAGAATGCGGCGTTCGGGGCCAGGCACGCCGGGCTGCCCCGGACCGAGATCCGCGAGCGCGTGGACTACGCCCTGTCGTTCATGGGCCTGGCCGGGTTCACCGACGCCTATCCCTCGCAGCTCTCGGGCGGCATGCGCCAGCGCGTCTGCATCGCCCGGGCCATGGTGATGCGCCCCAGGCTGATGCTGCTGGACGAGCCCTTCGGCGCGCTGGACCAGCAGACCCGCCTGCTCATGGGCGAGGAAACGCTCAAGCTCTGGCGCGACACCGGCTCCACCGTGATGCTGATCACCCATTCGATCGACGAGGCCGTCCTGCTGTCGGACCGGATCGGCGTCATGTCGACGCGGCCCGGCCGGTTCATCGAGATCGTCGAGACCGGCTGGGGCCGCGAGCGCGACAGCCGGACCGCCATGGATCCGCGATTCGGCGCGCTGCAGTCCCGGATCTGGGGCCTGCTGCGCGAGGAATCGATCAAGGCATTGGGGATCGCATAGTGTCCCGCCCCGCGGCCCTGCGCCTGCTCCTCGTCGTCGGCGCCGTCGCGCTGCTCGAGATCGCGAGCCGGCTGGCGTGGATCGATCCCATCTCCTTCATTCCGCCCTCGCGGATGGCCGAGGGCGCGTGGACGATCCTCGCCTCGGGGCGATACCTGGACGACATCGTGCTGACGCTGGCGACGGCCGGCGCGGCGGTGCTGCTCTCGATCTCCGCCGGCTTCGCGGGCGGCATCGCGCTCTTTCGCTTTCCCCGGCTGCGGCGCGTGCTCGATCCGCTGCTGCTGTCCTGGTACGCGGTGCCGGTCTTCATCTTCTACCCGATGCTGATCGTGCTCCTCGGCCTGAACCGATGGCCCCTGGTCGCCATCGGATTCCTGTTCGCCGTGGCCGCCATGGCCGTGAACACGCTCAACGGCCTCGAGCGCGTGCCCCAGGTGCTGCTGAAGACCGCCCGCACGCTGCGGCTCGGCCGGATCGACGAAATCCGCCTGATCATCCTGCCCGCGAGCCTGCCCTTCGTGTTCACCGGCATCAAGCTGTCGGTGGTCTATTCCTTCCTGGCCGTCATCGCGGGCGAGTTCATCCTGTCGGGCGCGGGCTTCGGCTACCAGATCGCCTACGCCTACAACAACTTCGACAACGAGACCATGTACGGCCTGATGCTCCTGCTGCTGACCTTCGTCGGCCTGGTCAACCTCGCGCTGCACGCCGCCGAGCAGCACCTCTACCAGCGCCGCGTGCCGAGGGATGGATGATGGAAGGCCTCGCGCGATCCTCCCGACCCCTGCGATGGGCGATCCGCCGGGACTGGGCCGACGCCGCCATCCTGGTGGCGGCCATCCTGGCCGGCTGGACCGTGGCGAGCTGGCTGCTGGGCGAGGCGGTGCTGCCCACGCCGCGGGGCACGTGGCTGCGCCTGCTCGACGAGTTCGGCGACCCCGATTTCATGGACCACCTGGAGGCCACGGCGCGCGCCTTCGGCACGGCCATGCTCATCGCCTCGGCCGGCGGGATCGCGATCGGCCTGGCACTGGGCGCCCGGCGCCTGGCGGGCGACGTGATGGAGCCCGTCCTGATCACGCTGTATTCGATCCCCAAGATCGCGCTCTATCCGATCATCCTGCTGATGTTCGGCCTGGACATCTCCGCCCGGATCGCCTTCGGGGTGATCCACGGGATCATCCCCATCATCATCTTCACCATGACGGCGCTGCGCAACATGCCGCCGGTGTACGCCCGCAGCGCGCGCACCTACCGGCTCACGCCGTTTCGCACGGCCTGGCACGTGCTGATCCCCGCGGCCATGCCCGAGATCGTCGCCGGCCTGCGGATCGGTTTCTCGCTCACGCTGCTGGGAACGCTGCTGGGCGAGATGTTCGCCTCGCAATACGGCCTGGGCCATCTGCTGATGCGCAGCATGGAGCGCAACGAGACCTCGACCATCATGGCGCTCGCCCTGCTGCTGTTCGCCTTCGCCACCGCGGCGAGCTACGGCCTGCTGAGGCTCGACCGATACCTGCGCCATTGAGGCGCGCGGCGCCGGCCGGAAGCCGGCGGCCGATCAGCCGCGGATCTTGCGGAGCAGCGCCGTGGTCGAGCGCTGGTGCTCGAAGGGAATCGCCACGGCGCGGCCGCCCCAGCCGCGCACCAGCGCGGTCTCGGGCAGCGTGTCCATATCGTAGTCGCCGCCCTTGACGATCACGTCGGGGCGCAAGGCCTCGATGAGCGCCACGGGGGTGTCCTCGGCGAACATCGTCACGGCGTCCACGCAGGCGAGCGCCGCCAGCAGGGCCATGCGGTCCCCGAGGGCGTTCAGGGGCCGGTCGCCGCCCTTGCCCAGGCGGCGCACCGAATCGTCCGTGTTGACCGCGACGACCAGGCTCGCGCCCAGCCCTGCGGCGCGGTCCAGGTAGGTGACGTGCCCGCGGTGCAGGATGTCGAACACCCCGTTGGTGAACACCAGCGGACGCGGCAGCCGGCCCTCGCGCACCGCCCGCTCGCAGGCCTCGCGGCCGAGGATCTTGGATTCGAATCGGGGAGGCTCCATCCCTCAGCCTCGCGTCAGGGCCCAGACCGCCACGCCCAGCGCCGCCGCCAGCACGCCGCACAGCACGGTCAGCAGGCGATTGGTGTGCTCTTGCGCCTTGCGCAGGCGCAGGAGCTCGGCCTGCGTGCCGGGGCCGGAATCGGGATGGTTCAGCCGGGCGTAGACCAGCCGCGGGATCTGCGGCAGGATCTGGGCCCACTGGCTGGCCTCCTGGTCCAGGCGCTGGCGCAGGCCCTGCAGGCCGACGCGCTGGTGCATCCATTTCTCGAGGAAGGGCTTGGCGGTCTGCCAGAGATCCAGCGAAGGATCGAGCTCGCGTCCCATGCCCTCGACGTTCAGGAGGGTCTTTTGCAGCAGGACGAGCTGGGGCTGGATCTCGACGTTGAAGCGGCGCGAGGTCTGGAACAGGCGCAGGAGCACCTGCCCGAGCGAGATTTCCGACAGGGGGCGGTCGAAATAGGGCTCGCACACCGCGCGCACCGCGCCCTCGAGCTCCTCCTCGCGGGTCTGCGGCGGCACCCAGCCGGACTCGATGTGCAGCTGCGCCACCCGCCGGTAGTCGCGCCGGAAGAAGGCCAGGAAATTCTGGGCGAGGTAGTTCTTGTCGAATTCGGACAGCGAGCCGACGATGCCGAAATCCATGGCGATGTAGCGCCCGAGCGTCGCCGGATCGTCCGACACGTAGATGTTGCCCGGGTGCATGTCGGCATGGAAAAAGCCGTCGGTGAACACCTGCATGAAGAATATCTCGACGCCCTGGCGCGCGAGCAGCGGGATGTCCACGCCCGCGGCGCGCAGGCGGTCGACGCGGCTGACGGGAATCCCCCGCATGCGCTCCATCGTGAAGACCTGGGTGGCGCAGAATTCCCAGACCACCTCGGGCACCTTGAGCAGGTGCTCGCGGCCCGTGCCCGGGCCGAAATTGCGGCGCAACTGGCTGCAGTTGGCGGCCTCGCGCACCAGGTCGAGCTCGTCGTGCAGGTATTTGTCGAACTCGGCGACCACCTCGCGCGGCTTGAGCCGCCGGCCGTCGGGCCCCAGGCGCTCGACCAGCCCCGCGAGCGCGCGCAGCAGCGTGAGGTCCTTTTCGATCGCCTCGCGCATCTCGGGACGCAGGACCTTGACGGCCACCTCGCGGCCGTCGTGCAGGACCGCGAAATGGACCTGGGCGATCGAGGCCGAGGCCACCGGCTCGCGCTCGAAGCGCGCAAAAAGCCGGTGCGGCGAATCGCCCAGCGCCTCCTCGATGATCGCCTCGGCGATCTCGGAGGGAAAGGGCGGCACGCGATCCTGCAGCAGGGCCAGCTCGTCGGCCAGGTCCTGGGGCACCAGGTCGCGGCGGGTGGACAGGACCTGTCCGAATTTCACGAAGATCGGCCCCAGGGATTCGAGGGCGAGGCGCAGGCGCTCGCCCCGCGGGCGGCGCGGCCGATGGCCCAGGCAGACGATCTTGAGCAGCCCGTGCGCCCAGGGATGCTGGATGCTCGAGAGCACCAGTTCATCGAGTCGATAGCGCAGCGAGATCAGGATGATGTGGGACAGGCGCAGGAAGGTCAGCATGTCCGTCCCGCCCCGGCGGCCTGCGCCGACACCCGCCGCTCGAGGGCGTCGAGGCGTCCGCGCAGCGCGTCGACGCCGTCGCGCCAGGCCTCGAAGTCCGGCCGCTGGACGGCCAGGCCGCTTTCCTCGCCCAGGTACTCGGCGAGGTTGTCGCGGGCGCGGCCCGCCGCCTCGCGCGCGCCGGCGCCCAGGGCGCGCAGGCCACCCGCCAGCCGCAGCGCCGCCACATCGCCCACCACCCGCGAGAGCTCGTCCTCGAGGTCCCAGCGCAGGCCGCCGGCCAGGTCGGACACCAGTTGGGCGAGCCCCGCGTCGCCCTGGATGTGCGCCACCGAGGACAATTGCGCCATGCCGCCCCGGCGCCAGAGCTCGGGCAGCTCGCGCCAGCGCCCCTCGGGCAGCGAAACGACGACGTCGGGCACGATGGCGGCATCCGAGACGTGCAGCAGGCCCTCGGAGGAAATGGCGGCCTGCAGGCTCAGGGGGCCGCCCGCCGAGAGGCGCAGGGTCTTGCCGGCGTGCGCGGCCAGGCGGCGCCGCGCCCAATCCTCGCGCCGCAGCAGCGCGTTGAGGGCGCGCAGCGCGAGACCGGCGGGATGCGGCGGGGAAAAGGGAAGCGACATGATCATACGCGGTGCGCGAATACCAAAAAAGAGGGGCCCGCAGGCCCCTCAGTTTAACGGTTTTGCGCAGCCCGCATGAGGGCGGCCTCAGCTCGCGTCGATCTGCTGGATCCCGGCCAGCAGCCAGCCCTGGCCGTCGGCCTTGTACAGGTTCCAGACCTCCTCGAAGCGGAAGGCCTCGGCCCCGGCGGCCTCGCGCAGCATGCCGGAATAGCGGACGCTTGCCAGGTGGCCGCCGGCCACGGTCTCGATCCCCAGCAATTCGGCGTTGAGCAGCACCACCTCGGTCTGGTTGCCCTCGTCGTGCCGCGGCAACTGGGGCGTGATCTCGACCAGCAGGTCGTCGGTCAGGTACTCGCGCAGGTTCTCGCGATTGCCGGCGTCCCAGAGGGCCTGGATCTGGGTGAAGCGCTGCTTGGCCTGGGCGAGGAAGGCCGGCACGTCGAAATCGGCGGGGATGAACCAGGACGGGTCGGCCGCGGGCGAGGACACCGCCTCGATCCGGGGCGCGGCGGCGGGTGCGGCGGCGGGCGGCGCGGCGGAGGCGCCTGCGCCCGGGCCGCGCGGCCACGAAGCCTCCGGCGAGGGGCCCTGGCGGTAGCTGTGCCCCGCGGGCGCCATCGGCCGCTGGGTGCCGCGCATGCGGCGCACCAGCCAGATCACCGCGAAGGCCACCAGGCCGATCAGGATCATGCTGGACAGGAACTCGAGGAAGGCGCCCGAGAGGCCCAGGCTGGACAGCAGGGCCGCGATCCCCAGGCCCGCCGCGATGCCCGCGATCGGACCCAGCCAGCGGGACATGCCCGAGCGCGCGGCCGTGCCGGCGGCAGCCGTGCCCGCGGCGGCGGCCGTGCCGGCCGTGGCGGAACGCTGCGTGGTCTGGGCGGCCGGCGGCGTCACCGCCTGGCGCTGCTGGGTCACATTGGTGGACTGCTTGCCGAAACTGCGGCCCACGCCCATGCGGCGGGCCTCGGCGTCGCTGGAGACTGCAAACATCGCGACGGCCGAGAGCATGAGCATGGCCCCGGCCATCCAACGGGAAAGTCGCAAATTCATGTGGGGGAACTCCGGTGGTGCCAGGCCGCGGCATCCAGGGCGGATGATACGAAACTGACGTTCAGCTTAATGTCAGCTCCACATTAACACAAAATCCCTCCGCCATGGCAAGTCCGGCCCTCGCGCCGGAAAAGAGGCCCTCCGGGAGGCGGCCTGCGGGCCTCCAGGACCCGCCGTCCGCACTAATCGAGACGCACGCCCTCGTGCAGGGCCACCACCCCGGCGGCCATGTTGAAGTACCGGACGCGGTCCAGGCCCGCCTCGCGCATCATGCCGGCCAGCGCCTCCTGGTCGGGATGCATGCGGATGGACTCGGCCAGGTAGCGGTAGCTGTCCTCGTCGCCGGCGACGAGCTTGCCCATGCGCGGCAGCACATTGAAGGAATACCAGTCGTACACGGGGGCGAGCGGCGCCGCCACGCGCGAGAACTCGAGCACCAGCAGCTTGCCCCCGGGCTTGAGCACGCGGCGCATCTCGGCGAGGGCGCGATCCTTGTGGGTCATGTTGCGCAGGCCGAAAGCCACCGTCACACGGTCGAAATAGCCGTCGGGAAACGGCAGGCGCTCGGCGTCGCACACCGCCGCCGGCGTCACGATGCCGTCATCGAGCAGGCGGTCGCGGCCCACGCGCAGCATCGAATCGTTGATGTCGGTGAGCCAGACCTCGCCGGTCGGCCCGGCGCGCCGGGCGAAGGCCCGGGCCAGGTCGCCGGTGCCCCCGGCGATGTCCAGCACGCGCATGCCGGGGCGGACCTGGGCGCGGCCGATGGTGAAGGCCTTCCAGATCCGGTGCAGCCCGGCGGACATCAGGTCGTTCATCAGATCGTAGCGCGTCGCCACGGAGTGGAAGACCTCGGCCACGCGCCGGGCCTTGTCCGATTCCGGCACGGTCTGGAATCCGAAATGGGTCTGCGGCCCCGGCTGGGGACGGGCGTCTTGGCGATCGTTTTGCATGATCCACGTATCGTACCGCATTCCGGCCCCGCATCCGGGGCGCGCGGCGGCCCCGTTTGGGCGCATGGTCACACCCATGAAATAATCGCGCCATAGCATTACAGTGCCGTCATATCCGGCGCATCGCGCGCCGGGGCCCACAGGCCCCGTGCGCCCGCGCCCCCACGCCATGCAAACCACCATTCTGGTCATCGAAGACGAACCCTCCATCCAGGAACTGATCGCCGTCAACCTCGAGCTGGCGGGCCACCGGGTGCTGCGCGCGCTCGACTCCCGCGAGGCCGAGGCGCACATCCGCGCGGCGCTGCCGGACCTGATCCTGCTGGACTGGATGCTGCCCGGCACCTCCGGCCTGAAGCTCGCGCGCGAGCTGCGCGCCCAGGAGCGCACGCGCGCCATCCCCCTGATCATGCTGACCGCCAAGGGCGCCGAGCAGGACAAGATCGACGGCCTGGAGGCCGGCGCCGACGACTACGTCACCAAGCCCTTTTCCCCGCGCGAACTGCTCGCGCGGATCAAGGCCCTGCTGCGCCGGCGCTCGCCCCAGCTCACCGAGGACCCCATCGAGGCGGGCGAACTGCGCCTGGAACCCGACGCCCGGCAGGTGCTGGGCCGCGGCCAGGCGCTGGCCATGGGTCCCACCGAATTCCGCCTGCTGCACTTCCTCATGACGCACGCCGACCGGGTCTACACCCGCGGACAGGTCCTGGATCAGGTCTGGGGCGACCACGTCTTCATCGAGGAACGCACCGTCGACGTGCACATCCGCCGGCTGCGCAAGGCCCTGGCCCCGGCGGGGCTCGATTCCTACGTCCAGACCGTGCGCGGCTCGGGCTACCGCTTCAGCATCGCGGCGGCGGCATGACCAAGACCCTCGTGTCCGTGGGGCTGTGGGCCCTGCTCGCCGCGCTGGTGGGCGCCTGGCTGGGCGCCGCCACGGGATGGGGCGTGTTCGCCCTGGGCTTGCTGGCGATGGTCCTCGCCAGCGGCTGGCAGCTCTCGCGCATCGCCCGCTGGGTCCGCAACATCGACGATCCCCCGCCCCCCTCGGTCGGTCCCTGGGACGGCATCCTGGCCCCCATCTACCGCAAGCTCAAGCAGAACCGCCTCGAGCTGCAAGAGCGCGCGCGCAGCTTCGAGCGCATGCTGATGGCCGCCGAGGCCCTGCCCGACGGCGCGCTGACTCTGGACCAGGACCAGTCCCTGCTGTGGTGCAACCGCACCGCCGCCGAGCACCTGGGCCTGGACCTCGAGCGCGACAAGCATCACAGCATCCTGAACATCGTGCGCTCGCCCGAATTCGCGGCCTACGCCCGCCAGGCGCAGTGGGACAGGCCGCTGCTGCTGCACATCACGCGCCAGTCGCGCGAACGCGCCCTGCTGCTGCATCTCGCGCCCTACGGCATCGGCCAGTTCCTGATGGTCACCCGCGACATCACGCAGATCGAACGGCTCGAGAACATGCGCAAGGACTTCGTCGCCAACGTCTCGCACGAGATGCGCACGCCGCTCACGGTGCTGTCGGGCTTCCTCGAGACCCTGCACGACATGCCCGAGGGCACGCTCGATCCGGCCCAGCGACGCCACTACCTGGAACTGATGATCGAGCAGTCGCGCAACATGCAGGCCCTGGTGGCCGACCTGCTGATCCTGTCGGCCCTGGAATCCTCGCCCAACCGCGAGGGCGAGCCGGTGCTGCTGCCCGCGCTCATCCAGACCGCCCTCGCGCAGAGCCAGGCCCTGTCCGCGGGACGGCACGCCTTCGAGACCGACATCGACGAGGGCCTGCGCATCATGGGCACGGACACCGAGCTGGCCTCGGCCGTGACCAATCTCATGGCCAATGCCGTGAACTACACCCCCGAGGGCGGCACCATCACGGTCACCTGGACGCGCACGCGGGACGGCGGCGCGCGCTACGCCGTGCGCGACACCGGCATCGGCATCGCCGCGCAGGACATCCCGCGCCTGACCGAGAGGTTCTTCCGGGTCGACAGGGGCCGTTCACGGGCCACGGGCGGCACCGGCCTGGGCCTGGCCATCACCAAGCACGTCGCCATGCGCCACGATGCCGCGCTGCGCATCGAGAGCGTCCTGGGCAAGGGCAGCACGTTCTCGATCGAGTTTCCGCCCCAGCGGGTCTGCGCCGCGCAGCCCGAGACGCACGACGCCGCCGCCTGAACCGGGCCATGGGCCGTGGGCCCGAACCGGGACGCAGGCCAAGGGCGCGGGCTGGGACGGGGGCCACGGATCTGGGCCAGATCCGGACCACGGGCGCCCGGAGCCGGCGGCCCCGGGCTCGCGCCCTACAGGAACAGGCGATAGGCCGGGTTCTCGGTCTCGTTCCAGTACGGATAGCCGAGGGTGGCCAGGAATTCCTTGAACGCCTTCTTGTCGGCGGGCGGCACCTGGATGCCGACCAGGATGCGACCGTAGTCGTCCCCCTGGTTCCGGTAATGGAACAGGCTGATGTTCCAGTCCGGGTTCATCGCGCCCAGGAACTTCATCAGCGCGCCGGGGCGCTCGGGGAATTCGAAGCGGTACAGCACCTCGTGCCTGGCGAGCGCGGAATGCCCGCCCACCATGTAGCGCAGGTGGGTCTTGGCCATCTCGTTGCCCGTCAGGTCGAGCGTCGGGAAATCCAGCTTGCGGAAATGCGCCGCGAGCTTTTCGATTTCGGCCTCGGAGCGGATCTGCAGGCCGACGTACACGTGCGCCGTCTCGGCATCCGAGATCCGGTAATTGAACTCGGTCACCGCGCGCTGCCCCACCGCCTCGCACAGCCGCAGGAAGCTGCCGCGCTTTTCCGGCAGGGTGATGGCGAACAGCGCCTCGCGCGCCTCGCCCACGTCGGCGCGCTCGGCGACGAAGCGCAGGCGGTCGAAATTCATGTTGGCGCCGCAGGTGATCGCCACCAGGGTCTTGCCTTTCCATTTCTGCTGGGCGGCATAGCGCTTGGCGCCGGCCAGGGCCAGCGCGCCGGCCGGCTCGAGCACGCTGCGGGTGTCCTGGAATACGTCCTTGATGCCCGCGCAGATCGCGTCGGTGTCGACGGTCACGTAGTCGTCGACATACTCGCGCGCCAGGCGGAAGGTCTCGAGGCCCACCTGCTTGACCGCCGTGCCGTCCGAAAACAGGCCCACGTCGGCGAGCTTGACCCGCCGGCCGGCCTTGATGCTGCGGATCATGGCGTCCGAATCCTCGGTCTGCACGCCGATGATCTTGATCTCGGGGCGCAGTTGCTTGACGTACGCCGCCACGCCCGCGATCAGGCCGCCGCCGCCGATGGCGACGAATATCGCGTCGATCGGCCCCGTGTGCTGGCGCAGGATCTCCATCCCCACCGTGCCCTGGCCCGCGATCACGTCGGGATCGTCGAACGGATGCACGAAGGCCAGGCCGTCGCGCCTCTGCAGCTCGGCGGCGTGCTCCGCCGCGTCGGTGAAGCTGTCGCCGAACAGCACCACCTCGCCCCCCAGGGCGCGCACCGCGTCGATCTTGACCTGCGGCGTGGTCACCGGCATGACGATCACCGCGCGGCAGCCCAGCCGGCTCGCCGACAGCGCCACGCCCTGCGCGTGATTGCCCGCCGAGGCCGCGATGACGCCGCGCTTCAGCTCCTCGGCCGAGAGGTTAGACATCTTGTTGTAGGCGCCGCGCAGCTTGAAGCTGAACACCGGCTGCGTGTCCTCGCGCTTGAGCAGCACCGTGTTGCCGATGCGCTTGGAAATTCGGGGTGCCACGTCGAGAGGGGTTTCATGGGCGACGTCGTAGACTTTGGACGTCAGGATGCGTTTCAGATAGTCGACGGACATGGCGGCGCAAGCGCGAGAGTTGGAAAGCGAATGGAACAGAATATCACAGCGCCGGGCCGCGGCCCTCCGACGCCGCCATCAGGCGATCCAGCGCATTGCCGAAGGCGCGCCGGTCGGATTGGCCGAACGCCGCGGGGCCGCCGGTATCGATCCCCGCATTGCGCAGGTCCTCCATCATGTCCCGCAGCGACAGGCGCTCGCGTATGGTGTCGGCCGTATGGCGCTCGCCGCGCGGGCTGAGCACGAACGCCCCCCGCTCGAGCGCCTGGGCCGCCAGCGGGATGTCCCCGGTAATGACCAGGTCGCCCGGCCCCGCGTGCCGGACGATATAGTCGTCCGCCACGTCGAAGCCCCTGGGCACCTGCACCGCCCGGATCCACGGAGACGGCGGCGTGTGCAGCATCCGGTTGGCGACCAGCGTCACCGGCCGCTGCCAGCGCTTGGCCGCCCGGTACAGGATGTCCTTGACCACCGCCGGACAGGCGTCGGCATCGACCCAGATGTGCATGATTGGCATGGCGTTTATGGAGTCGGGGCCATGATACCGGAGGCGCGCACCCTGCACTGCCTCCGATAAGCCGTCGGCGAGGTCCTGGAGACCGCCCGGAAATGCTGCCTCAGCGACAGCGCGGAACCGAACCCCGCCTGCTGGGCCACGCCCTCGATGGAGGCGTCGCCCGTCTCGAGCAGGCGCTGCGCGTGCGCAAGCCGCTGGTTCAACAGCCATTGCTTGAAGGACGTGCCGGTCGCCTGGCGGAAATGGCGGGTGAAGCTGAGCTGGCTCATGGCGGCGCGGGCGGCCAGAGTGTCGATGGTGGCCTGAGCCGCGTTTCGGGAAGTTACCGTAGAATATCGGCGACACGATCACCAAAATACGGGAACCGACCATGGGTACGAAACTTCTGGCATCACTGGCCCTCCTGGGCTGCCTGCTGATGTCGGGCTGCGCCAACACCGTCGCGGGCGCCGGCGAGGACATCAGCAACGTCGGCAGCGCCATCTCCAAGGCCGCAAAGTAGCCGCCGCCGCCGAAAGCCGGGCCGCCTCGGGACGAAAGGCATCCCTTCCGAATGAAGCCGGGCGCGGGATGGGCCGCAAGGCCCCTTCCGCGCCCGGCGCATCCGGGCGCCCCGCAAGCTCCGAAACGAGCGGCACGCCAAAGGCGTGGCGTGGGGGCGTGTCTCGCCCCTCGGGGCGGCGGCTGGCGCACGCCCCGCGATAAACTCCCCCCACCATGGAAGTCTGGCTGCAATCCTCGATCCATGCCTTGCTGGCCGCGCTCGCGCTGCCCAAGTTCGGGCTGCCGGCGATCTTCATCGTCAGCCTGGTGTCGGCCACGCTGCTGCCCATGGGGTCCGAGCCCGCGGTCTTCGGCTACGTGCAGATCGCGCCGCACATGTTCTGGGCGGCCGTGGTGGTGGCGACCGCCGGCAATACCGTGGGCGGGGCGATCAGCTACGCCATGGGCGCCGCGGCCGAGGCCGCCTACGAGAAATGGCGCCTCAAGCACCCGGGCAAGATCCATGGCAAGGCCGGCGGCCGCTGGCACGCGCTCGGCGCCCACTGGTTCCACCGCCTCGGCCCGCCCGCGCTGCTGCTGTCCTGGCTGCCGGTGGTGGGCGACCCCCTCTGCGCGGTCGCCGGCTGGCTGCGGCTGCCCTTCTGGCCCTGCGTGCTCTACATGGCGATCGGCAAGTTCCTGCGCTACGCCGCGATGACGGCCGCCCTCATGCACGCCTGGCCGTGGATCAGCGCGTGGCTTTAGCCTTAAACTAGCCGATCACCCGCGCCCCGATCCGGGGCATCGACGCCGCAACCATCCATGAACGCCCCCCTCGATCGCCAACTGCTCGTCCAAGCCCAGGCGCCCCGCCTGCGCGAGATTCCCTACAACTACACCTCGTACTCCGACCGCGAGATCGTCCTGCGCCTGCTGGGCGAGGAGGCCTGGACGCTGCTGTCCGAGCTGCGCGGCGAGCGGCGCACGGGGCGTTCGGCACGCATGCTGTTCGAGGTCCTGGGCGACATCTGGGTGGTGCAGCGCAATCCCTACCTGCAGGACGACCTGCTCGACAGCCCCAAGCGCCGCCACCAACTGGTCGAGGCCATGAATCATCGCCTCTCCGAGATCGACCGGCGCCGCGACGACGACCACGGCGCGCGCGACTCCAAGGTGCTGCGCCTGCTCGATGCGGCGCGCGCGGCGGTCGCCCGCTTCGAGGAGGATTTCGTCCAGACCGCCGCCCTGCGCCAGACGGCGCTGCGCAAGCTCTCGCGCATCACGGCCAAGGACAACATCCGCTTCGACGGCCTGTCGCGGGTGTCGCACGTCACCGACGCCACCGACTGGCGCGTCGAATACCCCTTCGTGGTGCTGATGCCCGACACCGAGGAGGAGATCGCGGCGCTGGTGCGCGCCTGCATCGCCCTGGGCCTGACCATCATCCCGCGCGGCGGCGGCACGGGCTACACCGGCGGCGCGATCCCGCTGACCTGGCGCTCGGCGGTCATCAACACGGAAAAGCTCGACGCCATCGGGCCGGTCGAGGCCGTGGCCCTGCCGGGAGTGGACGCGCCCGTGCACACCATCCTGACCGGCGCCGGCGTGGTCACGCGCCGGGTGGCCGAGGCCGCCGAGGCCGCCGGCCAGGTCTTCGCCGTGGACCCGACCTCGGCCGACGCCTCCTGCGTGGGCGGGAACGTGGCCATGAACGCCGGCGGCAAGAAGGCCGTGCTGTGGGGCACCGCGCTCGACAACCTCGCCTGGTGGCGCATGGTGGACCCCGAGGGCAACTGGCTGGAGGTCACGCGCCTCGGGCACAACCTGGGCAAGATCCACGAGGTGGACGAGGCCCGCTTCGAGCTGAAGTGGTTCGACGGCTCCAAGGCGCCCGGCCGCGCCCCGCTGAAGACCGAGATCCTCGCCATCGAGGGCCGGCGCTTCCGCAAGGCGGGCCTGGGCAAGGACGTGACCGACAAGTTCCTCTCCGGCCTGCCGGGCGTGCAGAAGGAGGGATGCGACGGCCTGATCACCGCCGCCCGCTGGATCCTGCACCGCATGCCGGCGCACACGCGCACGGTCTGCATGGAATTCTTCGGGCAGGCGCGCGACGCCGTGCCCTCGATCGTCGAGGTCAAGCGCTATCTCGACACCGAGGGCCGGGCGCGCGGCGCCATCCTGGCGGGGCTCGAGCACCTGGACGAGCGCTACCTGCGCGCCGTGGGCTACGCCACCAAGAGCAAGCGCGGCACGCTGCCGAAGATGGTCCTGATCGGCGACATCGTGGGCGATGACGACGACGCGGTGGCGCTGGCCGCCAGCGAGGTGGTGCGCATCGCCAACTCGCGCCACGGCGAGGGCTTCGTCGCCGTCAGCCCCGAGGCGCGCAAGAAGTTCTGGCTGGACCGCGCGC
>JBIQHJ010000097.1:0-4107 GCA_044508625.1 Alcaligenaceae bacterium
CGGCTTCGGCGGCGTGCTCAACGCCTTCGAGCTGATGAAGGCCATGATCGAGGCCGGCGCCGCCGGCGTGCACTTCGAGGACCAGCTCGCCTCGGTCAAAAAGTGCGGCCACATGGGCGGCAAGGTGCTGGTGCCCACCCGCGAGGCGGTGGCCAAGCTGGTCTCCGCCCGCCTGGCCGCCGACGTCCTGGGGGTGCCCACGCTGCTGGTGGCGCGCACCGACGCCGAGGCCGCCGACCTGCTGACCAGCAACATCGACGAGAACGACGCGCCCTTCGTGACGGGCGAGCGCACGATCGAGGGCTTCTACCGCACCCGCGCCGGCCTCGATCAGGCGATCTCGCGCGGGCTGGCCTACGCGCCCTACGCGGACCTGATCTGGTGCGAGACCTCGACGCCCAACCTGGACTATGCGCGCCGCTTCGCCGAGGCGATCCACCGCCAGTTCCCCGGCAAGATGCTGGCCTACAACTGCTCGCCCTCGTTCAACTGGAAAAAGAACCTGGACGACGCCACGGTCGCCAAGTTCCAGCGCGAGCTGGGCGCCATGGGCTACAAGTTCCAGTTCATCACGCTGGCCGGCTTCCATGCCCTGAACTACAGCATGTTCGAGCTGGCCCACGGCTACGCCCGCACGCAGATGAGCGCCTTCGTCGAATTGCAGCAAAAGGAATTCGCCGCGGCCGACAAGGGGTTCACCGCGGTCAAGCATCAGCGCGAGGTGGGGGTGGGCTATTTCGATGCCGTCACCCAGACCATCGAGGGCGGCCAGTCCTCGACCACCGCCTTCGCCGGCTCGACCGAGGAGGCCCAGTTCGCCCATGATGACCAGGAGGCCCGGGTGGCCTGAGCCGCAGCCGATCCGAGGACGGAGAAGCCGGGGGGCTTCTCCACGTTGCCTTTCGGGAGGGCCTGGCCCTCCCGTTTTTTCGCGCGCTCGCCGGGCTGTGGCATTTCCGCGTCGTTGGCGGGGGTAATGGGTCCGCTTTGATTTAGATCAAGGCTGAAGGGGGTGCCCCCCGATATAGTGCCCGCTATGCCCCGAGTGTCCCTGTTTTCCCCGCCCCCCGGCATGACCGAGGGGATGCGTCGCGCGCGACGCCATATGCTGGCCCGCACCGGCCTGGCCTGGCTGGGCATGATGCAGATCATGATGCTGGCATTCCCGGGCTACCTGCGCGGGGGCGCGCGCTCGGCCGAGGCGCAGACCTCGCTCGAGCAGGCCATCGTCCTCATGAACTGGACCAGCCTCGCGCTGTGCGCGCCGGTGGTGCTGTATTGCGCCTGGCCGGTGTGGCGGGGCGCCTGGCGCGACCTGGCCCGGCTGCGCATCGGCATGGACGTGCCGGTGGCCCTGGGCATCCTCGCCGCCTTCATCCCCAGCGTCCATGCCACCTGGACGGACGCGGGCGAGGTCTATTTCGACTCGGTCTCGATGTTCGTCGCCTTCCTGCTGACGGCGCGCTACCTGGAGACCTGTGCGCGGCAGGCGGTATCCGGGCAATCCGGAGGATTCGACGAGGCGCCGCTGCTGCGCTCGGCCGACCGCCTGGCCTTCTGGTTCGTCGTGGTGCAGATCCTGCTGGCGGGCCTGGTGGGCCTGTACTGGCTGCGGGCCGCGCCCGAGCACGCCCTGGCCGTGACCGTCGCGCTGCTGGTCATGAGCTGTCCCTGTGCGATGTCGATGTCCGTGCCCACGGCCCTGTCCGCGCGGCGCGCCGTCCAGTTGCGCGAGGGTGGCGCGCTGGGCGCGGAGGATGCGCGCGCGCTCGACCGCGCGACCGTCCGGATCGCGCGCCAGAATCTCCACGGCTCGCTCGCCTGGCACCTGCTGATGACGCCGCTGGCGGCGCTGGGCTGGGTCCAGCCCTGGCTGGCGGCGATCACCATGCTGGCCTCCTCGCTGGCGGTGGCCGCCAACGCCTGGCGCCTGACGCGCATGGCGGGCGCCGGCCCGGCGCCTCTCGCCCAGGGGCTCGCCTGAGGCCGCCATGGACGCCCTGTTTCTCCTGCTGCCCATCTCGCTGCTTTTCGTCGTCGGAATCGGGGCGGCGTTCTGGTGGGCGATCTTCTCGGGACAGTTCGACGACACCCAGGACGCGGCCCGGGCCATCCTCCGGGACGACGACGGTCCCCAGTCTTAGGCTCCTTGATGCAGATCAATGTGCCTTTGTGTCGGGTAAGGGATTATTCACCGTTTCAAAAGATTAATGTCTTAACTTGTTCTTAGGGGAAAGCTCATGGGCATGTCCGGCACCAAAGGGACACAGGCCGAAACCTTCAACTATGGCGTCGTCAGACAGTTCACCATCGCGACGATCGTCTGGGGCGTCGTGGGCATGGCGGTGGGCGTGCTGATCGCCTCGCAGTTGATCTGGCCGGAACTCAATTTCGAAACGCCGTGGCTGACCTATGGGCGGCTGCGTCCGCTGCATACCAACGCGGTGATCTTCGCCTTCGGCGGCAGCGGCCTGTTCGCCACCTCGTACTACGTGGTGCAGCGCACCTGCCAGGCCCGGCTGTTCTCCGACAAGCTGGCGGCGTTCACCTTCTGGGGCTGGCAGGCCGTGATCGTGGGCGCCGTCATCACCCTGCCGCTGGGCTATACCACCACCAAGGAATACGCCGAGCTCGAGTGGCCGCTCGACATCCTGATCACCCTGGTGTGGGTGGCCTACGCGATCGTGTTCTTCGGCACCATCGCCAAGCGCCGGGTCAAGCACATCTACGTGGCGAACTGGTTCTTCGGGTCCTACATCCTGACCATCGCCATCCTGCACATCTTCAACAACATCGAGATCCCGGTGTCGTTCTGGAAATCCTATTCCGCCTACGGCGGGGTGCAGGACGCCATGGTGCAATGGTGGTACGGCCACAATGCCGTGGGGTTCTTCCTCACGACGAGCTTTCTCGGCATGATGTATTACTTCGTGCCCAAGCAGGCCGGCCGCCCCATCTATTCCTACCGCCTGTCGATCGTGCACTTCTGGGCGCTGGCGTTCACGTACATGTGGGCGGGCCCCCACCACCTGCTGTACACCTCGCTGCCCGACTGGACGCAGTCCCTGGGCATGACCTTTTCGCTGATCCTGCTGGCGCCGTCCTGGGGCGGCATGATCAACGGCATCATGACGGTCTCGGGCGCCTGGCACAAGCTGCGCACCGATCCCATCCTCAAGTTCCTGGTGGTGGCGCTGTCCTTCTACGGCATGGCGACCTTCGAGGGCTCGATGATGTCGATCCGCACGGTGAACGCGCTGTCGCACTACACCGACTGGACCGTCGGCCACGTCCACGTGGGCGCCCTGGGCTGGGTCGCGATGATCACCTTCGGCTCGCTGTACTACCTGATCCCGCGCCTGTACGGCCGCGAGGCCATGGCCCGTCCGGACCTGATCAGCCTGCACTTCTGGCTGGCGACCCTGGGCGTGGTGCTGTACATCGCCTCGATGTGGATCTCGGGCGTGATGCAGGGCCTGATGTGGCGCGCCACCGGCGACGACGGCACGCTGACCTACAGCTTCGTCGAGGTCGTGAAGTCCACCTATCCGTTCTACACCATCCGCATGATCGGGGGCCTGTGCTTCCTCGCCGGCATGTGCGTCATGGCCTGGAACACCTGGCTGACCGTCAAGGGCCAGCCGCGCGTCGACCCGGCCGTGCCGCTGGAACACGCCGAGGATGCCGTCCCCCGTACCGCCGTGCCCGCGTCGGCCTAAGGAGCCTTACTCATGTCCAATACCAGAAAGCGTTTTTCGCATGAGCTGCTGGAGCGCAACGTCGGGCTGCTGATCGTCTTCAGCATCCTGGTGGTGTCGTTCTCCGGCCTGGTCCAGATCATCCCGCTGTTCTTCCAGCACTCGACGACCACGCCGGTCGAAGGGGTGCGGCCCTACGAGGCCCTGAACCTGGTCGGGCGCGACATCTACATCCGCGAGGGCTGCGTGGGCTGCCACTCGCAGCAGATCCGCATGCTGCAATCCGAGGTCCAGCGCTACGGCCCGTATTCCATCGCCGCCGAGTCCATGTACGACCACCCCTTCCTGTGGGGCTCCAAGCGCACCGGCCCCGACCTGGCGCGCGTGGGCCAGCGCTATTCCGACGAAT
>JBIQHJ010000037.1:0-33215 GCA_044508625.1 Alcaligenaceae bacterium
GATCAGCGTGGACTTGCCCGAGCCCGAGGGGCCGCAGATGACGATGCGCTCGCCCCGCGCGACCTCGAGGTCGATGTCGCGCAGGACCTGGAAATCGCCATACCACTTCTGCACGCCCCGCATCGAGATGATGCTGCCGGGCGCCTCGCCGTCCCGGGCGGGGCGGGCGGCGGCGCCCGCCGGTTCCTGTGCGGACATGGTTGCGCCGCTCACTTCGTCACGATGGACGGCAGCGGCGCGTCCCCTTCGCCGGTGTCGGGCATGTTCGGGGGCAGGTCCTTGCCGATCCATTTCTTGTAGAGCGCCGAGAGCTCGCCGTCGGCGATCTTGCGGCCGAGCAGGCCATTGAGATAGTCGACCCACTCGCGTTCCCCGGGGCGCACGGCGACGCCGTTGTACACCCGCGAGAGCACCAGCCTGGATTCATACTTGCCGGGGCCCGCCACCTGGGCCAGGTTGCCCACCTGGGTGATGGCCGCCCCGATCGCGTCGACCTGCCCCGACACCAGCGCCTGCACGGTGGCCGCGTCGTCGTCGAAGCGCATCAGCTTGGTGTCGGGCGGATTGGCGTCGGTCAGCGCCTTGTCCTGGGGCGTGCCGCGGGGCACGCCGATGCGCATTCCCTTCAGGTCCTCCCAGCCCTTCATCTGCGGACCGGCCTTGGCGATGACGACGTTCTCGTTGACCGCGTAGGGCCGGGAGAACAGCACGACCTTTTGCCGGTCGGGGAAAATCCCCATCACGGCCGCCAGCATGTCGACCTGCCCGGTCAGCAGCGCGGCCGTGCGGTTGGCGGGGGTCACGGGGACGATCTGCGGCTGGACGCCGAGGTCCTTGGCGACCATGCGGACGAACTCGACCTCGAAGCCCGTGAGATGGCCCTGCGCGTCGGTGAAGCCCCAGGGCACTTGCGCGACCTGCACGCCGGCCTTGAGCACGCCCGAGGCCTTCACCGCCTCGACGCTCTGGGCCTGGGCCGCCGGCGCGAGCGCCGTCCCCAGGACCATGGTGGCGGCGGCGCCCAGCACGAGGCGGCGCAGGCGGCTGACGGGGCGGGATGATGCTGTTTTCTTCATGATGTCTCCTGTGGAGGAATGCAGGCCGGGGGGCCGCGATGGATGAGCGCCGGGGCGGCTTGCCGTTCAGGTGGCCACGGCGTACCGGCGCTCGAGCCGCGCCGCGTAGCGCGACAGGGGAAAGCAGATCAGGAAGTAGCCCACGGCCGCGAAGCCGTAGGCCCACAAGGGCTTGTAGGTCGCGCTCGAGACGATCTGCGCGGAGCGGGACAGCTCGACGAAGCCGATGATGGCGGCCAGCGACGTCCCCTTGATCAACTGCACCAGGAAGCCGATGGTGGGCGCGAAGGACATGCGCAGCGCCTGCGGGAGCACCACGTGGCGCATCCGGTCGACGTAGCCCAGGCCCAGCGCGCTGGCCGCCTCGCTCTGGCCGCGGGGCACCGCCTGGATGCCGCCGCGCCAGATCTCGCCGAGGAAGGCGGCGGCATGCAGGGTCAGGCCCACGGCCGCCGCCACCCACACGTTCACGTGCACGCCGAACACCGGCAGGCCGTAGAAGACCAGGAACAACTGCAGCAGCATCGGCGTGCCCTGGAAGAAATCGATGAATCCCCCGGCCAGGGTGCGCAGCCCGCGCACCGGCGCCGTGCGCAGCAGGGCCACCAGCAGGCCGAACACCCCGCCGCCCGCGAAGGCGATGACCGACAGGATGAGCGTGGCCTGGGCCCCGGCGAGGATCATCCAGATTTCATTGAGCGTGAATTCGCGGACCATGGCCTCGCCTCACTTGATCGGGTAGGAAAAGCAGGCGCGGTCGATCGCCTTGAACAGCGTGGAGAACATCAGCGACATGCACAGGTACAGCAGCGTCGCCACGATGTACACCTCGAAGCTGCGGAAGGTGAGCGAGTCGACGCTCTGCGAGACGGAGGTCAGTTCCTCGGCCGAGATCGAGGACACGATGCTGGTGGTCAGCAGCAGCAGGACGAACTGCCCCGAGAGCGCCGGAAAGATCACGCGGAAGGCGGGCTTGAGCACGATGTGGCGGAAGGTCTGGAAGGGCGACAGCCCCAGCGCCGCCCCCGCCTCGAACTGGCCGCGCGGGATGGCGTCGATGCCGCCGCGCACGATCTCGGCGGAAAACGCGCCCAGGTTGAGGCTGAGGGCCGCGACCGCCGCCGCCCAGGGCGACAGGCTGACGCCGAGCTGCGGCAGCCCGAAGAAAATGAACAGCACCTGCACCAGGAAAGGCGTGTTGCGGATGATCTCGACGTAGCTCACGCCGAAGGCCCGCAGGAAGGCGTGGCGGCTGCGGCGCGCCAGCAGCGTGAGCATCCCGAGGCTCAGGCCGAGCACGGTGGACAGGGCGGTGAGCGCCAGCGTCAGCAGGCATCCATGGAGGAAGACCTCCCAATACGGCAGCAGCGCGGCAAAGTTGAAGGTGTAGCTCATGCTCGTCCAGCCCTTGTTCTTGGGAGGAGTATAGCAATCTGTGGAAACCCTTTCCATATTGGAAATGCATTACAAGAATCAGCATTTACCCTTAATAGAACCTCGTTCTACTATCGGATATGAGTGGGTGGTATTGCGCGAATTCCAATATGGAATGGCTTTCCAATACAATGGAGGCCATGTCCCCTTCCCTGGCGCCCCGGCGCGCCGTCCACCCATGAGGCCCGCCCATGAGTAGCAACCTGCCACGAGGGCTGCTCGCCCTGGAACTGCTCACCCGCCACCCGGCGGGCCTGCCCCTGCACGCCATCGCCGCCGAACTGCGGATCCCGCGCAGCACGGCCCACCGGATCCTCGCGGAACTGGTGGCCGCCGGATACGTGCGCCAGCAGGACGGGGATTTCAGCCCCTACCGGCTCACGCTGAAGGTCGCGACCCTGGGCATGCAGTTCCTCTCGGCCACGGGCGTCGTCGAGCTGGTCCAGCCCGTGCTCGACAAGCTGGCCGCCGCCTGCGGCGAGCTCGCGCGCATGAGCATCGTCGAGAACGACCGGCTGATCTGGGTCGCCAAGGCCCAGGGCGCCCGGGGCGGGCTGCGCTACGACGCCCAGTCGGATCCGGGCGAGGACGTGCGCCTGTTCTGCAGCTCCAACGGCCAGGCCTGGCTGTCGACGCTGAGCGACCAGAAGGCGCTCGAGATCGTCTCCCGGCAGGGTTTCGGCGAGCCGGGCCAGTTCGGGCCCAATGCGCCGCGCACCATCGAGGCCTTCCTGGACAGCATCCGGCTGGCCCGCGAGCGGGGCTACGCCGTCGTCCACGAGACCTACGAGATCGGCCTGGCCGCCATCGCGGCCCCGGTCTTCAATCCGAACTCCGGCACCGCGATCGGCGCGGTCAGCATCGCCGGCCCCGAGGCCCGGATGAAGCACGCCGAGCATCTCGTCCCCCTGATCCAGGAGGCCGCCCGCGAGCTGTCCGCCCTCAGCCCGGGGATCCGCGCCTGCGGGCGATGAGGGCGGGGCTGCGGCCGGATGCGGCGCTCGCGGCCCGAGGCGGCGACCGCAGCGGGAGGCAACAATCGTGAGCGGATGTGTACGCGCCCGCGTGGCGCGGACGCCCCGTAGCGTTTTGATGCGAATCTGCGGAATGGACTCAAACTTGCCCGCTCGGCGCGAGCCACAATGGCGCATCGCAGGCAAAAAGAAGGATCCGGCATGAAAAAATTCGCACTGGCGGCAGCCGCCGCGCTGGCCATGGCCGCCAGCCAGAACGCGCTGGCGGACGTGGACGTGGGCATCTCGATCGGCATCCCCGGTTTCGTCTATCCTGCGCCGGGGTATTACTACTATGGGCCGCCGCCGCGGCGCATCCACCGGCCGCGCGTCGTGGTCGTGCCGCAGCCGGTCTACGTGCCCGGTCCGCGCTGGGGATGGTCCGACCGCGGCTACGGCCACTACCGCGCCGTCCCGCCGGGGCACCGCGGCGACAAGCATTGGCGCAACGGCCACCGGGGCGGCCACGGCTGGGGCGACTGAGGCCCCGGCGGCCACGGCCGCCGGGCCGGGATGCAAGAACGCCCAAAAAGAATGAGGCGCGGACCGCGGGGCCGCGCCTCTTGCCATGCGGCGCGCGTACGCCTCACACGGCCAGAACGCCGCCGCGGTAGTCCGCGAGGGCCTGCTCGATCTCTTGCTGGGTGTTCATGACGAAGGGACCGTACTGGGCGATCGGCTCGTTCAGGGGCCGGCCGGCCAGCAGCAGCACCCGGACGGGGCCCCCTCGCCCCGCGACGCGCAGGGCGTCGCCCTCGCCATAGATCACGCTGTTGCCCGCGGGCACGGCCTCGCCGTCCACGTCGAGGGCACCCTCGAAGACATACAGCATCGCCTGGTGGCCGGCCGGCACGGGCAGGTCCAGCGTCTCGCCATCGGCGATACGGACGTCGGCGATCAGCGGCCGGGTCGCGGCGCTGCCCTGCTCGGCGCCCGCCATCGGCGCGCCCTCCACCTCCAGCGTGCCGGCGATCAGCTTGACGAATCCGCCATTGGCGAGCTCGCGCACGGGGATGCGCGCGGCGGGGATGTCGCGGTAGCTCGCGGGCTGCATCTTGTCCGCGGCGGGCAGGTTGATCCAGATCTGGAAGCCGCGCAGCAGGCCGTTTTCCTGCTGCGGCATCTCCTCGTGGATGATGCCCCGCCCGGCGGTCATCCACTGCACGCCGCCGGCCCGCAGGTCGCCCTCGTTGCCGAGATGGTCGCGGTGGCGCATGTGGCCGTCGACGATGTAGGTCACGGTCTCGAATCCCCGGTGGGGATGCGGCGGAAAGCCGGCGATGTAGTCGTCGGGATCGTCCGAGGAAAAGGCATCCAGCATGAGGAAGGGATCGAGGCGCGCCTGGCGTTGATGGCCCAGGGCGCGCAGCAGGCGGACGCCGGCGCCGTCCTGGGTCGCCTGCGCGGGCAGGATCCGGATTGCGGTTCGAAAGGCCATGAGAGGACTCCGTGTGTTTGGGATGGATCCATTATGAATCTTATAATTAGATGATCAACCGCGAAATATAGTGTGATTTCATCGATAAATTGGATATATATATGGACGAACCCATCCCCCTGGCCCACTGGCAGGCCTTCATCGCGGTCGTGGACTCCGGCGGCTACGCCCAGGCGGCCGAGGCGCTGGGCAAGAGCCAGTCGGCCGTCAGCTACGCCGTCCAGCGGCTCGAGGACCGGCTGGGGCTGCGGGTGTTCCGGCTCGAGGGCCGGCGCGCCGTGCCGACGCCGGCCGGCCATGCGCTGCTGCGGCGCGCGCGCCTGCTGGTGGACCATGCGCACGGCCTCGAGGACGCGGCGCGCCAGCTCGCCCGCGGGCGGGAATCGCGCCTGCGCCTCGCGGTGGACGCCATCGTTCCGGCCTGGCTGCTGCTCGAGGCCCTCGACGCCTTCAGCCGGCAAAGTCCCCTGACCCGCATCGAGATCATGGAAACCGCGCTGAGCGGCACCGATGAGGCGCTGCTGCGGCGCGAAGCCGACCTGGCGCTCTCGCCCCGCATTCCCCAGGGCTTCGGCGGCGAGGCGCTCATGCGGATCCGCTTCGTGGCCGTCGCCCATCCGGACCATCCGCTGCACCGGCTGGGCCGGGAGCTGGAATGGGGCGACCTGCGCCGGCAGCGCCAGCTCGTGGTGCGCGATTCGGGCGGTCGCGGGATCGACGCCGGCTGGCTGGACGCCGAGCAGCGCTGGACCTTCAGCCACATGTCCTCGTCCATCCAGGCCGCCTGCCTGGGCCTGGGATTCGCCTGGTATCCCGAGCTGCGCATCCGCGACGAACTGGCCCGGGGCAGCCTCAAGCCCCTGCCGCTGGCCGAGGGCCGCCATCGCTACGCCACCCTCTACCGCATCCACGCCAATGCCGAATTCCCCGGTCCGGCCTGCCGGGAGCTGTCCGAGGCCATCACGCGCGCCGCCGCCGCGCATGGGGGCATTCCGCCGTGAGGCCGCGCGGCGGGTCTATGATGACCGGTACGATCCCTTCCTCAGGAGCCTCTCATGGACCAAGCGATGTACCCGAACCCCACCCAGGAAATCGCCCGCAAGCGCGCCGAGCTCGCCCCCGAGCCCCTGGCGGCGTTCAAGGCCTTCAGCAAGGCGGTCTTCGCCGCCGGCGCGCTGGACGCCAAGACCAAGCAGCTCATCGCCGTCGCGGTCGCGCACGTCACGCAGTGCCCGTACTGCATCAAAGGCCACACCGAGGGCGCGGCCCGCGCGGGCGCCACCGAGGCCCAGATCATGGAGGCGATCTGGGTGGCCGCCGAGATGCGCGCCGGCGGCGCCTATGCGCATTCGGCCCTGGCCCTGCAGACGCTCGACCACCTGCATCCTCGCGATTCCGCCTGAGCGACCGGCCTCGACCGGACCGGCGGCGCCGGGCGGCCATGTCGCCGCGCGTCACGCCGGCGATAAAAAACCTGTCGTTTTGTCAGCGGAGCCTACAGGCCGTCCGCGGCCCGCGCGCGGCCCGCCCCTGCGGGCCGGGCCGGATCGCCCCCGCGCCGCGCCGCGGACCTGTCGGATGTGCTTACAGGCCGCCATCGCCGCCTTTGATAAGGTGAAAGCCGGTTCAATCACTCAGGAGGCGCTCATGTCGACGAAAACACCCTGGTTCGCGGGCATTCTGGCGGGGAGCTGCGTGCTCATGCTGGCCGCGTGCTCGTCCCCCTCGACGGTCACCACGCGCGATGGACAGACCACCTACACGGCCGACGCGCCCGACACCGACACGGACAGCGAATTCATCACCTACGACAAGAACGGCCACGAGGTGAAGGTCAACAAGTCCGAAGTGAAACAGATCGAGGAAGTCGACTGACCCCCTCGACCCTTCAGCCGCCCCGCCCCTTCAGCCCCCTCGTCCCTCAGAGGCCGACGTTTTCCTTTTGCAGGACCTGCTCGGCGCGGTAGCTCGAGCGCACGAGGGCGCCGGAGACGACCTCGCGGAATCCCTTGGAAATCCCCAGGGCGCGGTAGGCCCTGAACTCGTCCGGCGTCACGAAGCGGCGCACGGGGAGGTGGTGCTGGGTGGGGCGCATGTACTGGCCGAAAGTCAGGATGTCGACGTTGGCCGCGCGGATGTCGTCCATCGCCTGCTCGATCTCGGCATCGGTTTCCCCCAGGCCCAGCATCATGCTGGTCTTGGTCAGGGTGTGCGGCGCGTGGCGCTTGGCGAAGGCCAGCACGTCGAGCGTCTGGCGATAGCCGGCGCGCACGTCGCGCACCTCGTGGGTGAGACGCTCGACGGTCTCGATGTTTTGCGCGAAGGTGGTCAGGCCCGCATCCAGCACCTTGGCCACACAGGCCTCGCTGCCCGAGAAATCGGGCGTCAGGGCCTCGACCGCCGTATGGGGCGAGCGCTCGTGGATGGCGCGGATACAGGCCGCGTAATGCCCCGCCCCGCCGTCGAGCAGGTCGTCGCGGTCGACCGAGGTCAGCACCACGTATTTCAACTGCATCAGCGCCACGGCGTCGGCCACGCTGGCCGGCTCGTTGTGGTCCAGCCAGCCGTGCGGATTGCCCGTGCTGACCGCGCAGAACTTGCACGCCCGCGTGCAGACCGACCCCATCAGCATCAGAGTCGCCGTCCCCCGCCCCCAGCATTCGGCGATGTTGGGGCACTTGGACTCGGCGCACACCGTGTTCAGCTTGTGGGTCTCGACGATCTCGCGGACCTCCTGGTAGCGCGCCCCCGAGGGAATGCGCACGCGCAGCCAGGCGGGCTTGGGCTGGGAATCGGGAATGTGCGACAGGTCGCTGGGACGCATGCCGTCCTTGACCGCCTTGGTGCCCTGCGGGCTGATGAACTTGCTGCCCGAGCGGGCGCGGATGATGGTGGCTTCGTCGGCCATGGCAGACCTATCGGGTAAAAGATCCACGGGGCGCCCGCTTCGGGCACCCCTGCGGTGAATAGTACCACGCGCCCTCCCGGCGGCCGGCAGTACCACCATTGCGGATGGGGCGCGCAGCCCCTTGCGTCGCGCCTTCGCCCTGCAAACGCGGTTTCCTTGATCCAGCGCAAATCCTGTATCCAGCGGAGGGCTATGCTGCCGGTTTCCAAATATGACAAGCCCTCCGGCCCAGCCTTTCCCTTCCCATCGACCTTCGCCTCCGACATGTCCAAGACCCTCAGCATCAGCGCGCGCCTGAGCGCATCGTTCTTTTTCCTCGTATTCCTGAACATCGGCCTGACCGGCACCGGCCTGTGGCTGATGGAGAGCAGCAACACCGCGGTCGACGACCTGATCGAGGTGCGCCTGGCCAACGAGCGCCTGAGCGCCCACTGGGAAAAGCTCCTCGACATGAACATGATGCGCACCGAGGCCATCGCGCGCGCCGAGAATCCCGAGGTCATCCGCTATTTCCTGGCCGGGATCGAAAAGGACACCGCCGAGGCCCTGCAAGTGATCGAGGCGCTGCGCGCCAACCTGCGCAACCAGGAGGCGAGGGAACTGTTCCAGCGCACCTACGACCACTACATCGTCTTCCGCGACGCCCGCCTGGCGGCCCTCCAGGCCAAGGCGCGCGGGGACCACGCCGCCGCGCAGCCGTTCTTCGAGCGCGACATGGCGCGGCTTGCGCGGCCCTACAAGGAAAGCTTCGGATCCCTGATCGGCTACTTCAAGGAAAAGATCGAGGAAAACACCGCCACGATCCAGGCCAACAACCGCCGGGGCAGGGTCATCATGATCGGCCTCACCGTGCTCGCCCTGCTGATCGGCCTGGGCCTGGGCTACATGATCAAGCGCTCGATCACGCGCCCGCTGAACCGCGCGGTGGGCCTGGCCGAGGCCGTGGCGGCCCGCGACCTGAGCCAGACCGTGGACGTCCACAGCCAGGACGAAACGGGCCGCCTGATGGAATCGCTGCGGACCATGACCGACAACCTCACGCTCACGATCGGCCAGTTGCGCGACGACGCCCAGTCGATCGCCGCCGCCGCGCGCCAGATCGCCGTGGGCAACCAGGACCTGGCCGCGCGCACCGAGCACCAGGCCTCGTCCCTCGCGCAGACCGCCGCCACCATGGAGGAAATGACCGCGACGGTCAAGCAGAACGCCGACAACGCCCTGCAGGCCAACGCCGTCGCCAGCTCGGCCGCCGAGGTCGCCCGGCGCGGCGGGCGCATGGTGGACCAGGTCGTGGACACCATGGCCTCGATCAACGAATCGGCGCGGCGCATCGAGAGCATCATCGGGGTGATCGACAGCATCGCCTTCCAGACCAACATCCTGGCGCTGAACGCCGCGGTCGAGGCCGCGCGCGCCGGCGAACAGGGCCGCGGCTTCGCGGTGGTGGCCTCCGAGGTGCGGGCGCTGGCCCAGCGCAGCGCCTCGGCGGCCAAGGAGATCAAGGGACTCATCGACGGCTCGGTCGCCGCCGCCGAGACCGGCAACACCCTGGTCGCCGACACGCGCAGCACCATGGACGAGATCGTCACGGGGGTCCAGCGCGTCACGGACATCATGAGCGAGATCACCGCCGCCAGCCGCGAGCAGAGCATCGGCATCGAGCAGGTCAACACCGCCATGAACCAGATGGACGAGGTCACCCACCAGAACGCGGCCCTGGTCGAGGAAGCCGCCGCCGCGGCCGCCAGCCTGCTCGATCAGGCCAACACCCTGGCGGCGCTGGTGGCGACGTTCAAGCTGCGCGAGAGCGACCCCGCCGCCCGCAGCCAGGGCGAGATCTCCATCGGCGGCTCCAGCATCGTGCCCGCCGGCGCCCTGGCCGCACCGGCCTGAGGTGCCGGCCGGGCACCGGCCCGGGCCACCGCCGGCCCTGCGGCACCGGCCGGCGCAGCGCCGCAGTTCAATACGCCTGTTCGAACAGGGCGAGGAAATCCTTCTCCGTCGTGTAGCGCGGATTCCATCGGTTGTAGTCGGCCTCGAAGCAGCGCCTGGCGAGCGCGGGCAGCGTGTCGCGCTCGACCCCGGCATCCCGCAGGCGGGCCGGGATGGCGAGGTCGGCGCACAGTTCGCGGATCGCGCCGATGGAGGCCCGGGCCGCCTCGAGCGGCGGCCGTCCGGCGACGTCGGCGCCGAGAATGGCCGCGACTCGCGCGAAGCGCGCCGGATCGGCGATCAGGTTGAATTGCGCGGCCACGGGCAGGCACAGCGCATTGGCCATTCCATGCGGGATCGGGTACGAGGCGCCCAGCGCCATCGCCATGCAGTGCACGTTGCCCAGGCCGGTGACGCCGAAAGACATCGCCGCCAGGGAGGAACCGCACAGCATGTCCAGCGCGGCGCGCGCATTGCGGCGATCGGCGAAGAACGGCCGGAGCGCGCCGGCGATCAGCGTCATGGCATGCAGGTTGACCGCATCCGAGAACGGATTGGCGTGCCTGGAGACGTATGACTCGAAGGCGTGCACGAAGGCGTCGATGCCCGCGTTCGCCGCCACGTGCGCGGGCAGCGAGCGGACCGCCAGGGGATCGAGGATCGCGAACCGGGCGGGGCAATGCGCCGCGTGCCGTATGGCCATCTTGACGTTGCGCGCCGTATCGCTGATCACGCAGGCGCCCGAGACCTCCGAGCCCGTCCCCGCCGTGCTGGGCACCGCGATCAAGGGCAGGGGCGGTGTATCGAACTTGTCCACCCCCTCGTAATCGGCGATGCGTCCGCCATTGCTCATGAGGATGCAGACGGCCTTGGCGACGTCGATGGTGCTGCCGCCGCCGATGGCCAGGACCGCCTGCGCCCCCAGCGCCCGGCATTGCGCGAATGCCTTGTCGACCGTGGCGTCGCTGGGCTCGGGCTCGACGTCCTGGAAAACCTCGGCGGCGGCGCCGCGGTCCCGCAGCGACTGCCGGCAAGCCAGGAAGATCTCGCTGCCGGCCATCGCCGGATCGACGACGAGGAACACGCGCGAGGCGTCCAGCGCCGCCAGGATGTCGGCCAGCCTGGCATGCGCGTCCTCGCCGAAGTAGACGCGCGTCGGGCAGGTGAAGGAGGAAATGTCTTTCATGGCGGCAGGCTCAGGCGGGGGTTGTCGGGGAGTCGGGCAGCGGGGCGCCGGAACGCGGCACGGGAACCCGTATGCAGATGTTCTTGACCTGGGTGTACGACAGCAAGGCGTCCATGCCCTTCTCGCGGCCAAAGCCGGATTTCTTGTAGCCGCCGAAAGGCAGCTCGACCCCGCCGCCGGCACCGTAGGTATTGACGAAGACCTGCCCCGCCTTCACCTGCTGCGCGAGCCAGTGGGTGGCCCCCACGTCCCTGCCCCAGATGCCCGCGACCAGGCCGTACTCCGTGCCGTTGGCGAGCGCGGCGGCCTCCTCGAGCGTATCGAAGGGGACGATGGACAGCACCGGGCCGAAGATCTCCTCCCGATGCACCCGCATCCCGGGAGCCACCCGGTCCAGCAGCGTGGGCATGACGAAATGCCCGCGCCCGACGTCGGCCTGGTCCATCACGCGGCCGCCCACGATCACCTCGGCCCCTTCGGCGCGGCCGGCCTCGATGTAGCCTTCCACCTTGGCCCGCTGCTCGGCGCTGATGAGCGCGCCCAGGTCGCCGTCCATCAGGCCGGGCCCCACCTGCAGCCGCTCGCCGAGGGCGGCGAGCCGCTCGACGGCCTGCTGGTGGACGCCGCGCTGCACCAGCAGGCGCGAGCCGGCCGAGCACGTCTGGCCCGTGTTGGGAAAGGCCGCGCGCAGGATGGCGGGCAGCGCCTCGTCCAGGCACGCGTCCGCCAGAACGATGTTGGGCGATTTCCCGCCAAGCTCCAGGAGGACGGGAACGATGTTGGCGGCCGCCGCCTGCATCACGCGGGCGCCCGTCGCCACCGAGCCCGTGAAGACCACCAGGTTCACCGCCGGATGGGCCGCCAGCGCGGCGCCTGCCTCGTGCCCGTGGCCGGGCACCACGTTGAACACGCCCTCCGGCAGGCCCTCCTCATGGCAGATCCGCGCGAGCTCGAACACGCTGAGGCATGCGAGCTCCGCGGGCTTGAGGACGACCGTGTTGCCGCAGGCCAGCGCGGGCGCCAGGCCGCGCGAGGCGATCTGCAAGGGATAATTCCAGGGCACGATCTGGGCGGTCACGCCCAGGGGCTCGCGGACGGTGAAATCGACGTACTCCGGCCCCAGCGGGATGGAGGCGCCCAGGATCTTGTCGGCAACCCCGGCGTAATACTCGAAGAACCGCGCGGCGGCCACGGCATCGGCGAGCGCCTGCTTCAGGGGCTTGCCGGTGTCCTGGCTTTCCAGGCGGGCCAGCGCGTCCCGCTCGCGCAGGATGCGCTCGGATATGGCGTGCAGGATACGGGCGCGGTCGAAGGGCGGGCGGCTCACCCAGGAGGATGCGGCGCGGCGCGCCGACTGCACCGCATCGTCGACGTCCTCGGCCTGGCCGCGCGCCACCCGGGCGAGCCGTCGCGCCCGTCGAAGCGCACGGTGCCGGTTGCCGGCGCCAGGCCGGTCACGCCGCGCAGCAGGCTGCTCTTGCCCGCCGTGCTCGCACGGTTCCGCAAGGACTTCCCGGCGGTGACGATCGGCCTGAAGGACCGGATGTCCGAGGACTGCATCACGCTGCTCGCCGATGGCGAGATCGACCTGGCCCTGGCGACCGCCGGCCATCACTCGCCCGAGCTCGAGCGCGAGTTCCTGTGGCGCGACGGTTTCCATCTGATCTGCCCCAGGGACCATCCCCTGGCGAGGCAGGCGGAATCCGTCACCCTCGACGACATCGCCGCCCATCCGCTGGTCAATTTCGTGCGCTTCAGCAGCATACGCCAGTGCCTGGACGCGAGCTTCGGAGAGCGTCGGGTCGATACCGTCCTCGAGCTGGAGCACCTGGCGACGGTCGGCGCGATGGTCGAGCGCGGCCTGGGGATCAGCCTGGTCCCCACGCTGACGCTGTACCAGTTCGACAGCCCGGCGCTGGCGGTCCGCCCCCTCCATGAGCCCTCGCTGTACCGCAACATCTATATTTTCCGCCGCAAGAACCGCCGCCTCACCTTTCCCGCGAAGGCGCTGTACGGCCTCGTCCTGAAGCACGTCCGCGAACTGGGCGCCGCCGCCGGCTGAATCCGCGCGGCATGCGCTCCGGTATACTTGCCGCCATGTCCGTTGCAGCCATGTCCGCGACCTCGCCCAAGATCATGCGTCCCCCGGGAGACGGGCTGGTGCTGGCCTGCCTGGCGGCGATGGTCTGCCTGTGGACCGTGCTGTGCGCCGTCAGCCACAAGGCGCCCGACCTGGACGGCATGGAGGAGCTCGTCTGGGCCGCCAGCCTCGAGCTCGGCTACACCAAGCATCCGCCGCTGCCCTCGTGGTTCATGCACCTGGCGACCGAGCTGCTGGGCCGGCCGATCTGGCTGCCGTTCCTGATGGGCCAGTTGTTCTCCGCGCTGGGCCTGTGGTTCGTCTGGAAGCTCGGCTGCGAGATGACGACGCGGCACCTGGCGCTGATGGCCACGCTGCTGGTGTCCACGACGGCCTATTTCTCGCTGCGCGGCACGATCTACAACCACAATACGGCGCAGCTCTGGTCCATCGCCTGCGCCACCTGGCTGCTCTACCGGGCGCTGCGCGACCAGCGGCTGCGCGACTGGTTCTGGCTGGGCCTGGTCTGCGCCCTGGCGATGATGACCAAGTACAGCGCCCTCATCCAGTTCGCGGCCTTCTTCCTGGCCATGCTGGCGGCCGGCAGCTTCCGGGACGCGCGCACGTGGCGCGGGCTGGGGGTGGCGCTCGCCGCCTTCCTCGTGGGCGTGTCGCCCCACCTGGCCTGGCTGGTCCAGCATCATTTCGAGCCGCTGCTGTACGCGGACGCCTCGATTGCCGTGCCCAGCCGCCTGGAATCGCTCTCGCTGATGCTGGACTTCGTCCTCGACCAGGCCGGGCGCCTCGCGCCGATGGTCCTGGTGCTGGCCGCCTGGGCGGTCTGGCAGCGCCGCAAGGGCTATCGTTCCCCGGGCTTTCCGGCCAATGACGACCGCTTCCAGCCCGCCGCGCCGGGCCCGCTGCGATATTTCCACGCCTTCGCCCCCGCCGACCGCCGCTTCCTGCTGTGGGTGGGCCTCGCGCCTTTCCTGTCCACGCTGCTGGTCTCGGCCGTGCTGGGCACGCGCCTGGAGGCCTCGTGGGCCAGCACGTTCTTCATCCTGTTCGGCTTCTACGCCGCCTGGTGGCTGCACGGCCCCCAGGCCCTGCAACTGCGCCGCATCCTGATCCTGGCGGCCGCCGCCCACGCCGCGATGGCGGTGGGCTACGCCGTGGCGCGCGGGCCGCTGGCCTGGGAGGCGGGGCGCGCGGCGCGCTCGACCTATCCGGGGCCCGAGCTCGCGCGCATCGTCCTCGCGCACTGGAACGAGCACCAGCCGGGGCGCCCCCTGCGCGTGGTGGTGTCCAACACCTGGATGGGCGGCAACATCGCCGTGCACGTGGGCGAGCGCACGCGCGTGTTCATCGACGCCGACGAGGCCGAGTCGCCGTGGTTCGCGCCGGGCGAGGCGCTGGCCTGCGGCGCGGTGGTGGCCTTCAGCGAAAAGGGACGCGCGGCGCCGGCGCCGGCCGTCCGCGCCCTGTACGACGCGGCGCCCTGGAAAGGCGTGACCGAGCTGCGCTGGTCGTCCGAGCGCAGCCCCATGATCGACCTGCACTGGGCCGTCCTCCCGGCGACGCCCGGCTGCCGCGCCCGGTAGGCCCCCCTCAGCCCGGCTCGCAGGCCTCGGCGGGCCGCATGTCGCGCCCGCCGGACAGCAGGGCCTCGAAATATCCCGCGGACAGCGGCTTGGAAAACAGGAAGCCCTGGCCGAAATCGCAGCCGGCCGCCGCCAGCAGCTCGTATTGCGCGCGGGTCTCGATCCCCTCGGCGACGACTTTCAGGCCGAGCTTGTGCGCCAGCAGGATGATCGCCTCGCACAGCGCCAGGTCGGGCCCCTGCGGGCGCAGGTTGGCGACGAAGGACTGGTCGATCTTGAGGTAGTCGATCGAGAACTTGCCCAGGTACGACAGCGACGAATAGCCCGTGCCGAAATCGTCGAGCGAGACCTGGATGCCCGCCCGGTGGAACGCCGCGATCTGCTCGCCGATGCGCACCGCCGAATCCAGCAGGATCCCCTCGGTGATCTCGATGATGACGCCGGCGCCCTCCAGCCCCAGCGTATCCAGGTGGCCGAGCCAGAAGGCCAGGTCGATCCCCTCGTGGCGAAACTGCACCGGGGAGATGTTGACGCTGAGCTGGAGGCGGTCGGAGTAGGCGCGGCGCCAATCGCGCGCCTGCCGCGTGGCCTCGCAGAACACCCAGTCGCCGATGCCGCGGATCATGCCGGTTTCCTCGGCGAGCGGCACGAACTCGGCCGGCGGGATGAGGCCGCGCACGGGGTGGTTCCAGCGCAGCAGCACCTCGGCCTTGGCGATGCGCCCCGTGGCGAGCTCGACGATGGGCTGGTAGGCGAGGAAGAACTGTTTCTGGTCCAGCGCCACGTGCAGGTCGTTGACCAGCCGCATGCGCGTCTGCGCCTGCTCTTGCATGGAGGCGGTGAAGTAGCAACTGCGGTTGCGGCCCTCGGCCTTGGCGGCGTACATGGCCTGGTCCGCGTTGTTGAGCAGGACATCGGCCTCGGTGGCGTCGTCGGGATAGAAGGTGATCCCGATGCTGGTGGAGATGAACACGGTCTCCATCCCGAGATGGAAGGGCTCGGAGAGCCGGCGCAGGATCTTGCGGGTGACGCGCTCGACGTCGCGGGTCTCGTGGATGTCGTCGATCAGCACGGTGAACTCGTCGCCGCCCAGGCGCGCCACCGTGTCGCTCTGGCGCACGCAGCCGTTCAGGCGGCGGGCGGCCTCCTTGAGCAGCTCGTCGCCCACGGCATGGCCCAGCGTGTCGTTGATCTCTTTGAAGCGATCCAGGTCCAGGAACAGCAGGCAGGTCTTGGTGTTGGTGCGCCTGGATTTCTTGATGCTCTGTTCCAGGCGGTCATGGAACATCTGGCGGTTGGGCAGGTCGGTGAGCTTGTCGAAATTGGCCTGCTTCCAGATGATGGCCTCGGCGCGCTTGATCTCGGCGATGTTCGAGAAGATCATCACGCGCCGATAGACCTCGCCGTCCTCGGTGTACGAGGTGTTGATGCTGAGCCACTCGGGATAGAGCTCGCCGTTCTTGCGCTGGCCCCAGTGCTCGCCCTGCCAGCGTCCGGTCTCGAGCACGCTGCGCCACATGTTGCGGTAGAACTCGCGATCGTGGCAGGAGGAATTCAGGCAGCGCACGTGGCGGCCGATGACCTCGGACTCGTGCTGGCCGCGCAGGCGGACGAAGGCGGGATTGACGTCCAGGATGAAGCCCTTGGGGTCGAGCACCAGCATGCCCTCGCTGGTGGCGCGATAGACCAGCGAGGCGAGGCGGGCCTGGCGCTCGTCGTCGCTGACCTCGGGATTGCGCTCGCGCATCAGGAACAGGAAGCTGCGCCCGGTCGGGCCGAGCATCGGGGTCACCGCGCCCGCCAGGCTGAACGCCACCTGGCCGGGACGCCTGCCGGTGCTGCGCCACGCGATCGAGGACGCCTCGCCCGGGTCGCCCAGGCGGTCGAGGAACATCTGGATGTCGGGCAGCAATTCAGAGATCGGCAGGCCGATGGCCGAGCCGCGCCGGTAGCCGAACAGGCGCTCGGCCGCGCGATTCATGTAGACGATGAGCCCCTGCGGATCGGTGGCGAGGAATGCGTCCCGTGCGAAGTCGCCCAGGCGCAGCAGCGCGAGGATGTGGCTGCGGTCGAGCGCGGCGCGCGGCCATTTCCGGCCCGCGGCCGCGTCGGCGGTCAACACGTGGAAGAATGTGTCGGCTGCGGTGTTCTGTGGCATGGAGCCAGTCCCTTGCCAGGGTCGCTAATGCCCCGCGCCAGCAAACTCCTGGGATTGATCGGTAAATCCAGACTTTTTTAACACAATTGTGCAAACAGAACCATCGGGTTTACCCGCCAGCCCGGCCGATCGGAGGATGGCCGGGACCCGTCGACACGAATCGGGGAGGCCCCGATGAACGGGCCTACGGCCCCTCGCCGAAGTATTCCTTGAAGCGATGGCCGAGCTTGCGCGCCTTGGTGCGCAGGTACTGCTCGTTGTAGGGATTGCGGTTGACCTGCAGGGGGATGCGCTCGCACACCTCGATCCCCAGGCCCTCCAGCATCCGTTCCTTGCGGGGATTGTTGGTCATCAGCCGCACGCGCGAGACGCCGAAATGGGCCAGCATGGGGGCGCACAGGTCGTAGCGCCGCATGTCGGCCGGAAAGCCCAGCCGCTCGTTGGCCTCGACGGTGTCCGCGCCCTGGTCCTGCAACTGGTAGGCCCGGATCTTGTTGACCAGGCCGATGCCGCGGCCCTCCTGGCGCAGGTACATGATCAGGCCCCTGCCCTCGTGCGCGATGCGCTGCATGGCCGCCTCGAGCTGGGCGCCGCAGTCGCAGCGCTGGCTGAACAGCGCGTCGCCCGTCAGGCACTCGGAGTGGATGCGCGCGAGGACGGGCTCGCCCGAGCCGATGTCGCCCAGCGTCAGCGCGACGTGCTCTTTGCCCGTGCCGGGCTCGACGAAGGCATGGATCTCGAAGACGGCCCAGGGCGTGGGCAGTTTGCTGGAGGCGACGTACTGGAGGACCGCGCCCGCCGCGGCGCCGGGGGCGCCTCCGCTGGGATGCATAGGATTGGCTTGAAACGTTGAAAACCGTAACAGCCTATAGCTTAACACCGCGAAAAACACCCGGGCGGCGAAAGCCGCCGCGCCGCGGGGACGGCGGCGCCGGCCAGGTCAAAAAAAACCGGACCCCGCTCGCGCGGGATCCGGCCGCAGCCCCCCCGGGCCACACACAAAAGCGTCAGGTCAGGCCTTTACCCCCAGATAGCGTTCGATGATCTCGCCATTGCCATGGAGGTCGTTGGGCGTGCCTTCATAAACCATATGACCATTGTTGATGATATAGCAACGATCCGCAAGTGACAAAGCGGCCCGGACGTTCTGCTCGACGATCACAATGGTGTTGCCCGCGTCCGCGAGCTTGCGGCACACCCCCATCAGGTCCCGCACGATCAGGGGCGCGAGGCCCTCGAAGGGCTCGTCCAGGAAGATGATCCCGGCGTTGCGGATCATCGCCCGCGCGATCGCGAGCATCTGCTGCTCGCCGCCCGAGAGCTGCTTGCCGCGGTTGCGCTTGCGCTCGGCCAGCCGCGGAAAGCTTTCGTAGATCTCGTCGAGCGAGCGTGGATTCTCGGCGGTCATGGCCGCGAGCTGCAGGTTTTCCTGCACCGAGATCGAGCCGAACACCCGCCGCTCCTCGGGCACGAGCTGGATGCCCAGGCCCGCGCGCTGGTAGGGCGGCAGGTGCTGGATCTCGACCCCGTTGTGGCGGATGACCCCCGACTTGACGGTCGCCATGCCCATGAGGGATTTCAGGGTCGTGCTCTTGCCGGCCCCGTTGCGGCCCAGCAGCGCCACCACCTCGTGCTCCTCGACCCGCATCGACACATCGAACAGGATGTGCGAGTCGCCGTAGTAGCTGTTGATCTTTTCGACTTCAAGCAAACTCATGATCGTCCATCCCCCCGAGATAGGCGGCCTGCACCGACGGATCCTGGCGGATCTCGTCCGGCGTGCCTTCCGCCAGTTTGCAGCCCTCATACAGGACCGTGATGCGCTCGGCGAGCTCGAACATGGCGTCCATGTCGTGCTCGACGATCACCATGCTGCGGCCCTTGCGTATGGACTTCAGCAGCGACACCACCAGCACGCGCTCCTCGGGTCCCAGGCCGGCCAGCGGCTCGTCGAACAGCAGCACGTTGGCGCCCGTGGCCAGCGCCAGCCCGATCTCCAGGCGGCGCTTTTCGCCGTAGGACATCTCGGACACCAGCGTGTCGGCATGGTGGCTCAGGCCGACCAGCGCGATGGCGGCGTTCACCTGCTCGTCGAGCGCGTCGGAATGCAGGCCCTTGAGCATGTCGCTGCGGAACCTGCCGCGGCTGCGGGCGAGCACCGGGATCATCACGTTCTGGCGCACGGTGAGGTGCTCGAAGAGCTGGTTGATCTGGTAGCTCTTGCTCATGCCGAGCTGGCAGACCGCCGTCACGCCGATCCCCGTGATCTCCTGGCCGCGGAAGTACACCTTGCCGGCCGTGGTCGGCAGCTCGCCCGCGAGCATGGCGAAGAACGTGGACTTGCCGGCGCCGTTGGGGCCGATCACCCCGTGCAGCTCGCCCTCGCGCAGGCTGAAGTCCACGTCGCTGACGGCCTTCAGCCCGCCGTACTGCTTGCTGATGCCGCGCGCCTCGAGGACGGGCGCGCCGGGACGGCTGGATTCCAGGGGCGGCACGATGGCGAGCTCGGACGAGACCTTGGCGCTCGCGCCGGCGTCGATGTCCGCCGGCAGCCGGCCGCGGCGCGTCCGCACGAAGTCCAGGATGGCGCCCGCCACGCCGTGGCGGAAGGACGTCACCAGGACCACGAAGACGATGCCCAGGATCAGCTTCCAGTAGGGGCCCAGGCTGCCTACCTGCTGCAGGCCCTCGTACAGGTAGAGCCAGATGGTGGCGCCCAGCAGCGGCCCGAGCAGCGTGCCGGCCCCGCCCATCACGGTCTGAATGACGAGCTGGGCCGAGGTGTCGAGCGCGAAGGCGTCGGGCGGCATGTAGGACTGGAACAGGCCCAGCAGGCCGCCGGCCAGGCCGCCATAGGCCGCCGCCACGACGAACACCGTGAGCTTGTAGGACTGGATCGAGTGCCCCAGCGCCATGGCGCGCTTGGGATTGCCGCGGATGGCCTTGAGCACCGCGCCGAAGGGCGAGCGCACGATGCGCCGCGCGATCAGGAAGCCGACGAAGAAGAAGACCGCCACGAACCAGTACATCGGCCAGCCGCTGGAGATGTTGAAGTCCACGAACCCCAGCGACAGATGGGGAGGCGGCACCCCGGCGATGCCGTTCTCGCCCCCGGTGTACTCCTTGAAGGAGGAGTTCTCCAGGAAGTAGAACATCTCGCCGAAGGCCAGCGTGCTCATGGCGAAATAGATCCCCGTGCGCCGCAGCGTCAGGTAGCCGATCACCAGGCCCGCGATCGACGCCAGGACCGTGCCGATCAGCAGGGCGACCAGCATGTTGGGCACCAGGTCGGCCGTCAGCAGGTAGGCCGTCACGAAGCCGCCCGTCCCGTAGAAGGCCGCCTGGCCGAAGGACAGCAGGCCGGTGTACCCGAACAGCAGGTCGAAGCCCAGGCCGAACAGGCCCCAGATCAGGATCCGGGTCAGCAGGTCGGGGCTCATCCCCACGTAGGGCAGCACGAAGGGCGCCGCGATCAGGCACAGCCCCACGAGGATTTCCGGAAGCTGCCTGCGCGCGCCTCCTGCATGGACCGTTCCCGCGGATGCGGGAGCCTTTCCCCGGGATGCGGGGGCGTCCCCCCCGGTGCGGTGGCCCGCGCCGTGCGCGGCCACCGTGCTTTCATGTGCGGAGCTCATTCACGTCCCTCCTGTCCCATCAGGCCCTGCGGTCGGAAGATCAGCACCAGGGCCATCGCCACGAACAGCATGACATCGGAATATTGTGGATTGACCATGGCGGTCAGGCTGAGGATCTCGCCGGCGATGATGCCGCCGATGATGGCGCCCGGAAACGAGCCCACCCCGCCGATCACCACCACCACGAAGGATTCCACCAGGTAGCGGAACCCCATGTCCGGCGTGAGGGCGACGATGGGGGAATTGATCACCCCCGCGAAGCCCGCCGCCATGGCGCCGAGGCCGAACACCAGCAGGAAGGTGCGCTTGATGTTGACCCCCAGGGCGTTGACCATCTGGGCGTCCTCGATGCCGGCGCGCACGATCAGCCCGAGGCTGGTGCGATACAGCACGAAGTACAGCAGCAGCAGCGTGGCCGCGGCGATGCCCAGGGTCTCCAGGCGATAGAGCGGATAGATCAGCGAGCCGATGTGGGCGACCCCCTGGCCCCAGGCCGGCGGCGCGACCGACAGGCTGACGCCGCCGTAGATGCCGCGCACGATCTCGACGAGGATGATGCTGATGCCGAAGGTGACCAGGATCTGGTCTTCCGGCGGGCGGCTGTAGTACTTGCGCATCAGGCCGCGTTCCATGACCAGGCCGGCCGCCAGGGCCACGGCCGCGCCGCCGGCCACCGCCAGCACGAAGGAGTCCGTCAGGCTGTAGACCGTATACCCCGCATAGCCCCCGACGACGAAGAGCGCGCCGTGGGCGAAATTGATGACGCCGAGCGTGCCATAGATGATGGTCAGGCCGGTGCTGATGAGCGCGAGCAACAGGCCGGTGGCCAGCCCGTTGAACAATTGCGATAGGAACAAAGACATGCTCGGCATCGAGTCGCCTCCTGTGAGAGTCCCGGAATCCGCTCCCGGCCGCGCCGGCCCCGAAGGGACGGACGCGGCCGGAAGCCGTTCCTTAGAGGGCCTTGGGGATCCTTAGACGTAGTCCCCGAGCTTGCAGCCCAGCAGGCCGAGCGGCGGGAGGACTTCCTTGCCGTTCACGATTTCCACGACCTCGTAGAAATCGTCCGGATCCTTCATGTCGGCCTTCTTCTTGCCACGCAGGATGGGGAAATTGCAGTCCGACTGGTGATCCCCGGCGCGGAAGGTCAGCTTGCCCACGGGCGTGTCGCGCGTCTCGCCGGCCTCCAGCGCCTTGACGACGTCGACCGGATAGAGGCTGCCGGCGCGCTCGACGGCATCGGCCCACAGCACCAGGGCCAGGTAGGCGTACAGCGCGGAATCCCGCGGCTTGCCGCCGAACTTCTTGTCATAGGCCTCGACGAAATCCTTGGCGATCGGATTGTCGTTCTGCATCGTCCACCAGAAGCCCTGCGCGACCAGCACGCCCTCCATCATGTCGGCGCCCAGTTCCTTTTCCAGGAAGGCCGAGGAATACGGCACCACGACCTTCATCTTGTCGAGCAGGCCGAACTGCTTGGCCTGCTTGATGGCGTTGACCGCGTCGGCCCCGTAGGCCACGCACACCAGCACGTCGGCGTCGGTGTTGGCGATGTTGATGAGGTAGGAGCTGTAGTCCTTGGCGCCCAGCGGGTGGACCTGGTTGGTGACCGTCTTCCAGCCTTCCTTCTCGGTGAACTCGGTCATGGACTGCGTGGTGGTGTGGCCGTAGGTGTAGTCCGGCGTCAGGTAGGCGGCCTTGCGGTCCTTGCCGAGTTCCTTGGCGACCACCGGGGCGATGGCCTTGCAGGCCATGTAGGCGTAGTAGCCGATCCGGAAGCCGTAGCGCTGGCAGTCGACCCCCGTGGTCTCGTTCGAGCCCGAGATGGCCGTGAAGTACGGCGTATGCTCGCGGTTGCAGACCTTCTGCAGCGCGATGGCGACCGCGCTGCTGGTGCTGCCGGCGATCATCATGGCCTTGTTCTCATGGATGAAGCGCGTGGCCGCCTGCACCCCGGTATTGGGCTTGGTCTCGGCGTCGGCGACCCCCAGCTTGAGGCTCTTGCCCAGCACCCCTTTCTTGAGCAGGGGCGAGATCTTCTGCAACTGCGGCGCGCCCGAGTTGATCTGCTCGGCGGCCAGCTCGTAGCCCCGCTGCTGCTCGGCGCCCTGGGCCGAGTACGGACCGGTCAGGTCCACCGTCAGGCCGATGAATATGGAGTCCCCTTCCGAGCCCGCCGGCCATGCCCCCAGGGGCTTCTTGTCCTCGGCCATGGCAACCCGGGCGGCGCCGGGCATCAGCATGCCGCCGGCCACGCCGGCCGCGCCCGCTTTCAATACCGAGCGGCGCTGCACGCGTGCCTTCAAGGCGTTGCCCAAAGTCTTCTTTTCATCCATCGTTCGTCTCCTGAGTGGTTGGATCCGGGCATCGGGGACACCCGGTCTGACATGAATTTCCAGTGAAGCCCCGCGCGTTCTTTTTGTTTTTCAAACCCAGCTTTGTTTTTGTATCGGCAGATAAAAGGCGCACTTATTTCTGCGTGACGCTATTAGTAAGATTTGAAACTTACGCAAAACTTACGCAAACGAGACATGTATTTATTCGGTTCTGACAGGTCTCGGACGAGCGCACGCCCACCGCGGGCCGCAGCGATATTCAAGATATTGTTTTCAAATGGGTTTGTGGCCGCCGAAAGTTTGCGGCAGCGCACAAAATAAGGGTAATTCCTTAAGGGAAAACAGCAGGCCGGAAAAGCCGGCCCATTTACCCCCAATATGCCGCGGTCCGCCGGGCGGACCGGGGATCATTCAAGTCAAAATGATTTTCGCGGCGTACTCGCGCAGCGCCTCGAGGCCGGGGTCCTTGCGCGGCCAGACCAGGCCGACGCCGTCGTCCTCGTAGCGCGGCAGGACGTGGACGTGGGCATGGGGGACGGTCTGCCAGCCGGCGGGGCGATTGGCCTGCAGCAAGGTCATGCCCTGGGGCTGGAAGGCCCGCTGGACGGCCTGCGCCACCCGGTACGCCACGCGCATCAGCGCCGCCGCCGTGTCCTCGTCCATGTCGAGCAGGGTCTCGTAGGGCCGGCAGGTGGCCACCAGCACGTGGCCGGGGTTGAGCTGGCCGGCATCCATGAAGGCGAACACCCGATCGTCCCGGTAGACCATGGCGCTGGGGATCTCGCCCTCGAGGATGCGGGTGAACACGGTGGGCATCGCATGCTCCTGTGCCGCATGCCGGAGGCCGCCCGCGCGCGCCTCTTGCATCCGGAAAGAAAATGAAATGTAATCGACAGGACACCGAAGCCCGCCGAGGCTCCCAAAACCTTAGCACACTCCCCTCGCCCACGATCATGCGGTTCATCCCAGGTCTGCTGTCCGTCGTCATGCTGTGCGCGGGCCTGGCGCCCGCCCTCGCGCGGGCAGGTGATTCCTGGCCCGTCCCGCCCTCGCGCAGCGTGCTGGCGACGCCCTACGGGACGCTGGCGGTGCGCACCACCAGCTATGTGTACGGATCCGCGCTGACGCTCGACGGCGCCGAGGTCCAGCCGCCGATCAAGGGCCTGATCGCCATCAGCTACGCCTATCGCATGGGCAAGCGCAACGTGGCCCTGATCAGCGTGGACACGGGCGATCCGGCCTGCCCCGTCCGCTACCACTGGATCGCCCTCGAGAAATCCGGCCACCGGGTCACCAAGGCCTTCGGCTCGTGCTCGCCCAAGATCCGCGTCACCGCCCGCGGCCGCACCCTGCTGCTCGAGACGCCCAGCGCCGACGATCCCGGCAAGACCGAGCTCTGGACCTACGACGGCCGCTCGGTCAAGCGCCGCGAATGAGGGGACGGCCCCGCCGTCCGGGATCGGCGGGGCGGGCCCGGGGCCGCCATTCGGGGATCCGGGACGGCGGGCCGGCGCGCGATCCGGAGGATCCGGAACGGCGGGTCGCCATCCTGGGGGTCCGGGAACGGAGGGCTGCCCCGCTATTCCGGAAGGCCGACGAGCCAGGGCGAGACGAGAGCGAGGAAATCCCCCACCGGCATGGCCTGCCCGTTCAGGACCACGCGCCCGGCACCGTACGAGAGCTCGATCCGGACCATGCCGCCGTCGATGCGGACCAGTCCGGCGCGGGCGAGCCGGCCCGAGAAATGATCGAAGACCATGCCCGCCATGGCCGCCGCGCGGTCGCCATCGGCCGGGTTCACACGCCTCGCCGTCTCGATCAGCATCGCCCGCGAAAGCTCGACGTCCAGCCGAACCTCCCGGATCGCGCGCTCGACGAAGGCGCCGATGCCTCCATCGCCGGCCACGTCTCCCCCCGGAGCATCCGCGCCGGGCTCGCTCTCGTCCGGCATGCCTTCGCCGGACCCGTCCGCGCCGGGGACGCCTTCTTCCGGTGCCGCCTCGCCAGGGACGCCGCCATTCGGTACGCCGCCGTTCGGTACGCTGCCGTTCGGTACGCCGCCGTTCGGTACGCCGCCGCTCGGTACGCCGCCGCTCGGTACGCCGCCGCTCGGTACGCCGCCATTCGGTACGCCGCCGCCTGGCTGGTCCGCGCCGGCCTCATCCCCGGGGGCCGCCATGAAGTCCACGGCCAGGGAAGCCCGGCTGCGGCCCTGGGGGTTGCGCCAACTCAGGGGATCGATCGCCAGTGACGGACCCGCCGCCAGCACCGGGCGCAGGCGCTCGCGCAGGAGGGCCTGGTCCTCGCCGCTCAGGCCCTCGCGGTCGCCGCCGGCCGCCACGATCCGCTCCCAGGCCAGCCGCAGGGCCTGGAACGCCTCCACGTCCAGGCGCTCGGCCGAAGCGCCGAATTCCAGGCTGCCCATGTCCACGCCGTCCACCCGGAACTGGCCGAGCGCATAGGACAGCCGGCCGTCGGCCAGCGCCCCCGTGCGCGCCGCATCCAGCCCCGCCTCGAAGTCCCGCGCCTCGACGAGCGGCGCATCGGGCTGCTCGAGCGAGACCTCGCGGGCCTGCGCGCGGTAGTGCGCCTGCGCGCCGCCCTCGTCCGGAAAGGTGCCATCCATCCGGATCGCCACGCCTTGCAGGCGCAGGCGCTCGCCCGTCCCGGGCACCACCAGGGCGAGATCGTCCAGCCCGCCGCGCGCCTCGGAGGCGCCCGTCGCGGGATCGTAGTCCACCGTCATGCGCCCCGCGCCGAAAGAGAGCTCGGCGTCCTCGCCGCGCACCCGCGCGGCCTGCAAGCGCCAGACGGCATGGACCTTGCCGTCGAACGCGATGCGGGAATCGATCGTCAGCGGCGGCCCCCCGCCCTCGACGCCGTCGAACCATGCCCGCCAGGCATCGCCGGGTGCCAGCGCGAGGCGGCTGTAGGCCATCGCGGGCCGCCAGTCGCCCTCGCGCAGCGCCGCCCAGGGCAGCGGCCCGTGCGCCAGGTCGTCCTGGAAATGCAGGCTGCGCGGGCGCCCGGCATCATCCTGGTAGGCCAGCGCGTAGCGGATCCGGGACGAGAACCAGCCGCGCCGGTATTCGTCGATGCGCAGGACGGGCTGGGGCTCGGACACCGGCCATTGCGCCGCCAGGCCCAGATTGACCCGCTCGACGAACTGCTCGATCCTGGACTCGGCCTCGCGCCCCGCGTACCACGACGCGCCCGCGTAGGCGCCCGCCAGGACGAGCGCGACGCCCGCCGCGATCGCGATCCCGGGACGCCTCATGATCCTTCCCCCGAGCGCTCGTAAAACCGGATCAGTTGCGAGACGTCCTGCGGACCCAGCCCCTGCCGGCTGGCCATCCGATAGCACTGCCCGGCCGCCGCCGCCACGGGGATGGCCGAGCCCTGGGCCCGGGCCAGGGCGGCCACGGTGTCGAGGTCCTTGAGCATGGTGTCCAGGCCTGCCTGCACCGGCGGCGGCGGCTGGGTCATGCGCGGCACGAAGATCTGCAGCAGGGTGGAATCCGCCCAGCCGCCGCCCAGGGCCTCGGCGAGGCGCGCCGCGTCCACCCCGGCGTCGCGCGCCAGGCCCACCGCCTCGGCGATGGCGGCGATGGTGGTGGCCACGATCGTCTGGTTGCAGAGCTTGGCGACCTGGCCCGCGCCGGTGTCGCCCATGTGCGTGATCCGCCGGGCATAGGCCCCCAGCACGGGTTCGACCGCGTCGAAGGCGGCGCGCGGCCCGCCCGCCATGATGGCGAGCGTGCCGGCGGCCGCGCCCCCGGTGCCGCCGGACACCGGCGCATCGACCCAGGCCGCGCCCGAGGCGCGCGCGAGCCGCTCGGCGAAGCGCCGCGTGGCATCCGGCGGGATCGAGGAATGATCGACCACCACCGCCACGCCGGCCGCCTCGGCCAGGCCGTCCGGCCCGAACACCACCGCCTCGACCGCCGCCGCGTCGTAGACGCACATCAGGACGTGGTCGCACTGCTCGGCCAGGGCGCGCGGCGTTCCGCACACGATGGCGCCCTCGGCGCCCAGGGCCGCGGCGCGCGCCGGTGAACGGTTCCATACCCGCAGCTCGTGCCCCGCCGCCAGCAGCCGCCGCGCCATCGGCGTTCCCATCAGGCCCAGGCCGCAAAAACCGATATTCATCCGCTCTCCTTCCGGCGCGCTTCGCGCTATGCTCGAGGGGACATAGTACCTTCGACCAAGGATGCCCGCATGCCCGCTCCCATCGATTTCTATTTCGATTTCTCCTCGCCCTACGGCTACTTCGCGAGCACCCGCATCGATGCGCTGGCGCGTGAGCTGGGGCGCGAGGCCCACTGGCACCCGATCCTCCTCGGGGCGATCTTCAAGGCGACCGGCATGGCGCCCCTGACCCAGATCCCGCTCAAGGGCGACTACTCGCGCCTCGACATGGCGCGCACCGCGCGGCTGCACGGCATCCCCTTCAAGATGCCCGATCCCTTTCCCATCGCGACCGTCGCCCCGGCGCGCATCATGCTGCACGTGGGCCAGGACAATCCGGCGCTCGCGCGGGCCTACGCCCGGCGGGTCATGCACGCCTACTACGTGGACGGCGTCGGCATCGGCGAGGCCGGCGAGGCCCTGCGCCTGGCCGGCGAGCTCGGCATGGACACCGGCGCCCTGGCCCAGGCGATCGCCTCGGAGGCCGTCAAGGCGCTGCTGCGCAAGGCCAACGACGAGGCGCTGGAACGGGGCGTGTTCGGCTCGCCCTTCATGCTGATCGACGGCGAGCCGTTCTGGGGATTCGACCGCCTGGACACCATCCGCCTGTGGGCGCGCGCAGAGACGGAACGCCAACCGTGATACCCGGCGGACGCCGACGGATGCGCAGCCCGCCGGCGGGGCGGGATGCGACGCGCGCCCGACACATCGGGCAGGCGCAGGCCCGTCCGGACGTGGGCCCCGGCGGCGTCAGGACGCGATCTTGCGCGAGAGTTCCTTGGGCAGCGGGAAGGCGACGTTCTCGACCACGCCCTCGAGCGGGCGCACCGAACGCGCGCCCAGCGCCTTGAGCCGCTCGATCACTCGCTGGACCAGCACCTCGGGGGCCGAGGCGCCGGCCGTCACGCCGACCCTGCGGGCGTCCCGCAGCCATGCCGGATCGATCATGTCCGGATCGTCCAGCAGGTAGGCGGTGACGCCGCGGCGTTCGGCGACCTCGCGCAGGCGGTTGGAATTCGAGCTGTTGGGGCTGCCCACGACCAGCACCAGGTCGCAGGCCGGCGCCATGATGCGCACGGCGTCCTGGCGATTCTGCGTCGCATAGCAGATGTCGCTCTTTTTGGGCTCGGCGATCCCCGGGAAGCGCGCGCGCAAGGCGGCGGCCACCTCGGCGGCGTCGTCGATCGACAGCGTGGTCTGGGTCACGAACGCCAGCCGCTCGGGGTCGCCCACCTGCAGGGCCGCCACGTCGGCGACGGTCTCGACCAGGTGCATGCCCCCATCGGCCTGCCCCAGCGTGCCCTCGACCTCGGGATGCCCCCGGTGGCCGATCATGATGATCTCGCGGCCCTCGGCGCGCATGCGCGCGACCTCGACGTGGACCTTGGTGACGAGGGGACAGGTCGCATCGAAGATCCGCTGGCCGCGCGCGCGGGCCTCGGCGCGCACGGCGCGCGAGACGCCGTGCGCGGAAAAGATCACGATCGCGCCCGAGGGCGCGTCGGCCAGCTCGTCGATGAACACGGCGCCCTTGGCGCGCAGGTCATCGACCACGTAGCGGTTGTGCACGATCTCGTGGCGCACGTAGATGGGCGCGCCGTGGATCTCGAGCGCGCGCTCGACGATCGCGATGGCGCGGTCCACGCCGGCGCAGAATCCACGCGGCTGGGCCAGGACGATCTCGGGCTCGGACGGAGCGGGCCCGCGCCGGGCCAGGGCGGCCTCGGATTCGGACGGAGCGGACCCGCGCCGGGCCAGGGCATCCTCGGGTTCGGCGGCAATGGGCTCGAAACGGAACGGCTCGGACATGATCACAGCACCCCCAGGATCCGGACCTCGACCTGCAGGTCGACGCCCGCCAGCGGATGGTTGAAATCGAACAGGCCGGAGGTCTCGCTCAATTCCTTGAGCACGCCGGAATAGCGCCCCCCGTTGGGCGCCACGAATTCGACCATGTCGCCCGGCTCGAACTCGGTGTCGGGCGGGGCGTTGCGGCGCATGGTCTCGCGGCTGACGCGCTGGACGAGCTCCGGATTGCGCTCGCCATAGGCCTGGGCGGCCGGCAGGTCGGCCGTGAAATGCTCGCCCTCGGCCCGCCCGAGGAGCAGTTCCTCGAGCCCCGGGGCCCATTGCCCCACGCCCATCTGCAAGGTGGCCGGCCGGTCGAGGAAGGTGTCGACGAACACCGTCCCGGCCGCCTGGCCGCTGGCGAGCTCGATGCGATAGTGCAGGGTCACGTAGGAATCGGCACGGACAAAAGCATTCACCGCGTCAGTTCTGGAAGTCAAAGTGTGTCACCGTAGAAGATCTAGCCCATCCGGCCATTTTAGAGCCTATCATGACACAGGATTCCCCATCCCCCTATTCCCGGCATCCGAGGCCCCGCCCCGCGACCCCCGAGCGTCCGCGCGAGCGCCTGCTCGCCCACGGCGCCCGGTCCCTCACCAGCGCCGAGCTGCTCGCCATCATCCTGCGCACCGGCATGCGCGGCTGCGACGCCGTCGCCCTGGGGCGGCGCCTGCTCGAGCGCTTCGGCGGCCTGCGCGCGCTGCTGTCGGCGCCGTCCGGCGCCCTGCTGGATTTTCCGGGCATGGGCACGGCCAAGACCTGCGAACTGCTGGCGATCCAGGAACTGAACCGCCGCGCGCTCGAGGAGGACCTGCGCGCCGGCCAGGCGATGAACCAGCCCCAGCGGGTCAAGCAGTTCTGCGCCGCGCAACTGGCCCACCTGCGGGTCGAGCACTGCATCGCGCTCTACCTGGATTCCCAACTGCAATTGATCCGCTGCGAGGAGGTCTCCCGCGGGACCCTGTCGCAGGCGACCGTCTATCCCCGCGAGGTCGTCCGCGCGGCGCTCGGCCACCACGCCGCCGGGCTGATCCTCGCCCACAACCACCCTTCCGGCGTGGCCGAGCCCAGCCCGGCCGACCTGAGCCTCACCCGCCACCTCAAGCAGGCGCTGGCGCTGGTGGACATCCGCCTGGTCGACCATCTGATCGTGGGCGCCTCGGGGGCGGTGTCCCTGGCCGAGCGCGGCGAGCTGTAGGGGCCGGCGCGGCGCGCCGCCCGATCGCAAGCCCGGCGGCCACAGGCCGGCATGGCGCCCCCCGCACGACGGGCTGCCGTTGGCGCGCCGCTTGAGAAAACGGCCCTGACACAGTAGAATAATGGGCTTTACCGGATACGTTGCCGGGTCGTCGATGGCTTTGCAGGACCATCGGCCCGGCTGGCGACCCCACCATAGACCGACTGGAACCCACCATGAAAGAAGGCATCCACCCCGAATACCGCGAAGTCGTATTCCTGGATCAGCAAACCGGCAACAAGTTCATCTCGCGCTCGACGCTCTCGACCCGCGAGACGACCGAGATCGACGGCAAGACCTACCCGCTCTTCAAGTGCGACGTGACTTCCGAGTCCCATCCCTTCTACACGGGCGCCCAGACCCGGATCGTCGAGACCGGCCGCGTCGAGAAATTCCGCGCCCGCTTCGCGCGCACCGCCGGCACGGTCAAGAAGGAACAGTAACCGCGCCGCGCACGACCGAGGCAGCCAGGCGGCTGCCTTTTTTATTGGCGTGCGGGCCGCGAGGTGGACCTCAACCTCGGCCAGCCTTTTTTCATTAAGATGGCTGTATCCATCCTTTCAGTGGTGCTGTCCCGGTGTTCCAAGACAATGTTCGCTCGACGCCCGCCCGGCTGACGGCCCCCGCCACGGTCAAGCTCTCGCGGCTGTTCCTCCTCGGCGTCGGGCTGATCTACATCCTGGCCGGCCTGTTCTATCGCGACCCCTGGAAGACCGACGACGTGGCCAGCCTGGCCACCATGCTCACCGCGCTCTCGGACGCGGGCACGCATGCCTGGCTGCTGCCGCAGATCGGATCGCTCGCGCATGCGCAGGACGGGCCGCTGGTGACCTGGGTGGGGGCCTTCTCGATCTGGGCGTTCGCGCCGCTGTTCGAGTGGTTCTCGGGGCCGCTGGACGCCGCCATCATCGCCTCGCGCCTGCCCAACCTGCTGTGGTTCGGCATCCTGACGAGTTCCATCTGGTATGGCACCTACCTGCTGGGCCGGCGCGCCGAGGCGCAGCCCATGGCTCTGCCCTTCGGCGGCGAGCCGCATCCCCGCGACTACGGGCGCATGCTGGCCGATGCCGCCCTGCTGCTGATCGTCGCGACCGTCGGCATCGTCTGGCGCATGCACGAGACCTCCGAGGTCCCCGCGGTCATCGCCTGCCAGGCCCTGGCCTTCTATGCCGTCGCCCGCATGCTGGACCATCCGCTCTCCGGGGCGGTGACGCTGGGCGTGGCGCTGGGCGCCGCGTTCCTCGCCCGCGGCTGGCTGGGAGGGCTGCCGCTGATGCTCGCCGCCGTCTGCGCGTTCCTGCCGCCCAGCCCGCTGCGCGCCGAATCCAGGTGGCTGGCGGTCAGCGCGCTGATCTGCGTGGTCCTGATCCTGCTCTGGTGGATTCCCGCACGCGAATTCGGCCCGTACTGGACGCGGAGCTGGTGGTACTGGACCACCCAGTCCTTCGGCTGGCCCGGCCCCAAGGCCCTGCTCAGCATCGCGCGCGACCTTCCCTGGTTCCTCTGGCCCACCTGGCCGCTGGCCCTGCTCGCGCTCTGGCGCTGGCGCGGGTGGCTGGCGGCGCCGCACATGCTCATCCCCGCGAGCTTCGCCGGCTGCGCGCTGCTGGTGATGCTGTTCGTGGCCGATCCCTTCGAACCCGAATACAGCACGCTCGCCCTGCCCTGCGCCGTCCTGGGCGCGCTCGCGCTGCCGACCCTGCGCCGCGGCATCGTCAACACCCTGGACTGGTTCGCGATCATGTGCTTTTCGCTCACGGCCGCCACGGTCTGGCTGGGCTGGGTCGCGGTGCAGACCGGCTGGCCCGCCCAGATCGCCCGCAACATCGACCGCCAGACCTCGGGGCTGGACGTCCACGTCGCCTGGCCGGCCCTGGCGCTGGCGATGCTGGGGACCGCCGCCTGGATCGTGCTGGTGCGCTGGCGCCTGCGCTCGCATCCGGCCGGCCTGTGGCGCGGCACGGCGCTGTCGGCGGGCGGGCTGATCACCACCTGGCTGCTGCTGGCGACCCTCTGGATGCCCGCCCTGGACTACGCGCGCAGCTACCGCGAGGTCTCCCATTCGCTCGCCGCCGCCCTCGAGGCGCACCGGCGGCCCGGCGAGTGCGTGCGCACGCTGCACCTGGGCACGGGCCAGCGCGCCTCCTTCCTGGTGTTCGACGGCATCGAATTCAGCTTCGACGAACGCTGCCCGCTGGTGCTGCAGCAGGTCTCGCCCGCGGCGCTGCGGGACGGCGAGGCCCCCTACGCGGGGCATGCGCCGCTGTGGGAAGGCAAGCGCGGCCCGGACCGCAACGAGATGTTCCGCCTGCTGCGACTGCCGCCGCGCGCCTCATGAGCCCGCCGTCCCGCAGCGGCCTTGCGCGCGGCGCCGTCGCCGAGATCCTGCGGCAGGCCTGGCCCATCCTGGTCAGCTCCTGGGCGGGGATCATCTTCGCCGTGCTGGACACGGCGATGGTCGGCCACACCACGGCCGCGGACCTGCAGGCGATGGCCCTGGGGGCCTCGATCTACATCACGATCTTCGTGGGCCTGATGGGCGTCGTCCACGCCCTGATCCCCATCATCGCCCAGCACTTCGGCGCCGGGCGCCATGAGCAGGCCGGCCACGCCTGGGGCCAGGGCGTGTGGCTGGCCCTCTACCTGTCCCTGGCGGGCGGCGCCACCCTGCTGTTTCCCGACGCCTGGCTGTCCCTGTCGGGCGCGGTCGAGCCCGAGGTCCGCCGCCGCATCGCGTGGTACCTGCTGGCCCTCGCGGCGGCCCTGCCGGCCGCCCTGGTGTTCCGCAGCATCTACGCCCTGGCCACGGCGATCTCGCAGACACGGGTGGTGATGCTGATCAATGTCGCCAGCATCGGCTTCAAGCTGGTGTTCAACGGCGCGTTCATCTTCGGCTGGGCGGGGATCCCGGCCATGGGCGCCGTGGGGGCCGGGCTGTCCACCCTGGTGACGAGCTGGCTCGCCCTCGCCGCCGGGCTGTGGATGATCAGGCGCCTGCCGGCCTTTCGCGCCCTGGGCCTGCGGGTGGGCCGCCCCCGATGGGCCGACCAGAAGGAGCTGCTCAGGCTGGGCCTGCCCATGGGCGGCTCGTACCTGATCGAGGTCTGCGCCTTCAGCTTCATGGCCTTGCTGATCGCGCGCGACG
>JBIQHJ010000098.1:0-3999 GCA_044508625.1 Alcaligenaceae bacterium
CGCCCGGCGATCGGATGCAGCACCTTGGGCAGGTCGGATTGCATGCGCTTGCCCAGGCCGGCGGCCAGGATGATGACGTTGAGCATGGATGTGGATCGCTGATGACGGATGTGGGGGGACGCGGGTCAGGCGCGCTTGGCGCGCGGGCGCGCGCCGGACTTGGACGCCCCCGATGTCCCCGACGACTTGGCCGCGGCCTTGCGCCGGGCGGGCCTGGCGGCCGGCGCGGCATCGCCGGGGCCGGGTTCCGGCGCCCTTTGCAGGGTGGCCGCCGTGGCGTCGGCGAGCGTCTGGAACTGCCGCTGCAATAGATTCCACCAATCCCCGGCCGCCTGGGCATAGGCCTGGGTGGCGGCGGCCGCCTCCTGGGCGGCCTCTGCGGCGTCCGGGGCCTCGGTGCCGGCGCCCGCGGGCTCGTCGCTCGCGGCCTCAGGCGCGGGGGCCGCGGGCGCGGTAGCCGTGGCGGCCGCGCGGGCGAACGCCTCGGGCAGGCCCTGGTCGGCGAACGAGCGCAGGGCCGAGAGCGTGGCCCGCTGGATCTCGAGGCCCTGGATGGTGTTGCCGAGGATCGAGGCGTTCAACTGCAGCCAGTTCTGGACGCTGCGCAGCTCGCCGATGCGCCGGTCGAGGTCCTCGATCGACATCAGCGGCAGCCCCGCGGATTCGAAGCCGCCGCCCGCCATGCCTTGCCAGGCCTGGCGCATCATCTCGAGGCCCGCGAACAGCGGATTGCGAGCCGCCTCGCCGTCCTGCCCGAAGCCGGGCAGCACGAAGGGATTGCTGGATTCTTTCGACATATGGTCCGCCTCCTGCCGGCCCCGTGCCGGCGCCCCTTATTTTAGGGGGGCGGACCGGTCCGCGCCAGCCGCGCGCATGCGCAGGCTGTCGAGGATGGCGAGTTCGGCCTCGAGCGTGAAGGCGCCGTGGTGCAGCATGTCCCAGAGCTCGGGCACGGACACGCGGCGGATCTCGCAGACCTCGCCGTCCATGTTCGTCGGCGCCACGGCGGCGTCGAGCACGCAATCGCACAGCAGCAGGTTTTCGACCTGGTAGCCCTCGGGCAGGCGGCGATGCATGCGCAGGGCCACGCGCAGCGGCCCATGCTCGGCGATCTCGACGGCCCGCAGGCCGGCCTCCTCGCGGCTTTCGCGCAGCAGCGCGGTTTCCCAATCCTCGCCGGCCGCCACCAGGCCGCCGGCCAGGGTGTCCCACAGCCCGGGATCGGTGGGCTTGTCGAGCGCGCGGCGCGCGATCCAGAGCTGGCCGTCCGGCGTCCACGCATTCAAGTGCACGGCCTGCGTCAGCAGGCCCAGCGGCCGCACCGCGGCGCGCTCGATGCGGGCGAGCGCGCGGCCCTCGCCGACCACGTCCAGCAGCTCGTCGCGCCAGGCGCGCAGGCATCGGGCGTCGCGCAGGGCCTCGGCGACGCCGCGCAGCACGGCATCGAGCGCCAGGCCGCGGGCCGAGGCCGCGGTGATGTGCGCCGCCTCGTCCTCGATGTGCACGCCCGGCAGCCCGGCGATGACCTCGGTGGCGCGCGGCGTGATCCAGCCGGCCACGCGCGCCGCGACCGTCAGGGGCCGCGAGCCGGGCGGCGGAAGCTGCTGCGCGCGGCGCAATTGCCGCTTGAACCGTGCGTCGAGCGCGTCCGGCGCGGGGACTGTGGAGGCGGGGATCATCGGGGGATCGGGGAGGTCATCGGGCCATTGTAGTGGAAGCCATGGAGGCATTGGTGGAAACCCGAAACCTAAACTAAAACCATGAGCACCCGCATGGGCAATCCCACACAAGCGACAGGCCTTCGTTATAATTCCCGCATTCCGTACCAGGGAATTTCGCAGGCGACAGCTACCGCTCTTCATTTTATCGCCTGCGATCCGATCATTGTGCTCGCGTCCGTCCGGCTTGGATCAACCTTTTGATCGAGGTCAATCAACTCGCGAAAACACACGAAAACAACCAGAGGGTCAGCATGAAGAAGGTGAGAGGGTTGCTTGGCACGTCAGCGCTGTTTTGGGCAGCCATGGCCGGTGCCCAGGTCAAGGACATGCCAGGCGGTCCGGCGGTCAACCAACTGAACTTGCACACGGGCGTGACGCCGATCGCCAGAGAGATCTACTCCCTGCACTGGATGATCATGATCATCTGTATCGTGATCTTCATCGGCGTGTTCGGCGTGATGCTGTACTCGATCATCATGCACCGCAAGTCGCGCGGGCACGTGGCCTCCAAGTTCGACGAGCACCTCGGCATCGAGCTCACCTGGACCATCATCCCCTTCCTGATCATCGTCGGCATGGCCATTCCCGCCACGCGCACCGTGGTCGCCATGAAGGACACCAGCAGCGCCGACCTGACGGTCAAGGTCACGGGCTACCAATGGAAATGGGGCTATGAATACGTGGACGGCCCCGCCTCGGGCGTGCATTTCCTGTCCACGCTGGCCACGCCCAGCGAGCAGATCCACGGCGGCGCCCCGCGCAGCGACACCTACCTGATGGAGGTCGACCAGCCGCTGGTGGTGCCGGTCAACAAAAAGATCCGCGTCGTGCTGACCGCCTCCGACGTGATCCACTCGTGGATGGTGCCCGACTTCGGCGTCAAGCAGGACGCCGTGCCCGGCTTCCTGCGCGACACCTGGTTCCGCGCCGAAAAGATCGGCACCTATCGCGGCCAGTGCGCCGAGCTCTGCGGCAAGGACCACGCCTTCATGCCCATCGTGGTGCGCGTGGTCTCCGATGCCGACTACGCCAAATGGTCCGACGAGCAAAAGGCCAAGATGGCGGCAGCCACCGAGGATCCGAACAAGGTCTGGACCAAAGAGGACCTGATCGCCCGGGGCAAGGAGGTCTTCTCCTCGACCTGTGTGGCCTGCCACCAGGCCAACGGCCAGGGCATCCCGGGCACCTTCCCCGCGCTGAACGGCGACACCAAGTTCGTGCTCGCGCCGATGAAGGGCCAGATCCTGACCGTGCTCAACGGACATCCCGGTACCGCCATGGCCGCCTTCCGCGACCAGCTCAGCGACACCCAGATCGCCGCGGTGATCACCTACACGCGCAACGCCTGGGACAACGCGGGCAAGGGCCCGGATCCGGTCGTACAACCTTCTGACGTCAAGGCGCTGCGCTAGAGGCGCGCCCGTCCACCCACAGACAACAGTATCCTCGCGGCGCCCGATACACGCCGCGCGCAAGCAGGAAGGAGTTCACCATGAGCAGCGTCACCGCCGATCACATTCCGCCCCACGCCGGGCACGAGGACCACGGGCACGCCGTGCCGCGGGGCTGGCGCCGTTGGGTCTTCGCGACCAACCACAAGGACATCGGCACGATGTACTTGATCTTTTCGTTCGCGATGCTGCTCGAGGGCGGCACGCTCGCGCTGCTGCTGCGCACCGAGCTGTTCGAGCCGGGCATCCAGTTCTTCCAGCCCGAGCTGTTCAACCAGTTCACCACCATGCACGGGCTGATCATGATCTTCGGCGCGATCATGCCGGCCTTCGTGGGCTTCGCCAACTGGATGATCCCGCTGCAGATCGGCGCCTCGGACATGGCCTTCGCGCGCATGAACAACTTCAGCTTCTGGCTGCTGCCCGTGGGTGGCATCCTGCTGACGGCCTCGTTCTTCGTGCCCGGCGGGGCGAACGCCTCGGGCTGGACCATGTACGCGCCGCTGTCGCTGCAGATGGGCCCGGGCATGGACTTCGCGATCTTCGCGGTGCACATCCTGGGCGCCTCCTCGATCATGGGCGCGATCAACATCATCGTGACCATCCTGAACATGCGCGCCCCGGGCATGACCCTCATGAAGATGCCGCTGTTCTGCTGGTCCTGGCTGGTCACCGCCTACCTGCTGCTGGCCGTGATGCCGGTGCTGGCCGCCGCGGTCACCATGCTGCTGACCGACCGCCACTTCGGCACGCACTTCTTCAACGCCGCCGGCGGCGGCGACCCGGTGCTGTACCAGCACGTGTTCTGGTTCTTCGGGCACCCCGAG
>JBIQHJ010000038.1:0-32266 GCA_044508625.1 Alcaligenaceae bacterium
CGCTGCGGGCAGTTCTCGAGCGCCGGGCTCTTGCTGCTCTCGCGGCTGACTTCGCGCGGCTTGCGCAGCAGTTGACTAATGGTAGGCATGACCTTTACGCATCCTTTGTACTCGCGTACGTTTTACGTCGATATCCGGGGCGCCCCGGGCCCCCCTCGTCGATGATCCGGGGCGGCCTTTCAGGCGATTCGCGCAAAATCCGCCTGAAACGAATGACGTAAAGAGCGGGTCTTGCACTGGGAGGCGAAATCGATTCGCCGCCCGATCTACCAGGCGGGGCCGCGCATCGCGAAAGGCCCCTGGAATTGGTAAGCCAGGAATATTACCATGCATGCGAGGCGCAAGCAAGGCAAGCCAAGGGCGGGTGCGCACACCGGAACTGAAAAATAGAACACGATTCGGTTATGATATCCACATCCCAATTTTCGCAGACTGCGATGGAGCCAGAACATGACTCGTGAAGGCGTTGCCGCGGTGGACCGCGCGCTGACCATACTGGACGTATTCATCGATGGCGGCGGCAGCCTGACCCTCACCGACATCTCCAAGCGTTCGGGCTTCTACAAGAGCACCACGCTGCGGCTGGCGGAATCCCTCGAGAAATTCGGCTATCTCCGGCGCCTGGAGGACGGGACCTACCGCCTCGGGCCCAAGCCCCTGTACCTGGGGTCGCTCTATCAGAAGCATTTCCGCAGCGCCGACCTGGTGGTGCCGGTCCTGCGCAAGCTCGTCAACGAGCTGCAGGAGGGCGCCTCGTTCTTCGTGCGGGAAAAGGATTCGCGCGTCTGCCTGCACCGCGTCGACGCCCCGCGCTCGGTGCGCGACTCGGTGCACGAGGGCGACTCGCTGCCGCTGCGCGTCGGGGCCTCGGGCCACGTGATGCTGGCCTTCAGCGGCGAGGGCGGCGCGAAATACGACGCCATCCGGCGCTCGCTCTACGAGATTTCGGTGGGCGAGCGCGATCCCGAGATCGGCGCCGTGGCCTGCCCGGTGTTCTCGATCGGGCAGGCGCTGGCCGGCGTGATCTCGGTCTCGGGCCCGAAATACCGTTTCAGCGACGACAAGGTCGCGCAGATCATCCCCATCCTCAAGCAGCACGCCGCCGCGCTCAGCGAGACGCTGGGCGGCCGCTGGCCCGAGGCCGAGGGCGCGTCCCGATGAGCGGCGCCCCCGATCCGGCCCTGGAGGCCAACCCGCTGGGGATGCGGGGCATCGAATTCATCGAGTATTTGTCCCGCCATCCCGAGGAGCTGGGCGGGGTCCTGGCGCAGCTCGGCTTCCGGCTGATCGCCCGCCACCGCTCGCGCGAGGTGTTCCTGTACCGGCAAGGCCCGGTCAACATCATCATCAACGCGGATCCCGTGGCGCTGTCCGCCCTCGCGCATCCCGAGGAGGACAACCAGATCAGCGCGGTGGCCATTCGCGTGGCCGATGCCAACCAGGCCTACGAGCGCTGCATGCAGTGGGGCGCCTGGCCGATCCCGACGCGCGCGGGCGCCATGGAACTGAACATCCCGGGGATCCACGGCGTGGGCGACTCGATCATCTACCTGGTCGACCACCGCCGCAATTTCTCGATCTACGACGTCGATTTCGACTACCTCACCGACGAGCGCGAGGTCGAGCCGATCGCGCCGGGCCTGCACGTGTTCGGCGTGGTGCAGTACATCAATCCCGACCGCAGCGCCGAGTGGATCGATTTCTACGCTCAACTGCTGGGATTCCGCGCGCTGCCGCCCGAGACGCATTTCGGCATCCTGCCGCACGGCACCATCCTGCAAAGTCCCTGCGCGCGCTTCTACCTGCAGCTCGTCGAGCCGGTGGGCGACGCGCTGTACGACACCGAATGGTACGAGCAGTTCGCGCGGCTGGCCTTCGGGGTGCCCGACGTGCCCGGCGCGGTGCGCATCCTCGAGGCCCGCGGGGTGCCGTTCCAGGACAATGCCTTCATCCGCCCGGACTGCCACGGCGCCATCACGGCGGCGATGTCCCACGACGTGAATTTCGAGTTCGTGCGCCACACGGCGCCCGATGAGGACCAGGAGGGCGCGCCTTGAACCGCGAGAGCTTCGGCATCGACCTGGCCTGCATGGCCGGGCCCCTGGAGGAACGCCTGGCGGCGGCGGAGGCCGCGGGGTTCTCGCAGGTGATGCTGTGGGCCCGCGACCTGGCCAGCCATCCGCGCGGCTACGAGGCGGCGGCCAGGCTGGTGCGCGAGAGCAAGCTGCGCGTCGCCGGCCTGCAGCTCATGCGCAACTACGAGGGCATGAGCGGTCCGGCGCACGAGTACAAGCTCGACATCGTCAAGGCGCTGCTGGACGTGTGCGTCGACGTGAACGCCCCGCTGCTGCTGGTCTGCGCCTCGGCGGCGGCGGGCCACCAGCACGACCCGAGCCGGGCCGAGGCCGACCTGCGCAAGCTCGCCAACCTCGCCGTCCCGACGGGCGTGCGCGTGGGCTTCAAGGCCATCCCCTGGGGACGCAGCATCTCGAACACCCGCAGCGCCTGGGACCTGGTCTATCGCGTCGACCACGCCAATCTCGGCCTGGTGCTCGATTCCTTCCACTTCATCGCGGGGGGCCACCCTCTCGACGTCCTCAACGACATCCCGCCCGAAAAGATCTCGCTGGTCCAGCTCGCCGATTTCAGCGTGCCGGTCTTCCAGGAACGCGGCGAGCGCAACGCCGACCACATGCGGGTGTTCCCGGGCGACGGCGTGCTGCACGACTCGGTCGCGGCCTTCGTGCGGCACGTCGACTGGCTGGGATACGAGGGCGACTACAGCCTGCTGGTGTTCAACGAGGACTACCGGCAACTGCCGGCGCACGCCGTGGCGCGCCTGGGCGCGCGCTCGATGGCCTGGGTCAATACCCAGGTCCTGCGCCGGCGCCTGCCGATGAATCGCCTGCGGGCCGTCTGAACGGTCCCGGGCGCCGGCGTCGAGAGGCCCGGCGCCGGAGAGGCCGGGACCCACGGGCGGGCCCCGCCCCGAGGGCCGCCGCGGCGGGACGCGGACCCCTTCCTAGCGCCGGATGAAGGGATTGGGCACGTCCAGGTCGGTCGAGATCCAGACGCTCTTGGTGTCCAGGTACTCGTGGATGGCGTCCGACCCGGATTCCCGGCCGATGCCCGAGCGCTTGTAGCCGCCGAAGGGGGTCGTGAAACTGGTGGCGCGGTAGTTGTTGACCCAGACCGTGCCGGCCTTCAGGCGCTCGGTCACGTACAGCGCGCGGTGCAGGCTGCGCGTCCAGACCGCCCCCGCCAGGCCATAGAGGATGTCGTTGCCGATGCGGACGGCGTCGGCCTCGTCCTTGAAGGGGATGATGCACAGCACGGGGCCGAAGACCTCCTCCTGCGCGATGCGCATGCGGTTGTCGACGCCGGTGAAGATCGTGGGCTCGATGAACTGGCCCGCCCCCAGGTCGCCGCGGGCCTTGCCGCCCAGCACGCAGCGCGCGCCCTCGTCGTGGGCGATCTGGATGTAGCCGAGGATCTTTTCGAACTGCGGCCGGGTCGCGATCGGCCCGATCTGGGTGTCGGGCTGGGTCGGATCGCCGAGCTTGGCCGTGCCGACGAAGTCGATCAGGCGCCGGACCAGCTCGTCGTGGATGTTTTCCTGGACCAGTACGCGCGAGCCCGCCTGGCAGCTCTGGCCCGATGCCGCGAAGATCCCCGACACCACGCCCTTGACGGCCTGGTCCAGGTTGGCGTCGTCGAAAATGATGTTGGGCGACTTGCCGCCCAGCTCGAGGGTGACGGTCTTGAGGTTGCGCGCCGCCGCCTCGTAGATGCGCTTGCCGGCCAGCTCGCCGCCGGTGAAGCCCACGTGGGCCACGTCGGGGTGGTTCACCAGGGGCTCGCCGACCTCGGGGCCGAAGCCGGTCACCACGTTGACCACGCCCGGCGGAAAGCCCGCCTGCTCGAACAGGGCGGCGAACTCGAGCATCGAGGCCGAGGTGAATTCCGAGGGCTTGATCACCGCCACGCAGCCCGCCGCCAGGGCCGGCGCGAGCTTCCAGCTCGTGAGGGTCAGGGGCGAGTTCCAGGGCGTGATGATGGCCACGACGCCCTTGGCCTCGTAGCGCGTGTAGGCGAACACGCCCGGCTTGTCGGTGGGGATGACCTTGCTTTCCACCTTGTCGGCCAGGCCGGCGTAATAGTGGAAGTACTCGCCCATGTAGCGCACCTGCGCCACCACCTCGGAGGACAGCTTGCCGTTGTCGCGCTGCTCGATCTCGGCGAGGCGCGGGGCGTTTTCGATGATGAGGTCGGCCAGGCGGCGCAGGAGCTGGCCGCGGCGGCTGGCGGTCAGGCCGCTCCAGCCCTCGAAGGCGGCGCGCGCCGCCGACACGGCGGCATCCACGTCGGCCGCATTGCCCCGGGCGATGCGCGCCCAGGCCTCGCCCGTGTAGGGATTCTCGGTGTCGAAATATTCGCCGGAGGCGGGAGGCGCGTAGGCGCCGTTGATGAAATGGTCGTACTGGGGCAAGGACATGATGGTTTCCACCTCGTCTGGATCAAAAGGGCGCGGGCCTCAGGCCGGCGGCGGCACGGATACGGAACGGCCCTGCCGCGCCGCCTCGCGGATGGCCTCGACCACGCGCAGGTTTTGCACGCCGTCGCGCACGCTCACCAGGGGCCGGGCCTCGCCGCGGATCACGGCGGCGAAATGCTCGACCTGGACGGCGAGGGGATCCTCGCGGCGCAGCTCGAGCACCTCGGTGCGGAAGGGCTTCCACCACGAGCGGTCGGCCGGGCCGGCGTAGCTGCGCAGCCGCATGGTCGGCACGGACAGGGACCCCATGGTGCCCGCCAGGACGTAGCAATCCTCGTCCGGGTAGGTGGCGTAGGCCGGGTTTTCCTGGGAAGTCTGCTCCCAACTGCGGGGCGAGGCGGCCGTGTCGGACAGCAGGAAGGTGCCCAGCGCGCCGCCCTCGAAGCGCAGGGCCAGGGCCGCCGTGTCCTCGACGTCGAAGCCGCGCACGGCATTGGACACGATGGCCTGCACCTCGACGATCTCGCCGCACAGGGCGCGCAGGTTGTCGATCTCGTGGATCATGTTGATCAGGACGGGGCCGCCGCCGGACGCACGGCGCCAGGGGGCCTCGGTGAAATATTCGTCGGGCTTGCAGAACATGGCGCTGCCGGTCACCGCCACGAGGCGGCCGAGCCGGCCGCTGCGCACCGTCTCGCGCGCCAGCGCCATGATGGGGCTGTGGGCGCGGTGATGGCCGACCAGGAAAGGCACGCCGGCCCCCTCGACGGCGCGCGCCAGGCGCTCGCCCTCCGCGAGGGTGTGGGCGACGGGCTTTTCGATCAGGGCGGGCACGCCGGCGGCCAGGCATTCCAGGGCCTGGTCGACGTGCAGGGCGTTGGGCGTGCCGATGATGACCCCGTCGGGCCGGCCCGCCGCGAGCAGCCCGGACAAGTCCTGGAAATACGGGACGCCGCCCTCGTCGGCGACCGCGCGCCCGGACGGCGCCGGATCGACCACGGCGGCGAGCTCGCAGGAGGGACTGGCCTGGATGCGCAGGATGTGCTGGCGTCCGATCAGGCCGGCGCCCAGCATGGCGATCTTGAGTTTTCGGGTCATGGGCGAGGCGCTTGTGGTCCGCATACAGTTCTTTCCAGTAGAATCATATTCTGCTAAACAGAATAATTCAAGCCCGGGAAATTCCCTAGCGGATTCCAATTGACGCTGTCCCGAGAGGACCCCTATAGTGCCGCAATGTACGAACTAGTACATACATACCAAACGGAAAGACGATGCGCCCCGAATCTGAAACCCCATCCCTGCTGCTCGGCCTGATCGGCGAAGGCATCGGCGAATCGCTGAGCCCCACGCTGTACGAGGACGAGGCGGCCCGCCACGGCATCCTCTGCATCTACCAGCGGATCGACCTGGACGAGCTCGGCCTGACGCCGGCGCACCTGGCCGAGCTGCTCACCGCCGCCGAGTGCTTCGGATTCGCGGGCCTGAACATCACCCATCCCTGCAAGCAGGCCGTCATCCCCCACCTGCACGCCCTCTCGGACGAGGCGCGCGCCATCGGCGCGGTCAACACCGTGGTGCTGCGCGACGGCCGCCGCATCGGCCACAACACCGACCACTATGGCTTCTCGCAAAACATCCGCGAGCACCTCGGCGGGCGCGAGGTCGGCCGCGTGGTGCAGCTGGGCGCCGGCGGCGCCGGCGTGGCGGTCGCGGACGCGATCCTGCGGCTGGGCGCGCGCAGCCTCACCGTGTTCGACCAGGCCGGCGAGCGCGCCGAGGCGCTCGCCCGCACGCTGCAAGGCCGCCACCCCCAGGCGGAGGTGCGCGCCGGCGGCGACCTGGCCGGCGCCATGCGCGCGGCCGACGGCCTGATCAACGCGACGCCCGTGGGCATGCGCAAGCACCCGGGCACGCCCCTGCCGCCCGAGCTGCTGGAGCCGCGCCACTGGTTCTCGGAAATCATCTATTTCCCCCTGGAAACCGAGCTCCTGCGGGCCGCCCGGGCCAAGGGCTGCCACACGATCGACGGCCTGGGGATGGTCGTGCACCAGGCCGCCCGGGCGTTCGAGCTGTACACGGGCGGGCTGCGGGCGGATGCGCCGCGCATGGCCGCCCACGTCGCCGACGTGCTGGCACGGCGCGCCGCCACGCCCCACCCCGCGTGAACCTCCGCCCATCGGGAGACACCTCTTGGACAAGTTCCTCGACATCTACATGAAGGCCCTGGAGGTCCTCATCACCGCCATGCTGGTGGCGATGGTGGTCCTGGTCTTCGGCAACGTGGCGATGCGCTACGGCCTCAATTCCGGCATCACGGTCTCCGAGGAGCTCTCGCGCTGGCTCTTCGTCTGGGTCACTTTCCTGGGCAGCATCATCGCCATGCGTGAAAACAGCCACCTGGGCTCGAACTTCATCGTCCGCATGTTCGGGCCCGGCGGGCGGCGCGCCTTCCTGATCCTCGGCCGGATCGCGATGATCTACATCTGCTGGCTGGTGTTCGAGGGCTCGCGCGAGCAGACCGTCATCAATCTGTCCGTCTCGGCGCCGATCACGGGCATGTCGATGGGCGCCTTCTATTCCAGCGGCATGGTGTTCAGCGTGTCGGGCGCCCTGATCCTGCTGGGCGACATCTACAGGCTCGCGCGCTGCGCGCCGGACGAGATCGACCGGTTCCTGGACGAGACCGGAGAGCAGGCATGATCCTCGCGACCTTCCTCGCCGCCCTGCTGGGCGCGATGGCGATCGGCATCCCCATCGCCTTCGCCCTGCTGATCTCGGGCGCCGCCCTGATGTGGCAGCTCGACCTGTTCGACGCCCAGATCCTCGCCCAGAACCTCATCAACGGCGCGAACAGCTTTCCGCTGCTGGCGGTGCCCTTCTTCATGCTGGCGGGCGAAATCATGAACGTGGGCGGCCTGTCGCGCCGCATCGTGGATTTCGCCATGGCCCTGGTCGGCCACATCCGCGGCGGCCTGGGCTACGTGACCATCATCACGGCCTGCCTGATGGCGGCGCTGTCGGGCTCGGCCGTGGCCGACGCCGCGGCCATGACCGCCCTGCTGCTGCCCATGATGGTCGCCGCCGGCCACGACCGCGCGCGCTCGGCCGGCCTGATCGCCTCGGCCGGGATCATCGCGCCGGTCATCCCGCCCAGCATCGGCTTCATCATCTTCGGCGTCGCCGCCAACGTGTCGATCTCCAAGCTGTTCATGGCGGGGATCTTCCCGGGCCTGATGCTGGGCGCGGCGCTGTGGTTCACCTGGGCCCTCCTGGTGCGGCGCGAAAAGCTCGTCGCGCCGCCGCGCAAGACCCGGCGCGAGGTGCTGAGCGCCGCCCGCGAGGCCTCCTGGGCCATGGTGATGCCGGTCATCATCATCGTGGGCCTGCGCTTCGGCGTGTTCACGCCCACCGAGGCGGCCGTGGTCGCCGCGGTCTACGCGCTGTTCGTCTCGGTCGTGGTCTACCGCGAGATGACGCTGCGCCAGCTCTACCAGGTCTTCGTGAGCTCGGCCAAGGTCACCGCGGTGATCATGCTGCTGGTCGCCGCGGCCATGGTCAGCGCCTGGCTGATCACGGTGGCCGGCCTGCCCGACCGCATCGTCGGCCTGCTCGATCCCTTCATGGACAGCCCGATGCTGCTGCTGGTGGTGTGCATGGTCCTGGTGATCCTGGTCGGCACGGCGATGGACATGACGCCCACCATCCTGATCCTGACCCCCGTGCTGATGCCCGCCGTCAAGGCGGCCGGCATCGACCCGGTGTATTTCGGGGTGCTGTTCATGATCAACAACGCCATCGGCCTGATCACGCCGCCGGTGGGTACCGTGCTCAACACCGTGGCGGGGGTGGGGCGCATCAGCATGGACGAGGTCACCCGAGGGGTGTGGCCGTTCATGCTGGCCCAATTCGCCGTGCTGTTCCTGCTCGTTCTTTTCCCGGACCTGGTGCTCGTTCCCGCGAGCTGGTTCTATTGACACCAACATCGGAGACTGTCATGAAACGATTCATGCTCACCACCCTGGCGGCCGCCAGCCTGGCCTTCGGCGCCCTGCTGCCGGCCCACGCCGCCGTCGTCCACGAGCACGTCATCAAGTTCGCCTCGCAAAACAACAAGGGGCACCCGCAGGTCACGGGCATGCAGAAATTCGCCGACCTGGTCGCCGAGAAATCCGGCGGCAAGATGCGCGTGCGCCTGTTCCCCGGCGGCGTGCTGGGCGGCGACCTCGAGACCGTGTCCGCGCTGCAAGGCGGCACGATCGAGATGACCGTGCTGAACTCGGGCATTCTGCAGGCGCAGGTCAAGGACTTCGCCTCGCTGGACTTTCCCTTCCTGTTCAATTCCGACCAGGAGGTCGACGGCCTGATCGACGGCCCCTTCGGCCAGAAGCTGCATGCCAAGCTCGCCGACAAGGGCCTGGTCGGCCTGGCGTACTTCGACCTGGGCTTTCGCAACATCACCAACAGCAAGCACCCCATCAACAAGCCCGAGGACATCGCCGGCCTCAAGCTGCGCGTGATCCAGTCGCCGATCTACGTGGACGTGTTCGCGGCCCTGGGCGCCAACCCGACGCCGCTCGCCTGGCCCGAGGTCTACAATGCGCTCGAGCAGCACGCCGTGGACGGCCAGGAGAACCCCTTCACGGTGATCCTGAACGCCAAGCTCGACGAGGTCCAGAAGCACCTGGCCATCACGCGCCACATCTACAATCCCCAGTCCGTGATCATCAGCAAGAAATTCTGGGACACGCTGACGCCGGATGAGCAGAAGGTGGTCCAGGAGGCCGCCTCCGAGGCCGCCGTGTTCCAGCGCAAGGTGTCCCGCGACCAGGCCACCGAGGCCCTGAGGATCCTCAAGGAGCACGGCATGCAGGTGACCGAGATGTCGCCCGCGGACTTGGACAAGATGCGCGCGATGGTCAAGCCGGTGGTCGACAAGTACAGCCAGTCCGTCGGCGAGGAGACCGTCAAGGAGATGTACGCGGAACTCGACAAGCTGCGCAAGTAATGCCGGCGCGCAAGTAATAGAATCACGTGCATGGGTCCGGAAGCGGACCCATCGCAACTCCGCGGCCGCCCGGCGACACGGGCGTCCCCCACACACCCACAGGAAGCACCCGCCATGAAGATCCTCATGCTGCACGGCATCAACCACAATATGTTCGGCAAGCGCGACCCCAAGCAATACGGGACCATCACGCTCGAGCAGATCGACGCGCAACTGGCCGGGCTGGCCAAGGAACTCGGCGTCGAGATCGAAAGCTACCAGACCAACTGCGAAGGCGCGATGTGCGAGCGCATCCACCAGGCCTACCAGGACGGCGTGGACGCCGTGCTGATCAACGCCGGCGCCTGGACGCACTACAGCTACGGCCTGCGCGACGCGCTGGCGATCCTGACGGTGCCCATCGTCGAGCTGCACATGTCCAACATCCATGCGCGCGAGGAATTCCGCCACAAGTCGGTCTTCGCGGAAATCGCCCTGGGCCAGATCTGCGGCTTCGGTGTCGACAGCTACCTGCTGGCGCTGCGCGCGGCGGTGTCCGCCGCCAAGGCCGCCAAGGCCGGCTGAGCCCCCGAGGCCGGACGCAGGAAGGGCGCCTCGCGGCGCCCCTTCCTTTTGGCGGGGCGGGCGGCGCGCGCCAGGCGCCCCGCCCGTCCGGATGGCCCTAGTCCCGCAGCTCGGCGACGGCCGCCTCCTGGTACAGGACCCCGTCGCGCATCATGGCGTCGATGTCCGAGGCGCCGAAACCGAGCTCCTCGGCGATCCGGCGGTTGTGCTGGCCCATGAGCGGCGCCGCCTCGCGGATGGTGGTGTCGCAGCCCGAGAACCGGAATGGCGTGTTGAGCAGCTCGACGTCGCCCAGCACGGGGTGATGCTGGCGCACCACCATGCCGCGCGCCTGGATCTGGGGATCGTTCAGGACGTCCTCGATGGTCTGCACCTTGGCGCAGGGCACGTCGATGGCGTCCAGCGCCGCCAGGCACTCGGCGACCGTGCGCGTCTCGGTCCAGGCGCGCACGACGGGCAGGGCGTCCAGGCGATGCGCGTTGCGCCCCGCCGCCGTGTGGAAGCGCGTGTCGGCGGCGAAGGCCTCGCCGCCCACCAGCAGCGCCAGGCGCTTCCAGGCGGCGTCGACCTGCGCGGCGATGACCAGGTAGCCGTCCCGCGCCGTGAACACGCCGTAGAGCGTGGAATCGGGCAGGTCGTGCCCGGTCTGCTGGGGCACGACCTTGCCGCCCGAGAGCGTGTAGCACTGCCCCGCATACTCGTGCATGGACACCAGGCAGTCGTACAGCGAGAGGTCGATGTGCTGGCCCCGGCCGGACTTGATGCGTCCCAGCAGCGCGGCGTTGATGGCGGCCACGCCGTGGATGCCGGTGTACATGTCGCCCAGCGCGATGCGCAGCAGCGGCGGCGCCTCGCCCGGCGAGCCGACCATGGCCATGATGCCGCTCTTGGCCTCGGCGATCAGGCCGAAGCCGGCGCGGTGGGATTCCGGGCCGGTGTGGCCGTAGGCCGAGACCGAGCAATACACCAGGCCGGGATTGAGGGCCGACAGCGCCTCGTAGCCCAGGCCGAGCCTGGCCAGCGCGCCGGGCCGGTAGTTCTCGACGAAGACGTCGGCGGTGGCCACGAGTTTCTCCAGCAGCTCGCGGCCGCGCGGATCCTTCAGGTTGACGCACAGGCCTTTCTTGCCCATGTTCTGCTGCAGGAAGTAGCCGCTCTGGCCCTTGATGAAATAGGGGTGATGCCGTCCGGCATCGCCTTCGGTGGGGCGCTCGACCTTGATCACCTCGGCGCCCAGGGCGGCCAGGCAGCGCGACAGGTAGGGGCCGGCCAGGAAGTGGCTGTAGTCGATGACCCGGATGCCTTCCAGGGGGCGTGCTTGCGTCGTCATATCGAATCTCTCGTCGTTCAATGCGTGGAGCCGGGGCGGCAGGGAATCATGAGGCGGTGTTCGCCGCGCTGCACGACCTCGCCGTGCTGGTTGCGCAGCTCGGAGGGCAGCACCAGGATGCCCCAGCCCGGGCGGCTGCGCGACGGTCGGGCGCTGGCCACGTGGAAGCGCACCTGCACGGTGTCGTCGATCTTGATGGGACCCACGAAATCCCAGGTCCAGCCCAGCGACATGCCGGGCGCGAAGCGCAGGTCGGACCGGGTCTTGAGCCCGTCGGTGAGCGACAGCCCGAGCAGGCCGTGGGCCACGCGCGTACCGAAGGGCGTGGTGCGGGCATAGGCCTCGTCGGTGTGGACCGGGGTGTGATCGCCGGTCAGGTCGGCAAAGGTGTTGATGTGTGCCTCGGTCACGGTCAGCGTGGGCGAGATGCCCTGGGCGCCGACTTCGACCTCGTCGAAATAGAGTTCCTTCATCGTCCAGATCCTTCAACAATCAAATAATTCGAGCGCGATCCCGTCGGGAGTCCGCAGCCAGTTCGGGCCTTGCGGCAGCACGGTCACGGGCCAGTCCGCGGCGCGCGCGAGCGCCGCCTCCAGGCCCCGCACGCGGATCGCGACGTGGGCGATCCGGGCTTGCGCCCCTGTGGCGCCGGTGGCCACGGCGGATTCGGCCGCCCCTGCCGCCCCCGCGGACTCGGCGGGTGCTGCGGACTCGGCGGCCCCTGCCGCCCCGGCCGACTCTCCGGGGGCGGCGATGAGCTGGATGCCGCCCCGGAGCCAGACCTGGCGCGGCGCCTCGCGCGGCCCCTCGGTCTCGCGCACCGGCATGTCCAGGACCTCCTCGAAGAAACGGATGTTCCAGTCGATGTCCGCCACCCGCAGGGCCACGTGGTCGACACCGGGCGTGCGCACCGGCGCGCCGCGGCCCAGCATGCTCTCGATGCCCTTGACGCAGGCGACGAGGGTGCTGTTGACCGGGGTCGAGATGCCGAGCTGGATGCCGCGCTCTACCACGGCGCCGTTGACGAAGTCGATCTCGGTGACGCTGCCCTTGTCCAGGCTTTGCAGCATCGAGGTGCGGAAGTCCGCCGGCAGGCCGGCGCCGGCCTTGCGCCAGGCTTCGGCCGGGTCGCTGATGGACAGGCGCACGCCGCCGGCATGGGCGATCTCCATGGCCTCGCGCACCGCGGCCACGCCCACGGCCTCGAGCGGCGCGCACTCGTACAGGGCGCCGTAGGGCATGCGCGAGATGGCGGTGACCGCGCCGGTGGCGACATTGATCAGCAGCTTGTCCCAGATCGTGCCCATGATGTTGTCGCTGACCTCGACCAGCATGCCGGCGCGCTCGAATTCATGGGCGATCGCGCGCACCCGGTCGGTGATGCGGCCGTCGAGCTCGCCGATGATGGTCTCTTTGCCGCGCACGCCGTAGATGATGTGCCCGGGCCCGAGCAGGGTCCCGCCGACGTAGGTCTTGCCCGCCAGCACGCGGTCGCGGCCCACGTACTCGGCCAGGATGTCCTCGTGGCCCAGGCCGTTCTGCAGGGACAGCACCAGGGTGTGCGGCGCGAGCAGCGGCCCGGCCTGGTCCATGGCCTCGCGCGTGTGGAACGATTTGACCAGCAGGATGACCAGATCCACCGGCCCGACCTGCGCCGCGGAAGTCGCCGCCGCGATGCGCACCCGGCGCTCGCCGTCGTGGTCGCGCAGGCGCAGGCCCTCGGCCTCGATGGCGTCGACGTGCGCCGCGTTGCGATTGACCAGCGTCACGTCGGCCCCGCCCTCGGCCAGGCCCGCGCCGATGGCGCAGCCCAGGGCGCCCGCGCCCAAGATACATATCTTCATTCCGGATTCTCCGCTGCCGACCATCCCATGGGCCTTCCATTCTAGGCGGGCGGCAATCTAAATTAAATGCAATAATTCAAATGTGATTCATTGCGTATTTAAATATGCTGGTCCTTCCATGGAAGCCCTCCCCGAAACCAAGCTGCTGCGGCTGTTCGACGTGCTCTACACCGAGGGCAGCGTGACCGGCGCCGCCCAGCAGCTCGGCCTGAGCCAGCCCACCGTCAGCATCTGGCTCGCCCAGTTGCGCGAGCAACTGGACGATCCGCTGTTCGTGCGCACGTCCAAGGGCATGCAGCCCACGCCGCGCGCCCAGACCCTGATCGGCACGGTGCGGGACGCCCTGGACGCCTTGCGCCGGATCAGCGGCGCGGGGCCCGCCTTCGATCCCGCACGCTCCGAGCGGCGGTTCTGCGTGGCCATGACCGATGCCAGCCACGTGAACCTCCTGCCCCAGCTCCTCGGCCACCTGCGCCAGTCCGCGCCCTCGATCGGCCTGCGGGCGGGGATCATCGACGCCACGCTGGCCGACCGGCTGCAATCCGGCGAGGCCGACCTGGCCCTGGGCCTGATCCCCGAGCTGGGCGCGGGCTTCTACCAGCAGACCCTGTTCACGCAGGACTGGGTCTGTCTCGCCCGGGCCGGCCATCCGCGCATCGGCGCGCGCCTGAGCCTGGCGGCGTACCGCCGCGAGGGCCATGTCGAGATCGTGTCCGGCACCGGCCACCACCTGCTCGAGAACGCCTTGCGCCACGCGCGGATCTCGCGGCCCGTGGTGCTCGAGCTGCCGGGCTTCCTCGGCCTGTCGGCGGTGCTCGAGGCCAGCGACCTGATCGTCACCGTGCCGCGGCAGACCGGCGAGACTCTGGCGGGCCGCGGCACGCTGCGCCTGCATCCCTGCCCGTTTCCCATCCCGCCCTTCACCGTGAAGCAGCACTGGCACACCCGATTCCACCAGGATCCCGGCAACCGCTGGCTGCGCCGCGCATGCATGGCCTTGTTCGGAGCCGCCCACGCGCCGCGCCGCCAATCTCCGCTCGCCTCTCCGCTCGCCTGACGACATGACCAAGAAAACGACCGTCCGCAACCGCAGCAACGACCCGGTGGCCACCCGCCGGAACATCCTCGAGGTGGCCATACGCGAGTTCGCCAAGAAGGGCCTGGCGGGCGCGCGCATCGACGAGATCGCCGCGCAGACCTCGACCAGCAAGCGCATGATCTACTACTATTTTGGCGGCAAGCAGGCGCTGTACCTGGCCGCGCTCGAGGAATCCTACCGCAGCATCCGCCAGATCGAGGGCACGCTCCACCTCGAGAGCCTGCCGCCCGACGAGGCCATGCGCACGCTGGTGGGCTTCACCTTCGACTACCAGTCCACCAATCCCGATTTCGTGCGCCTGGTGATGAACGAGAACATGCATCACGGGCGCTACCTGGCCCAGTCGGCCTCGATCAAGGACCTGAACATCCCGGCGATCAACGGCATCCGCGAGATCTACGCGCGGGGCTGCGAGCAGGGCCTGTTCCGCCCCGGCCTGGATCCGATCGACCTGCATGCCTCGATCAGCGCCCTGAGTTTCTTCAACGTCTCGAACCAGCACACGTTCTCGCTGATCTTCAAGCGCGACTTCACGGCCCCCGAGGTCTACGCGCAGCGCCGGCAGAACGCCATCGAGCTGATCCTGCGCTACATGCTGGCCTGAGGGGCCGCCGCGCGCCGCCAGGGGCAGCCACCGGGCGCCAAGGGGCTGCGCGCCCGCGGCGCCCGCCGCGGAAGGCCCCGCGGGTCGCACCCTCAGGCGGTCTCGGAGGGTTCCTCCTCGGCCAGGCCGGCGCCCAGGAACAGCCGCTCGATGTTGGGGTCGAGCAGCAGCTCGGCCGCGGGCTTGTGCAGCACGCAGGTGCCCGAGGCGAGCGCGATGGCCTCGTCCGAGATCTTGAGCGCGCTGTTGACGTTCTGCTCGACCATCAGCACCGTCATCCCCTGCGACACCAGATTGCGCAGGAGCTCGAACACCCCGGCGACGATCTGCGGCGACAGGCCGATGGAAGGCTCGTCGATCAGCAGCACGCTGGGGCGCAGCAGCAGCGCGCGCCCGATCTCGAGCTGTTTCTGCTCGCCGCCCGACAGCGTCGAGGCCTGCGAATGCAGGCGCTCTTTCAGCCGCGGGAAGCGGTCCAGCACCTCGGGGATGCGTTCGTGCGTGGTCTTCATGCCCAGCGTGATGCCGCCCAGTTCTAGGTTCTGATACACCGTGAGCTGGCCGAACAGGTTGCGGCCCTGCGGCACGAAGGCCAGCCCCTGGGCGAGGAGCTCGCGCGCGCTGGTGTTGGTGATGTCCTTGCCGTGCAGCAGGATCTTGCCCTGGCGGACCTTGAGCAGGCCAAAGAGCGTCTTGAGGACCGTGGACTTGCCCGCCCCGTTGGGCCCGAGCAGCAGGGTGATGGCGGCCTTGCGGGCCTGGAAGGACAGCTCGTTGAGGATCATGAAATCCTTGTAGCCGGCCACCACTTTCTGGAATTCGATTGCGATATCCGACATTGCGTCAGCTCCCCAGATAGGCGTCGAGCACGCGCTTGTTGGCGCGCACCTCGGCGGGCGTGCCCACCATCATCACCTCGCCCTCGACCATCACCAGGATGCGGTGGCACAGGTCCATGACGAAATCCATATTGTGCTCGATGACCACGAAGGATCCCTTGCGCCGCTGGTTGAGCTCTTTGAGCATGCGCGAGATGCTGGCCACCAGCCGCGGATTGACCCCGGCGCAGGGCTCGTCGAGCAGCACCAGCGAGGGATCGCTCATGAAGGCCATGGCGATGTCGACGAGCTTTTGCTGGCCATAGGACAGCGAGCCCGCGGGCTTGTGCTTGACGTGCGCGATGTTGAACAGGTCGATGAGCTCGTCGGCCTTGCCGCCCAGCCCCGAATCGGTCGGCGCGAACAGGCGCCGCAGCATGGTGCCGCGGTGCTCTTGCGCGGCGACGATGAGGTTGTCGCGCACCGTCATGTTGCCGAACACCTGCAGGGTCTGGAAGGTGCGTCCCACGCCCTGCATGCTGAGCTGCTGCGGATTCAGGTGGGTGATGTCATTGCCGTTGAGGAAGATCTGGCCGGCGTCCGGCCGGATCTGCCCCAGCATGCTGTTGAACATGGTGGTCTTGCCCGAGCCGTTGGGCCCGATCACCCCGAAGATCTCGCCTGGCATGACGTCGAAGGACACGTCGCGCACCGCCTGGATGGCGCCGTAGGATTTCTTGAGCCCCTTGACGCTCAGTATCGGATTCATGCGCCTCTCCTTGCCTGTTTGGCCGCCGTGACACGCGCCGCCTCATGCGCCTTGGCCTCGCGGCGGGCGATCAGCGCCTGGCGCAGGGACAGCAGCCCCCCCGGCAGCCAGACCATCAGCACCAGGATCACGGCGCCGAACAGCAACAGATACCAGCCCTCGGTGAAGCGCAGCCACTCGGGCGCGAACACGCCGATGAAGGAGCCGAGCACGGGCCCCAGCAGGTAGCCCGGGCCGCCCAGGATCACCATGAGGAACATCAGGATGGAGATCTGCACGTCGAACGGCGCCGGATCGATGAACTGCACCAGCGAGGCGAACAGCGAGCCGGCGACGCCCGCATACACGCCGCCGATGGCGAAGGCGAGCAGCGTGTAGCGCTGGATGTTGATCCCCAGGCTCTCGGCGCGGATCGGGTTGTCGCGCAGCGCCGTGAAGGCCTTGCCCCAGGGCGAATGGATCAGCCACCACAGCAGCAGGAAGGCGACGACCGCGAAGACCAGCACGAAGTAGTAGTACGGGATCGCGCCCTTGAAGGCGTAGCCGAACAGGCTCGGCCGCTCGATGCCCGAGATCCCGAAGGTGCCGCCCGTGAGCCATTCCTCGTTCTTGAGGACGAGCACGATGATCTCGTTCAGGCCCAGTGTCGCGAAGGCCAGGTAGTGCATCTGCACGCGCAAGGCCGGGAAGCCCACCAGCAGGCCGAGGATGAAGCACAGCACCATGCCCACCACCATGGCCGCCCAGAAATCGACGCCGGCCTGCATGAGGATGGCCGAGGAGTAGGCGCCGATGCCGAAAAAGGCGGCGTGCCCCAGGGCCTTGAGGCCGGCATAGCCCACGATGAGGTTCAGGCCCAGGTTGGCGATGACATAGACCAGCCAGTAGGTCAGCATGTAGACGCCGTAGGTCTTGAAGAAATGCGGCGCCACGATCAGCGCGATCACGCTGAGGACGGCCAGGATGAGATTGATCTTTTTCATGTCCGCCCCCTCAGACCTTGCGCTCGGTGGGCGCGCCCAGCAGCCCGTTGGGTTTGAACAGGATCACCAGCAGGAACAGGGCCAGCGCGACGCCGTCCTTGTACGCTGGGGAAATGTAGGCCGCGGCGAGGTTTTCACTCACGCCGATGATGATGCCGCCCAGCAGCGCGCCGCGCGAGTTGTTGAACCCGCCGATGATGGCCGCGAGGAAGGCCTTCAGGCCCAGGGTGATCCCCATGTCGAACTTGGCCAGGTACAGCGGCGTGACCAGCAGGGCGGCCAGGCTGGCGAGGATGGCGTTGATCGCGAAGGTGTAGAAGATCATCCGGTTGACCCGGATCCCGAGGACCTCGGCCGATTCGGTGTTCTGGGCCACGGCCTGCATGGCGCGTCCCGTGACGGTGCGCTGCAGGAAGGCCTGCAGGCCCACCACCACCACGAAGGTGACGAGCAGGGTGCCGATGTCGCCGGCCGACACATTCAGGCCGGCAAAGCTGAAGACCTCGTAGCCGAAGATGTTCTGGAAGGGCAGCGCCTGCGCGCCGAAGGTGATCTGCACGCCGCTGCGCATGATGAGGGCCAGGCCGATCGTGGCCACGACCAGGGGCATGACGCCGAACTTGCGCATGGGGTCGACGATGACCCGCTTGAAGCCGAAACCGAGGACGGCCGTGGCGACCACCAGGGTGAACAGGAAGCTCACCAGGAGGGGAAGGCCCAGCGCCTGGAAGGCCAGCATCGAGAAGGCCGGCAGCATCACGAACTCGCCGGTCGCGAAGTTGATCGTCCCCGATGCCTGCCACAGCAGGGTGAAGCCGAGCGCGGCCAGGGCATAGATCGCCCCGGTGGCCATCCCGGAAATTATGAGTTGAACGAAATCTGTCATTTTGGCTTGCGCCTATGCGAATGATGGGTTGGCGTCCAGCCCCGGGCGCCGCAGCGGCGGGGGCGCCCGTGGGGCCGGCGCCCCGCCGGGGCTCACCCCGGAGGACGCCGGCCTGCGCCGGCTTACTTCTTGCCGAGCGGCGGCAGGATCTCGATGACCTTCTGCTTGCCGTTGACCACCTGCACCAGGAAGCTCTCGCGGTCCAGGTCGCCCTTGTCGTCGATCGAGACGTCCATCAGCACGCCCGGATGGTCCTTGGCCGAGATGTGGATGCCATGCAGGGTCTTGGTCACCAGCTCGCGATCGAACTTGCCGGCCTTCTCGATCGCCGCCTTGAGGATGTAGACGCCGGTGTAGCCCTTGATCCCGTTGTGGTCGGACACGTAGCCATAGGCCTTCTGGAAGTCGGAACTGAACTTCTTCATGCCCGGCAGCGGGGCGTCGACGGTCAGGCCGACGTGGGCGATGGCGCCCTCGGCGGCGGGACCGGCGAGCTCGATGACCTTCTGGCCCGTGAGGGTGGTCTCGCCGATGATGGGCTTGTCCCAGCCCTGCTTCTTGATCTCGCGCAGCAGGCGGGCGGATTCCTCCTCGTTGAGGTAGGCGAAGATCGCGTCCGCGTTGCTTTGCTTGGCCTTGAGCACGGCCGCGCTGAAGTCCACCTGGCCGGTGGTGGTCGAGATGTCCTCGAGGACCTTGACGTGGGTGCTCTTGAGCGCCTCGAGGATGGCGTCGCGCCCGCCCTTGCCGAAGTCGTCGTTGACGAAGATCACGGCGATGCTGTTGATGTCCTTGCGGCCGTCCAGGTAGCGGGCGACCTTGGGCATGGCGTCGGCCTGGGTCAGGCTGGTGCGGAACACGTAGGGGTTGCCCTTTTGCGTGATGGCCGCGGCCTCGCCGCCGATGAAGTTCGGCACCTTGGCGGCCTCGGTGGTGGCCATGCTGACCATGATCGAGCCCGAGAACACCGGGCCGAACACGGCGAAGGCGTTGTCGTCGATGGCCTTTTGGGACAGTCCCTTGGCGATGCCCGGATTGGTCTGGGTATCGGCCGAGGTGGTGACGATCTGGCGGCCCATGATGCCGCCGGCGGCGTTGATTTCCTTGATGGCCAGGTCGGCGCCGTTCTTGAAGTTGGTGCCGGAGGTGGTGCCCGGCCCGGTCAGCTCGACGACCTCGGCGATCTTGACGGTGTCGGCGGCCAGCGATGGCGCGGACAGGCCGGCCATCGCTACGGCGAGAGCGCCCGCCAGGGCGTACTTCTTGAACAGGGTGTGCGTCTTCATGCGTGTCTCCTAGGGTGAAGCCATGTGGCTGCTGAGTTGGTGGAACCGTCAATCTATGCTGACATGAGAAATTTTCTTGCCCGGCGAATAGATGTCCAGAATGTTCCAGTGTCCCGAGGTGGGAACCGGATTATTGCGCATCAGGACATCGATGACGACGGGTTTCCTGCTGCTTATAGCACGCGCCAGGGCGTCCTTGAACTCGGCGGCGCTCTCGATCCGGATGCCCTCGGCGCCATAGGCGCGGGCGATGGCGGCGAAATCCGGCGAGTAGGGCTTGCCGTCCTTGACGAACACCGTCCCGAGCGTGGTGCCGTAGTGCGCCTTCTGCAGGCCGGCGATGGTGCCGAAGGCGCAGTTGTTCATGACCACCCAGACCACCGGGATGTCCTCCTCGACCGCGGTCGCCAGCAGGGCCGGGTTCTGGCCGAAGCCGCCGTCGCCCACCAGGGACACGACCACGCGGTCGGGGCAGGCGAGCTTGGCGCCCAGCGCGGCGGGCGCGCCGAAACCCATCGTGGCATAGCCGCCCGGTGTCAGGATGCTGCCCGGCTCGTAGACGGGGAACTGCTGGCCCACGCCGTTCTTGTTCCAGCCCACGTCCGTGGTGATGATGGCGTCGCGCGGCAGGACCTCGCGCGTCTCGGCCAGGATGCGCTCGGGCATCATGGGGAAGCTGTCGCTGCGGATCGCCTCGACGTTGCCGGCCGCGAACTCGCGGCGGTACTCGGCGATGCGCTGGCGCAGGGGCTCGTTGCGGCGCGGCTCGGGCAGCATCTCGCGCGCCACGCGGTTGAGCACCTTGAGGGCCTGGCCCAGGTCGGCCACGGCGCCGATCTGCGCGGGGTAGTTGCGGCCGATCTCGGACGGATCGATGTCGATGTGGATCAGGCGGGTCGGCGGGAAGCTGAAGGTATATTCGTTTTCCCAGGAGCTGCAATCCGCCTCGGTGAAGCGCGTGCCCAGGCCCAGGACCAGGTCGGCGTTGCGGCAGGTGTCGTTGACGAACTGCGTGCCCCAGAAGCCGGTCATGCCCAGGACCAGGGGATGGTCGTCGGGCAGCACGCCCTTGCCCATCAGCGAGTGGGCGACCGGCAGGCCCAGGTGGTCGGCCAGGTCGGCGAGCTCGCGCGCGGCGTCGGCCAGGATCACGCCGCCGCCGGCGTAGATCACGGGCCGCTCGGCATCGATCAGCTCCTGGACGATGCGCCGCGCCAGCACGTCGTCGATCGAGGGCTTTTCCAGTTGCTTGGTATGGGCGCGCAGGCGCTCGAACAGCGCGGTGTCGATCTCCATCGAGAAGATGTCCATCGGCACGGACACCAGCACGGGGCCTGGACGGCCGCTCTCGGCCAATTGGAAGGCCTTTTCGATGATCTCGGGGAACAGGTCGGGCCGGTCGACGCGCCAGGCGCGCTTGACGAAGGGACGGTAGATCTCCCATTGCGCCGCGTCGGCGTGCAGGTTGACCTCCTGGTGGGGGTGCTTGCCGTGATAGTGGCTGGGCACGTCGCCCGCGATGACCACCACCGGGATCGAATCCAGGGCGGCGTTGGCGATGCCGGTGGACGCATTGGTCAGGCCGGGGCCGAGGTGGCTGAGGACCACGGCCGCCTTCCTGCGCATGCGCGCGTAGCCGTCGGCCGCGTGCGCCGCGATCTGCTCGTGGCGCGAGTTGACGAAGCGGATCGAGCTGCCTTCCAGCGCGGTGAGGACGGCGATGTTGGTGTGGCCGCACAGGCCGAAGATGTGTTCGACGCCGCGTTCCTCGAGGTAGCGGACGAGCTGGTGCGAGATCAATTCTTGCATGATGTCTCCGTTGGCTTACTTGACGGTGCCGGTTTTCGGGCCGGTATAGGCATAGGGGATGCTGGGCGGCATGGGACCCTTGATGCGGCGGCCCTCTTGCATCTGCTCCCAGGCGTGAGCGAGGATGCCGACCGAACGCGACAGCAGGAAAATCCCCCGGCCCAGTTCGGGGGCGAATCCGAGTTCAGAATAGATCACGGCGGTGGCGCCGTCGATGTTCATGGGGATGTGGCGTCCCTTTTCCTTTTCGAGGACGATCTCGACGCCGCGGCCGATGCGCGCGAACTCGCCCGAGACGACGCCGGCGGCGACGGCCTCGTCCACCATGCCCAGCAGGCGCGCCGCGCGCGGATCGCGCGGGTGGAAGCGGTGGCCGAAGCCGGGCACGATCCTGCCGTGCTCGTGCCGGTACGCATCGAGGGCCTGCTGGATCGGATCGGGGGCGCCCTGGGCCTCGCGCGCGCGGCAGTCCAGGTAGAGGTCCATGCACTGCTGGCCGGCCCCGCCGTGGATGTCGCCCAGCACGTTGACCGCCGAGCCCATGGCGCCGTTCAGCCCCACGCCGCAACTGATGGCCATGCGCGAGATGGCGATCGAGGGGGCGTGCGGGCCGTGGTCCACGGCGGACACCAGGGCGGCCTCGAACAGGCGGGCCTGGGGCTCGCTGGGCAGCGTGCCGCGCAGCATCAGCCAGATCATCTGGGCAAAGCCGATGTTGCCGATCAGGTCCTGGATGGGATAGCCCCGGATGCCGATCTTGCCCGGCTCGATGTCGATGATGCCGGTGGACCACCAGCGGCTCGCCTGGTCGATCCGGTCATCCCCCTGCACTGTCTGGGTCGTCATGTCTATACCACGTGGTTGTCGCGCATGGCGCGGATGTCGTCCCGGGAATATCCCAGGTCCTCGAGGATCTCGTCGGTATGGGCGCCCAGCGCCGGCGGCGGCGTCTCGACGTCGGGATTGCCGCCCGCCATCTTGAAGCCCGCGCGCACCACCTTGATCGGGCGGTCCACGCCCGGCACCTCGTCGAAGCCGGCCATGAGCTCGCGCTGCCGGATCTGCGGCAGCGCCAGGGCCTCGGGCACGCTCAGCACGCGGCCGGACGGCACGCCGATGCCCGAGAGGATGGCCTCCCATTCGCCGGCGGACTTGGCCGCCAGGGCGGCCTCGAGTTCGGCCGTCAGGGCGGCGCGGTTCTGCTTGCGCCGCTCGCGGCGCGAGAAGCGCTCGTCCTCGATCAGGTCGGGGCGGCCGATGACGCGCATCAGGGCCTCGAACTGCTCTTGCTTGTTGGCGGCGATGTTGAGCAGGCCGTCGCCGGTGCGGAAGGTCCCGGAGGGCACGGCGGTGAAATTCTCGTTGCCCATGGGGGTGGGCACCACCCCGGCGATCAGATAGTTGGAGACGACCCAGCCCATCGTCACGATGGTGGAATCGAGCATCGAGACGTCGATGAAATCGCCCAGGCCGGTGCGCTGCTGGCGCACCAGGGCGCTGGCGACGGCGAAGGCGGCGGTGATGCCGCCGATGGTGTCGGCCATGGGATAGCCCACGCGCAGCGGCGCCGAGGTCTCGGAGCCGGTGATGCTCATCACCCCCGAGAGGCCCTGGACGATCTGGTCATAGGCGGGCGCGCCGCGCATCGGGCCGTCCTGGCCGAAACCGGAGATCGCGCAATACACCAGGCGCGGATTGGCCTCCTTGAGCACCTCGTAGCCCACGCCCAGGCGGTCCATGACGCCGGGGCGGAAATTCTCGATCAGCACGTCGGCGCCGCGCACCAGGCGCAGCAGCACCTCGCGCCCCGCCTCGGCCTTCAGGTTGAGCGTCAGCGAGCGCTTGCCGCCGTTCTGGGCGAGGAAGGACGCGCCCATGCCGTTGGCGTTCAGCGAGGGGTCGGCGCCGAGCTGGCGCGCGAGGTCGCCGGTGCCCGGGACCTCGACCTTGATCACGTCGGCCCCGAGCAGCGCGAGCTGGTACGCGCAGAACGGGCCGGCCAGGACGTTCGTCAAATCCAGTACGCGGATACCCTCTAAGGCCTTCGTCATCGCATTCCTCTGGTCACGATCGATTAGCATCACGCTATCGGGCGTACTTTAGAACACAATTCTATTCAACGCAACCGTTTTCTGGAATGAAATTTTGACGACCCATATTGCAGCAGGCGCCGCACGGAAATCATCAGGCCGCCCGCGGCGATGACCAGGATGCCTACCCATGACACCGCGTCGGGCACCGCGGCGAACACCAGCCAGCTCAGGACGGCGACGAAGACGAGCTGGAAGTAGCTGTACGGGCTCAGGGCGGCGGCGGGCGCATACGACAGGGCCTTGGTGATCACCAGGTGGCCGATGGCGGCGATGAGGCCGGCGCCGATGACCAGCAGCAGGTCGGCCCAATCCATGGGCTGCCACACGGCGGGCATGACCGGCATGAGCACGAACGCGCCCACCATGCCGGTGTAGACGTTGCTGGTCACCGGATGCTCGGAGCCGCGCGTCGAGCGGGTCACGATCTGGTAGAGGGCGTTGCAGACGGCCGTCCCGATGGGAAACAGGATCGCCCAGGTGAGCAGGCCGCCGCCCGGCCGGGCGATGACGAGCACCCCCGCGAAGCCGCAGCACACGGCCACCCAGTCCATGCGCCGGGCCTTTTCCTTGAGCACGAGGCCCGAGAGCAGCGTGACGATCAGCGGGGCGAGGAACAATATGGCCGAGGTCTCGGTCAGCGGCAGGCGCGCAAAGCCGTTGATCACCAGCATGCTGGCGGCGAACAGGCACAGGCCGCGCAGCAACTGCATGGGATAGCTGTGGGCGTGGAACAGCCTCCAGCCCATGCCGGGGGCGAACACGAGGATGAGCAGCACGGTCTGCGCCGTGTAGCGCGCCCAGACGATCTGGGTCAGGGGATAGAATGCGGCCAGGTACTTGGTCGTGGTATCCAGTATGGCGAACAGGAGGCTGGCCAGGCACATGAGCGCCGGCCCCAGCCAGGGCCGCGCCTCGCCTTGCGTGTCCATCGTTTTTCCGGCGCCTACCTCACCATCGCCATGACGGGCTCGACGTCGGGCATGCAGCCGCGCCACAGCCGGTAGGATTCGGCCGCCTGGCCGACCAGCATGCCCAGGCCGTCGGACACCCGGGCCGCGCCCAGCTCGCGCGCGTCCACCATGAAGGCCGTGTCGCCCTTGCCGTAGACGAGGTCGTAGGCGAGCGAGCCGGGCGCGAACACGCCGCTGGCCAGGGGCAGGTGGGCGCCGCTGAGGCTGGCCGAGGTGGCGTTGATCACCACGTCGAAGCGGCCGCCGGCGACCGCGGACAGCGGCCCGGCCTCGATCTTGCCGGCCCGGCGGCGATCGCCGAGCAGGCTGTGGGCCTTGTGCTCGGTCCGGTTGACCAGCAGCAGGTAATCCGGCTCGGCCTCCAGGATGGGCAGCAGGATGCCGCGCGCGGCGCCCCCCGCCCCGATCAGGAGCAGCCGCCGGCCCCGGAGGCTGACGCCCAGGCGCTCCTGGATGTCGCCGACCAGGCCGACCCCGTCGGTGTTGTCGCCATGGACGCCCTCGGGCCCGAACATGAGGGTGTTGATGGCCTGGGCCGAACGCGCCCGCTCGGACAGCGTGTCGGCGAATTCCAGGGCGGCGAGCTTGAACGGCGCGGTGACGTTCATGCCCTTGCCCCCCTCGGCGATGAATCGCGAGACGACGTCGGTGAACGTCTCGTGCGTGGCGAGCAGGGCCTCGTACTGCAAGTCGTGCCCGAACTGGCGGGCGAAGGCAGTGTGCAGGATGGGGGATTTGGATTGGGCGATGGGATTGCCGATCACGGCATAGCGGTCTGTCATTGCACGCTCCTGCGGGCGCGAGGAAAAGCTGTAAGGATACGGTCCAGCCATCTTAGAGTAAACCCGATCAACCCACAACGGGAACCCGATTTTGTTTTAATGTTGCATTGTACAGAATTTAATTCTATATTAACCGACAAACACGCTACTCCGAGGAACTCTCCATGGCCTTCCAGTTTTCGCTCGCGCATCTGACGGTGCTCGCCTGCCCGCCGACAGAAATGATCCGGATCGCGCAGCGCACCGGCTACGACTTCGTCAGCCTGAGGCTGACCGCGGTCACTCCGACGGAGCACGTCTTCGCCCTGCAGAACGACCGCGCCATGCTCGGCGAGGTCAAGGCCCTGATCGCGGACACCGGCGTGCACGTGCTCGACATCGAGCTGGCGCGCATGCCGCCCGAGATCGAGCCCGAGACCTACGCCGCGGTCCTCGATACGGCGGCCGAGCTGGGCGCCCGGCACATCCTGGCCCAGTTGCCCGACCCCGACCGCGCGCGCGCGGCCGACCGGTTCGGGCGCCTGTGCGACATGGCCCATCCGCTGGGCCTGACGGTGGACGTGGAATACCCGAGCTGGACCGAGACGCCCGACCTGCGGGCCGCGGCCGAGCTCCTGCGCACGGTCGGCCGGCCCAATGCGGGCATCGTGGTCGACACGCTGCACTTCAACCGCTCGCGCGACAGCGTGGACGAGCTGCGCGCGCTGCCGCGCGAATGGTTCCATTTCGCGCAGGTCTGCGACGCGGCGGCCGAGATTCCCGACACGGTCGAGGGCCTGATCCACACCGCGCGCAGCGACCGCGAGGTCCCGGGCGAGGGCGGCATCGACATCCGCGCCATCCTGGGCGCCATGCCGGCGATCCCCTACTCTCTCGAGATCCCCAACGACGCCATGGTCCAGGCCCTGGGCCACGAGGAATGGGCCCGCCGCTGCATCGAGGGCGCGCGCCGCTACCTGGCCGCCTGAGCCCTCGCCGGGCCACGGGCAGGCCCTGCGGCCCCGGGGCCCGGCCCCAAGCAGAGACCCCGCCGATCGGCGGGGTCTCTGCTTTTCCGGCGAGGGCCGCCCGGAGCGGCCCGCCCGCGAGGACTACAGCGTCCCGTACAGGGCCTCGCCGTGCTTGCGCAGGCTGCGCGCGACGACGCTGCGATGGATCTCGGAGGTGCCGTCGAAAATGCGGAATATCCGCGCATCGCGATACAGGCGCTCGACCGGCAGGTCGGCGCAATAGCCCATGCCGCCAAAGACCTGGACCGCGCGGTCGGCCACGCGGCCGAGCATTTCGGAGGCATAGACCTTGGCCATGGAGATCTTTTCGCGCGGATCCTTGCCGTTGTCGATGTCCTTGGCGGCGTCCCACACCATCCAGCGCGCCGCGTTGATCTCGATCGCGCTGTCGGCGAGCATCTGCTGGATCATCTGGAAATCGCCGATCGCCCGGCCGAACTGCTTGCGGTCGTCGGCGTAGGACACCATCATGTTCAGCAGGCGCGTGGCCTTGCCCACGGCCCGCGCGCACACCTGGGCGAGCCGCACCCGGCCGAGGGTCGCCAGGATCTGGCCAAAGCCCGTGCCCTCGGCGCCCAGCAGGCAGTCGGCGTCCAGCGCCACGTCGTCGAAATGCAGCTCGACGTGGCTGGTGCCGGTCAGGCCCATCATCTTTTGATTGCGCCCGACCACCAGGCCCGGCAGGGCCTTGTCCACCAGGAACAGCGAGATCCCGCGCGTGCCGGCCTGCGGATCGGTGACCGCCGAGACGACGAAGAAATCCGAGAACTCCCCGTCGCTGATGAAGTGCTTGTTGCCGCGCAGCACCCAGCCGTCGCCCTGGCGGGTGGCGCGGGTGCGGATCGCGGCGGCGTCCGAGCCGGCGCCCGGCTCGGTGATCGCGATCGAGCAGGTGCGGTCGCCGCGCACCGTGGGCAGCAGCCAGCGCTCGCGCTGCGTCTCGTTGGCGCCCAGCAGCACCTCGTACACATTGCCGAAGGCACGGCGGATCAGGATGTCCTTGGCATGGCCGAATTGTTCCTCGACCAGCATGGTGTCCAGCGCGGACAGGCCGCCGCCGCCGAACTCCTCCGGGATGTTCATGGCGTACATGCCGTTGGCGCGGGACTTTTCGAACAGCGCGCGCGCGATCTCCGGGTCCAGGCGGCCCGTTTCCTCGATGCCCTCCTCGAGCGGCAGCAACTCCTGCTCGACGAATTTGCGGACGGCTTCAACCAGCATGACTTGCTCGGAGGACAGATTCAGATCCATAGGTGATTCTCGGTAGGAGGAAGGGGGGACGGCCCGAAGGGTATCCGTGAAAGGCTCCGTGGGATTTTAGAATCGCGTTCTAAAATAGTCAAAGAAACGGAAAGCCTTTCCGGCGTGGCGGCGTGGCGGCGTGGCGGTGGAAAGCAGCAGCCGCCCCGAGCGTCACGGGCCGGCGCCGAGGGAAAAAAAACGCCCCGGAGGGCGTCTGCGCCGATCGCGCTGGTGCACATCGGACGCGGTGCGCATCGGCCCGGATCGGGCCCGGGCCGTCGGCGGACCGCCGCGGCGCGGGCGCCGCCTCGGCCTGCCGGCCGTGGGACGGCCGCAAGGGCCGCCCCGCGCGCCGGATCACTCGGCCGACGAGTCCTGCCCGTCGCCGGAGTCCTCGCCTTCGGCAGGGTGCCCCGCACCGCCCACGTGGGCGACCTCCGCGGGATCCTCGAAGGGATTGGCGAGGGCGCGCGCCGCCTGGCGCTCGGCCGCCTCGAAGACTTCCTTGTTGTGGCGGGCGATGTGATAGGACATGCCGGTGCCGGCCGGGATCAGGCGGCCGACGATGACGTTTTCCTTCAGCCCGCGCAGGTCGTCGCGCTTGCCCATGATGGCCGCCTCGGTCAGCACCCGGGTGGTCTCCTGGAAGGAGGCCGCCGAGATGAACGAGTCGGTCGACAGGGACGCCTTGGTGATCCCCAGCAGCACGTTCTCGTACGTGGCGGGCAGCTTGCCCTCGGCTTCCATGCGGTCGTTCTCGTTGAGCAGCTCGGAACGCTCGACCTGCTCGCCGGTGATGAAGCTGGTGTCGCCGGGGTTGACGATGTTGACCCGGCGCAGCATCTGGCGAACGATGACCTCGATGTGCTTGTCGTTGATCTTGACGCCCTGGAGGCGGTAGACGTCCTGGACCTCGTTCACGATGTAGGAGGCCAGGCGCTCGATGCCCTGCAGGCGCAGGATGTCGTGCGGGTCGGCCGGGCCGTCGACGATCAGCTCGCCCTTGTTGACCACCTGGCCGTCGTGCACCAGGACCTGCTTTTCCTTGGAGATCAGGAACTCGTGGCTGACGCCGTCCATGTCGGTGATCACCAGGCGCTGCTTGCCCTTGGTGTCCTTGCCGAAGGAGACGGTGCCGGTGACGTCGGCCAGCATGCCGGCGTCCTTGGGTGCACGCGCCTCGAAAAGCTCGGCCACGCGCGGCAGGCCGCCGGTGATGTCGCGGGTCTTTTGCGATTCCTGCGGGATCCGCGCGAGGACCTCGCCCACGCCGACCTTCTGGCCGTCGCGCACCGTGATCAGCGCGCCCACCGGGAACGAGATCGCCACGGGGTGATCGGTGCCGGCGACCTTGATCTCCTGGCCGGCGTCGTCCAGCAGGCGGATCTGCGGACGCTGGCCGCCCTTGCCGGTGCTGCGGGTCTTGGGCGTGATCACGACCAGGGTCGACAGGCCGGTGATCTCGTCGACCTGGCGCGCCACGGTGACGCCTTCCTCGATGTTCTCGAAACGCAGGGTGCCGGAGTACTCGGACACGATCGGACGGGTCAGCGGATCCCAGTTCGCGAGCTTCTGGCCGGCCTTGACGGCCTCGCCGTCGCCCACGGTGATGGTCGCGCCATAGGGCACCTTGTGGCGCTCGCGCTCGCGGCGGTTGTCGTCATAGATGACGATCTCGCCCGAACGCGACACGGCCACGCGGTCGCCGCGCGCATTGGTCAGGTAGCGCAGGCCGATCGCAAAGCCCACCGTGCCGGCCGACTTGGTCTCGATCGAGCTGGCCATGGCCGAGCGCGAGGCGGCGCCGCCGATGTGGAAGGTCCGCATGGTGAGCTGGGTGCCCGGCTCGCCGATGGACTGGGCGGCGATCACGCCGACGGCCTCGCCCTTGTTGACCAGCGAGCCGCGGCCCAGGTCGCGGCCGTAGCAGTGCGCGCACAGGCCGTGGCGCGTCTCGCAGGTGAGCGGGGTGCGGATCTTGACCTCGTCCACGCCCACCTCGTCGATGAGCTCGACCAGGTTCTCGTCGAGCAGGGTGCCGGCGGAGATGACCGTCTCTTGCGTGTCGGGGTTGACGATGTCGGCGGCGGCCACGCGGCCGAGGATGCGGTCGCGCAGCGGCTCGATGACCTCGCCGCCCTCGACCAGCGCCTTCATCATGTAGCCGTGGGTGGTGCCGCAATCGTCCTCGGTGATCACCAGGTCCTGCGTCACGTCCACGAGGCGGCGGGTCAGGTAGCCCGAGTTCGCCGTCTTGAGGGCGGTGTCGGCCAGGCCCTTGCGCGCGCCGTGCGTCGAGATGAAGTACTGCAGCACGTTCAGGCCTTCACGGAAGTTCGCCGTGATGGGCGTCTCGATGATGGAGCCGTCGGGCTTGGCCATCAGGCCGCGCATGCCGGCGAGCTGGCGGATCTGGGCGGCGGAGCCCCGGGCGCCGGAGTCGGCCATCATGTAGATGGAGTTGAACGATTCCTGGCGCGCCTCATTGCCGTGCCGGTCGATCACCGGCTCGGTCGAGAGCTGCTCCATCATGGCCTTGCCGACGCGGTCGCCGGCCTTGCCCCAGATGTCCACCACGTTGTTGTAGCGCTCTTGCGCGGTCACCAGGCCCGAGGAGTACTGCTTGTCGATCTCCTTGACCTCCTTGCTCGCCTGGGCGAGGATTTCGCCCTTGACCGTGGGCACGATCATGTCGCCCATGGCGATGGACACGCCGCCGCGCGTGGCCAGGCGGAAGCCCGACTGCATCAGCTTGTCGGCAAAGATGACCGTCGCGCGCAGCCCGCAGCGGCGGTACGACTGGTTGATCAGGCGCGAGATTTCCTTTTTCTTGAGGGCCTTGTTCAGCGACGAGAAGGACAGGCCGCGCGGCAGGATCTCGGACAGCAGCGCCCGACCGACCGTGGTCTGGAAGCGCTGCATCTCGGTCCGCCATTCGCCGTCGTCGTCCTTGACGTACTCGGGCAGGCGCACGGTGATGCGCGTCTGCAGCTCGACCTCGTGGTTGTCGTAGGCGCGCTGGACCTCGGCCAGGTCGGCGAAGAACATGCCCTCGCCCTTGCCGTTGATGCGCTCGCGCGTGGCGTAGTACAGGCCCAGCACGATGTCCTGCGAGGGCACGATGGCCGGCTCGCCGTTGGCCGGGAACAGCACGTTGTTGGAGGCCAGCATCAGGGTGCGGGCCTCGAGCTGGGCCTCGAGCGACAGCGGCACGTGGACGGCCATCTGGTCGCCGTCGAAGTCGGCGTTGAAGGCCGCGCACACCAGCGGGTGGAGCTGGATGGCCTTGCCTTCGATCAACTGCGGCTCGAAGGCCTGGATGCCGAGGCGGTGCAGGGTCGGGGCGCGGTTGAGCATCACGGGATGCTCGCGGATCACGTCCTCGAGGATGTCCCAGACGACGGGTTCCTGGCTCTCGACGAGCTTCTTGGCCGCCTTGATGGTGGTGGCCAGGCCCATCATCTCGAGCCGATTGAAGATGAAGGGCTTGAACAGCTCGAGGGCCATGAGCTTGGGCAGGCCGCACTGGTGCAGGCGCAGTTGCGGGCCCACCACGATGACCGAACGGCCCGAGTAGTCGACGCGCTTGCCCAGCAGGTTCTGGCGGAAGCGCCCGCTCTTGCCCTTGATCATGTCGGCCAGGGACTTGAGCTGGCGCTTGTTGGCGCCGGTCATGGCCTTGCCGCGGCGGCCATTGTCCAGCAGCGAATCCACGGCCTCCTGGAGCATGCGCTTTTCGTTGCGCAGGATGATGTCGGGCGCCTTGAGCTCGAGCAGGCGCTTGAGCCGGTTGTTGCGGTTGATGACGCGGCGGTACAGGTCGTTCAGGTCGGAGGTGGCGAAGCGGCCGCCGTCCAGGGGGACCAGCGGGCGCAGGTCCGGCGGCAGCACCGGCAGGACCTCCATGATCATCCAGTCGGGCTTGATGCCCGATTTCTGGAAGCCTTCCAGGACCTTGAGGCGCTTGGAGATCTTTTTGATCTTGGCGTCCGAGCCGGTCGCCTTGAGCTCGGCGCGCAGCTTTTCGACCTCGGCGTCGATGTCGATGGTGCGCAGCAGCTCGCGCACGGCCTCCGCGCCCATCAGGGCGTGGAAGTCGTCGCCGTATTCCTCGGTCTTGGACAGGTAGTCGTCATCGGACATGATCTGGCCGCGCTTGAGCGGCGTCATGCCCGGCTCGATCACGCACCAGGCCTCGAAATACAGCACGCGCTCGATGTCGCGCAGCGTCATGTCCAGCACCATGCCCAGGCGCGAGGGCAGGGATTTCAGGAACCAGATGTGCGCAACGGGGCTGGCCAGCTCGATGTGGCCCATGCGCTCGCGGCGCACCTTGGCCACGGTCACCTCGACGCCGCACTTTTCGCAGATCACGCCGCGGTGCTTGAGGCGCTTGTACTTGCCGCAAAGGCATTCGTAGTCCTTGATGGGACCGAAGATCTTTGCGCAGAACAGGCCGTCGCGCTCGGGCTTGAACGTGCGGTAGTTGATGGTTTCGGGCTTGCGCACCTCGCCGTAGGACCACGAGCGGATCTTTTCGGGCGAGGCGATGCCGATGCGGATCGCGTCGAATTGCTCGTCTTGCGAGACTTGCTTGAAGAGATCGAGTAGCGCTTTCATCATTTACGCTCCAGATCCATGTCCAGGGACAGGGATCGAATTTCCTTGACCAGCAC
>JBIQHJ010000039.1:0-31895 GCA_044508625.1 Alcaligenaceae bacterium
CGACGGCCTCGGCCACGGACACGGCCTGGCGCAGGGGATGGGTGATCGAGCGGGTCACGAGCCAGGCGAACAGGGGGCCGAGGATCAGCGCCAGCAGCGTCGCCACGCCCAGGATGGTCATGCCGAGCTGGTTGGATTCCTGGGACCTGGTGAACAAGTTGCCGACGACGTGGTTCTGGAATGCGGCGAGCTTGTCGATCTCGGCGATGTACTGCTCGGTGAGCTGGGGCATTTCCTTGTTGAAGAAGGTGTCCGCCTTGGCGTATTCGCCATTGTCGAGATTCTGGAAGGCCTGGTTGCGGCCGTCGAGGTAGGTGCCCTGGATCTTGAGGACCTGCTGGTAGAGGGCCACCGCCTCGGGCTGCCGCAGCAGTGGCGCGAGCTCGTCGCGGACCCGGGCGCCCTGCTCGTCGGAGACCGCCAGGCCCTTCCTGAAGACGGCCAGCACGTCGGGGTTGGTCAGGTTGGCCGCGGCCAGGGCCTGGTTGGCGTTGACCTCGACCTGGCGGGCCCATTGCAGGATCAGCGCGTTGGCCTTCTGGCGGCCCTCGAGATCCAGGTAGGACGTGTTGCCGTCCAGCATGCGCCAGAACCCGATGCCGGACATCGTGACGAGCAGAATGATGATGAATCCGAAGCCCAGCGCGAGCCGGGTACCAATCTTGATGTTCCTCATGGCGTCCTCGTGGAGTATGTCGGCCTGTTGCCTCCACGGGTCAACGGCGCCCCGCCGCCGTTCTTTAGCCCCTCATGATTCCGCGGCGGATTTTTTCACGGACGGCGCCTGTTCGCAGGGTTCGGCGTAGAGGTCGAGGACCAGCTTGCGCAGCCAGCGGTTGGACGGATCGGCGTCGTAGCGGCGGCTCCAGTGGAGCGAGACGTCGAATTCGCGCATGGGAAACGCCGCCTCGATGATGGTGTGGCCCTCGGGGGGCGCGAAGGAGAGGGCGATGTTGCGCGGCATGATGACCGCCAGGTCGGTGACCTGGATGATGCTGGGCAGGCCCATGAAGTGCTCGGTGGTCATGCGGATCCGGTGCTCCAGGCCCAGCGCCTGCAATGCGTTGCGCGTGTAGGCGTGGGTGCGCACCGTGATGAAGTCCAGCGCCTGGAGGTCCGAGAGCCGGATGGGCCGGCGCGCGCGTCCGGCGGCCAGCGGGTGGCCGCGGCGCACCAGGATGATGTAGCGGTCGGGGAACAGGCGGACGTTGCGGGTGTCCCTCAGGGCCGGCAGGTAGCCGAAGGCCAGGTCGATGCGGCCGTGGTCCAGGGCCGGCCCGATCTCGGCCGGGGGGACCGGCAGGCTCTCGATGCGCGTATTGGGGGCCAGGCGGCGCATGGCGGTGATCAGTCCCGGCAGGAAGCGGCCTTCGCCGATGTCGGTCATGTGCAGGCGAAAGACCTTGTCCGATCGCTGCGGATCGAAGCGCGCCGATTGCAGCACGGCATTTTCCAGCGCCCGCAGGGCCTCGTGCACCGGTCCGGCCAGCCGGTCGGCATGGGGCGTGGGCGCCACGCCGCCCGAGGCCCGCACGAACAGCGGATCGCCGATGAGGTTGCGCAGCCGGGTCAGGCCCTGGCTGACGGCGGGCTGGGTCAGGTCCAGCGCGATCGCGGCCCGGCTGACGCTGCGGGCCGCGTAGATGGCATCGAACACGCGCAGCAGATTGAGATCCAGGCTCTTGATATGCATTTCACTAATGAAAAATATAAAGTCTATTTTATTGATTTATATCACACGGGCTTGCAAGATGTCCGAAAACGGGCGCCGGGCAAGGACCGGCCGGCGCGCACCGATACGACGAGAGGCCCGACAGGGGGTCCGGAGGATGACGATGAAGCGGGACGCGATGGGCGCGCGCGCGGGCGAGGCAATGGCGGCGGGGCGGGTGACCGTGCGCAAGGCGGCGATGGATCTGCTGCGCGAATTCGGCATGACGACATTGTTCGGCAATCCGGGTTCGACCGAGCTGGGCCTGTTCCTGGATTTCCCCGAGGATTTCCGCTACGTGCTGGGCTTGCAGGAATCCGTCGTCGTGGGCATGGCCGACGGCTATGCCCAGGCCACGCGCAATGCGGCCTTCGTCAACCTGCATTCGGCGGTCGGCGTGGGGCATGCCATGGGGGCGATCTTCACGGCGTTCCGCAACCGGACCCCGCTGGTGATCACGGCGGGCCAGCAGTCGCGACCCATCCTGCCCTTCGATCCTTTTCTGTTCTCGAGCCAGGCGACCGAGCTGCCCAAGCCCTATGTGAAATGGAGCGTCGAGCCGGCCCGCGCCGAGGACGTGCCCCTGGCCATCGCGCGCGCCTACTACATGGCGATGCAGCCGCCCTGCGGGCCGGTGCTGGTCTCGGTGCCGGCGGACGACTGGGCGGGCCTGTGCGAGCCGGTGCGGCCGCGCCGGGTGAGCCGGTCGATCCGCCCGGATCCCGCCCTGGTCGATGCGATCGGCGGGCAGCTCGATACCGCCCGGCGGCCGGCCTTCGTGCTGGGGGCGGCGGTGGACCGCGACGGCGCCTGGGACGAGGTGGTGGCGCTGGCCGAGCGCCACAAGGCCGCCGTCTGGGTGGCGCCCATGTCGGGCCGCAACGGATTTCCCGAGGATCATCCGCTGTTCGCGGGCTTCCTGCCCGCGGCGCGCGAACGCATCGTCGGCCTGCTGGCGGGCCACGACTTCATCCTGGCGCTGGGCGCGGCCGCCTTCACCTATCACGTGGAGGGCGCGGGCCCGCACGTGCCGGCCGGCAGCACGCTGGCGCAGATCGTCGACGATCCGAACACCATCGCCTGGGCGCCGGTGGGCACCGCGGCGCTGGGCAGCGTGCGCCTGGGCGTCCTCGACCTGCTGGCGCGCTCGCGGCCTCCCGGGCGCCCGCTGCCGCCGCCGCGCGCGCCCGCGCCGCTCGCCGAGCCTTCCAGCCCGATGACGGTGGCCTACGTCCTGCAGACGCTGGCGCGCGTGCGCGCGCCCGATTCCATCATCGTCGAGGAGGCCCCCAGCGCGCGCCCCGTGATGCAGCGCCACCTGCCCATCCTGCGTTCCGAGACTTTCTACACCATGTGCAGCGGCGGGCTGGGCTTCGGCCTGCCGGCCGCCGTGGGCGTCGCCCTGGGCAAGCCGGGCCGCAAGGTCATCGGCCTGCTGGGCGACGGCTCCAGCATGTACTCGATCCAGGGCCTGTGGAGCGCGGCGCAGCTCGGACTGCCCATCACCTTCCTGATCCTCAAGAACCGCAGCTACGCCGCCTTGCGCGAATTCGCGCCGGTCTATGGCTTCACGGCGGGCGACCCCCTGCAGGGGACCGACCTGCCGGACATCGATTTCGTATCCCAGGCCAAGGGCCTGGGCTGCCAGGGCCTGCGGGTGGCCGATCCTCGAGCCCTGCCCGATGTGCTGCGCAAGGCCTTGGGCATGGCGCAGCCGGTGCTGGTCGAGATTGATGTAGCCTGACCGGGCTTTCCCTTCATTCTTCCAGGAGCACGACATGGGTACGATCTCTTTGCTGATCAATGGCCGCATCCGCCAGGCTGGCGGGGGCGGGACGTTCGAGCGGCGCAATCCGCTGGACGGGACGGTGGCCACCACCGCGCCCGCCGCCACGCCCGAGGACGCGCGCGAGGCGGTGCGGGCCGCGGCCGAGGCCTTCGCCGGATGGTCCAGGACCGGCCCGGGGCGGCGGCGCGAGCTGCTTTTGCGGGCCGCCGACGCGCTGGAGGCCAAATCCGAGGCCTTCGCGCAGGCCATGGCCGCCGAGACCGGCGCCTCGGCCCTGTGGGCCGGCTTCAACGTCCACCTGGCCGCGGGCATGCTGCGCGAGGCGGCGGGCCAGGCCACGCAGGTCGGGGGCGAGGTGATTCCCTCGGACATCCCCGGCAACCTGGCGATGGGGCTGCGCGTGCCCGCCGGCGTGGTGGTCGGCATGGCGCCCTGGAACGCGCCCGTCATCCTGGGCGTGCGCGCCGTCGCGACGCCGCTCGCCTGCGGCAATACCGTCGTGCTGAAAGGATCCGAGATGTGCCCGGCCACGCACGGCCTGATCATCGAGGCCCTCCAGGAGGCCGGCCTGCCCGACGGGGTGGTGAACTTCGTCACCAATGCGCCCGCGGATGCGGCCGGGGTGGTCGAGGCGCTGATCGCGCATCCGGCCACGCGGCGCGTGAACTTCACGGGCTCGACCAAGGTCGGCCGGATCATCGCGCGGCTTTGCGCCGAGCACCTCAAGCCGGTCGTCCTCGAGCTGGGCGGCAAGGCGCCCCTGGTGGTGCTGGACGACGCCGACCTGGACACCGCCGTCGACGCCGCGGCCTTCGGGGCCTTCGCCAATTCGGGGCAGATCTGCATGTCGACCGAGCGCATCGTCGTCGACGAGCGGATCGCCGACGCCTTCGTGGCGCGCCTGGCCGCCAAGGCGCGCGCCCTGCCGGTGGGCGACCCGCGCGAGGGGCCGGTGGTGCTGGGGTCGGTGGTGGACATGGCCACGGTGCACCGCTGCAACGAGATGATCGACGACGCGCTCGCCAAGGGCGCCACGCTGCTGTGCGGGGGCAAGGCCACGAACACCCTGATGCCGGCGACGCTGCTGGACCGCGTGACCCCGGACATGCGGATCTACACCGAGGAAACCTTCGGGCCGGTCAAGGCCATCGTGCGGGTGGCGGGCGAGGACGAGGCGGTCGCCTGCGCCAACGACAACGCCTACGGCCTGGCGGCCGCGGTGATCGGCGCGGACGTCGCGCGCGCCCTGCGCGTGGCCGGCCGGATCCAGTCCGGCATCTGCCACGTCAACGGCCCCACGGTCCACGACGAGCCGCAGATGCCTTTCGGCGGTGTCAAGGACAGCGGCTACGGACGCTTCGGCGGCAAGGCGGGCATCGAGGCCTTCACCGATCTGCGCTGGATCACCGTCCAGACCAGCCCGCGCCAGTACCCGTTCTGAGGACCCGCCCATGACGCCCATGCTGAGGACCCGCCCATGACGCCCATGGAGGCTTCCCCCCTGGACGAGGCGCAGGCTTCGGTCCATCCCCGGCCCGCCCAGTTCGGTCCCTTCGGCCGGCTCCTGCTCGGGGTGTCCAAGCTGCTGGCGGCCCTGGGCGGGCTCGCCTTCGTGGGGCTGGTCGCCATGTCGCTGGTCTCCATCGTCGGGCGCAAGCTGTTCTCCCTGCCGGTGCCCGGCGACATGGAGGTGCTGATGATGGTGGCGGCCACGGCCTCGGCGACTTTCTTCGCCTATTGCCACCTGCAGGGCGGCGACGTCAAGGTGGATTTCTTCACCGCCAAGACGCGGCCGCGCACCGTGCTGCTGTTCGATGCCGCCGGCTCGCTGTCCGTGGGCGTCTTTGGCGCGCTGGTCGCGTGGCGCAGTTGGGTGGGCGCCATGTCCCTGCGCGAGGTGGACGAGACCTCGGCCATCCTGGGCTGGCCCGTGTGGCTCGCGCAGGCCGGGATGGTGCCGGGCTTCGCGCTGCTGGCGATCGCCGGCCTGTACATGTGCGGCCAGTGCCTGCGGGCCCGCAAGGCCGCCGGCGCAGGGAGGCGGGCATGAGCGGGATCGTGGTCGGGCTGCTCATGTTCGCGGGGCTGCTCGCGCTGATGGTCCTGCGCATCCCCATCGGCATGGCCATGTTCGCGGCGGGCGCGTGGGGCTACGTCTACCTGGCCGACTGGAACTGGACCCCCCTGATGGCCTCGCTCAAGAACCTGGCCTACGCGCGGCTGTCGAACTACGACCTGGTGGTCATCCCGCTGTTCCTGCTGATGGGGCAGTTCGCCACCCATGGCGGCCTGAGCCGGGGGCTGTTCCGCTTCGTCAGCGCCTTCATCGGCCACCGCCGGGGCGGGGTGGCGATGGCGGCGGTGGGCGCCTGTGCGGGATTCGGCGCCATCTGCGGATCCTCGCTCGCCACCGCGGCCACCATGGGGCAGGTGGTGCTGCCCGAACTGCGCCGCTACGGCTACGCGGGCAGCCTGGCCACGGGCACGCTGGCCGCGGGCGGCACGCTGGGCATCATGATCCCGCCCTCGGTGCCCCTCATCATCTATGCCATCCTGACGCAGGAATCCATTGGCAAGCTTTTCATGGCCGCGGTCATCCCCGGCGTGCTCGCCATGCTGGGCTACATGCTGGTCATCCAGATCCTGGTGCGGCTCAAGCCCGAGATCGGCCCTGCCGGCGCCCGGGTGCCCTGGCCCGAGCGCCTGCGGTCCCTGGCCGAAGTCGGCCCGGTGCTGGTGGTGTTCGTCGTGGTCATCGTGGGGATCTATGCGGGATGGGCCACGCCCACCGAGGCGGCCGCCATCGGCGCGGCGGCCTGCGGCATCATCGCCGTCGCCACCGGCGGCATGCGCTGGCACGGCCTGCTGCAAAGCGCGCTGGGCACCGCGCAGGCCACCGCCATGATCTACCTGGTGCTGCTGGGCGCCGACATGCTCAACAGCGCGCTCGCGCTGTCGCAGATGCCGGCCGAGCTCGCGGCCTGGGTGCAGGGCAGCGGCCTGTCGCCCTTCCTCATCATCGCCTCCATCCTGCTGATCTATATCTTTCTGGGATGCGTGATGGACTCGCTGGCGATGATCCTGCTGACGATCCCGATCTTCTACCCCATGGTCATGGGCCTGGATTTCTACGGCATGAGCCACGATGACAAGTCGATCTGGTTCGGCATCCTGGCGCTGATGGTGGTGGAGATCGGCCTGGTGCATCCGCCGGTGGGCATGAACGTCTACATCATCAACCGGCTGGCCAAGGACGTGCCGCTGACCGAGACCTTCAAGGGCGTCGTTCCATTCCTGCTGTCGGACCTGGTCCGCATCGTGGCCCTGGTGCTGTTCCCGAGCATCGCCCTGGTCCTGGTCAGGTCCTTTGGCGCGCTTTGAACCATGGCCGCGGCCATCGACGACGGGAAATGATTCCCGCATTCCCTAGGAGACAAATGTGAAAAAACAGAAACGCCACAAGACCCGCAACATATTGCGCGCGGCCGCCCTGGCCGCCGGACTCGCCGCCGCGGCGGCCGCGCAGGCCGCGCCGGAGGTCGTCCTCAAGGTGCACCACTTCCTGCCGGCGACGGCCAATGCGCAGGTGCGCATGATCCAGCCCTGGTGCGACAGGATCGCCCGCGAATCGAATGAACGCATGGTCTGCCAGATCTACCCGGCCATGCAGCTCGGCGGCACGCCGGCGCAGTTGTTCGAACAGGCCAAGGACGGCGTGGCCGACATCATCTGGACGCTGCAGACCTATTCGGCCGGCCGCTTCACCAAGAGCGCGGTGTTCGAGCTGCCCTGGATGGTGAGCCATGCCGAGTCCGGCAGCAAGGCACTGTGGGACTTCGTCCACAAGTACGCCATGGACGAGTACAAGGGCGTGCGTCCGATCTTCATGCACGTGCACGAGGGGACGCTGCTGCATTTCGTGGACAAACAGCCCAAGACCCTCGAGGACATGAAGGGGCTCAAGATCCGCGCGGCCAACCGCGTCAATTCGCAGATGCTGACCGCCCTCGGCGCGGCGCCGGTCCAGATGCCGCTGCCGGCGGTGCCCGATGCGCTGTCCAAGGGGGTGATCGACGGATCGGCGGTGCCCTGGGAGGGCGTGCCGGCCATCAAGCTCGACGAGATCGCGCGCTATCACCTGGACGTGCCGGAGGGCGCGCCGCGGATGGGCAACTCGATCTTCGTGTTCGGCATGAACCAGGCCCGCTACGACGGCCTGCCGCCGGACCTCAAGAAAGTCATCGACGACAACAGCGGCCTCGAGACCTCCGGCTGGGCCGGGCGCACGGCTTTCGATGAGATGAGCGCGACGTTCATGCAGAAGGCCAAGGCCAACGGCAATACCTTCTACTACATGCCCGAGGCCGAGTACCGCCGCTGGGTGGAGGCGACCAGCGGCGTCGCCAGGGACTGGGTCCGCAGCGTGGACGAGAAGGGCGGCAAGGGCGCCGAGCTGCTGTCGGTGGCGCGCAACATGGTCAAGCAGTACTCGGCCCGGTAGCCGGGGGAGGGTGGGCCGGCGCATGAGTGCCGGCTCGAGCCCCGTTTGCCCTGCGCAGCGGCGATCCGCATCGCCGTGGTGCGCAGGGCGGGCCACGTCGGCCCCCTTGCGGCGGGGCGGCCGCCTCGGGCCGCCGGCCGCCTCGCCGCCCCGCTCAGGCGGTGCGCCCGCCGTCGACCGGCAGTTCGATGCCGGTCACCATCGAGGCGGCGTCCGAGGCCAGGTAGATCGCCGCGCCGGCGATGTCCTCGGGCGTGGACATGCGGCCCAGGGGGATCGTCGCCAGGAAGCGCTCGCGGTTTTCGGGGGTGTCGGGCATGCCCATGAAGGCCTCGGTCAGGCCGGTGGCGCCCAGCACGGGCAGGATCGCGTTGACGCGGATCCGGTCGGGGCCGAGCTCGATGGCCATCGAGCGGGTCAGGGTGTTGACGGCGCCCTTGGTGCCGTTGTACCAGGTCAGGCCGGGCCGCGGCCGGATCCCGGCCGTCGAACTGATGTTGATGATGCAGCCGCCGGCGCCGCGTGCGCGCAGGCGGGGCACGAGGGCGCGCGCGGTCAGGTAGATGGATTTCACGTTCACCGCGTAGATGCGGTCGAAGGTCTCCTCGTCCACGTCCAGCATGGGCTGGTTGCGGTGGGTGATCCCCGCGTTGTTGACGAGGACGTCTGGCGTGCCGAACGAGCGGACCACGTCCTCGACCATGCGCTCGACCTGGTCGCCGCGGCTGACGTCGCAGACCAGGGGCAGCGCCTGCTCGCCGAGCTCGTCGGCGATGCGCCGGATGCCGTCCGGGCGCACGTCGGCCAGCACGACGTGCGCGCCCTCGCGCGCGAAGGCGCGGGCGATGCCTTCGCCGAAGCCGCTGCCGGCTCCCGTCACGAGGGTGATCTTTCCTTGCAGCAGGCTCATGGGGGCTCCTGGTGTGGCGCGGGCGCTCAGCCGCCCGCGGCGATGTGTTCGGCGATGGCCCGGCCGACGTCCTGGGTGGAGGCCCCGCCGCCCATGTCGGGCGTGCGCGGGCCCTCGGCCAGCACGGTCTCGATGGCGCGCATCACGGCCTGCGCGGCCTCGTCGTGCCCGAGGAAATCGAGCATCAGCGAGGCGCTCCAGATCTGGCCGATGGGATTGGCGATGCCCCGCCCGGCGATGTCGGGCGCCGAGCCGTGCACCGGCTCGAACAGCGAGGGGAAGGCGCGTTCCGGATTCAGGTTGGCCGAGGGCGCGATGCCGATGGTGCCGGTGCAGGCCGGACCCAGGTCGGACAGGATGTCGCCGAAGAGATTGGAGGCGACCACCACGTCGAAGCGGTCGGGATGCTGGACGAAGTGCGCGGCGAGGATGTCGATATGGTATTTGTCCCAGCGCACGTCGGGATAGCCGCGCGCCGCCTCGGCGACCTGCTCGTCCCACCAGGGCATGGAGATCGAGATCCCGTTGGACTTGGTGGCCGCGGTCAGGTGCTTGCCGCGCTTGCGCGCGAGCTCGAAGGCGAACCGCAGGACGCGCTGGGCGCCGTGCCGGGTGAACACCGATTCCTGGATCACGACCTCGCGCTCGGTGCCCTCGAACAGGCGCCCGCCGCTGTTGGAGTATTCGCCCTCGGTGTTCTCGCGCACGATGACGAAATCGATGTCGCCGGGCTCGCGGCCGGCCAGCGGCGAGCGGACGCCGGGCATCAGCCGCACCGGCCGCAGGTTCACGTACTGGTCGAAGCGGCGCCGGAACAGGAACAGCGATTCCCACAGGGCCACGTGGTCGGGCACGAGCTCGGGCCAGCCGATGGCGCCGAAGAATATGGCCTCATGGCCGCCGATGCGGTCCTGCCAGTCCTCGGGCATCATGCGGCCCGTGCGGGCGTAGCGCTGGCAGTTCCAATCGAAGGCGTCGAACTGGAAGGGGATGCCGAAGCGGACCGAGACGGCGTCCAGCGCCCTCAGTCCCTCGGGCATCACCTCGGTGCCGATGCCGTCGCCGGCGATGACGGCAATGCGATGCGGATTCGTCACGTTGAGGTTTCCTTGCAAAACCATATCATCGCACGATCACCCGCATCCTCGCACGGTCAGGGCCGGCCGTCCCGGGTATGGCCAGCGCCAGGACGCTCGCAATCGATCGTCGCTATGCAATGCGGTTCAATAGACGCTGCCCCGTCATCAAGTTCCGGACGTTGCTCCATTCCTGCCGGCGATTCATCAAGATGTCATCATCGGTGAGCGATCCGCCCGCCGTGTGCGGAGAAAGGGCGAAGTTCGCCGCCGCGTCCTCTGCCGCCAGGCGCAGCAAAGGGTTATCGGGCAAAGTGGGCTCCCAGGACCAGCCGTCCGTTGCGACGCCGGAGAGTGTCCCGGCACGGAAGGCCTGGGAGACAGCGACCTCGTCCAGAGTGGAGCTCGCGCCAGCGGAAATCAGGCAGGCCCCTGGCTTCATGCCCGACAGGAAATCGCGCCCGACGGGGGGGCCATCATCGGCCATGTGAGGAAGCAGCAAGCAGAGGAAATCACTTTCAGCCCGTATTTGATCATGATCCGCATAGCCCACGCTGTACTGGTCTTCGGCCTCTGGCGGCAATGGGTTGCGCTTGTAGTACAGAACCTTGCAGCCAAACGGTTTGAGACGAACGGCCAGCTCGCAGCCGACCTCGCCAAACCCCATGATGCCGACCGTGCAGTCCGCGATGCGCCTGATGTCCCGTCGTCCGGTCCAGTTGATGGCAAAGTAATTGGCATCGCACCGGCGTGGCGCCAGGTCATGCTCGCCGGGGTGCAGCAAGGCGGACTCACAGTCCCTGAATCGCTTGGCCAGTGCCAGGATCTGCATCATCATGTGTTCGGCCACCATCGCACAATTCCGCAAGGGCCAATTGCAGACGGGGATGCCAGCCGCCCGCGCAGCCTGCAGATCGATGTCGTGTGTCATGCGGCCCAGGCGCTGGATGAGCTTCAGCCGCTTGGCGCCCCGGATGGCTTCCGCGTTGACGGCGCCCAATCTTTCGGTGACCAGGACATCAAAGTCAGGCAGCCGCCTGGCCAGTTCCTCGGGCGTCGGCCGGACGCAGATTTCGACGCGGGCCCCGGACGGTGCCGTATCCAGCGCGGTCTTCTGGTGCCTGGCTTCCCGCGATGTGGAGAACAGAACTTTGATGGGAATCATGGCTTGTTTCCGAGATACGGGACTTGCAGGATATCGTCCAGTTCCTCATAGGCGGGCAGCGGCTCTGTGACGAGGTGGCCGCGATCCAGGACCATCCGGTCCGACTGCGGTCTGGACATGATCTCGTTCAGCGAGCGGGCATTGAAGATCACCAGCCGCGCGTCGGCGCCAGGCCTCAGCACACCCAGGTCGAGGCCCATCAGTTGCGCTGCGTTCCGCCCGGCGAGGCGGGGCATGTCGGCGATCGGGTGATCGAGATGCAGGACGCGCACGGCCTGGCGCAAAGTGTCCAGCATGTCGTTGTCGCCATAAGGGAAAAAGGGGTCGCGTACATTGTCGCCGCCCACGGCGACTGTCAGCCCGGCAGCCTGCATCTCGCGCACCAGCGTCACGCCCCGCCACCTCGGCGTGATCCCTGGGCGGCGGTCTTGCAGATACAGATTGGCCGTCGGCAGTGTGACAATACCCACCCCGGCGGCCGCGCACAGTTCCAGAGTCCGCCGTACCTGGGCGGGGGGCTGCATGGCGAGGCTGCAGCAGTGCCCGCAGACGACACGCCCCGGGAATCCGGTGCGCAGCGCGGAGCGCGCGACACGCTCGAGCATGCGCGAAGCGGGATTGGCGGTCTCGTCGACATGGAGATCCACATCCAGCTCGCGGCGCGCAGCCTTTTCGAATAGCCGGTCGAGGAACCGGTCGATGCCGTGGGGCATCTCCGTGTCATTGTCGGGCAGGCGCAGGAATGTGCCGACGATACCGCCGGCGGCGCCGACGAGGTCGAGCAGCCGGTCTCCGAATGGGGTGTCGTAGACCTCTGCGACCGCCAACGCAACGGCTTGGAGGGTGATGCGCTCGCGCCATTTCCCGCGCACATTCTGAAAGACTTCCCAGGTCGCTTCGGCTTGCCCTTCGTGTGAATCCAGATGGGTCCTGATCGCGGATGTTCCATGATGCACCGCGCAGCGCAGCGCGAACTCCATGCGTTTCTCGATGTCCGCCGGGGTCCAGTGACGCTGCCGGTCCGCCATCGAGCCCTCGCGCGCACCGGTGAAGCTCCCATCCGCATTCTCGGCTCGCGGAATGATTTGGGTCTTGTCGAGATGCGCGTGGCAGTCGAGGAACATGGGCCAGACCTGCCGCCCGGCCAGATCGACCTGGGCTGTCCCGCCATCGTCCACGGGCGTGTGGGTTCCTCCCGAGGGACCGAGCGCCGCCAGCTTGCCGCCGTCCACCAGAATGTCGAGCAGGGCCGTACCCTCCGCATCGCTGGCGTCCGGCGCCTGCGTGAAGGCTTCCGGCGTGGTCAGGCACAGCGGGACCCGCGCACGTCTCAGGAGAATCCGCCGCGCGGACGGGATGTCTGGATAACTGGAGACGGGGCGCATCGGAGTCTCACAGTGTCGGCCATCGCGGCGTTGCCGGGGGCACATCGGCTCGCTGGCGGATGGCGGGCATGCGCCGCCTGACATCGGCGAGGATCGCCGCTTCGTCCATGGTGAGGATCTCGCGGGCCTTGACGATGATCCTGCCATCGATCACGACCGTATGGACATCGGATCCCTGGGCCGCAAAGACCAGGGTTGCCACCGGATTCCAGATGGGGGTCAAGTGGGGAACGTCGGTGTCGATGGTGATGAGGTCGGCTCTCTTGCCGACCTCGAGCGATCCGACCTGGTCGGCAATCCCCAGGGCGCGCGCGCCATGCATGGTCGCCATCTCGAGGGCGGTCTCGGCGCGCAGGCTGTTGCGGCTCTTGCCGCGGGTCCGGGCAATCTGGCAGAGCACCCGAAGGTCTCGCAGGAGATCCATATTGGCGTCGCTGGCCGTTCCGTCGCAGCCCAGCGCCACGTTGACGCCGGCCTCGAGCATCTCGACGACGCGAGTCGGCCCCCAGGCGACCGTCGCGTTGTTGGCGGGACAGTTGGCCACGGAGGTGCCGGTGCCGGCCAGCAGGGCGATGTCCTCGCTGTCGGCCGCCGTGCAGTGGGTCAGGACCGATCTCGGCCCGAGGAGGCCCAGTTGGTAGCCATAGTCCATATGGCTGCGGTACCCCTGGCTGCGTGCGAATTCGTTATCGCTCTCCAGCTCCGAGTGATGGATGGTGAGGTGCATGTCGTGGTCCCGGGCCACTGCCGCGACACGGCGATAGAGCTCGGGGTTGGCCGATTCGTCGGCGGTCCGGCATCCGAACCAGACCTGGATGCGGCCATTTGCCGCGCCGTGCCATTGCTTGTGCGCGGCAAGGGTTTCGGCAATGCCTTGGTCGGGCTCGAACCAGGCCGACAGCGGCCAGCCGACGCGGTCGCGGTAGGCCGGCGGTACATCCATGACTACCTTTCCCAACGCCGCACGGATCCCGGAATCGACGCAGACTTGCGCGATTCCATCAAAGCCGTGATTCGACGACGTCATGGATTCCAGGAAACTGGTCGTGCCGGACTTCAGCATCTCGAGGATGCAGAGCGAAGCGGAAGCGGCCCCGTCTTCGGGGGTCATGGTTCCTTCCATCGGCAGGACCAGCCGGTAGAGCCAATCATGGAAACTGTCGGAGGATGCATTGCGTTCCCCGAGCGCGCGAAACATCGCCTGGCTCAAATGGACGTGTGTATCGATCAGCCCCGGCGAAATGATGTGATTGTTGTAGTCATGTACAGGAAGATCCGGGAAATCGGCTCGGATCCGGTCGGTTTTTCCGACGCCGACGATCGTGTCGCCGATGACGGCCACCGCACCGTCCGCGATGACGCGCCGTTCGCTGTCAACCGTGATGACGGTTGCGTTGCCGAAAATGAAACCTGTGTTTCCCGCCAACTCGGCCTCCTTGATTCATTGGGTATCGGCCCATTTGCCGACGAAGAACTTGGACATCCATCCGAATATCAGGAACACGCTGACCCCGAGAGCCGACGACAGGATGATCGCGGCAAACAGCTCGGCACCGGCGAGTTCGCTGGAATACTGGCGGATCATCTGCCCGATGCCGACCTCGCCGCGAGCGAAGAAGAAATCCCCCACGATCGCCCCGACGACCGAAAGGCCCGCCGAAATGCGCAATCCGGCGAATATCGCCGGCAAGGCCGCGGGGAACATCAGTTTGCGCAGGCGCACCCAGCGGCTGGCATTATGGAGCGTGAACAAGTCATGGGCGCCGGCCTTGGCGCTTTGCAGGCCGAACAAGGTATTGACGATGATGGGGAACAATGAAATCAGCACGCAGACGATGATCCGCGAGGTCTGGCCGAAACCCGCCCAGAAGGAAATCAGCGGAACCAGCGCCAGGATGGGAACCGCCTGCAGGGCCACCATGTAGGGAAACAGCGCTCGTTCTATCAATGGCGTCTGGCTCATGAGGATCGCTATCGAGAATCCGATGGCGGTGGATATCAGCAGGCCGATCACGGCCACCCGCGTACTCGACCACAGACTATCGAGCAACACCATGAGGACCGCCGGATTCGCGAGACCCGATGTCCACACATCATGCGGCGGAACGAGAAGGAATCGCTTGCTGGGTTCCAGCATGACATAGGAAATGAAATACCAGACGGCCAGTATGAATACCCCGAATACGATCCCTGGCAAGATGTTGCGTTTGAAGCTGCTCAATGTGCTCATGGGGTGTCTCCGATTCTTCGATTCACAGGCCGTTCCGCGACGGATCCCGGCGTCCTTTCCAGGCCGCTGTTCAGGCCGCCCTGAGCTTTTCAGAGATCCTTGCGCATAACTGCCCGAAGTCCGGACCGTACCTGGTTTCTTGCGTCCGCGGATAGGCATACGGGACGTCGAATTCCGCGATGATTCGTCCTGGGCGGGCGGACATCACGTATACCTTGGTGCTCATGTAGACGGCTTCCGAGATCGAGTGCGTGATGAAGAGCCCTGCGAACCGCTCTTTCTGGAACAGTCGCTGGGTCTCGTCGTTCAGGTGTTCGCGCGTGATCTCGTCCACGGCGCCGAACGGCTCGTCGAACAGGAAGATGGACGGCTGCATGGTCAGCGTGCGCGCAAGCGACACGCGCATCTTCATGCCGCCCGAAAGCGCCTTTGGGTAATGATGCTCGAAGCCTTGCAGGCCAACGAGCTCGATGGCCTTTCGGGCGAGCTCGTGCTGTCTCGCCTTTGGATATCCATGCAGTTCGCACAGCAGGGTCACGTTCTGGAACGTGGTGCGCCATTCGAGCAGTGTGGCGTCCTGGAAGACATAGCCGATGTTTTCGCGGCTCACCCGCACGTCGCCGGAAGACTTTTGCGTCAGGCCCGATGCGATGCGCAACAGTGTGGATTTTCCGCAGCCCGAGGGGCCAACGACACTGACGAATTCCCCCCTGCGCACGTCGAATGTCACATCCTTCAGGGCTTCCGTCCCGTCGGGAAAGGTCATGCTGACATTGCGAAACGACATCGCCGGTGCCGGCTCGCCCTCGGCGCCGCCTCGAGTATGAGACATCTGGATTCCTTCGTGCCGTTGCTTTCCGGGACATGGTCGCGCAATGCAGGGGCGAAAACCGCCCCCGGGAATCATTGCGGCAGACCTATGGCGGGGTCGATGAACTGGTTGGTCAGCAGCTTTTCCGCAGTGAGATCATCAGGAATCTTTTCCCCTCCCAAGCGCATGTTGGCGATGAGCTCTTGAATTCTCTCGGGATTCATGTCTCCGATCGTCTTGTCGCCGCCATTGGACATGAGATTCAGCTTCAGGATGGCCTCATGGGCGACCTTGGCACGCTGTTCGCTGTAGGTCCAGAAATCGCGAAACTGCGAGACCGTGTCCACGATGATCTTGTTCGCCCGATCGGGGGATGCCAGGTAGTCCACGATCGCCTGTTGCCAAATCGGGACGAGCTGCTTCAGACAAGGCGCGAGGGATTCGATCGCCGATGGCTTGACGGATGCGGCCGCGAAGTACGGCTTGTAGCCGGCGTCGTGCAGCAGTTGGAACCTGACGGGTTTCTTCCACGCCTTGAACTCGTGTTCATATAGATAGGGCTCGTTCGTCGCGGTGCCCTGTTGCGCGTACTTTCCGTCGGCCGCGATGAATTGTGTGGGCGAGCCGTCATACGATTTGTCGATCAGGTCTTTCCTCATCAGGCCGCTGGCGATCAACCAGCTGGCATATTTTGCCCAGGGGGATATGTTCACGATGATATTGTTTTTCCCCAGATCGGCAATCGTATGGACATCGGGGTAGCTTGCGGGGTCCCACATGAATAGTATCGGGCTCTTTTCCCAGACCGCCATGATGGCCTTGACGGGGGTTGCGGAATACAAAGAGATCGCGATGTCGGTCGATACCATTCCCACATGGACCGAATCATCGGTGTACATGACGGAAGGAACCGGCATGTTGCCGATCGCGGGTCCCCCGGACCGCACCTCGACCTCTATCCCGGTCGGTTTGCCCTGGGATATGAGGGAGCCGCGTACTTTCTTGTTCTTGGCGTCGATCTTGTAGTCGTCCCCCAGAAGCTGGTATTCCGGACCGTGCTCTGCCTGGGGATACCAATCCATCTGGATTACGAAGGGCGAAGGGCACACTTTCGATAAGTCCGTTGCAGCGAGCGCCTGGGTGCCGCCGAAGACCAGGCTGGCCGCCAGCAAGGCGGTTTGGCGAAGCAAGTATGGCGAGGGCCTGCGTCCTTGCATATCGAATCTCCTTTGGTCGTCTATTTATGTTCCCCGATCCGGACACGACTGTGTGGGCTCTGGAGGAATTTTGTATACCAAATAAGATAGCAAGCTTCCGCGTTGGTGTCTAGTGGTGCATTCCGGAACACGCATCCGCGGCGGCGTGCCGTGACGCCGGAGGGCCTCGGAAATGCCCATGATGCCAAAGGTCTCCCCTGGGATTTCGCCTCATCTCATGCATGGATCTGTCGATTCCGGCAGGGCTGCGGCCTTCCGGGACCTGATTCCGACAGCTCATCCAGAATCAGTATTTTTTGAATTCAAAATACAATTCGTAATAAATTATGATCGAACGATGGTGCTTTCAAGCGCCTTTCAGCCATGCCGCGCGGACCCGGCGGGTCTGGGCTCGCCGGGGGCTCAGTCCGCGTCGGGATAGCCTGCGGGATTGCGGGATTGCCAGCGCCAGGCGTCCTCCATCATCCGGTCCAGGCCGAGCGTGGCGCGCCAGCCGAGCTCGCGCAGGGCCTTGGAGGGATCCGACCAGCACTGGGCGACGTCCCCGGGCCGGCGCGGCGCGATCTCATAGGACACCGGGCGTCCCGAGGCGCGTTCGAAGGCCTCGATCATCTGCAGCACCGAGTATCCCGTGCCGGTGCCGAGGTTCCAGGCGTGTATGCCGGCGTGCCCGGCCAGGAATTCCAGGGCCGCGAGGTGACCGCGGGCGAGGTCCACCACGTGGATGTAGTCGCGCACGCCGGTGCCGTCGGGGGTTGGGTAGTCGTCGCCGAACACGGCGAGGCGCTCGAGGCGGCCGACGGCCACCTGGCTGATGTAGGGCAGCAGGTTGTTGGGGATGCCCTCGGGGTCCTCGCCGATCAGGCCGCTGGGATGCGCACCCACGGGGTTGAAGTAGCGCAGCAGGGCGATCGACCAGTGCGGGTCGGAGGCCGCGAGATCGCCCAGCATGTCCTCGACCATCCGCTTCGATCGCCCGTAGGGATTGGCCGGGACGCCGAGCGGGCAGGTCTCGGAAATGGGCATCTCGGCGGGCGCGCCGTACACCGTCGCCGACGAGCTGAACACCAGGCGGCGCACGCCCGCGCGCGCCATCGCCTGGCACAGGGCGAGGCTGCCGCCGACGTTGTTGTCGTAGTAGTCCAGGGGCCGGCGCACGCTCTCGCCCACGGCCTTGAGGCCCGCGAAGTGCACGACCGCCTCGATCGGATGCTCGGCAAAGATCCGGTCCAGCAGGCGGCCGTCGCGCACGTCGCCCTCGACCAGCAGGGGGGTGCGTCCGGTGATCCGCGCCACCCGCCGCAGCGAGGCCGGTGAACTGTTGGAGAGGTTGTCCAGCACGATGGCCTCGTGGCCGGCCTCGAGCAGTTCGACGACGGTGTGCGAGCCGATGTAGCCCGCGCCGCCGGTGACCAGTAATGCCATGGAATCCGATCCGGGAAACGAAGTCTGGATGCTAACAGACGCGCCGGGCGTCTGACGCCGTCGGCTCCGCGGCCGCCGGCATCGGACGTCCGGCGGGCACGGCCTGTGGTTGGGCCGGCGCGGCGCTCACAGCGCGTCCAGCCGGTAGGCCGAGGTGCCCAGGCGGGTGACGCCGCGTTCGGCGAAGCGGGGCTCGTGCTCGAGGATGTCGCGCGCCTCGAGCCGGTCGATGCGCCAGCGCGGCGCGTACAGCGCGTGGACCTCCGCGTCGTCCACCGCGAAGGGCGGGCCGTCCATCTGGGATTGCGGATAGTCCAGCGTCAGCAGCAGCGCGCGGCACCCCGTCGGCAGGCCGCCGTAGACGTGGGCCACGTAGCGCCGCCGCATGTCGGCGGGCAGGGCGACCAGCGCGGCCCGGTCGTAGCAGCCCGCGCACCCGGCGAGCGTCGTCGCGTCCAGGTCGAAGATGTCGCCGCAGATGAATTCGATGCCGCCCGCCACGTAATGGCGCCCGAGCGCCGACTCGCGGATCGAGGGCGTGAGCCCGTGCTCGGCAAAGAACTGCTCGACGGCGATGGACGAGAGCTCGACGGCCAGCACCTGGTGGCCCTGTTCCGCCAGCCACGCCACGTCCAGCGATTTCCCCGCCAGCGGAACCAGCACCCGGCTGTCCGCCGGCAGGCCTAGCGTGCGCCAGTGTTTCTGCAGCAGGGGCATGATCCGGGGCTGATGAAAGCCGATCTGGCCCTCGCGCCAGCGCTGTTGCCAGAAATCCTTGTCCATCCCTCGCCTCGTCCGGAAAACGCCGATGGGGACAGTGTAGCGCGGCCGCCCCCGGCAAGGGACGAGGCTGCCGGGCGAGGCCAGGCTGCGGCGAGGCGTGCCAGGCGGGGCGTACCGGGCGGGACGAGGCCGTGGCATGCCGATACAGGATCACACACAGCGAAACTTGAGTCGGGGCGAGGGTTTGACCATCATGGAAGCATTGTTCAATCCGCTTCAGGAGGTAGCCATGAACCAGGCGATGAAGGCGTTTTTGGCGGCTTCGGTGATCGCGCTGGGCCTCACCGGCCCGATTGCCGCCGCGCAGGACGGGACCGGCGTGGGCGCCGGTGCGACGCAGAATGTCATCACGCAGCCGACCGACGAGCAGCTCCGGCGCTACGCGGGCGCGGTCAAGAAAGTCAGCGCGGTGGCCGCCGAATACCAGCCTCGCCTGCAGGCGGCCCAGACCGAGCCGGAACGCCAGGCGGTCCGGGTCGAGGCGGATCAGAAAATGGTGGATGAGGTCGAGGCCGGCGGCATGAGCGTCGACGAATACAACGGCATCAGTCGTGCCGTGCAGCAGGATCCGGAACTGCGCAAGAAAGTCGAATACCTGGTCAATCAATGACGCCGTCCGGCCCGCCGCGGTTGCTCGCGCGCAGGGCTCGGTCTCGCGCAGGGGCTCCCGCGGCGCAATGGGTGAGAAAGGGCGGGGGAATTCTCGGCTACGATAGCGGTTCGATCGACTTCGCCCGGCCGCCCGATGCTCCCCGTCCTGGATCCTGTGTTCTACGCGCTGGCCGTGCCGGCGGTATTGTTGGCGGGCATTTCCAAGGGCGGCTTCGCCGGCGGCCTGGGCATGCTGTCGGTGCCGCTGATGGCGCTGGCGATCTCGCCCATGCAGGCGGCCGGCATCATGCTGCCCATCCTCTGCGTCATGGACGTGACGGGCTTTCGCATCTGGGCCGATCGCTGCGACCGCGCCTTGCTGCTGCGCCTGCTGCCCGGGGCGCTGATCGGCATCCTGATCGGCTCCCTCAGTTTCCAGTTTGTCAGCGAGGCCATGCTCAAGCTGATGGTGGGGACGCTGGCGCTGGCCTTCACCCTGAACCACTGGCTCAAGGGCCGGGTGCGCGCGCCGGTGCACCTGCCGCCCCTCGTCAGCGCGACCTGGTGGTCGGGGCTGTCGGGCTTCACGAGCTTCATGGCCCACGCGGGCGGCCCGCCCATCATGATCTACCTGCTGCCGCGCAAGCTCGACCGCGCCGTGCTGGTGGGCACCGCGACGATCTATTTCGCGGTCGTGAACTACGCCAAGCTCGTGCCCTACGCCCTCCTGGGCGAGCTCGATCTCGAGAACCTGTCCACCTCCCTGGTGCTGGCGCCCCTGGCGGTGCTGGGCGTCAAGCTCGGCGCCTGGCTGCATGACCGCATGGACCCCCAGGTGTTCTTCCGCTTCCTGTACGCCTTCCTGTTCCTGACCGGCGCCAAGCTGTGCTGGGACGGCCTCGGCTTCTAGGGCCACCCCGCCCGTTTCCAAGACACTGATGATGCCCGCGCTGCGGGCTAGGTGTTTATACCTAATATGTTGTACATATATTTACAATATGCTAGTCTGCATCGACGCCGGATCTGGTCTGTGCTCGGTGCGGTAGGGCGTTCTCAGTCACAAAAGAATTTTTGAAGAATTGAAAAATCCGAAAGGGAGAAGACGATGAAAATCAAGCAATCGTTTCGTTTGACCGGTATCGCGGCCACCTTGTTTTTGGCGACGGGCATGTACTCTGGCAGCGCGATGTCCCAACAGGTGAATTGGCGCGCCGTGAGCCACCAACTGCCGGGGACCGCGCGGTTCGATGGCACGGTCAAGCCGTTCGCCGAGTGCGTCAGCGCGGCGTCCGGCGGCCGGATGAACATCCAGGTATTCGGCGGCGGCGTGTTGCATCCGGTCAGCGAAAGCCTGGACGCAGTGCGCGATGGGGTCGTGCAAATGGGGATGATCTGGTCCGGCTATTGGGCGGGCAAGAACCCGGTCTTTGCCTTGGCGGGCAGCCGTCCGGGCGATCCCATCGAATCATTCAGCGAGAACTTCTACCGTGCCGAAAAGCTCGAACCCATCGTCGCGGCGGCCTATGACAAGGAAGGCGTCAAGAGCCTGGGCGCGTTCGATTTCGGTCCGGCTGAAATACTGAACTCCGTGGTCGAAGTGCGCAGCCTGAAGGACTTCAAGGGCAAGAAGGTTCGCGCGGGCGGCATCGGCGCCAGCTATTACACGGCGCTGGGTGCGTCTTCGATCACCCTCACGGGGACCGAAATTTACCAGGCGCTGCAGCTCAGCACCATCGACATGGCCGAATACAACGACTGGCTCGTCAACAAAGAGATGGGCTTCCATGAGGTCAGCAAGTACGTCATCGAGCCTGTCCTGCATACCGGCGCCACCGATGACAAGGAGCTGATCGTCAATCCCGATGCCTGGGAAAAGCTGCCGAACGATCTCAAGGGCGTGGTCTACGCCTGCAGGGACCAGGCACGGTACCTGTCCGCGATCAATTATGACATCGGCAATCAAAAGGCCAAGAACGCATGGCTCGCAGGTGGTGTAGAGATCATCCAGCTCCCCGAGGCCGACGTGCTGGAAGCACGCAAGATCGGCGCCAAAGTCATGCTCGAGTTCGCTCAAAAGAGCCCCGAGGCGGCCGAATACCTCAAGACCTATGCTCAGGTCCTGACTGATCTTGGCTATACGGAACTGGCGAAAACCTTGACAGCCAAGTAAGGTTTGGTCTTTTTTGAGTGGAGCAAGGGAGCTCATATGACTGAAATCACGGTAGGCATACTGGGAATCGGCCGGCTGGGGGAGGCGCTGGCAAAGGCGGTCCTCCGTCACCCAGCGATGAGCTCCCTTCGCGTCAGCAGGCGAAATGCCGCGCGAGTGGAAGATCTGGTCAAGCATGATCCGCGCGTCATGCCGACCGATCCGGAACAGATGGTCGACGAGTGCGATTATCTGATCGTTGCCTTGCTGCCCGATGTGGCGCGCAGCGTGCTGCCAGCCCTCAAGTTCGAGGCCCGGCATCACGTCATCAGCGCCGTGGCCGAAATCAGCCACGCGGAGCTTCAGGCGCTGACTCGAGGCGCCGGTAGCGCCTGCAGGCTATTGGCCTTGCCGGCAATCGCAGGCGGAAGGCAGACACTGCCCATGTACCCCTCGAGCGCGTCGGCGGAGCTGTTGTTTGGACGAGATCACGATCTATTCGCGACTTCCAGCGAAAAGGAATTTTTGTCGCTGTGGTCGGTCACGGGGCTTTTGTCCGCCGTCATGATGGTCGGCGAGGTCGCCGCGTCCTGGCTGGTCAGTGCCGGCATCGATCCCAAACAAGCCAATAGCTACGCCAGGGTGCTGTTCTCGGAGGTCCATGCGGCGACTGCGGACGGGATCGCCCATGGCATCGAGCACGTATCGACGCCGGGCGGCTTGAATGCGATGGCGTACCAGCATCTAAAGGCAGCCGGTTGCCCGGGGCATGTGAGGGACAGCCTCCAGAACATTTCCAGCCGCTTGCTTGCGAGCAACAAGATCAAGCCTGAGTAACCGATTCCCCGCAACGGCCCGCAGCGCTGACAGCCTTTCTGGTTCAGGTCCGTCACGAGTTCCGGCGCGCGTGCTCTGAGCGCACTCTCCAAAGGCAGGCATCCAAATGAATAGATTCATACAAGTGGTCGACGGTGTGTCGGAATATTCGGGGCGGATCGTCGGGTATCTGATCATCCCGCTGATCCTGACGATCGTATATTCAACTCTCATCAGGTATTTTTTCAATATCGTGGTGGACTGGGCGTTTGAAATGTCCCTGTTCATGAACGGCATCATGGTCATGGTGGGCGGCGCGTACGCTTTGAAGTACAAGGCGCACGTCAGGGTCGATGTGATCACGCATTATCTGGGGCCGGCCATGAACCGGCGCCTGGACATCCTCAGTTTTGTCATCATTATCGCCGTCTGCCTCGTGCTGACCTATTTTGGCGGCAAGACGGCCTGGTCCTCGACCCTCAGGCTTGAATACTCATCCCTGCAAACTCCATTCAACCCCCAGATCTGGTGGTACAAGTGGTTCATTCCATTCTCCGCCAGTTTGATGGCCCTGCAGGCGCTGGTCGAGTGCATGCGGACGATCAAGAGTAAATACCAATAAGTCACCTGGGGGATTTTCAGCGATGGATGGCAATACGATCTCATTGTTCATGTTCGTGGCACTGCTGATGGTGCTGGTTCTGGGCATGCATATCTCTTTCGGCCTGTATGCGGTGGCGATAGGCTTCAGCTATTTCCTGTGGGGCACTCCGGCCCTGAACACGACGATCATGTCGATATGGGGGATGATGAATAATTTTCCCCTCGTTGCCGTGCCGCTGTTCATATTCATGGCAATGATCATGGAAAAATCCGATCTCGTTGCCGACATGTACGATTGCTTTTACAAGTGGTCGGGGTCCGCATTCAGGGGCGGCTTGGCGATCGCGACGGTATTTGCCGGCGCCCTGATCGGCGCGGTGTCGGGTGTCGTCGCCGCCGGCGTGATCGGCCTGGGTGTCATTGCCTTGCCGCAGATGGCCAAATACGGCTACGACCGCGGCGTCAATATGGGTTCGATCCTGGCGGGCGGCACGCTCGGCCAGATCATACCGCCGTCGCTGGTCATGATCATCTACTGCGCCGTCAGCAACGTGTCGGTGGGCAAGCTGTTTGCCGCGGGTGTCAGCGCCGGCCTGCTGCTGGTGGCCTTGTTCAGCGTCTATATCCTGGTTCGTGCCTATATACAAAAGGATTTTTGCCCCGCGCTGCCCGCTGACAAGACGGTGAGCTGGAAGGAAAAATTCGTCTCTCTGCGTGTTCTGATCCTGCCGGGCATCCTGATCGCGGGAACGGTCGGGTCCATTCTGTCCGGCATGGCGACCCCGACGGAAGGGGCGGGCTTTGGAGCTTTCGGGGCTGTCTTGTTCAGCGTCGTCACGGGGCGTTTCAAGTTCCGCATCCTCAGGGACACCGTGCTGGAGACGCTCAAGGTGTCCAGCATGATCGCCTGGATGGTGGGGGGCGCCGCCAGCTTCAGTTCCGTGTTCGCGGGCATTGGCGGCAACCAGGTCATCACCAATATGGCCATGAACATGCCGGGCGGCAAGTGGGGTGTCCTGATCCTCTTTGTGGCCTTCATCTTTGTGCTGGGCATGTTCCTCGAGACCATGGCCATCATTCTGCTGGCGGCGCCGATCGTGTCCCCCATCATCGTCCAGTTGGGATTCGATCCCCTGTGGTGGGCCATCATTTTCATGACCCTGCTGCAGACGGCCTATCTGACGCCGCCATTTGGCCTGTCGCTGTTCTATCTCAAGGGCATCACGCCGCCTCACATCAGCCTTGCGGATATTTATACGTCCGCCCTCCCGTTTGTTGGCATGCAGATGGTGGGTGTGGTCTTGATCATTCTATTCCCGGTCATGGGGCTGTGGCTGCCATGGGGGCTGTACGGGCAGTAGCTGAAATGAATGGCCGGGCCCATGGCCCGGCGCCTGCAAACACAGAGGCCCGCACGTCCTGGCGTGCGGGCCTCTGTGTTTGCAGGATCGATCAGATTTCTATGACCCGATGGGTGAACGCGGCCAGGCTGTCCATCAGGGCGTCGGCGCCGTCCGAGGCGGCGGTCGCGTCACCGTTAAAGATGCCTTCGGCCAGCATCAGGTGACAGGCGGCTCCGCGCTCCAGGTCGCCCTCATGCTGGAAGGCATACCAGAAACGCCGGCATTGGATGATCATGGGCACGATGGCCTGCACGGCATACGGATTGCGACAGGCCTCGTGGTTCACGCGATCCAGGGCTTGATCGGCGTCCATGTAGCCCGCCAGGTCGCCTTGGCGGGCACTCTCGACCATCTCTTGAGCATGGCGCAGCAGCGCGTCGCGCTGGCCTCGCGTGGCGCGCTTGGCCGAGGCGGCGGCGATGAGGCGCTCGAGGACGCGGCGGGTTTCGATCAGCGTCAGGTGCTCGGCAATGCGGATCTCGCTGACCCGCAGGCCCCTGCGGGGCTGCTGCTCGATCAGGCCGCTGGCCACGAGCTGCATCAGCGCCTCGCGGATGGGCGTGCGCCCCAGTCCGGTAATCTGGATCAGCTCACTCTCGACGATGGGTTGGTTCGGCTCGAGCTTGAGCGTGGCGATCAAGGTTTCGATGGCGTCGTAGGCGGCTTCGGTTGCGCGAGTCTTGACGGCGGGTGCTCCGTGAGGCATTGGTTTTCCTGCGTGGGATATCTTGCTATCAGTATGCGCTGGATATTTTTCCTGGATATCCATCATGCCCTGGATTTTACGCCATGCTAGGGTCCTGGTGCCCCGGTCATGGCTGGATGCCCCACTGGAAGGGGTCGTCCTCTTGCAGAATCAGGCTGCCCTGCGCGCTGATGTGCGCACGCCCGCGCACTGTCGGGATGATGGCCTCGCCGTCGCGCCTGTAGCTGGCCTCGAACTCGCTGCCGATGATGCTGGCCTGCCGCCAGACCCGGCCGGGTTCGAGCTTGCCGTCGGCAGCCAGGCAGGCCAGCTTTGCGCTGGTGCCGGTGCCGCAGGGCGAGCGATCATAGGCCTTGCCGGGACACAGCACGAAATTGCGGCTGTCGGCGCGATCGTCAGCGGCGAATAATTCGATGTGATCGATCAGCGCGCCGTCCCGGCCGCGGACGCCTTGGTCTTCCAGCGCCTGGCGCAATGCCCAGGTGAATTCGGTGAGTGCCTCGAGGTTGTCGCTGGCGATGCGCTGGCCGTGATCACTCACGAGAAAGAACCAGTTCCCGCCCCAGGCGACGTCGCCCGTGACGCGGCCATGCCCCGGCAGGTCCACCTCGACGGCATGATGCAGCCGGTAGGATGGGACATTCTCGATACTGACGGATCCGTCGTCGAGCAGGCTGGCGGCGACATTGCCGACCGGTGTTTCAATGACGTGGCGCCCGGCCGCGATGCGCCCCAGGTAGGCCAGGGACGCGATCACGCCTATGGTGCCGTGGCCGCACATGCCCAGGTAGCCGGTGTTGTTGAAAAAGATGACCCCTGCCGCGTGTTGGGGGTCGACCGGCTCGCACAGCAGAGCGCCGACCATGACATCGCTGCCGCGCGGCTCCAGTATCGTGGCCCGGCGCCATGCGTCGTAGCGCGCGGACAGGACGGCCCTGCGCTCGGCCATGCTGCCTTGGCCCAGCGCAGGGAAGCCGTCCAGGACGAGCCGTGTAGGCTCGCCGCCGGTGTGGGAATCGAGAACGGAGATGCGTGCCATGTTCGGCTCCTGGGGTGCGGAAAAAAGTGGGTTCAGGTATTGACGTACCAGATGGTCTTGATCTGCTGGTACTGGTCGAGCGCCTCCATGCCCTTGTCTCGCCCGCCAAAGCCCGATTGCTTGTATCCGCCAAAGGGCGTTGTGATGTCGCCTTCGGAAAAGCCGTTGATGGACACAGTGCCCGCGCGGATCGCCGAGGCGACGCGCTGCGCGCGCCGGACATCCAGGGTGTAGAGCGATGCGGCCAGGCCGTAGGCGCTGTCGTTCGCCAGGCGGATGGCTTCTGCTTCGGTCTCGAAGGTCGTGACGGCCAGGATCGGACCGAAGACTTCCTCGCGGAACAGGCGGGATCCGGGCTTCACGTCATCGAAGATCGTCGGTTCGATATACCAGCCGCTGCCCAGCTCGCTGTGGATGCGTCCGCCATGGGCCAGGCGTGCGCCTTCGCTCACCGCCTCGTCCATGAAGCCGCGCACCTTGTCGAAATGGGCGCGCTCGACCATGGGACCGATGTGGGTCGCCGCGTCCGTGGGCAGGCCCACCTTCCATTGGCCGAGCCGGTCCTTGAGCTTAGCGAGCAGCGCATCCTTGATACTGCCGTGGACGATCAGGCGCGAGCCGCAACTGCAGTTCTCGCTCATGTTCCAGAACGCCGCGGCCAGCACGTGGTCGAGGATGTCGTCCAGGGCGGCGTCCTCGAAAATCACCTGCGGGCTCTTGCCGCCGCATTCCAGGACGATCTCCTTCAGGTTGCTCTCGGCCGAGTACTTGAGGAAGTAGCGCCCCACCTCCGTCGAGCCGGTGAAGGACACCATGTCGACGTCCATGTGGCGGCCCAGGGGTTCGCCGGCGGATTCGCCCAGCCCGGTGACCAGGGTCAAGGTGCCCGCCGGGATGCCGGCTTCGTGGGCGAGCTGCGTCATCCGATAGGCGCTCAGCGAGGTCAGTTCGGCGGGCTTGACGATGACGGCGTTGCCCGCGGCCAGCGCGGGGCCGACTTTCCATGCGTACATCAGCGCGGGGAAGTTCCAGGGCAGGACCACGCCGACCACGCCGATGGCCTCCTTGACGATCAGCCCCAGGGCATCGGACCCGGTAGGGGAGATGCGTCCAAAGCATTTGTCGATGGCTTCGGCGTACCAGCGCAAGGTATCCAGCGTGGCGGGCAGGTCCGTGTTCAGGCATTCGCTGATCGGCTTGCCCGCGTCCACGCAATCCAGCGCGGCGAGTTCTTCGGCGTGCTCGGCGAGCAGGTCGGTCCAGCGCAGCATGATCCGCTTGCGCTCGGCCGGGGCCAGGCGCGACCACTCGCCGGATTCGAAGCTCTTGCGCGCCGCGAGGACCGCCGCGTCGACATCCGCGCGGGTGCCATCGGCGATGTGTCCGATCGTGCTGTTGTCGATGGGCGTCGTGTTGACGATGCGTGCCGTGCCCGCCGCATGTCCGGGAATCAGGTGACCGGCCCACAGAGAGCCGGCGCGCGCCTGTTCAAAGATTGCTTGCACAGTGGGGGACATGTCGACTCCTCAGTGTTTGTAGGCATCCAGAAGCTGCTGGAAGGCTTGGGTCTGCTCGGCGGTCAGGGGCGCCAGGGGCCGGCGGATTTCACCGGCTTCGATGCCATGGCGCCTGGCGGCGAGCTTGGCCTTCTGGTTGAAATCGCTGGATTCCATGTCGTGGATGACCGGATACATGGCGGACAGGAGGGCGCGGACTTCGTCCAGTCTGCCGGCCTTTGCCGCCTCGATCATGGCCACTTGTTCGGCGGGGAAGACGTTGGCGCTGCCGCTGATCCAGGCGCGCACGCCCCAGAACAGGAAGTCGGCCGCCTGCTCGTCGCAGCCGCACACGACTTCGAAGTCGGGGAGGTTTGCCTGGATCAGGGCCAGGGCCCGGCCGAAATCGCCGCTGCTTTCCTTGATGCCGACGATATTGGGTACTTTGGCGAGCTCGACGACGGTGTCGAATTCCAGGTCCACGCCCACTCGGGCGGGGAAGTTGTACATGATGATGGGCAGCGGCGTCGCCGCGGCGACCTCGCGGAAGTGCGTGATGACGCCATCCTGGCTGGGCAGGCAGTAGGGCGGGGCGGTCAGCATCAGACCGTCATAGCCCAGTTCCTCGGCCTGCCTGGCGCGCTCGATGGAACCCTGGGTCGAAAAGGCGCTGATGCCCGCCACCAGGCTGACGCGGCCCTTGCCGACGGCGGCGATGGTCTCCAGGACCTGGCGGCGTTCTTCTTCGGTGAACGCATAGTATTCCCCGGTCGTGCCGCAGGCGATGAGGCTGGTCACGCCCTGGGCAATGAAGTGCTCGGCGAGCTTGGCCAAGGCCTGGGTGTCGACACCGCCATCGCTGGTGCTGGGGGTGATCATGGGGACGAAAACACCTTCGAGTTTCATGTTGTGGCTTCCTTGTTGTGGAAAGTATTTCTCACCTGTGAATGCTTGGATCAGTGAGGCGAAAACCTGGCTAAGCAGTTGAAAAAGAGCGTGAATCAAGGCCTGGGCGCGTCAGTGCCCACGGAAGCGCTCTGGCCGATAGGGCGCGAGCGGGATGGCCGGGGGCTGGTCCAGGGCGATATCGCGCACCATCCGCGCCGTGGCCGCCGCCTGGGTCAGTCCCAGGTGGCCATGGCCAAAGGCATAGATGAAGGCAGGCTGGCGCGTCGAGCGTCCGATGGCGGGCAGCGTATCCGGCAGGCTGGGCCGAAAGCCCATCCATTGTTTGCCGCCTTCGGCCTCGAGGCCCGGCAGGAATGTCTGGGCTTTCCGCAGCATGGTCGCCGAGCGGCGAAAGTCGGGCGCCCGCGAGAGGCCGCCGAACTCCACCGCGCCCCCTATGCGCAGGCCGCATCTGAGCGGCGTGATGACGAAACCGTGGTGGCTGAAGGTCAACTGGCGGCGAACGTCGAACGCACCGGCCGGCAGCGTCGTGTTGTAGCCGCGCTCGGTCTCCAGCGGAATGCGGTCGCCGATCTGGCGCGCGAGGTGGTGCGACCACGCGCCTGCGGCGATGACCGTCTGCCTGGCGTCCAGCGTCTGGCCGTCGTCGAATGTGAGGCGCGTGCCGGCCGGGCCGCTGCCGATGCCGACCACCTCTCGTTGCAGGTAGACGGCGCCTCGGTCCAGGGCGCTTTGGCCCACCGATACGGCGAATTCATGCGGGTCATCCACGGTCTGCCAGCCGGGAATGAAGGTGCCGTGGGTGAACCGGGGCGCGAGGCCGGGCTGCAGTTCGGCCAGGGCGTCGCCCTGGACATGGCGGATCTCGATGCCGTTCTGCTCGCGCCAGCGGGCCCCGGCCAGCGAAGCCTGGAACTCTCGCTCGCCCTCGTAGAGTTCCAGCGCGCCGTCCGAGTGCACCTTGGGTGCGAGTCCGGTGCGCAGCAGCATGGCGGACATTTCCTCGCGCGCCAAGGCCATGAGCTGGACCTGTGCCGCGACGGCGGCGTGAAAACGATCGGCGCGGCTGGCGCGCCATAGGCGCAGCAGCCAGGGGGCAATCTGAGGCAGGTAGCTCGGCGGGACGGACAAGGGACCCAGCGGATCGAAGAACCATTTGATCGCCTTGCGAATCAAACCCGGCGACGCCAGGGGCATGATCTCGGCGAAACCCAGCGCCCCGGCGTTGCCGAAACTCGCCTCCAGCGCCTGGCCCTTGCGGTCGATCACCACCACCCGCTGGCCCGCTTCGGCCAGGATCAGTGCCGTCGTCAGTCCAACGACACCCGCGCCGACGATGGCGACACTGTAGTCCCTATGTGTCAATTCACGACTCCCTGAGCCTGCTTCCTTTTTTCCGAAGCTGCAAGTAGGTCGATATTTACATATATGCTTGCAATATGCAAGCAATATATTAAAAACGCAGCCGCTCTCCTGGATATCCCTGAGTCGTGGCGGGATGGCGGTATGGGGATGCGATCAGACGGGCGGAATCCACCTCGCGGCCTGCATGCCGCTCGGATTCGCCAGGCGCGGGATGGATCCATCCCGCGTCCGGACTCATCCCCAAGGGGGCCGTTTTTGCCTTGGGGCGGCCCGGCGGCAAAAATGCCCCCGCGCATGCCCCCGCGCGTCGCGCCTTTATTCCAGGGCCCAGCGGCGCGCCATCATGGCCCGCTCGATGCGGCCGATGTATTGCTGGATGGCGATCTGCTTGTTGGTGGACAGGTTGAAGTACTTGCACGCGACGGTCTGCGTGCCCTTGCCGCTTTCCGCGGCGATCTCGGCGGTGCGCAGGATGCGCAGGCAGATCTCGATGCTGCTGGCGCCCGGCATGTCGAGCTGGCCCGTGTAGATCCTGCCGATGGTCTCGCCGAGCAGGCGCTCTTTGTCGACCAGGCGCAGGCCGCCCGCGCTGATGTCGTGGACGGGAAAGACCGTGTTCGCGCCCTCTTTCAGCGGCGGATCCGTGACCGTGAAGGTGGCCGGGTTCCTGGAGGGCACCTCCACGCGGAAGAACTCGCGGCGCTGCAGCCGCCGCAGGCTCTCGGGGCGGTCCATCAGGAATGCCGGGCTGTCCCCCCATTGGGCCGGCTTCAGGGCGCCGTGGAACTCGATCAGGATGCGGTCCAGGGTGGCCTGGAAGCGCACGGACTGCGCCGCCAGCAGCCGGGTGTTGACGTCGGCTGCGGCGGCGTTGTCCAGGTACAGCGCCCCCGAGGCGGGGTCGATGTCCAGTATGGTCGAGATCACCGACGTGGCGTGCTCGGGCACCTCGAGGCGCACGAGCGTGCGCTTGCGCCGCAGGGCGTTCAGGATCGACTGGATCTCGAGGGGTTGAGAGACCAGGTACTGGTCGTCACGGCTCTGCATGGGTGTTATCGAGCATCATTCATCGAGCGTCATTCGAGCGTCTTGACCATGTCCTCCAGGACCTTCTTGGCGTCGCCGAAGACCATCATGGTCTTGTCCATGTAGAACAGCTCGTTGTCCAGGCCGGCATAGCCGGCGGCCATCGAACGCTTGTTGACGATGACGGTGCGCGCCTTGTAGGCCTCGAGGATGGGCATGCCGGCGATGGGCGAGTTGGGGTCGTTCTTGGCGGCCGGATTGACCACGTCGTTGGCGCCCAGCACCAGGACCACGTCGGTCTGGCCGAACTCGCCGTTGATGTCGTCCATCTCGAAGACCTGGTCGTAGGGCACCTCGGCCTCGGCGAGCAGCACGTTCATGTGCCCGGGCATGCGGCCGGCCACCGGGTGGATGGCGTACTTGACGGTGACGCCGCGGTCCGAGAGCTTGGCCGCGAGTTCCTTGAGCGCATGCTGAGCCCGCGCCACCGCCAGGCCGTAGCCCGGGACGATGGTGACCGACTCGGCGTTGCTCATGAGGAAGGCCGCGTCGTCGGGGCTGCCGGACCTGACGCTGCGCTGGACCCCGTCGCCGCCGGCGCCCGCCGCGGAGGGCTCGGCGCCGAAGCCGCCCAGGATCACGTTGAAGAACGAGCGGTTCATCGCCTTGCACATGATGTAGGACAGGATCGCGCCCGAGGAGCCCACCAGCGAGCCGGCGATGATCAGCATGGGGTTGTTGAGCGAGAAGCCGATGCCCGCCGCCGCCCAGCCCGAGTAGCTGTTGAGC
>JBIQHJ010000040.1:0-31743 GCA_044508625.1 Alcaligenaceae bacterium
GTCGCCGTCGAGGATGCCGGCTACCATGCGCTCAAGCCGGTGCACGGCGAGGACGGCAACTGCTGCGGCGGCTGCGGCGGCTGACGTCCCCGGGCGCGCCCAGGCTCAGGCCGGGGCGTGCCCCTCGCGCAATTCCGCGCCCGCGCGGGGCGCGCCGCGGAAGGAGTAGTGCATGAACACCAGCGACACGCACACCGAGCCGTAGAGCAGCATGAAGGCGCTGGAATAGATGCCGGTGAAATCCAGCAGGGCGCCGAACATGATCGGCAGCACGAAGCCGCCCAGGCCGCCGGCCAGCCCCACCACCCCCGACACCGCCCCGATGTTCTCGGCGTAGTCGTCGCTGATGAACTTGAACACCGACGCCTTGCCGATGGCCATGGCGACGCCGACCACGAACAGCAGCGCGGTGAACACCCAGGCGTTCAGCCCGATCGACAGCGCCACCTCGCCATGCTGCGTCTGGATCGCCATGCGGGTCTGCGGGTATGACAGGATGAAGAAGCACACCCAGCACACCCACATCACCCACCAGGTCACCGTGTAGGCGCCGAAGCGGTCCGAGAACCAGCCGCCGAGCGCGCGCAGGACGCCGCCGGGCAGAGAAAAGATCGTCGCGAGCAGCGCGGCGAGCTTCAGGTCGAAGCCGTACTCGGCCACGTAGTATTTGGTGGCCCACAGCGCCAGGGCCACGTAGCCGCCGAACACCACCGAGTAATACTGGCAGTAGCGCCACACGCGCGGATCCTTCAGCACCTTGAGCTGCTGCGAGAACGGGACGCCGGTGGGAACGCGATGCGCCGGATTGCTGTGGCTGAACATCCAGAACAGCACCGCCGTGCCCAGCATCATGGCCGCGTAGACCTCGGGCAGCATGGCCCAGCCGAAGGCGCCGATGATCGCCGGCCCCACGAACATGGTCACCGCCGATCCCGAATTCCCCGCCCCGAACACCCCCATGGCGAAGCCCCGGCGCTCGGGCGCGAACCAGCGCGCGACGTACGGCGTCCCGACCGAGAACGTCCCGCCGGCCAGGCCGACGAACAGCGCCAGCACCAGGAACTGGGGATAGGTCGTCGCATGGCCCATCAGGTACAGCGGCGGCACGCACACCAGCATGACCGCCAGAAAGACGACCCGGCCGCCCAGCTTGTCGGTGAGGAAGCCCAGCGGCACGCGCACCAGCGAACCCGTCAGCACGGGCGTGGCGATCAGCAGGCCGAACTGGGTCTCGTTCAGGCTCAGCTCGGTCTTGAGCGGAATCCCGAGGACCGAGAACATGGTCCATACGGCAAAGCAGACCGTGAATGCCAGTGTGCTGGAGAACAGGACCGACAGCGCCTTGCGGCTGTCGGTGGCCGCGGCGGATCCGCTGGCAGGCAGTGAGGGCATGGGTTTCTCCCGGAAATGCGTCGACTCGACGATCTTTTCATCGTACCCATGTTTGTGGTGGGGTTTGATGATTCAAATCTAACAAACGCACTGCGGCTGGCCTCGGCGGGCGGCCCGGCCGCGTTTCCGCGGGCACCGCCGCCGACACGGGGCCGGAAATCGGTTAATGTGTAGCGTCGTTGCAATCCCCTCTTTCCCCATGCCATCCTCGATCCGCCCCCCCGCGGGCGCGACCCCGGCCCCGTCCGGCGCCCAGGGCCCGCGCAGCGGCCTGCCTTTCCTCGGCATCGGCCTGCTGGTGCTTTCGTCCTGGTCCCTCTCGGGCCTGGACACCAGCGGCAAATGGATCATGGCGGCGGGGCTGCCGCTGGCCTTCCTCTGCTGGGTGCGGTTCTTCGTCCACGTCGTGCTGGTGCTGGCCCTGCTGCGCCCGCGCAGCCTGCGCGAGCTGCTGCGCACCCAGCGTCCCGGCGCCCAGTTGCTGCGCGGCGTCGTGATGATCGTGGCCACCTTCACCTTCTTTTCGGCCCTGCAATACCTGCCGCAGGCCGAGGCCACCTCCATCAATTTCGTGGCGCCCCTCATCATGCTGGCATGCGCCCCCTGGATCCTCGGCGAGCCCGCGCGGCTGTCGCGCTGGCTCGCGGCGCTCAGCGGTTTCCTGGGCGTGCTGATCATCATCCGGCCGGGCAGCGGCCTGGATCCCATCGGCGTGGCATTCGGGCTGTGCACGGCCATGCTGTTCGCCGTCCAGTACCTGTGCACGCGCCGCGTGGCGATCGACAATCCCATGACCACCCTGGTCTGGAGCGGCGGCGTGGGCGCCGCCTGCATGACCCTGACGCTGCCTTTCACCCTGCCGGAGGCATGGCCGGCCCTGGGAGAATTCGGTGTCCTGGAATGGCTGGTGCTGATCAGCACCGGCGTCTGGGGCGCGCTGGGGCACATCATGCAGATCCAGGCCTACCGCCTCGCCCCGGCCTCGATGCTCGCCCCCTTCATCTACCTGCAGATCGTCGCCGCCGCGGTGCTGGGGTGGCTGGTCTGGGGCGATTTCCCCGACGCCCTCACCTGGCTGGGCATCGCCGTGGTCTGCGGCAGCGGGATCGCGATCGGCGCCATCGAGTGGCGCCGATCGTCCGCCGGGAAATAGGCCCGCCCGGCGGCACGGGCCCGGCGATCAGGCGTCGCCCCAGACCTCGCGCGCGGTCTCGACCACCAGCCGCAGCTTGGCGCGCTGGTCCTCGACGGCCACGTTGTTGCCGTGCACCGTGCTCGAGAATCCGCATTGCGGCGACAGGGCGAGCTGCTCGAGGGGCGCGTATTTGGCCGCCTCGTCGATGCGGCGCTTGAGGTCGTCCTTGGACTCGAGGGCGCCGAACTTGGTGGTCACCAGGCCCAGCACCACGATCTTGTTGGGCGGCAGGAAACGCAAGGGCCGGAAATCCCCGCTGCGGTCATCGTCGTATTCCATGAAATACGCATCCAGGTGCATTTCCGACAGCAGCGCCTCGGCCACCGGCTCGTAGTTGCCCTCGGCGGCGTAGGTGCTCTTGAAATTGCCGCGGCACAGGTGCATGGCGAGCACCATGCCCTCGGGCTTGCGCGCCACCACCCGGTTGATGAACTTGGCGTAGCGGTGCGGCAGCTCGTTGGGGTCGTCGCCGCGCGCCTTGGCCGCCTCGCGCATGCGCCCGTCGCACAGGTAGGCCAGGTTGGTGTCGTCCATCTGCACGTAGCGGCAACCCGCGTCGAACAGGCTGCGCAGCTCCTGGCCGTAGGCGTCGGCCACGTCCTCGTAGAAATCGGGCTCGAGTTCGGGATAGGCCACCGCGTCGATGCCCGCGCGCCCGCCGCGGAAATGCAGCATGGTGGGCGAGGGAATCGTGACCTTGGGCGTATGGCCGGGCGAGACCTGGCTCGCCAGGTACTCGAAATCGGCGCGCTGGATGTCGCGCGCGTGGCGCACCTTGCCGGTCACCCGGATCGTCGGCGGAGCCAGGTGCTCCTTGCCGTCCGGGCCCGTCACCACGCCGGGGGCGTCGGTCGCCACGCCGTCGAGCTGCTGCAGGAAATCGAGGTGGAAATAGGTTCGGCGGAACTCGCCGTCCGTCACCGACTTCAGGCCGACGTCCTCCTGGAACCGCACGATCTCGGCAATGGCGCGGTCCTCGACGGCGCGCAGGGCGGCGGCGTCGATCTCGCCCTTGGCGTGGCGCTCTCGCGCCTCCAGCAGATAGACGGGCCGCAGGAAGCTGCCGACGTGATCGGCGCGGAAGGGCGGGACGGTGCGTGTGGACATGATGGGGGGTCTCCTTGGTGAGGTGCATTCAGTCTACTGAAGAATCACCCTGGCATTCTGCGTCAAGCGCCGGCCGCTGACAAGGACGGCGCGGCGGGCCGGCGGATCAGGAACACGATCAGGGCCGCCACCAGGCACGCCAGGCCCGCGGCGTACAGCGCGGGCGTATACGTCAGCCACACCGTGCGCGACAGCCCCGCGCCATAGGCGGCGACCGCGCCGCCCACCTGGTGGCCCGCGAAGATCCAGCCGAACACCATGCCCGCGCGCGCCTTGCCGAAGGCCGCCGTGGTCAGCTTGACCGTCGGCGGCACCGTCGCGATCCAGTCCAGGCCGTAGAACATGGCGAACAGCGACAGGCCGGCCAGGGAAAATTCCGAATGCGGCAGCCAGAACAGCGACAATCCCCGCAGGCCGTAATACCAGAACAGCAGCTTGCGGCTGTCGTAGCGATCGGACAGCCATCCCGACAGCACCGTGCCCACCAGATCAAAGACACCCATCATCGCCAGGACCGAGGCGGCCGGCACCGGCCCCATGCCATAGTCCCCGCAGAGCGTGATGAAATGCGTCTGGATCAGGCCGCTGGTGCTCAGCCCGCAGATGAAGAACGTCCCGAACAGCACCCAGAACACCGGATTGCGCGAGACCTGGAACAGGACGACGAAAGGCTCGCGAAACCCCGGCCGCCCCGCCGGGACGGGCTCGGGCGCCGTCCCGGGATCCGCGCCATAGGGCCGCAGGCCGACGTCCTCGGGCCGATTGGCCATCAGCAGGAACGCCAGCAGCGCCACCAGCAGGCAGCAGCCGATCACCGGCGCCACCGCGTAGCGCCAGCCCACCGCCTCGATCATCCAGGCCGCCAGCGGGAGGAACGCGAGCTGGCCCGTCGCCGCGCTGGCCGTCAGCAGGCCCAGCACCAGGCCCCGGCGCCGGTCGAACCAGCGATTCACCACGATGGCGCTCAGCACCAGCGCCGTCAGCCCCGCGCCCGTCCCCAGCACCACACCCCAGAGCAGCACCAGGTGCCAGACCCTGGACATCACCGCGGCCAGGCCCAGGCCGGCCGCCACCAGCACCAGCGCCAGGCAGATGATGCGCCGCAGCCCGTGGCGCTCGATCAGCGTGGCGGCGAACGGCCCCATCAGGCCGAACAGCGCGAAGCGCACCGCCAGCGCCGACGAAATCTGGTCGATGTCCCAGCCGAATTCCTTGCTGAGCGGCACCAGGAACGCGCTGGGCAGGCCCACGGCGGCCGACGACGACAGCATGGTCAGGAACGCCACGGCGGCGACCACCCAGCCGTAATGGATCCCATGGCGGCCGCAGCGCGCGGCCGCGGTCTGAACGAATGGACGGCGCACGCTGCAATCCCGAAACCCCGACCGTGCAATCATAAAGGATTGCGGGATGTCCGATGGGGGGTGTCCCTATCTATTCAGCTATTCAGCTTTGGCGGCTCCCAAGCACGGGTGCCCCAAAATTTAGCGGCCCTCGAGCACGGCCGCCCCAAAAGAATGGCGGCCGCCCTGGGGCGGCCGCCATCCCCGGGCCACGGGGCACCCTTCAGCCCAGGACCTGCGTGCGCCGGCGGCCGCGGGGCCGAAGCCGTGATTCCGCGGCCGGCGAGGCTTGCTACGCCACCTTGAGCGCCACGTCGATATTGCCGTGCGTCGCGTTCGAATACGGGCACACGACATTGGCTTTCTGCACCAGGTCCTCGAGGGTCTTGCGGTCCACGCCCGGAGCCGAGACCTTCAGCTCGACCCGGATCCCGAAACCGGTGGGAATCGGCCCGATGCCCACGGCCCCTTCCACGGTGGTGTCGTCCGGCAGCGAAACCTTCGCCTTGCCGGCGACGAGCTTCAGCGCCCCCAGGAAGCACGCCGAATAGCCGGCCGCGAACAACTGCTCGGGATTGGTGCCGTCGCCGCCCGCGCCGCCCAGCTCCTTGGGCGTCGAAAGCTTGATGTCCAGGCGGCCATCGGAAGATTTCGCACTGCCCTCACGGCCCCCGGTGGCCTTGGCGTGCGCAGTGTAGAGGACGTTTTCGACTGTCATGGAAGATCTCCTTGTGGTGCGGGTTGGGGGCACTGCCGGCACCACACAGCGGCAATGTCCCTGGCCGGACGCCCCGCCGCCGATACCGGCGGCGCGCGCTCATTCCGACCGCAGCAGATTCAGGCGCAGGGCCTCCAGCTCGGCCTTCAGCCCTTGCAGGCGTTCGGGCGTACAGCCCGTCGCGCAGATGACACCCCCCGGCACGGCCCGTGCCCGCTCACGCAGCGCCCGTCCCGCGTCCGTGAGACGCACCAGCACGCGGCGCTCGTCCGCAGGGCTGCGCTCGCGCGCCACCAAGCCCGAAGCCTGCAGGCGCTTGAGCAGCGGCGTCAGCGTCGCCGAGTCCAGATACAGCCGATCGCCCAGCTCGGACACCGCCAACCCGTCCGACTCCCACAGCGCCAGCATCACCAGGTATTGCGGATACGTCAGCCCAAGGCCCGACAACGCGCGCCGATAGACCTTGCCCATCGCCAGATGAGCGGAATAGAGGGCGAAGCAGAGCTGCGCGTCCAAAGCGAGGCCCGCATTGGTGGCGGGAAGGGGGGCTGCGATCGGGGAGGCCATGAGGGGATTATAGATAGTGTGCTATTCAATAGCAAGCTATGAGATGGCCCGCAGTTATGGATGCTCACGCGAGCGGTCCTTACCGCGGAGACCGACTCCCTACAACGCCTCGACCCGGGGATAGAACTCGGTATTCTCGCGCTGGATCCTCAGATGCAGCGCCCTGAGCACCGTATTGCAGTCGCGCCGGAAGCCTTCCGGATCGTTCCTGACCGCCGAATCCATGCCCCAGCATTCGGCGAAACGGCCGAACTCGCCGGCCAGCGCCTTCATTTCCTCTTGGTATTCCCGCGCCATGCGGGCCACCTGCGCGTCCGCCTGCTTTTCCAGGCGAGGATAAAGAATATCGTTCTCGATCGACAGGTGCAGGCCGACCTTGGACTTCATCAACTGAATCTCGCGCGCAAGGCCCGAGGCGTTTTCCTCGATGCCGGCCGTCGCCAACTGCCGCATCCGATGGATCGCCTGCAAAATCTGGACATGCTGCTGCTTGAAGCGCTCGATATCCATGAAGCACCTGTCGTTCGTATGAGGAGGGTGTCCGGCGCACCGATCGGACTGCTCGGATGCGCGAGCCGGACAAACAGCACACTATCACGGCTGATTTTCCGCGCGCCATTTTCCCGGCCACTTCCGCCGCATCCTGCTTTCCGGAAGCCGGGGAATGTCTCCCAGACGCGACAATCCGCCGTGCCGGACACGGCGGGGCGCATCGCCGCAGGCCTCGGACAAGAACCTCAATCCAGCTTCGAGATCTTGCTGCCTTGCAGGCCGATGCCGGCCATCAACCCCTTCTGGCCGAACACATAGGCATAGACATCATCATCCGAAGTCGTCGAGGATAGCTTGCGCGCCGCGCCCTGGTCGATCAGGACCACACTGGGGCCCGCCCCGATTTCCCAACCATTCCGGTCCTCCAGCACCCGCAGGGCACCGTCATTCATGAAGAACAAGGCATAACCGAACGCCTGCGCGCCCGCCTGCAGGCCATAGGACAAACCAGTCGAGACATAATGACCATCGGCTTTCCCATCGCGGAACAGCACCCCCTTGCCGCGCTCCCCGCCCACCACCAGGCCCACCTTCACGATCCGGGGAAACACCATCACCGCCGTCGAGCGCTCGCCCAGGAACCGCGCCTCGGGCTGATGCTCGTACAACTGCTCGAGCGCCGCACGCGCCTCCTGCTCCAGCTCGGCATCGGCAGCCGCCCAGGCGGCACGTGTCCAGACCACCAAAGCCAGCAGGGCCAGGCACAGCAGCAGTCCGTGCCGAATGGCGAATGGACGGACGGCCAGGCCGTGCGGAATGGCGCCCCGCGAAAGCGTCCCCATGTCTCCTCCTCATTGTTGATGGCAAAGGCCTTCAGGATAGCAGGGTGGGGACAAGCAGCGTCGTATCAAGCTCTCACTTGGCGGCAAGAGCCCCTTGGGATACCGCCAGCATCTCGGAATTGCAGCATAATCAGTCCAAGAAATCGTCCGCACCCCCAATGGGTCAGTATTACACCGGCGCTAACAGGTTGGGCTCGCTGATCCCCGCGAACAAGACCTACATCCAGAAACGGCATGTCTACGACGGGCAATGCAAGGCGGCGGGCCTGAGCAACATGCACGGGCTACGGCATCAATATGCGCAGATGCGGTATGAGGCGCTCACAGGGTGGAAGGCGCCTGCAGCGAGAGGACCTAGTAAGGTTCAGCTCAGTATCAGCCAGCGATTGAGTGAACGATACGCCCGACAGCAGGTTAGCCGTGAACTCGGGCATGAACGGCTGAAAGTGACGTTGATCTATCTGGGAACCTAGGCTTATCCTTCATCTCTGGTGTTCGGCTTACCGGTTGCCAGTTTTTTCACTGCTTTGTCGAAATCGCTTTCAAACAGGCGATCCTGCACAATTCTGTATTTCTCAAATTCGCTTTCCGCATGCGTCTGGGCAAGTTTTGCAGAAATCTTGCCGCTGTTCTGTAGCACTTCCCGTTCATCAAATTCGAGGAAGGCGTCCAGCCGCTTGGACCAGTCTTCCATGCTCATGGGAATCTTGCGGCGAGCACGATCCTCAGCAAGTTCCAGATAGGCGTTGACGATACGACCCAGTGAATCCAACTCGTCCTTGGTCAGGTAGTTCTTGGCCACGGCCACATCGGTTTTCAGGATCTTGCCTTCGGGCGCGCTCGCCCAGGAAGTCAGCCCCATATGTGGCTTGCTGCTATCGGCCCGCTTGCGGATCAACTCTGCAGCGGTATGGCCGTGGATGGCGTAATGCAGTTTGTTCTGTACTTTGGCGAAGAAGGCCTTGGTGGTCGGTGCGTCCTTGTTGTAGTCCACACTGGTGGCGTAGATGTCGGTGATCTTCTGGTAGAAGCGTCGCTCACTGAGGCGAATCTCGCGGATTTCCGCCAGCAGCCGCTCGAAGTAATCCTCGCCCAGGAAGCTGCCGTTTTCCATGCGCTGACGATCCAACACATAGCCCTTGATGGCGAACTCGCGCAGGATGCCGGTCGCCCACTGGCGGAACTGCGTTGCGCGTAGGGAATTGACCCGGTAGCCGACAGAAATGATGGCGTCGAGGTTGTAGAAGTCCACCGCCCGGGACACCTCCCGCTGGCCCTCCTGCTGAACTATCCGGAATTTCCGGATAGTTGCCTCAGGCGTGAGCTCATGACTGGCAAAGATGTTCTTCAAGTGCTCGCTGACGGTGCGCACATCCACCCCGAACAGTTCAGCCATCAGCTTCTGCGACAGCCACAGGGTCTCGTCCTCATATCGAGCCTCGATGCTATGTTCGCCAGCCTGCCCGGTGAAGATCAGAAACTCGGCTGTGCTGTTGCGGATCAGTTTTTTGCCATTCATACCAAGCCCCCTATGCAGCCATCACTTCGACCAAGCGTTCGACAGTGATTCAGCCTGCTTCAGCACCAATTCGATCGCGGCATCCTTGCTGAAGCCACCGGTGCTGACATACAGCCCACGATCATCCTTGTGACGGCCACCAAGGAAGCTGCGGATTTCCTGACTGTCCATCTGCCCTTTGCGGTGCTTGACCTCTACGACGATGCGCGGATGTTCGAAGCCGAAGCCGTCCGGCGAGGCCACGATGTCCTTCCCACGGTCGGAGCCAGGCGGCGAAACCTGGGTCTTGTAGCCCATGGCGCGCAGAATGCCGGCGACCATTTGCTGCATATCGTCCCAGTCGAGTTCGTTGACCCGATCCTTGATGCGCTCCAGCGCCTGGGACTCGATGTCGGCCAGTGGATCGGCGATGACTTCCTCGGCTTCATCTTCCACGACTGGAGCCGGTTTACCCTTCAGCGCCGCCAGCACTTCGCCTGCTGCGCTGGACGAAACCTCGAAGATGGTCAGGGTCGAACCCAGGCTGTTCTTTGTACTGGTGCCCAAGCTGTCGCGTGGCAGCTCCTGCGTTTGCCACTGCACCTTGCGCGCCAGCGGCATGCCTTGCTCGGCCCACTCCGGGTGGTGCTCAGCCGGACCGATGATCTTGCCGATCGAGTACAAGCGGTTGGCCGGCGAATAGGTGATGACCCAATCGCCCTCCTGAATGTCGTTGACGAAGCGCCAGACCTGGGATGCGCCCGACACCACTGTCCCTTGTTTTGCCTGTGGCTCGGCGGACTGGTACAGAGCGATCAATTGTTTGCGTTCCACCCCAGGTCTGGCATGAGCAGCGAACTGGTTCCAGCCCACCGCAGCCACGCCGCGCTCTCGAAAGGCGTCATACAAGCTGCCGCCTTCGCCGCGCACCATCCACATCCGTGCCATTGCATACCCTCTCTTATTCGTAGCCATCAATCCAGCACCACCAGAAACTCAGTCGCCAGCGCAGTCGGCTGAACATCCCGAACATTGCGCTGCAGCGATACCAGGCCGTAATCGGCCATCATTCTCAGAGTGCGCGACAAGTTCGGCACCTTGCGGCCGCTGAGTTCGGCCAGTTCGGTCAGGGACTTGGGTTGTTTGTCATGGATCAGGCGCAGCAGGCGGCGGTTGTCGTCCGACAGCACCGCTGCCAGCGATGCCAAGGATGGAAACCAAATACTGGGAATCTCGGTTCCCCGCGGGGCCGAGCTACCCGGCCGGCGGATCCCTATGAGGCAGCGCTTCATGGTGGCGAATCCTGTGACACGTTGATTTGCAATCATATCAACGCCTGATAATCATCGTCCCCAACAGCGCCTGTTGCAACCCGCCAGCATCGTCATTTCGTCGGCGACTTCGAAACCATCCTCTCTCGCCGTTCACTCTGTGCCAGCAACCGGCCCGGCACCGCAGGATGCACCTTTGTAGCGTCGGTCAGCGTCATCTCCTGCTGCCGCAGACGCTCCATGGACCCAACATCACTTCCCAATACAAAAACTGGAAAAAATCTCCCCCAACAGATCATCGCTCGTGAACTGTCCCGTGATCCCGCACAGGGCCTCGTGCGCCAGGCGCAGTTCCTCGGCGAACAGGTCCAGGACCTGGTCGCTCTGGGCGGCGTGGGCGGCGGCGGCCGATAAGTGTCCGCGCGCGGCCTCCAGGGCGTGGACGTGGCGCTCGCGCGCGAGCCAGGGGGATTCCGACCCCGGGGTCCAGCCGGCGATCGCGAGCAGGCGCGCCCGCAGGGCGTCCAGGCCTTCGCCGGTATGCGCTGACACGAGCAGCGCTCCCGCCAGGTCCGGGCGTATGCCCGCCCCTGCGGGTGCCGCGCCCGATCCGGCAGGCACGGCGGGAGCCGACGCCGTCCCCATGAATGCCGCGCGTCCCGCTTCGTCCAGCAGGTCGGCCTTGTTGCACACCACCAGCACCGGCGCGGCCGGCGGCAGGCGGCGGGTGATGTCGGCGTCCAGGGGATCGCCGGGGCTGCGGGCATCCTGGAGGTGCAGGATGACGTCGGCGCGCGCGATCTCGGTCCAGCTCCGTTCGATGCCGATGCGCTCGACGGTGTCGTCGGTGTCGCGCAGGCCTGCCGTATCGACAATGTGTAGTGGAACGCCTTCGATGTGGATCTGTTGCGCGACCCTGTCGCGGGTGGTGCCGGCGATGGGGGTGACGATGGCGACTTCGTCGCCGGCGAGGGCGTTGAGGAGGCTGGACTTGCCGACGTTGGGCTGGCCGGCCAGGACGACGTGCAGGCCTTCGCGCAGGACGAGGCCCTGGCGCGCGGTGCGCAGCACCCGGTCGAGGGCGCGGGCCACGTCGTCCAGGCGCTGCGCCGCCTGGTATTTCTCGAGGAAGTCGATCTCCTCCTCGGGGAAGTCCAGGGTGGCTTCGACCAGCATGCGCAGGTTCACGATGCGCTCGGCCAGGGCGTCGATCTCGGTGGAAAAGGCGCCCGACAGGGAGGCCATGGCGCTGCGCGCCGCGGCCGTCGAGCTGGCCTCGATGAGGTCGGCGACGGCCTCGGCCTGGGCGAGGTCCAGGCGATCGTTCAGGAAGGCGCGCTGGGTGAATTCGCCCGGCTGCGCGAGGCGCAGTCCGAGGGCCGCGCCGCGCGCCAGGCAGTCCTCGAGGACGCGGCGCAGCACGGCGGGCCCGCCGTGGCCTTGCAGTTCGAGCACGTCCTCGCCGGTGTAGGAATGGGGGCCGGGAAAGTAGAGGACGATGCCTTCGTCCATGAGCTCGCCCGAGGCGCTGCGGAACGGCAGGTAATGGGCGTGGCGCGGCCGCAGGACCTGGCCGAACAGGCTTTGCGCGTAGCCGGCGAGGCTCGGGCCGGAAATCCGCAGCACGCCGATGCCGCCCCTGCCGGGGGCGGTGGCGATGGCGATGATGGGGTCCGAGGAATGGTCGGCCATGGCTGCGGGTAAGAGGGTCTCGGCGCCCGCCGCGGGCGGATGGGCGGCGTCAAGCGCCAGTGTACCCGGCCGCCCTCCGCCGGATCCCCTCAAACCTGCAGGCAGAGGTATTTCACCTCGAGATATTCGTCGATCCCGTAATGCGAGCCCTCGCGGCCCAGGCCGGATTGCTTGATGCCGCCGAAGGGAGCCACCTCGTTCGAGATCATGCCGGTGTTCAGCCCGACCATGCCGTATTCCAGGGCCTCGCCCACGCGCCAGGCGCGGGCAATGTCGCGGGTGTACAGATAGGCGGCCAGCCCGTATTCCGTGTCGTTGGCCTGGGCGATGGCCTGCTCCTCGGTCTCGAAGCGGAACACCGGCGCCACCGGGGCGAAGATCTCCTCGTGTGCCACCCGCATGTCGAGGCTGAGATCGCCGAGGATGGTGGGCTGGAAGAACGTGCCGCCCAGGGCGTGCGGCGCACCGCCGATCACGACGCGGGCCCCGTGCGTCCGGGCATCCTCGATGAGTTCCAGGGCATGGTCCAGCGCCGCGCGATTGATGAGCGGCCCCTGCTGCACGCCTTCCTCGGTGCCGTCGCCCACTTTGAGGTCGGCGACCTTGGCGCGCAGTTTTTCGATGAAGGCGTCATAGACGCCGGCCTGCACCAGCAGGCGGTTGGCGCAGACGCAGGTCTGGCCGCTGTTGCGGTATTTCGAGGCCATGGCGCCCTCGACTGCGGCATCCAGGTCGGCGTCGTCGAACACGATGAACGGCGCGTTGCCACCGAGCTCCAGCGACAGGCGCTTGATCGTCGGCGCCGATTGCGCCATCAGCAGGCGGCCCACCTCGGTCGAGCCGGTGAAGGACAGCTTGCGCACGTCCGGGCTGGCCGTGAGGACGCCGCCGATCTCGCGCGGATCGCCGGTCACCACCTGGAGGACGCCCGCCGGAATGCCCGCGCGCTCGGCCAGCACCGCCAGCGCCAGCGCCGTCAGCGGCGTGTCCTCGGCGGGCTTGACGATCATGGCGCAGCCCGCCGCCAGCGCCGGCGCGGCCTTGCGGGTGATCATGGCCGCCGGGAAATTCCACGGAGTGATGGCCGCGCACACGCCGACCGGCTGCTTGATGGTGATCAGGCGCTTGTCCGCCGCCGGCGCGGGGATGACGTCCCCGTAGGTGCGCTTGCCCTCCTCGGCGAACCACTCGATGAACGAGGCCGCGTACTTGACCTCGCCGCGCGATTCGGCCAGGGGCTTGCCCTGCTCGAGCGTCATCAGGCGGGCGATGTCCTCGGCGTTTTCCAGGATCAGGTCGTTCCAGGCCCGCAGCAGGCGGGCGCGATCCGCGGCGGTGCGGGCGGCCCATTGCTTCTGCGCGGCCACCGCGCCGGCGATGGACTGGCGGATCTCGTCGGCGGAAAGCTTGGCCACCTGGGCGATCTGCGCCCCCGTCGCCGGATTGAGGACGGGAAAGCTCTCGCCCGAGGAGGCCTTGCGCCAGCCTTGGGCGAGATAGGCGGTTTCGCGCAGCAAGGCCGCATCCTCGAGGCCAAGTCCGCTTCGATCGTTCGACATACTGAACTCCATTCTTTATTTTGAATGATCCATCCTATAGAGGAGCGCCAGCCCGTGTCAACGCCGCGAAATCCGGAAACCCGATGAATCCCTCATCCCGCCGGCGAGCCGAGGTCCAACAGCTCCTCGATTCTTTTCGACACCGCCAGCAGGCGCCAGTCGTCGCCGATCCCGCCGACGATCTGCAGGCCCACGGGCATGCCGGTATCGCCATACCCGCAAGGCAGGCTCACGGCCGGGAAACCAGTCAGGTTGAACGGCAGCGTCAGGCCGGTGAGGGCGGCATGCAGGGGCAGCGCCGTTCCCCCGACATCCACGATGTCGGCGCCCATCCTGGGGGCCGTGGCGCGCAGGGTCGGCGTGAGGAGGAAATCGACCTCCGCCATCGCCGCGCCCATGTCGAGCGCCAAGCGGGCGCGGGCGCCCTGCGCGCGCACATACCACAGGGCCGGCATGAGCTGCCCGATCTCGAGCCGGGTGCGCACGTCCTCGCCCAGCGTGCCGGGGGCCTCCGCGAGGCGCCGCCAATGCACGGCCGTCGCCTCGCTGCACAGCGTCACATACATCAGCGCGGCGCCACGATCGATGCCTGGGACGTCGACCTCTTTGAAAACCGCCCCATCGGCCTTCAACGCCGCGATGCTCGCGTCCACGGCGCCCCGGACGTCGGAGGCGAGCGGCTCGAAGAAATACCGCTTCGGCAGGCCGATCCGGATCCCCTGCAGCCTGGCCAATCGCTGCGGCACCTGCGCCGCCTGCCCCGCCATGATGGAAAACAGCAAGGCCGCATCGTCCACCGAGCGCGCGATGGGACCGACATGATCCAGGCTGGGGCCCAGGTCCATGGCGCCGCGCCTCGACACGGCATCGTAGGACGGCTTGAATCCCACCACCCCGCAGCAGGCGGCGGGGATGCGGATGGAGCCCGCGGTGTCGGTGCCCACGGCGCCGCGGACGATCCCGGCCGCCACCGCCGCCGCGGAACCCCCGCTGGACCCTCCGGGAATGAATCCGGCCCCCAGGGGATTGGCGACCGCCCCGAAATGCGGGTTCGCGCTGGTGATCCCATAGGCGAGCTCGTGCAGATTGGCCATGCCCACCACCACGGCGCCGGCCTGGCGCAGCCGCGCCACCGCCAACGCATCGCGATCGCAGGGGCCGCCCGGGCGCAGGCCGCTGCCCCCGGTCCGGAGGAATCCCTTGACCGCCATTAAATCCTTGACCGCAATGGGCACGCCGAACAGCGGCCCATGGCTGGCTCGCACGTCCTGGCGAAGCTCGTCGAGCTGGGCGGCGATCCCATCCTCGCTCGCCATCGCCGTGAACGCATTCAGTGATCGCTGCCGCCGCGCCCGCTCGAGCGCCTGCAAGGCGAAATCCTCCGCCGAGCCGGGGCGGCTGCGTGCGGCGCGGGCGATTTCCGCGATGCCGGATACGCCGCCATCGGGCCGGACACCGCCCGGCAAAAGCGTGGCGCGCGGGGGCGCGTAATGGCAAGCCCCGCCGTCCGTGAGCGCCTCGATGCATTCCAGCTCACGCGCATTCAGGCCGAGGCGCGCCTCCCACAGGGTGCTGCGCTCTGGAAACGGATAACGGTGCAGCGCGGCGACCTCTTTTGCAATCCGCATGATGTGCCGTATGACCGTCGATCGAAAAGGCATCCATCCCTCCCGCGCCTGCGCACTTGCCTTTATATTAATGGCAATCGGCCCCGCCCGGCCGAGCACGCCCGCATCGCAACGGAATGAACATGGAAAGCTTCGATTACGTCATCGTGGGCGCAGGAGCGGCCGGCGCGATCCTCGCCAACAGGCTCAGCGCGGGCTCCTCGACGGTGTGCCTGCTGGAGGCCGGCCCGCGCGACTGGCACCCCTTCCTGCACATTCCCGCCGGCTTCATCAAGGTCATCTTCAATCCCGCATACGCCTGGCAATTCATGACGGAGCCTACCGATCTGACCGGCGGGCGCAGGATCCCGGTGCCGCAGGGCAAGGTCCTGGGCGGCTCCTCGTCCATCAACGGCCTGGTCTACAACCGCGGCCAGCGCGACGACTACGACCACTGGGCCGGCCTCGGCAACCCCGGCTGGGCGTTTCGCGATGTGCTGCCGCACTTCATCTCCATGGAGCGGCGCACGGGGGGCAGCGACGAATACAGGGGGCGCTCGGGCGAGCTGCCCGTCAGCGACATCGACTGGATACACCCCATCTGCGAAGCATTCATCGAGGGCGCGATCGAGCAGGGACTGCCGCGCACGGCGGACTACAACGGGGCCTCGCAGGAGGGCGTCGGCTACTTCCAGCGCACGATAGACCGGGGATGGCGGATGAGCACCGCCCGCTGTTTCCTGCGCCCGATCCGCGCACGCCGCAACCTGCTCGTCAAGACCGGCGCGCAAGCCACCCGGATCCTCATCGAGAACCGGAAGGCGCACGCGGTGCAGTACCGTGCCGGGCCCGGCGGGCGCGAGCGCACCGTGCACGCCCGCAAGGGCGTGATCGTCGCCTGCGGCGCCATCAATACGCCAAAGCTCCTGATGCTCTCGGGCCTGGGGCCCGCCGGCCACTTGCGGGATCTGGGCATCCCGGTCGTGCATGCCCTCGAAGGAGTGGGGGAAAACCTCAGCGACCATTATTCCGTGCGCCTGGTGGCCCGCGTCAAGGGCGGCACGACGCTCAACGAGCTGTCGCGCGGAATGCCGCTGGGCCGCCAGCTCCTCGCCTGGGCCATGAAAAAGCCCAGCATCATGGCCCTCAGCCCCTCGCTGGTGCACTGGTTCTGGAAATCGGACCCGGGCCTGGATCGGGCCGACCTCCAGGGCGTGTTCACGCCGGCGAGCTACAAGGAAGGGTACGTCGGCCGGCTGGACGATTATCCCGGCATGACGATCGGCGTCTGGCAGCACCGGCCGCAGAGCCGCGGCTACGTGCGCCTGCGGTCCGCCGACCCCTCGAGCGATCCGATCATCCAGCCCAATTACATGGCGGATCCCTCCGACCGGCGCACGCTGGTCAAGGGGATCCGCATCGCGCGCCAATTGCTGCGGTCCGAGGCCTTGAGCCGGTATTTCGATGGCGAGACCCTGCCCGGCGAACAATGCCGCTCGGACGACGAGCTGCTCGATTTCGCCCGGCGGGTGGGGGTGTCGTCCTATCACCTGAACGGAACGGCGCGCATGGGGCCCGCCCATGATCCCATGGCCGTCGTCGATGCGAGACTGAGGGTCCATGGGATCGAGCATCTGCGCGTCGTCGATTCATCGGTCATGCCGTCGATCCCCTCGGCCAATATCTGCGCGGCCACCATGATGATCGCCAACAAGGCGGCCGGCATGATCCTCGAGGACTGAGGACGGCGGACAAGCCCGGCAGGCGGCGGCCCCTAGAGCAGCATCAGGGCCGGATTCTGGGCCAGGTCCCGGAACACGCCGAGGAAGCGGGCGGCCGTCGCGCCGTCCACCGCCCGGTGGTCCGCGGACAAGGTCACCGTCATGACTTGCGCCACGCCCACCGCGTCGCCTTCGGCCACGGGGCGCTTCTCGACCGCGCCGACGGCCAGGATCGCGGCCTGCGGCGGATTGATGATGGCACTGAACGAGCTCACGCCGAACATCCCCAGGTTCGAGACCGTGAATCCCCCGCCCTGGTATTGTTCGGCGGACAATCGGCCGGCGTGCGCGCGCTCGAGCAGCTCATGGAGCTCTGCGGCAAGCGCGCCCAGCCGCCGTGGCGCCACGTCGCGCAGCACCGGCGTGATGAGCCCGCGTTCCGTGGCCACCGCCACGCTGACGTCCACGCTGCGATGATATTCGAGCGCGTCTTCCGTCCAGCGCACATTGATGTCGGGCGACTGCGCCACGGCCTGCGCGGCGACGTAGACGATCAGGTCATTGAGGGACAGCCGCAGTGCGGAGGACTGCCGTTCCAGCCCCGCGTTCAACTGTGCGCGCAATGCCAGCAGCGCGTCCATGCGCACGTCCATGTCGAGATAGAAATGGGGGATCTGCCGCTTGGATTCCTGCAGGCGGCGCGCAATGGTCTTGCGCATGCTGCTGTGCGCCTCACGCGATGCGTCCGCCGCCCGGTCGGCGACAGGCTCGGCGTGGCGTTCCCCGGCGGAGGATGCCGCGGCCGCGCCGGCGCGTTCGATGTCGACGCGGACGATGCGCCCGCCGGGCCCGCTGCCCCGCAGGCCCGCGAGCTCCACGTCGAGCATCCTCGCCAGCCGGCGCGCCGAGGGGCTGGCGAATATCCGGCGGGCGTCCGCCGCGATGCCGGCGGTGTCCCGCCGCGCGATCCCGCCCTGCATGGGGGCGGTCGCCCGTGCCGGGCCGCCGTCCTGCGCCGATTCGCCCGCATGGGGCGGCGCGGCGGAAGCCGCGTGCGGCGCCTCGCCGCCAGCCGCCCTTATCCGGGCGATGGGCTCACCGACCGGGACCTCGAGCTCGCCGGCCGGCACCAGGATGTCCTGCAGCACACCCTCATCGAAGGCCTCGAGCTCGATGACCGCCTTGTCGGTCTCGATTTCGGCCAGGATGTCGCCGACACGCACGGGATCCCCCACGCGCTTGTGCCACCGCAGGATCCTTCCATGGGTCGTGCCTGCGCCGATCGTCGGCATGACTACCTGTGCCATTGCGCCACCTCCGTCAACGCTCCCGGTGTTCCTTGAACACCTGGACGCTCTCAATGTAGATGGCCGCGTCGCGGATGTCATCGACCACGGCCTGGCGTGCGGCCTCGGGATCCCTCCGCACCAGGGCCTCGAGCAAGCGGCGATGGTGCCCGAAGGACTCCCAGTGTTCCGTGCCTCTTTCCTGGATGCTCATGCTCAAGGCGAACAGCGGCGCGATCTGCGTCCAGATGTTTTCTATGATCGAGATCAGCCGCGGCATCTCGCAGACCCTGTACAGGGTGAAATGCAGCTCGCGATTGGACGCAATCACGAACTCGGTATTGATTTTTTCCTGGTGGCCCGCCTGCTCATAGCGCTCGACGCATTCGGCGATCCTGGCCAGGGTCTCGTCGTCGAGGCGTTCGGTCGCGCACGCCGTCGCGAGGCCTTCCAGGCAGCAGCGCAGCGTCACGATCTCGCGGAACTCCGCCAGGCTGGGCTTGAAGACCCGCACGCTGCGGTTGGGCAGCATCTCCAGCGCACCCTCGATGACGAGGCGGGCCACGGCATCGCGCACCGGCATGGGGCTCGCGCCGAAAATGTCGGCCAGGCCGCGCAAGGTGAGCTTCTCGCCGGGCGGGATGGCGCCCGAGAGCAAAAGCTGCTTGATGTCCTCATAGATGTTTTCCGCCATCGTCGTGCGCTCTTGACGCGGCAGCAGGTCTTCCAGAATGGTGGTCATGGCATCTCAATTCATATATACGCCACCGTTGACGTCCAGGGTGGCTCCGCAGATGTAGCTCGCCGCATCGGAACACAGAAACGCGATGGGCATGGCGATTTCATCGGGCTCGGCCAGGCGTCCCACCGGAATCTGCCGGACGTCGAACTCTTGTCCCTGCACCATGCCCGTGCGGGTCGCGCCCGGGGCCACCGCATTGACGGCGACGCCGTGGGGCGCCCCGCGCCGCGCCAGCCATTTGACCAGGGCATTGACGCCTCCCTTGGCCATCACGTAGTGCGGACTGGCGCGCAATCCTCCCATGCGGCCCGCAACGGACGATACCAGAACGATCCGGCCGCCGCCTTGCGCGACCATGCGATCGAGCGCGGGACGCGCCAGATTGATGACGCCCACGGCATTGACGTCCAGCGTCCGGCGGCACGCCTCGTCCCAGTCGGGATCATGCCAATCGTCCCAGGGACAATATCCCGCATTCGCCACCACGGCGTCCAGCCGTTCGATGCCCGCCACCGCGGCCTCGGTCGCCGCGCGGTCCCTGACGTCGAAGGCCAGCGTACGCACGCGGGCGCCGCGTTCACGCAGGCGCTGCGCCAGGTCATGCGGCTCTTGGACATCCGCCAGGACCAGGCCGGCGCCCAGGCCGGCGCAAACGCCGGCGGTCGCGCCGCCGATGCCGCCCGCCGCCCCGGTGATCAATACTGTCTTTTCCTTGAGCGAGAACATCACGCCCGCCCCCCTGCGCCCGGGGCCAGGCCGCTGTCGGCAAGCATCCGCCGGATGCAGTCCTCGATCTGCCGTTCGCCGGCCAGCGCGGCGCCCTCGAGCACCTTGGAGACCACCGGGGGCGCCCATGCCCCCGTCACCCGTTTGACGGGCTGGTCGAGATGATCGAAGAAGCGCCGCTGGATCTCGTCGCTGATGAGCGCGCCGATGCTCGCCCCGCGCGTCGTCTGCTCCACGATGGCGACACGCCCCGTCTTGCGCACGGACGAGCCTATCGTCTCGTAGTCGATGTCCCTGGGCGAGAGGCTGCGCAGGTCGATGATGTCGGCGCTGACGCCCATGCCTTGCACGACCGCCCTGCACTTTTCCACCATGGTCATGGTGGCCAGCAAGGTCAGGTCCTTGCCTTCGGCGACCCGTCTCGCCTTGCCGATGGGGATGTAATAGTCGAGGGAACGCGGAACGGCGCACTTGCTCCTGTGCAATTCCTGGCATTCGAGGACCAGTACCGGATCATTGCAGCGCAGCGCCGAGTTCATCAGGCCCACGTAATCGAACGCGTTCGACGGCGCCAGGATATGCCAGCCCGGGAACGCCGCGAAGACACCCGAGGGATCCATGGAGTGCTGGGAGCCATATCCTTCGGGCCCCGGGATCCGGGCGCGCAGCACCAGCGGCACATGGGCCGTGCCGGCGAACAAATGGCGGATCTTGCCCGCCTGGTTGAGCAACTGGTCGCCCGCCACCAGGAAGAAATCGCTATACATCAGCTCGACGACCGTGCGCAGCCCCGAGACGGCCGCGCCCGCCGCCAATCCGCAAAAGCCGTTTTCGGTGATGGGGGTGTTGATGATCCGCCCCGCGTGATCCTCGAGCAGGCCGCGGGTCGCGCCCACCGTCCCGCCGCCCATATTGGCCACGTCCTCGCCAAAGACATGGATGCGCTCATCCTCGCTCATCCTTGCCCCCATCACCCGCGGCATGGCCTCTATGAAGGTGATTTCGGCCATGTCCCCGGGCGCGAAGTCCTCGGGCTCGGCGAAACGCAGCCCCTCGAATTCGGACATGTCGCTGGTGAGCTCATCGTCGACCGAGGCCGGATCGGGCCACAATTCCGGACGGATCCGGCTGGCCGAACCCTTGCCCTCGATGCAGGCGTGCACGGCGCCGTCGACCGCCGCCTGCACCGCCTGGTCGATGATCTCGAGATCCTCGGCGGCGACGATGCCCCGCTGGACCAGTTGCGCCCGCAGGAACGGCCACGGGTCGCGGGCGCGCCAGGCGTCCTCCTCCTCGCGGGTCCGATAGCCGAAAGCGCTGCCGGGCACGGAGGAGGACTGATGGTAATAGCGATACACGTCGGCCATCACGAAGGCGGGGCGCTCGTTCTGCTTGATGTAGTCGTACGCCCAGCGGCTCGCCAGCCAGACGGCGAAGGGGTTCATGCCGTCGACCCGGATCGACGCGATCCCGTGCGCCTGGGGCCGCGTCTGCAACTGGGTCTGGAAAGTGGACTGCTCGACGCTCATGGACACCGCGTAGCGGTTGTTTTCGAGAAAGAACAGCAGGGGGAGGCGATACAGCGCGGCAAGGTTCATGGCCTCGTGGGTCGCGCCCTGATGGATCGCGCCATCGCCAAAGAAGCTGACCATGATGTCGCCGCCCCCGAGCGCCTTTTCGGCGAACGCGTGCCCGCAGGCCAACGGCAGGCCGCCGGCCACGATGGCATTGGTGCCCATGATCCCCAGCTCGGCGCGCCGCAGGTGCATGGAGCCGCCTCGCCCGCCCGTCCATCCCCCGCGCAGGCCCAGGATCTCCTGCATCATCTTGCAGGTTTCCTCCTGCATCCTCGCGCTCAGCGTCCCCGTCGCGCAGGGATCGAAGCCGGGTTCGTACAAGGCGTTGATCGCCTTGGCCAGGCACTGGTGATGGGCCCGATGCGTGCCATTGATCAAGGTGCTCACGGGCAGCGCCGCGATGCAGCCGGCCGCGCCGCCTTCCTGCCCCAGGCTGGAATGCGCCGGACCGTGCACCAGCCCGAGCTTGTCGAGCTGCAATATCCTTTCCTCGAAACGGCGCGCCGCCAGCAACAGGGTCGCCAGGCGCTTCGCCTCCGGAGGCGTCAGCGCATCCCAGTCGCTCTCTTGCACCTCGAGCCTGTGCATGGGGATGTCGTTGTCGATTTCCGTCACCAGCATCGTGCTTGCTCCTTTGATGGGACCGGCCCCTCGACTACACGTGCGCGGTGACGCCGCCATCGACCACGAGGCTCGCGCCCGTGACGAAGTCGGCCGCCGCGCTCGACAGGAACAGGGCCGCGCCCACGATGTCCTCCGGGGTCCCCCAGCGCCGCATGGGCGTCGTTTCGACCACGCGCTCTGCGTGGCCGGGGATGTCCACGCGCGCCTGGCGCGACAGCGGCGTGTCGATCCAGCCGGGCAGGATGGCGTTCACATTGATGCGCTGCTCGGCCCATGCGCATGCCAGGGCCCTGGTGAGCTGCAGCACGCCCCCCTTGCTGGCGGAATACGGCGCCGTCATGGCGTTCGACACGAGGGACAGGATGGAGCCGATATTGACGATCTTGCCGCCGCCTTGCGCCTCCATCACCGGGAAGACGGCCTGGCACATATTGAACGTGCCCTTCAGATTGATGTCGATGATGTCGTCCCATACTTCCTCGGAATAGGCCTCCGGCCGCATCCGTGTATTGACGCCCGCGCAATTGATCAATACGTCGATGCGCGAAAAGCGGTTCACCGCCCCGCGGGCGACCTCCAGGCAGGACTTGCGGTCCTGCACCCGCAGCGCGGCGACGCACGGGGCGCCGCCCGCGTCCGCCAGCGTCCGGGCCAGGTCCTGGATCGCATCCACGTTGCGGTCCGCCACCAGCAATCGGCCGCCGCAGCGTGCGGTCTCGCGGGCGATCGCGGCGCCGATGCCGCCGCCCGCCCCGGTGATCAATACCACCTTGTCCTGCAAATCGAACAAACTGCTCGCCATGGCCATTCGTCTTTCTTTCCGCACGATCAGAACTTGCCCGGCAGCCACAAGGCCAGCGCCGGAAACGAGGCGACCATCACCACGCCGATCAATTGCATGATCACGATCGGCACCACGCCGCGGTAGACGTCGGAGGTCTCCACCCCCGGAATGCCGATGCCCTTGAGGTAGAACAGCGCGTAGCCGAAGGGCGGCGTCAGGAAGGAGGTCTGGAGATTCACGGCCACCAGCATCGCGAACCAGATCATGACCTGGCCCTGGCCGTGGAAATCGCCTCCGAAATCGAGGCCGGCGACGATCGGCGCGAACAGGGGCAGGACCAGGAACGAGATCTCGATCCATTCCAGGAAGAATCCCATGACGAATATGAGCAGCATGGCGGCGAAGATGACCATGTAGGGGCTGTGCCCCATGAGTCCCACCGCGTCCTCGATCATGGCCTCGCCGCCGATGCGCTTGAAAATCAGGCTGAACGCGGTGGCGCCGATGGCGAGCACCAGGATCATGGACGTCGTCAGGCAGGTTTCCTTCAGGCTTTCCCACATCACCCGCCACGACAACTGGCGGCTGAAGCCCGCCAGCAGCGTCGCCCCCAGGGCGCCGATCGCCGCGCCCTCCGTCGGGGTGGCCAGTCCGATGATGATGGAAACGAGCACGCTGCAGATCAGGAGCGCCGGCGCGACCAGGTTTTTCAGTAGGCGCAGCAGGAACTTTCCATACGAACCCGCGGGGATGGCCTTGCCCGGCGGGACGCTTTTTGGGCTGAATATGGCGACGAGCACGATGTACAGCGCATAGAATCCGCCGAGCATCAGCCCGGGGATCAGCGCCGCGGCAAAGAGATCGCCGATCGGAATCTGCATCACGTCGCCGAACACGACCAGCATGATGCTGGGCGGTATCAGGATGCCCAGCGTTCCCGAGCCCAGTATCGTCCCGATCGCGACGGTCTTGTTGTAGCCCTGCTTGAGCATGAGCGGCAGCGCCATCGTGCCCATCAGCACCACCGAGGCGCCGATGATGCCCGTGCTCGCCGCCATGATGATGCCGATCGCGACCACGGCAAGGCCCAGGCCGCCCGGTTTTCCTCCGAAAAGGGCCTCGAGCTCGAGCAAGAGCTTGTCCGCGATCCTGGATTTCTCCAGCATGATCCCCATGAATATGAACAGCGGTATCGCCGCCAATATCCAGTTCTCGAGCACCGCGCCGAAGACACGGCTGGTGATGAGGCCGAAGGTCGGCAGGGCGACCTCCCCCAGCAGCATGAAGACCACGGACAGGCCCGCCAGCAGGAAGGCGACGGGGTAGCCCGTGAAAATGCCCACCACCAGCGCGAGCAGCATGCCGAGCGGTAATGCGTAGCTCACGATGTGGTCCCCCGGGATGATGGTCGTTCGTACGCGCCGGACAGCAGCAGGCCCAGGTTCCTGAGAATGCGCCCGGCGCCGGCAATGAGCAGCAGGACGCTGCCGATGGGCAGGACGGCCTTGATCAGGTACCGATCGATCAGGCCGCCCGTATTGGACTGCTCGGCAAAGTCATAGGACATCTGGGTGAAGGCGAGCGAATACCAGGCGAGCAGGGCAAAGAACGGGAGCAGCAGGAAAAGATCGCCCGCCACGTCGATGACGAGCTGCGTCCGGCGGGAAAAGCGTATGGAGATCACGTCCACGCGGATATGGCGGTCCTCCTTGAGGGCGTACGCCCCCGACATCATGATGAGCAGCGAGAACAGGTGCCACTGCAGCTCGCCGATGCCGGTCATGGTCAGTTGCTTGCCGAACAGGGGTATCGAGCTCGTCCACGAGGCGATCTCGCTGACCCCCATCTGCGCGCCCACGATCGCCACCAGGACGACGATGGTCAGCAGCAATATCAGGATCGAGCCGTACAGGCCGGGAAGCGCCCCGATCGTCAGGAGCGCATTCCCCAGCCGTACCAGGCCGGATCCCCGCCGGGCAGGATCGTTCATGGAAGACTCACTTGAAGCTTTGCAGGGATTTCCAGCGGTCCGCGCTCTCCATGTAGGCGCTCAGGGAGGCATATGCCTCGTCGAATATCGCGTCCTTTTTGCGTTCTTCGGCGATCACCTCGTCCGTGGCCTTGCGCAGGGCGTCCAGCACGCTGTCGGGCAGCCTGCTGACCTTGGTCCCGCCCGCCTCCATTTCCTTCAGCACGCGGATCTGGTCGGGTATGCCGTTGGTGAGCGTCCAGAGGAAGGACGAGCGGCACGCGGCCTCGATCTGCTGGCGCTGCAAGTCGGTGAACTTTTCCCAGACGCCCTTGTTGAATTTGATGGAATTTATGCTCGAGGGCTGGTGCCAGCCGGGGAAGTAGTAGTACTTGCCCGCTTTCTGGAGCTGGATGGACTGGTCGATGGACGGCAGCGAAAACTCGGCGGCGTCGATCCGGCCGCGCTCGAGCGAGACGAAGACCTCCCCTCCGGGAATGATCTGGGTGCTGACGCCGACCTTGGCCATCGCCCGCGCCGCCAGGCCGCCGATGCGCATCCTCAGGCCATTGATGTCGTCGACCGACTTGATTTCCTTGTTGAACCAGCCGGCGGGCTCGGCGGGCACGATGACGCAGGGCAGCGATACGACGTTCAGCTTGTCGTATGCCTTCTGGACGATCTGGCGCCCGCCGCCTTCCCATATCCAGCCGGCCAGGACGTCCGGCTGCGGTCCGAACGGCAGGGCCCCGACCAGATTGGCGACGGGGACGACGCCGCCCCAGTAGCCTTCCCAATCGTACGAGGCGGCGACCGCCCCGCTGCTGACCGCGTTCAGGACCTCGAGCGCGGGAACGAGATCGCCGGCGCCATGGATCTTGATCTTGACATCCCCTTGGGTGATTTCCTCGATGGTCTTCGCGAAATACTTGGGCCCGTCACCCAGGAAAATCATGTCCTTGGGGAACGTGCTCGCCATATCGATGGTGACGGCCGTGGCGCGCGCGCCGATGCCCAGCGCGAGGGCGGCCGACAGGACGACGGCTGCATGGTTGAGTCGCATATCTCCTCCTGTGGAACAGGTCATCATGTGTGCCCGGTGGCTTGTGGGCTGTTGGACCAGCCTCTGGGGGGTATCGTAGCCAAAACCCTGTCGCCGTCAATATGATATTTGTTATAAATTATTTGAAATAAGGGAAAATACGGACCGGCAGGCATTCCAAGGGACGCATTCCCGCATCCTCTCGCATTCCATGGGGCGATCTCGAATCCCACGGACGCAAAAAAGGCGCCCTCAAGGGCGCCTTTCGGGCACTCCGGCCGGGCCGGGGCGGACCGGCCGGCCCGTTCAGCTCGAGGCCGAGGCCGCCTTCTCGCGATCGAGGCGCGACATGATGACGCGCTGTTGCACGATCGACACCGCGTTGTTCACGCACCAGTACAGCACCAGGCCCGCGGGGAAGAAGAACATCATCCCGCCGAACACCAGGGGCATGATCATCATGATCTTGGCCTGGGTGGGGTCCGGCGGCGTGGGGTTGAGCTTGATCTGCAGGAACATGGTGGCCATCATGATGGCCGGCAGGATGAACCAGGGATCGCGCACCGACAGGTCGTGGATCCAGAGGATCCACGGGGCGCCCCGCATCTCGACGCTCGCCAGCAGGACCCAGTACAGGGCGATGAACACCGGGATCTGCACCACCATGGGCAGGCAGCCGCCCAGGGGATTGATCTTTTCCGTGCGGTACATCTCCATCATGGCGGCGTTCAGCTTGGCCTTGTCGTCGCCGAACTTTTCGCGCAGCGCCTGCATGCGCGGGGTCACGAGCTTCATCTTGGCCATCGAGCGGTAGCTGGCCGCCGACAGGGGATAGAACACGAGCTTGATGAGCAGGGTCAGCGCCACGATGGTCCAGCCCCAGTTGCCCAGCAAGGAATGGATCCAGGTCATGAGGCTGAACAGGGGCTTGGCGATGATGGTCACCCAGCCGTAGTCCACCACGAGCCCGAGGCCCGGGGCGACGTCGCTCATGGCGTCCTGGTCCTGCGGGCCGACCCAGAGCTGCGCGTCGACGCTGCGATGCTCGCCCGGGGGGATGGCGCCGACGGACTGGATGGTCCGGATGGCGTACAGGTTGTCGGCCAGGCGCAGGGCCTGGTTGCTGCGCACCGCGCCCTGGGGCGGGATCCAGGCCGAGGCGAAGTAATGCTGCACCATGCCGATCCAGCCGTTGTCGGCCTGCTGGATGTAGCTGGCCTTGCCCTTGGTGATGTCGTCGAAGCTGATCTTCTGGAACTTGTCCTGCTCGGAATACACCGCCGGGCCGGTGAAGGTGCTGTAGAAATGCGAGGTGTTCGGAGGATCGTTGCCGTCGCGCGTCAACTGCAGGTACAGCGAGGGATCGATGGGGGCGCCGCCGAGGTTGTAGATGTCGTGACGCACCTGGATGTCATAGCTGCCCTGGTGCAGGATGAAATGCTTGACCACCTTGACGTCGCCGGCCGTCGCCTCGAAGGACACCGTCAGGGTGCCGTCCCGCATCACCGGATCGGGCGTCGCCAGCGTGAAGGGCGTGAGGTGCGTGGGATAGCCCTGCCCCTGGGGCGCGCCCACCACGCCGGTCTGGGCGATGTAGGTGCGGCCGGGCTCGTTGTCGAGCAGCATCATGGGGCCGCCCGAGCCGTCCAGCGCCTTGTACTTGAGCAGCTCGGCGCGCACCAACTGGGCGCCCAGGGTGTCGAAGGTCAGCTCGTAGACGTCGGTCTTGACGCGGACCTCCTGCCCGGCCGGCTCGGAGGCCTGGGCGGGCACCTTGGCCTCGCCGCCGGCGCCGGCCTGGGCGGCGCCGGCGCGGTGCTCGGCGACCGGGACGCCCGCGGGCGGCGCATCCGGCGCCTTGGTCGCGTCGGCCTGCGCCGCGGGTGGCGGCGTCATGCTGAACAGCGAGGGATGCCCGTTGTGCACCTGCCAGTTGTTCCACAACAGCAGCAGCGAAAACGAAAAAATCATCCAGAGGATCGTGCGTCGTATGTCCATGGCGCCTGTTCTATGTATGGAGGGGCGATGCGAAAAGCCCACCAGTTTAACTTAGCTCTCCTGACGAGCGGATGAGCGCGGGCGGGGCCGGCCTCATGCGCGTGGCGTCCGGGGTGGAGGGACCGGATCGAGCCCGCCCGGGCATCCCGGATGGCAGCGGGCGATGCGCCGGATCCCCAGCCACAGGCCGCGCGCCACGCCGTGCGTCTCGATGGCCTCGATGGCGTAGGCCGAGCAGGTGGGCGTGAAACGGCACTGCTGCCCCACCCAGGGACTCAGGAAGTACCGGTAGAAGCGGATCGGCGCGATGAACAGGGCCTTGATCATGGCGCGATCCTGCGCAGCAGCGCGTCGGCCTCGGCGCGCGCGCGCCGCTTGAGGACGCTCAGGCTGGAAGGCTCGGGCCGCGCCACCAGGCGGAACACCAGGTCGCCGGGCGGCAGCTCGGCGCGGCGCAGCCGGAAGGCCTCGCGCACCACGCGCTTGATCGCGTTGCGGGTCACCGCCAGGGGCGCCTGGCGCTTGGGCACGACCAGCCCGAGCCGCGCCGGGCCGGATGGCGCGTCCTGCGGCCGCATGACAACGAACATCGCCCCTCTGGCCACGCGCCGGCCTTTCAAGGCGGAAGCGTACTCCGAGGGGCGATGCAGCCGGGCCGCCGGTGGAAAAGCGGATGGCATGTCGGTCGGGCCGTCCGGCGGGCGGCCGCGCGGCGGGGCCTGCGCGATCAGACGGCGAGGCGCTTGCGGCCCTTGGCGCGGCGCGCATTGAGGACGGCGCGCCCGCCCCGGGTCTTCATGCGGACGCGAAACCCGTGGGTGCGCTTGCGGCGGGTAACGGAAGGCTGGTAGGTGCGTTTCATGGCGGATCCAAAAGAGCTTGCTGCACTAAATCTCGGAAAAGCCCACTATTTCAGCAAATTCCAGCAAACAAGTCAAATATCAAGCGCTACGCCCCCGTCCGCCGGGGGGGCGCTGTGGATAACTCAGTCCGGTAAAGGGTAGAATCGAGGTTTAGCGAAATGACCCCTATGAACGAATTTTGGCAGGCCTGCCTCCAGCAACTCGAGCAGGAACTTCCCCCGCAACAGATCAGCGCCTGGATCCGCCCCCTGGTCCCCCTCGAGTTCGACGAGGACCTGGCCGTGCTGCGCATCGCCGCCCCCAACCGCTTCAAGCTCGACTGGGTGCGCAAGAATTTCTCCGCCCGCATCGAGGCCCTCGCCAGCGACTGGTTCTCGCAGGCCGTCCAGGTCTGCTTCGAGCTGCCCGCCAACGCCGCCCGCGGCGCCGCCCCGGCGCGCGCCGGCATCCCCGTCCCCGCGCCCGAGGGCCAGCCGGCCCCGCCCGCGGCCGCCCCCAGCGCGCCGCCCCCCGCCCAGGCCGCCGCCGACGAGACCCTGCAAGACCGCTCGCGCCTGAACGCGGACCTCACCTTCGACAATTTCGTCATCGGCAAGGCCAACCAGCTCGCCCGCGCCGCGGCCATGCAGGTCGCCGAGAATCCCGGCGTCTCGTACAACCCCCTGTTCCTGTACGGCGGCGTCGGCCTGGGCAAGACCCACCTGATCCACGCCATCGGCAACGCCCTGATCGCCAACGGCGCGAGCACCCGCGTGCGCTATGTGCACGCCGACCAGTACGTCTCGGACGTGGTCAAGGCCTACCAGCGCCGCGCCTTCGACGATTTCAAGCGTTACTACCACTCGCTGGACCTCCTGCTGATCGACGACATCCAGTTCTTCGCCGGCAAGAACCGTACCCAGGAGGAATTCTTCTACGCCTTCGAGGCCATGGTCGCGCAGCGCAAGCAGATCATCATCACCTCCGACACCTACCCCAAAGAGCTGGCCAACATCGACAGCCGCCTGATCTCGCGCTTCGATTCCGGCCTGACCGTGGCCATCGAACCGCCCGAGCTCGAGATGCGGGTGGCCATCCTGCTGCGCAAGGCCCAGGCCGAGGGCATCGCCATGCCCGAGGAGGTCGCGTTCTTCATCGCCAAGCACCTGCGCAGCAATGTGCGCGAGCTCGAGGGGGCGCTGCGCAAGGTCTCGGCCTTCGCCCGCTTCCACGGCCGCGAGGTGCTCACGGTCGAGGTCTGCAAAGAGGCCCTCAAGGACCTGCTCTCGGTGTCCAACAGCCAGATCACGGTCGAGAACATCCAAAAGACGGTGGCCGACTTTTATAAAATCAAGGTCGCCGACATGTATTCGAAACGGCGCCCCGCCAACATCGCCGTGCCGCGCCAGATCGCCATGTATCTGGCCAAGGAGCTCACCCAGAAAAGCCTGCCCGAAATCGGCGACCTCTTCGGAGGCCGCGACCACACCACGGTGCTGCATGCCGTGCGCAAGATCACCGACCTGCGCGCCAAGCAGACCGAACTGAACCACGCACTGCACGTTTTGGAACAAACCCTCAAAGGATAAGAACATGCAACTCATACAAGCGACTCGTGACGCCGTGCTCAAGCCCTTGACGATGGTTGTGGGGATCGTCGAGCGGCGCAACACCCTGCCGATCCTGGCCAATGTATTGATGCGCAAGGACGGCGAGCGCGTGGCGTTCGTCGCCAACGACCTCGAGGTCCAGATCACCACGCATGCGTCCTTCGGCGTGGGTGCCGAGGCCGCGGCGACGACGGTGGGGGCGCGCAAGCTGCTCGACATCCTGCGCGCCCTGCCCGAATCCGGCGAGGTCAGGCTCGGCCTGGACGACGGCAAGCTCTCCGTGCAGGCCGGGCGCAGCCGCTTCGCCCTGCAGACGCTCGCCGCCACCGACTACCCCACCGTCGCCCTGGCCGAGCAGTGGGACGCCTCGTTCTCGATGCCCCAGAAGGTCCTGCGCCACCTGTTCAACATGGTCCACTTCGCCATGGCGCAGCAGGACATCCGCTACTACCTGAACGGCCTGCTGTTCGTGCTCGAGCCCGGCCACGTGCGCACCGTCGCCACCGACGGCCACCGCCTCGCCCACAGCGGGGCTCGGGTCGAGGGCATCGACGCCCGCCACGACGTCATCATCCCGCGCAAGACCGTCCACGAGATGCAGCGCCTGCTCTCGTCGGACGACGACGAGGCCATGGTGAACGTCGACGTGGCCGCCACGCAGATCCGCTTCCGCTTCGACGACATCGAGGTGGTCTCGAAACTGGTCGAGGGCAAGTTCCCCGATTTCACGCGCGTCATCCCCACCGGCTACACGCGCCACTTCAGCATTTCCCGCGAGGCCTTGCAGGCCAGCCTGCAGCGCGCAGCCATCCTCACCACCGACAAGCTCAAGGGCGTGCGCCTGCAGCTCGCCGACCACCTGCTGCGGATCTCGTCCTCCAACGCCGAGCAGGAGGAGGCCCGCGAGGAACTCGAGGTCGACTACGCCAGCGAGCCCCTGGACGTCGCCTTCAACGTCGGCTACCTGCTGGACGTGCTGGGCAACGTCAAGGCCGACACCGTGCGCTGGTCGGTCCAGCCCGACGTCAACGCGTCCGTGCTGCTGACCCTGCCCGACGACGACGAGTTCAAGTACGTCGTCATGCCGATGCGCATCTGAGCGCGCCCGCCACACCGACCGGATTCAATCATAGGTTTCACATGCCAGAACAGACCTCCCAGAACGCCTACGGCGCCGATTCGATCAAGATGCTCAAGGGCCTCGAGGCCGTGCGCAAGCGCCCGGGGATGTACATCGGCGACACCTCCGACGGCACCGGCCTGCACCACATGGTGTTCGAGGTCGTGGACAACGCCATCGACGAGGCCCTGGCCGGCTATTGCGACGACATCCTCGTCACCATCCATTCCGACAACAGCATCTCGGTCACCGACAATGGCCGGGGCATCCCCACGGCCATCCACAAGGACGACGAACAGCACCGCAGCGCGGCCGAGATCGTCATGACCGAGCTGCACGCCGGCGGCAAGTTCGACCAGAATTCCTACAAGGTCTCGGGCGGCCTGCACGGCGTGGGCGTGTCCTGCGTCAACGCGCTG
>JBIQHJ010000041.1:0-31281 GCA_044508625.1 Alcaligenaceae bacterium
GCGGCGTGCGCGCCTCGTCGATCAGGATCGAGTCCACCTCGTCGACGATGGCGAACACCAGGCCGCGCTGGCGGCGGTCGCCCGGGCGGAACTCCATGTTGTCGCGCAGGTAGTCGAAGCCGTATTCGTTGTTGGTGCCATAGGTGATGTCGGCGCGGTAGGCGGCGCGCTTTTCCTCGTTTTCCTGCCGGGGCACCACCACGCCCACGCTCATGCCCAGGAAGCCGTAGAGGCGTCCCATCCACTCGGCGTCGCGGCGGGCCAGGTAGTCGTTGACCGTGACGACGTGCACCCCGCGTCCGGTCAGGGCATTGAGATAGACGGCGAGCGTCGCCATCAGGGTCTTGCCCTCGCCCGTGCGCATCTCGGCGATCTTGCCGTTGTGCAGGGCGATCGCCCCGATCAGTTGGACGTCGAAATGGCGCATCCCGAACACCCGCTTGCTGGCCTCGCGCACGACCGCGAAGGCCTCGGGCAGCAGGGAATCGAGCGATTTCCCATCGGCCAGGCGCTGGCGGAATTCATTGGTCTTGGCCTTGAGCTCTTCATCGGACAGGCCCGCCATCGACGGCTCGAGCGCATTGATTTGCACGACCTGCTTGCGGTATTGCTTGAGCAAGCGGTCATTGCGGCTGCCTATGATCTTTTTGAGCAGAGAAACCATGTCGTGTCATCGGTGCGGGCCCCGCGGCGATCCCCGGGGGCCCGGTTGTGTGGGCACGGCCGCCCGGCGGCTGCCGTAGGTAAACGATGCAGTTTAACGCAGCTCGGAAGCCGTCGCACTGAGGGCCCCCGCGTCCCCCGGCGGGCCGGAGCGGGCCATGCGCAGGCCGGGACCGCCCCTCGGGGCCTCCAGGAAAAGGGCTGGGTCCAGGGGATAGCCGCCCATGCGCACCTCGAAATGCAGGTGCGATCCGGTCGAGCGCCCGGTATTGCCCACGCGCGCGATCAACTGGCCCTGGCGGACGATGTCGCCGGGCTTGACCGCGAGCGAGGAGGCGTGGGCGTAGCGGGTGCTCAGGCCGTTGCCGTGGTCGATCTCGACCATCTTGCCGTAGCCGCGCACCGTGCCCGCCTTGCGGACGAGGCCGCCCGAGGCGGCGTGGATCGGCGCGCCGCGCGGCGCGATGAAATCCAGGCCCTCGTGCATGGCGTGGCGGCCGCTGACCGGATTGCGGCGCCAGCCGAAGGAGGAGCTGAGGTAGGGATAATCCACCGGCGACAGGGTCGGCAGGCTGGCCTCCAGGCCGGCGCGGCTGGACATCGCGGCGTCGATCAGGGCGTAAGCGTCCTCCTGGGCCGCCACGCGGTCGCGCAGCGCATCGATCCGCCGGCCCAGCGCCTCGGCCGTGCCCAGCGTGCCGCCCGCGGAGGCATCGGACGGGATGTCGTCCATCACGGCCGCCGCGCCGGGGGAATCGCCGGCCGCCAGGCCGAGCTCTGGTGCGCTGTAGGACAGGCCCGCGGCATCCGTGACCCGCCGCCGCACGGCGTCCATGGCGATCAGGCGGGCCTGCAGCTCGCCGAGCTTGGTGGCCAGGCCCGCGATGCTGTCGTCGATGAGGGTGGATTCGCGGTCCAGGCGCTGGTCCAGCGCATGCAAGCGCACGGGGTCGGGGCTCGCGGCCTGCGCCGCGCCCGCCTGCCAGCAGGCCCCGCCCCAGGCCGCGGCGGCCAGGGCGAGCGCACCGCCCAGGACCTTGAGCGCCCTGGCGTTAGAATGTCCCAGGCGGGACAGGAAAGCATCATTCATCATCACATCAGTCCAGGAATTGATCCGGCATGAGCCAAGGCCCACGAAGCACCCATGGCAGGACGTCCGCGCCCGGCGTGCCGGCGCTGGACTGGCTGGCGGGCGACCAGCGCGGCGCGGGCATCCTCGACACCGCGCGCCGCCTGATGGAGGCCGAGGCCCTGCTCGCGCAGGTGCTGCCCCCCGGCCTGGCGCGCCGCTGCAAGGCGGCCCAGATCGACAGGCGGCGCCTGACGGTGTCGGTGCCCAGCCCGGCGCATGCGGCCCGCCTGCGCCAGCTCGCGCCCACCGTCACGGCCAGGCTGCGCGCCGCGGGATGGCTGGTCGAGGACATTGTCGTACGCATCGACGCCGGATTGGGCCGACCGGCGACCGAACGGCCACCCCGGCAAACCGAGGGGCTGGGCGAGGGAGCGCTGGATGCGTTCGAGGCCTTGCGCCGCTCGCTGCGGCCGGGGCCGCTCGCCGACGCCGTCGGCAGGCTGCTACGCCGCCACCGCGGATGAACGGTCAGGCCAGTTGCCAGTCGCGGGTGAAGGCGGCCGGCGCCGACGGCGACTCGTAGCTGACCAGTTCCCAGGCGTCCTGCCGCGCCAGCAGCGCCCGGACGAGCTGGTTGTTGAGGGCGTGCCCGGACTTGCAGGCGACGTAGCGGGCCACCAGCGGCTTGCCCGCCAGGTACAGGTCGCCGATGGCGTCGAGGATCTTGTGCTTGACGAACTCGTCGGCGTAGCGCAGGCCGTCGGCGTTGAGCACACGGTATTCGTCCATCACGATGGCGTTGTCGAGGCTGCCGCCCCGCGCCAGGCCCATCGAGCGCAGGGTCTCGACCTCGCTGGCGAAGCCGAAGGTGCGCGCGCGCGCGATCGTCTTGACGTAGGAGTCGCGGGCGAAGTCGACCTCGGCCGCGTTGGCCGTCGAATCGATGGCGGGATGCCGGAAATCGATGGAGAACGACAGCGCGAAGCCGTCGTAGGGCTCGAGCCGCGCCCATTTCTGGTGCTCGCCCTCGCCCTCGCGGACCTCGATGGGCTCGAGCACGCGCAGGAAGCGCTTGGGGGCGGATTGCTCTTGCAGGCCGGCGGAGCGCAGCAGGTAGACGAAGGTGCCGGCGCTGCCGTCCATGATGGGGACTTCCTCGGCGTTCAGGTCCACGTGCAGGTTGTCCACCCCGAGGCCGGCCAGGGCCGACATGAGATGCTCGACCGTCGACACCCGCACGTCGCCTTGCTGCAGCACCGAGGCCATGCGCGTGTCGCCCACGGCGTCGGCGCGCGCGGGCAGGTCCACGACCTGCGGCAGATCGACGCGGTGGAACACGATGCCGGTGTTCGGCTGGGCCGGGCGCAGCGTGAGGTCCACCCGGCGGCCGGAATGCAGGCCGACGCCCTTGGTGGAGATCGCTTGCTTGATGGTGCGCTGAAGGAGCATGGAGGCGGCCGATGAATTGCGGGGAAGGATGGCAAGGCAAGTCCCGTCCATCCGCGTAAACCCGGACATTGTAACCAAGACCCGGATTTACCACTATGTTTTTTTTATTCCTGAAGCACCCGGATGTAACCGTTCCGGGGCGAGGGCGCGCCCGCCCCCAGGGGAAGGGGCGCGCGCGCCGACCGCTGCGATCCGCCGCGGACGACGGACCGATATATGTGAGAGTCGGACCGGGCGAAGGGGCCCGCTCAGTCCGCCTGCTTGCGCAGGAACGCCGGGATGTCGAAGTGGTCCATGCCGGCGGTCTCGAGCGCCCGCACCTGGGCCGAGGCGTTGCTGCGCGGATTGCGCATCACCGAAGGCACGTCGGTATTGGCGAAGCCGCCGGCCAGGGGCAGGTTGTCCGTGCCGGTGCGCTGGGCCTCGACGTTGTTGGACACGAGCTGCGGACGGCTGTTGCCGGCGCCCAGGCCCGTCGCGACCACGGTGACCCGCAGGTTCTCGCCCATGGACTCGTCGTAGGCGGTGCCGAAGATCACCGTCGCATCCTCGGAGGCGTAGCTGCGGATGGTGTCCATGATCTCGCGGGTCTCGCGCATCTTCAGCGTGCGGCTGGCCGTGATGTTGACCAGGATGCCGCGGGCGCCGTGCAGGTCCACGCCTTCGAGCAGCGGGCAGGCGATGGCCCGCTCGGCGGCCACGCGGGCGCGGTCGGCGCCGGCCGCCACCGAGGTCCCCATCATGGCCTGGCCCTGCTCGCCCATGATGGTCTTGACGTCCTCGAAGTCGACGTTGACATTGCCTTCGACGTTGATGATCTCGGCGATGCCGGCGCAGGCGTTGTGCAGGACGTCGTCGGCGGCCTTGAAGCAGTCCTCCTGCGTCGCGTCGTCGTCCATGAGCTCGTAGAGGTTCTCGTTGAGGACCACCACCAGCGAATGCACGTGCTTGGCCAGCTCGCGGATGCCCTCCTCGGCCATCTTCATGCGCTTGGCGCCCTCGAACATGAACGGCTTGGTCACCACGCCCACCGTCAGGATGCCCAGTTCCTTGGCCACTTCGGCCACCACGGGGCCGGCTCCGGTGCCCGTGCCGCCGCCCATGCCGGCGGTGATGAACACCATGTGCGCGCCGGTGAGCGCCGCGCGGATCTCCTCGCGCGCGGTCTCGGCGGCCGCGCGGCCCTGCTCGGGCTTGGCGCCGGCGCCCAGGCCCGTGCGGCCCAGGCGGATCTGCACCGGCGCCTCGCTGGTCGCGAGCGCCTGGGCGTCGGTGTTGGCGCAGATGAAATCCACGCCCTGGACGCCCGAATGGATCATGTGGGCGACGGCGTTGCCGCCCGCCCCCCCGACACCGACGACCTTGATCACGGTGCCATTGCTGCTGGTATCCAGCATTTCAAAGCTCATCATCGCTGACTCCCTCACATATCGAAAAACACTGATGACTTCCCCTGAACTACCACGTGGCCCTAATTCATGAACCACTCTTTCATGCGAGCAAAAACGGACTTGACCGCTCCTTTCTGCTGCGCAACCTTGCGACCGCGGGCGCGCTGCATGCGCGCCTCGGTCAACAATCCCATCACCGTCGAGAAGCGCGGATTGCGCATCACGTCGGACAGGCTGCCGTCGTACATCGGCACGGCGACGCGCACCGGCTTGAGGAACACGTCCTCGGCCAGCTCGACCATGCCGGGCATGAGCGCGGTCCCGCCGGTGAGCACCACGCCCGAGGACAGCAGCTCCTCGTAGCCGGACTCGCGCACCACCTGCTGCACGAAGCCGAACAATTCCTCCATGCGCGGCTCGATCACCGCCCCCAGGGCCTGGCGCTTGACGCTGCGGTTCGGCCGGTCGCCCAGGCCCGGCACCTCGATCATTTCGTCGGCATGGGCCAGCACCTGCTTGGCGATGCCGTGGCGCAGCTTGATCTCCTCGGCGTCGGGCGTGGGCGTGCGCAGCATGGCCGCGATGTCGCTGGTCACCTGGTCGCCGGCGATCGGGATCACCGAGGTGTGGCGGATCGCGCCGCCGGTGTAGATGGCGATGTCGGTCGTCCCGCCGCCGATGTCCACCAGCACCACGCCGAGCTCTTTTTCGTCGACCGTCAGGCACGACAGGCTGGAGGCCAGGGGCTGCAGGATCAGGTCCTGCACCTCGAGGCCGCAGCGGCGCACGCACTTGACGATGTTCTGCGCCGCGCTGACCGCGCCGGTGACGATGTGCACCCGCACCTCGAGGCGCATGCCGCTCATGCCGATGGGCTCGCGGATGTCCTCCTGCCCGTCGACGATGAATTCCTGCGTCAGGACGTGCAGCACCTGCTGGTCGGTCGGGATGTTCACCGCCTTGGCGGTCTCTATGACCCGCGCCACGTCGGTGGCGGTCACCTCCTTGTCCTTGACCGCGACCATGCCGCTGGAATTGAAGCTCGTGATGTGGCTGCCGGCGATCCCGGTGAACACCTCGCGGATCTTGCAGTCGGCCATCAGCTCGGCCTCCTCCAGCGCGCGCTGGATGGAGTTGACGGTGGACTCGATGTTGACCACCACGCCCTTGCGCATGCCCTCGGATTCATGCTGGCCCAGGCCCAGCACCTCGAATCCGCCGTCGGGCAGGATCTCGGCGACGACGGCGGCCACCTTGCTGGTGCCGATATCGAGTGCAACGATCAGGTCTTTGATGTCACGGGTCATGGCTTTCGAGGTCTCGGAGAGGCTTGGGTTTCAGGGGCCAGCGTGATGGCGAAGCCATTGGGATAGCGCAGGTCGGCGCTGGCGATCGCGCGCCCGGCCAGCCGCCGGGACAGGGCCGGCCAGGCCTGCACGAATCGTTCGATGCGCGCGGCGAACGGCAGCGCGCCCGAGCGCCCGTGCGGGTCGGTGGCGTCGGCCGCCGGATCGCGTCCCAGGCGCAGGCGCACGCCGTCCGAGAGCTGGACCTCCCAGGCATAGCGCGGGCTGAGGGTGGCTTCGCGCACCCGCAGGTCCAGGGGCGCGAACCAGCGCGCGATCTCGGCATAGCGCTGCACCACCAGCCGCTCGGAGCTCGCGGGGCCATTGAGCTGCGGCAGCCGCAAGTCGTCGGGCAGCTCGCCCTGGTTCGCCGTGAAGGCCTCTCCCCAGGTGTTGATCATCTGGTTCTCGTTCCAGAACGCCAGCGGCTGCTGCTCCTCGATGCGCACGCGCAGCACGTCCGGCCAGACCCGCTGGACGCTCGCGTGCCGCACCCAGGGCGTCGCCTCGATCTTGCTGCGCACGTCGTCGAGATCCAGCAGGAAGAAATTCCCGTTCACCTGCCCGGCCAGCGCCGTGCGCAGGCTCAGGGGCGTGACGTACTGGAGCCCGGATGCCGCCATCGGCGCGATCTCGATGCGGGCGATCGCGAAGTACGGCCGGCGCACCGCCCAGGCCAGCGCGCCGGCCAGCATCGCCAGCACGGCGAGCAGCGCCAGCGCATTGGCGATGAGATTGGTCAGGCGGGCATCGGCGAACACGTCCACGGTCCTCCGCTCAGGTCGCGGCCGGGCGGCGCAGCTTGCAGCGCGCCGAGGCCAGGATTTCCACGCACAGGCGGCCGTAGCTGATGCCGGCCGCCTTGGCGCCCATCGGCACCAGGGAATGGCCGGTCATGCCGGGCGAGGTGTTCATCTCGAGCAGCCAGGGCTCGCCCGCCGCGTCCAGCATCAGGTCCGCCCGGCCCCATCCCTCGCAGCCCAGGACCCGGTAGGCCCGCACCGAGATGTCCTGGATGCGCCGCGCGAGCGCCTCGTCCAGCTCGGCCGGGCACACGTAGCGGGTCTCGTCCGAGAAATACTTGTGCTCGTAGTCGTAGTTGCCCCCCGGCGCGATGATCTCGATGATGGGCAGGGCGCGCGCCGCGGCCCCCGACCCGAGGATGGGCACGGTCAGCTCGCGGCCGCGGATGTAGCGCTCGGCCAGCACCACGTCGCCGAAGCGGCGCGCCTCGTCGTACGCGCGCCGGACCTGGCCGGCCTCGTCGACCCGGCTCACCCCGACCGTCGAGCCCTCGAGCGGCGGCTTCATGATCAGCGGCAGCCCGAGCGCCTCCGCGAGGGCCGCCGGATCGGGCGCCTCCGACAGCGTCTCGAACCCCGGCGTGGGCAGCCCGTGATGCAGCCACAGCCGCTTGGTCATGATCTTGTCCATGGCGACGCCCGAGGCCGTGGGCCCGCTGCCGGTGTACGGCAGGCCCAGGAGCTCCAGCGCGCCCTGCACCGTGCCGTCCTCGCCGTAGCAGCCGTGCAGCGCGATGAACACCCGGTCGAAGCCCGCCGCCGCCAGGGCCGTGAGATCCTGCTTGCCGGTATCGAACAGGTGGGCGTCGACCCCCTCGGCGCGCAAGGCCTCGCACACCCCGGTCCCCGAGAGCAGCGAGACCTCGCGCTCGGCGGAGATGCCGCCGTAGAGGACGCCGACCCGGCCGAAAGAATCGCTCATGCCGCGTCTCCCAATTGCCCCGGAACGCGGCTGATCGAGCCCGCGCCCATGATGATGACCACGTCGCCGGCCCGCGCGAAATCGCGGATGGCTTCCGCCAGTTCGCCCACCTGCTCGACGAACACCGGCTCGATCCGGCCCGCGACGCGCACCGCCCGGGCCAGCGCGCGGCCGTCCGCGGCGATCAGCGGCGGCTCGCCGGCCGGGTACACCTCGGTCAGCAGCAAGGCGTCGGCCGAGCTCAGGACCTTGACGAAATCCTCGAAGCAATCCCGCGTGCGGGTGTAGCGGTGGGGCTGGAAGGCCAGCACCACGCGGCGGTCGGGCCAGGCGCCGCGCGCGGCCGCCAGGGTGGCGGCCATCTCGACGGGATGGTGCCCGTAGTCGTCGATCACCGTGTAGACGCCGCCCCCGTGGGCCGCCCGCACCGGGAAGTCGCCCACCTGGGTGAAGCGCCGCCCCACGCCCCGGAAATTGGCGAGCGCGTCCACGACGACGGCGTCGGGCACCCCCAGCTCGGTGGCCACGGCGATCGTCGCCAGGGCGTTGAGCACATTGTGCCGGCCCGGCAGGTTCAGCCGCACGGACATCGGCGCGAGCTCGCCGCCCGCGCCCTGGCGCCTGACCCTGAAGCGCATGGACACGCCATCGGCGCGCACGTCCTCGGCGCGCACCTGGGCGGGCGCCTCGATGCCGTAGGTCGTGATGGGCCGCGACACGAAGGGGATGATCTCGCGCACGTTCGGATCGTCCAGGCAGAGGACGGCGCTGCCATAGAACGGGAGCCGCTGGGTGAACTCGACGAAGGCGCTCTTGAGCCGCGTGACGTCGTGCCCGTACGTGTCCATGTGGTCCACGTCGATGTTGGTGATGATCGCCATCACCGGCAGCAGGTTCAGGAACGAGGCGTCGGACTCGTCGGCCTCGACCACGATGTACTCGCCCTGCCCCAGGCGGGCGTTGGCGCCGGCCGCGTTCAGGCGGCCGCCGATGACGAAGGTCGGATCCAGGCCGCCCGCCGCCAGGACGCTGGCCACCAGGCTGGTGGTCGTGGTCTTGCCGTGGGTGCCGGCCACCGCGATGCCGCGCTTGAGGCGCATCAGCTCGGTGAGCATGAGGGCGCGCGGCACGACGGGCACGTGGGCCGCGCGCGCCGCCAGGACCTCGGGGTTGTCGGCGCCGATCGCCGTGGAGGTCACGATGGCGCCGGCGCCGTCGATGTTTTCCGCCGCGTGGCCGATCATGATGCGCGCGCCCAGCGCCGCCAGGCGCCGGGTCACCGCGGTCTCCTGGATGTCCGAGCCGCTGATGGCGTAGCCCAGGTTCAGCAGGACCTCGGCGATGCCGCTCATCCCCGATCCGCCGATCCCCACGAAATGGATGCTCTGTATGCGGTGCTTCATGCCGTCTCCTCGACCGTGTTCACGCAGGCGTCGGCAATCAGTTGCGCGGCGTTCAGGCTGGCGTGCTCGCGGGCGTGCCGGGCGACGGCCGCGAGCTCGTCGCGGCTGCGGGCCTCGAGCCACGCCGCCAGCGTCTCGGCCTCGAGCCCGGCTTGCGGCATCGTCCAGCCTCCCCCGCATTCCGACAGATAGCGGGCGTTGGCCGTCTGGTGATCGTCGATGGCGTGGGGCAGCGGGATGAACAGCGCGGCCACGCCCACCGCCGCCACCTCGGCCACCGTCATCGCGCCGGCCCGGCAGATCACCAGGTCGGCGTCGGCCAGCGCCTGCGCCATGTCCTCGATGAAGGCGGTGGTCTCGGCGGGCACGCCCAGGGCCTCATAGCGCGCGCGCACCGCCTCGGCGTGGCGCTCGCCCGCCTGGTGGCGCACCCGCGGGCGCCGCGGCACCGGCAGGCGCGCGACGGCCTCGGGCACGAGCTGGTTGAGCGGCGCGGCGCCCAGGCTGCCGCCCAGCACCAGCAGCCGCAGCGCGCCCTCGCGCGCGGCATAGCGGCTGGCGACGGGCTCGACCTCGAGCAGGGCCCCGCGCACGGGATTGCCGACCATCAGGGCGTCGGGCAGGGCGCCCGGAAAGCCCGTCAGCACGCGCGTCGCCAGGCGCGCCAGCCAGCGGTTGGCCGTCCCGGCCACCGCGTTCTGCTCGTGCACCACCAGCGGGATGCCCATCAGCCGCGCCATGAGCCCTCCCGGAAAGGCGACATATCCTCCCATGCCCAGCACCACGTCGGGGCGATGTTTCCGCAGCAGGCCGCGCACGCGCCAGCAGGCCGCCGTCAGGCTGAACGGCAGCCGGAGCAGCGCGCCGGCCCCCTTGCCGCGCACGCCGCCGAAACGCAGCGCCAGCATCTCGTAGCCCTGCGCCGGCACGAGCCGGCCTTCCATCCGCCCCGGATCGCCCAGCCACAGCACGCGCCAGCCGCGCGCGCGCAGCTCGGCGCCCACGGCCAGGCCCGGCATGATGTGCCCTCCCGTGCCGCCGGCCATGATCAGGATCGTGCGCGTCTTCATGTGCGGCGCCCCCGCATCATGCAGCGCGTCTCGTAGTCCACGCGCAGCAGCATCGCCACGGCCATGACGTTCATCACGATCCCCGAGCCGCCGTAGCTCACCAGCGGCAGCGTCAGGCCCTTGGTGGGCAGCAGCCCCAGGCAGACGCCGATGTTGATGAAGGCCTGCACGCCGAACCACAGGGCCACGCCCTGGGCGACGAGGCCCTCGAATATGCGTTCCATCGCGATGGCCTGGCGCGCGATGTCGAAGCCGCGCATCACGACGTAGACGAAGACGGCGATCAGGCAGCACACCCCCACGAAGCCGAGCTCCTCGCCCACCACGGCGACGATGAAGTCCGTATGCGCCTCGGGCAGGTAGTGCAGCTTTTCGATGCTGGCGCCCAGCCCCACGCCGAACCACTCGCCCCGCCCCAGCGCAATCAGCGAATGCGAGAGCTGGTAGGCGCTGCCGTAGGCGTTGTCGGGATTCCAGGGGTCCAGGTAGACGAACAGGCGCTCGCGGCGCCAGGGCGAGGCCCAGATCAGCGCGAAGAAGCTCCCCACCATGATGAGCAGCAAAGTGGAAAACAGCTTGACGTTGATGCCGCCGATGAACAGGATGCCGACCGCGATGGACACGATCACGATGAAGGCGCCCAGGTCCGGCTCCATCAGCAGCAGGATGCCCACGACCGCCAGCGCGCAGGCCATCGGCATGAAGCCGCGCCAGAAATTCTGCATGTGCGCCTGCTTGCGCACGACGTAGTCCGCGGCATACAGCAGCACGGCCACCTTCATCCATTCCGAGGGCTGGAAATTGATCGGTCCCAGGGGCAGCCAGCGCCGGGCGCCGTTCACCTCGCGCCCCACGCCCGGGATCAGGACCACCACCAGCATCGCCAGGGCGAACAGGAACAGCGGCACGGCCATCTTTTGCCAGACGCGCATGGGAATGCTGGCGGCGAACAGGCCGGCCAGCACGCCCACGATGATGAACACCGCGTGGCGCCCGACGAAATAGAAGCGGCCGTAGCTTTCGTAGCGCGGCCCGTCGGCCAGGGCGATCGAGGCCGAATACACCATCAGCAGCCCGAACAGCACCAGCGTGCTGGTCGCGATGATCAGCCCCATGTCCACGCTGGGCATCGTGGTGCGGCCGGGACGCACGGCATTGACCCCCGCGCTCAGTTCGCCGAACACGCTCATGCCACCTCCCCGCGATCGGCCGCCAGCTCGCGCACCGCCTCGACGAAGCAGGCGCCGCGATGGGCGTAGTTGCGGAACATGTCCATGCTGGCGCAGGCGGGCGAGAGCAGGACAGCGTCGCCCGGACGGGCATGCTCCATCCCGCGGGCCACGGCCTGCTCCAGGGTCTCGCAGGGCACCAGCGGCACGCCGCACTGCGCCAGGGCCTCGCCGATCGCCGGGCCGTCCTGGCCGATCAGCATGACGGCGCGGGCGTGCTCGCGGACGGCGGGCGCCAGGGGCGAGAAATCCTGCTCCTTGCCCAGGCCGCCGGCGATCAGCACCACGGGCTGGCCCAGGCCGCGGAGCGCGGCCAGCGTGGCGCCCACGTTGGTGCCCTTGCTGTCGTCGATGAAGTCCACGTCCGCGATCCGCCGGACGAGCTCGGTGCGATGCGCCTCGCCCTGGTAGGCGCGCAAGGCGTGCAGCATGGGCGCCCAGCCCAGGCCGATCTCATGGCCCAGCGCCAGGGCCGCCAGGCCGTTCAGGGCATTGTGCAGCCCGCGGATCCGCAAGGCCTCGACGGGCATCAGCGGCGCGCAGGGCCCCGCGCGGCGGCGCGGCGGCGCCTCGGGCGCCCGGCCGCGGCGCGGGGCCGCGGGGCGCTCATCGGGCTCGCCGTCCTGCGCGCGGGCCAGCCAGGCCATGCCGTCGCGCACCTCGATGCCCAGGTCGCCCGCGAGCCGCGGCGCATCCGCGCCGAAGCTGCGCACGCGCGCCTCGTCCAGGGCGGGCACCATGGCGCTCACCCGCGGATCGTCGCGGTTGACGACCGCGACGCGGGCCATGGCGAGGATGCGCGCCTTGGCCTGCGCATAGGCCTCCATGGAGCCATGCCAATCCAGGTGGTCCTGGGTCACGTTCAGCACCGCCGCCGCGTCCAGGGACAGCGAGGTCGTGGTCTCGAGCTGGAAGCTCGAGAGTTCGAGCGCCCAGACCTCGGGCAGGTCGTCCTCGTCCAGCGCCTGCCGCAGGCTCGCGAGCGCCGAGGGGCCGATGTTGCCCGCCGCCCGGGCCTTGCGGCCGGCGGCCTGCGCGAGGCCGCGGAGCAGCGCCGTGACCGTGGTCTTGCCGTTGGTGCCGGTCACCGCCGCGACGGCCGGAGCGTAGCCCTGCGCGCGCAGGTCCGCCAGGGCGCGGGCGAACAGCTCGATCTCGCCCAGGACCTCGACGCCGCGCGCGCGCGCCGCCGCCAGCAGCCCGGCCACCGGCTCGCGATGGGGATTCAGGCCCGGGCTGAGGACCAGGGTGTGGACGTCCTCGAGGGCCTCGGGCACCAGGGCCCCGGCGCCCAGGCGCACGTCCGCCCCCTCGGCGTGCCCGCGCAGGCCCTCCAGGCCGCCCGGCTGCTCGCGCGTGTCGAGCACGCGCAGGCGCGCGCCGTGCGCGGCGCACCAGAGCGCGGCGGCCAGGCCCGTCTCGCCCAGGCCCAGGATGAGGGTCAGGCCGTCGGTCCGGACGGAGGGGAAGGCATAGGTCTTCATCGCAGCTTCAGGCTCGCAAGGCCGATCAGCACCAGCATCATGGTGATGATCCAGAACCGCACCACCACCTGGGTCTCCTTCCAGCCGCCGACCTCGAAATGATGGTGCAGGGGCGCCATGCGGAATATCCGCCGGCCTTCGCCGTAGCGCCTCTTGGTGTACTTGAACCAGGACACCTGCAGCATCACCGACAGGGTCTCGACCACGAACACGCCGCCCATGATGAACAGCACGATCTCCTGGCGCACGACCACGGCGATCGCGCCCAGCGCGCCGCCCAGGGCCAGCGCGCCCACGTCGCCCATGAACACCTGGGCGGGATAGGTGTTGAACCAGAGGAAGGCGAGCCCGGCCCCGGCGATCGCCGCGCAGATCACCATCAGCTCGGAGGCGCCCGGAATGTAGGGGAACAGCAGGTATTTGGAATAGTCGACGCGGCCCACCACGTAGGCGAAGATCCCGAGCGCGCTGCCGATCATGACCGTGGGCATGATGGCCAGGCCGTCGAGCCCGTCGGTGAGGTTCACCGCGTTGCTGGAGCCGACGATCACCAGCCAGGACAGGATCACGAAGCCGAACACGCCCAGGGGATAGCTGATGGTCTTGAAGAACGGCACGATCAGGTCGGCCCGCGCGGGCAGCGGCATGGAGAATCCGCTCAGCACCCAGTCGCGGAACAGCGGCCACAGGGCCGTGTTGGCCGGCGCCGACACGGCAAAGCTCAGATAGACCGCGGCCACCAGCCCGATCAGCGCCTGCCAGAAGAATTTCTGGCGCGCCGGCATGCCCTCGGGATCGTGGTTGACGACCTTGCGATAGTCGTCGGCCCAGCCGATCCAGCCGAAGCCGAACGTCACCAGCAGCACCACCCAGACGAAGCGGTTGGTCCAGTCGGCCCACAGCAGCGTGCTGACCCCGATGGCGATCAGGATGAGCGCGCCGCCCATGGTCGGCGTCCCGTTCTTCTGCAGGTGGGACTGCGGCCCGTAGCTGCGCACCGCCTGCCCGATCTTGAGGGCGGTGAGCCTGCGGATCAGCCAGGGCCCCGCCAGCAGGCCAATCGCCAGCGCCGTCGCGCAGGCCAGCAGCGCGCGGAAGGTGATGTATTCCACCACCCCGAACGCGCGGAAATGTTCATCCGACAGCCAGCGAGCCAGCTCAAGCAGCATGACCACCCTCCTTGCCCGCGGCATCGCCGCGCAGGGCCTGCACCACGCGCTCCATTCGCATGCTGCGCGAGCCCTTGACCAGCACGTGGCCGGGCCGCAGGGCCAGCAGGCGCTGCAGCAGCGCGTCCAGCGCATCGAAGGCCTCGGCCTGCCGGCCGAAGGCCGCCGCCGCATGGCGCGAGGCCTCGCCCAGCGTCAGGAGGTGATCGATTCCCGATTGGGCCGCGTAGGCGCCCACCTCGGCATGCATGGCCGGCCCCTGGTCGCCGACCTCGGCCATGTCGCCCAGCACCAGGATGCGGCGTCCGTCGAGCCCGGCGAGCACGTCGATCGCGGCCCGCACCGAATCCGGATTGGCGTTGTAGCTGTCGTCGATGAGCTGGAAGCCGTCGGCCATGGCCAGCGGCTGCATGCGCCCGCCCACGGGGCGGAAGGCCGCCAGACCCTCGGCGATCGCCGCCGGCGGCGCGCCGGCGGCCCGGGCGCACGCGGCCGCCGCCAGGGCGTTGCGCAGGTTGTGGCGTCCCGGGGCGTGCAGGACGACGGGCACCGTATCGGCCCCCATGCACAGGCGGAACTCGGTGCGCGCCAGGTCCGCGCGGATCTGCTCGGCGCGCACGTCGAAGGCGGCGTCGAAGCCGAAGCGCAGCGCGCGCCGTTCCCCCGCGATCCCGGCCCACAGGCCCGTGTATTCGTCGTCGCCGGGGAACACGGCCACGCCGCCCGCCGGCAGGGCGCCGATGACCGCGCCGTTTTCACGGGCCACCGCCTCGACGCTGCACATGAATTCCTGGTGCTCGCGCTGGGCGTTGTTCACCAGCGCGATGGTCGGCTGGGCGATGCGCGACAGCACCGCGATCTCGCCCGGATGGTTCATGCCCAGCTCGAACACCGCCGCGCGGTGCCCGGCGCGCATGCGCAGCACCGTCAGCGGCAGGCCGATGTCGTTGTTGAAGTTGCCACGCGTCGCCAGGCGCCCATCCTCGCCCAGCCAGGCCGCGAGGATGGCGGCGATCATCTCTTTGGTGGTGGTCTTGCCGTTGCTGCCGGTGACCGCGATCACCGGGCAGGCGAACAGCCCGCGCCACACCGTGGCGATGCGCCGCAAGGCCGCGCGCGTGTCGCCCAGCACGAATTGCGGCAGGTCCACGCCGGCGGCCGGCTGCGCGACGATGGCGGCGGCCGCGCCCGCGGCGCGCGCCGCCTCGAGGTAATCGTGCCCATCGTAGCGCTCGCCGGCGAGGGCGAGGAACAGCTCGCCGTGCCGGATGCTGCGCGTATCCGTCGACAGGCCCTGGGCGCGCTGCCAGGTCAGCGCAAAGCCCGCCCATTGCCGGTCGTCGAAGGGACTGCGCACGTGATCGGCCTCCTGGTAGGTCTCGTGCCCCTTGCCCGCCAGCAGCACCACGTCCTTTTCGTCCGCGTGCCAGATCGCCGCCAGGATGGCCTGCGCCCGATCCAGCTCGATGCGCGCGGTCCCCGGCATGCCGGCCGCGATCTGCTCGACGATGGCGCGCGGATCCTCGCTGCGCGGATTGTCGGTCGTGAGCAGCACCTCGTCGGCCAGCCGGGCCGCCACCGCGCCCATGAGGGGACGCTTGCCCGCGTCGCGGTCGCCGCCGCATCCGAACACGCAGACCAGGCGGCCGCCGCGGGATTGCGCGGCCGGGCGCAGGGCGAGCAGGGCGCGCTCCAGCGCGTCCGGCGTATGCGCGTAATCGACGACCACCAGGGCCTGGGGCCGGGCATTGCTCGCGCCGCCCAGCGCCTCGACCACCTGCAGGCGGCCATTGACCGGCCGCAGGACGGCCAGCGCCCGCGCGATCCGCCCGAGGCCCCAGCCCAGCTCGCGCAGCACCCCCGCCACCAGCAGCAGGTTGGAGATATTGTGCCGGCCCACCAGGTGTGTGAATATCTGGGCGCTGCCCTGCGGCGACACCAGGTTGAAGACGAGGCCCTCGGCGCCGTCCTGGATGTCCTCGGCGCGGAACTGCGCGCCGGTCCCGCGCCTGATGGCGTAGCCGATCCGCGTGATGCCGCCCGCCATCGACAGCAGCTCGGCGCCGGCCGGGTCGTCGGCATTGATCACCGCGCTGCGCAGCCCGGCCTGGCCGAACAGCGCGAACTTCGCCGCCTTGTAGCGCTCCAGCGTGCCGTGATAGTCGAGATGGTCGCGCGTCAGGTTGGTGAAGCCCGCGATCTGGATGCGCACGCCGGCCAGCCGCCCCTGCTCGATGCCGATCGACGACGCCTCGATCGCCGCGGCCTCGCAGCCCGCCGCGGCGATGGCCGCCAGGCTGCGATGCATGGTCAGGACGTCGGGCGTGGTCAGGACCCCGCCCAGGTTGCTGCCGTCGGCCAGCGTCACCCCCAGGGTGCCCACCGTGCCGCAGGGCCTGCCCTCGGAATTCATGGCGGCCGCGATCCACTGCACGGCGGAGGTCTTGCCGTTGGTGCCGGTCACCGCGATCACCGTCAGGGCGTCCGACGGCCGCCCGTACCAATGATGGGCGATCTCGCCCAGCAGCCCCGGCAGGCCCTCGACCTCCAGCACCGGGACCGGGACTTGCGGCAAGGGGGGGCCGCCCGCCGCGGCGACCACCGCCGCCGCGCCGGCCGCCACGGCCTGCGCGACGTACTGGCGGCCGTCGGCCGAGATGCCGGGGCAGGCGAAGAAGACATCGCCCGGATGGACCTGGCGCGAGTCCAGGCACAGGTGCGCCTTGCGGTCCACCCGTTCGTCGAGCCAGGAAAGAATGTCGATCATATTCATCGAGAGGGCGCCTCCCGCCCGGCGACGGCGACCAGGGCGTCGACGGGCGCATCGGGCTGTACGCCCAGGCGGCGCAGGGTGCTGGACACAATGTCCGAGAAAACGGGCGCGGCCACGCGGCCGCCATAATAGCCTCCCGCGCCCGGCTCGTCGATCGAGACCGCGACGACGACGCGAGGATTCGAGACGGGCGCGAAGCCGACGAAGGAGCTGCGGTACTTGGTCTTGCTGTACTGCCCGTTGACGATCTTGCGCGCGGTGCCGCTCTTGCCGGCGACGCGATAGCCCTGGACCTGCGCGCGCTTGGCGCCGTCGGGCCCCGCCGCCGCCTCGAGCATCGAGCGCATCAGCCCGGCCACGCGCGGGGAATACACCTGGATGCTGGCGGGCTTGCCCTCGCGGCGCAGCAGGGACAGCGACACCATGTCGCCCTGGCGCGCGAACGCCGTGTAGGCATGGGCCACCTGGATCAGCGACACCGACAGGCCGTAGCCGTACGCCATCGTCGCCCTCTCGATCGGACGCCAGCGCTGCCAGGGCCGCAGCCGGCCCGAGGCCATCCCGGGGAAATGGGTCTGCGGCACGCGCCCGAAGCCCAGTTCGGAAAACTTGGTCCACATCGCCTGCGAGGACATCCGCTCGGAGATCATCGTCATCCCGACGTTGCTGGAATGCCGGATGATGCCCGCCACGTCGAGCACCCCGTAGTGCCCCACGTCGGAGATCAGCGCGCCCTGGTAGCGGTAGCGCCCGTCGCCGGTATCGAAGCGGGTCTTGAGGTCGATCTTGTTCTCGTCCAGGGCCAGCGCGGCCGTGAAGGGCTTCATGATCGATCCCGGCTCGAAGGTGTCGGTCATCACCCGGTTGCGCAGCGCCAGGCCGGCGCGCTGGGCGTTGTCGTTCGGATCGTAGGTCGGCAGGTTGACCATGGCCAGGATCTCGCCGGTCGTCGCATCCAGCACCACGGCCGCCCCGGCGCGCGCCTGGTGCTCTTTCAGGGCCGTCTTGAGGGCCGCATAGGTGTCGAACTGGATGCCCGAATCGATCGACAGGCGCAGGTTCTGCCCATCGACCGGCGGCACCACGGCCTGCACGTCCTCGACCACCCGTCCCAGGCGGTCCTTGATCACCCGGCGCGAGCCCGGCTGCCCCGAGAGCAGGTCGTCGAAGGCCAGCTCGATCCCCTCGATGCCGCGATCCTCGATGTTGGTGAAGCCGACCACGTGCGCCGCCACTTCCCCCTCGGGATAGTAGCGGCGGGTCTCGGTCAACTGCTGGATGCCCGGGATCTTGAGCGCGCGGATTTCCTCGGCCACGTCCACGGGCACCTGCCGCTTGATGTAGACGAAGTTCTTTTCCTCGTCGCGGGTGCGCTGCCGGATGTCGGCCGGATCCATGTCCAGCAGCCGGGCGAGCTCGCGGACCTGCGCGTCGTCGGCCCGGTGGAAATCCTCGGGGATCGCCCAGATCGCCTTGACCGGGACGCTGGAGGCCAGCACCACCGAGCCGCTGCGGTCGAAGATCTTGCCGCGCGTGGCCGGCAGCACCAGCGTACGCTCGTAGCGGCGCTCGCCCTGCCGCTGCAGGAACTCGTTGGACAGGATCTGGAGGTACAGCGCCTTGGCGACCAGGGCGGCGAACCCCAGCAGCAGCATGATGAGCACCAGGCGGGCGCGCCAGAAATTGCGACGCCCCGCGAGCACGGGGCTTTCGTGGAATCCGAAGCGCTTCAAGGCCTCCCTCCCGCCGCGGGGCCCGCCCGCGAGGCGCGCGCCTCGTCGGGCCTCAGGTAGATCGTGCGGTCGGGGGTGGTCGGCACCAGCCCCAGCTCGTTGCGCGCCACCTGGTCGATGCGCACGTTGCGGGCGAGCTCGGCGCGCTCGAGCTGCAGGCGCCGCCATTCCGTGTCGAGCTCGTGCGCGCGCGAGGCGAGGCGCTCGGAGGCGACGAAGAGCTCGCGCGACTGGAACCGCGCCGTCACCAGCGACAGGGCGGAAATCATCAGCAGGACCGCGAACACCACGACGAGCCGCACCATGTCAGCGCCCTCCCCGCGCCTTGCGCGCATCGGCGACGCGCCGGCGCGCGGGCGCGAACGCGCGCGCCGCCGCCGGCGTCAGGCATTCGCCGGTGCGCTGCGCGACGCGCAGCACCGCCGAACGCGCGCGCGCGTTTTCGCGGATCTCGGCCTCATCGGGCAGCACGCGCCCCAGCAGGACGACGTAGGGCCGGGGCATGTCGCGCTCGGCGATCGGAAGGCGCGCCTGCGCCTGGCCGGGCCGCGCCGCCGCCGCCAGGCACTGCTTGACCATGCGGTCCTCGAGGGAGTGGAAGCTGATCACCGCCAGCCGTCCGCCGGGTTTCAGGAGGCCTAGAATTGCCGGGAGGGCGTGCGCGAGCTCCTCGAGCTCTTGATTGAGGTGAATCCGTATAGCTTGAAAGGTCCTTGTGGCCGGATGTTGACCTTTTTCGCGCGTGCGGACGACACCGGCGACGAGCTCGGCAAGCTCGCGCGTGGTGCGCAACGGCCGGGATTCGCGGCCCGCAACAATCGCCTTTGCAATCTGGAAAGCAAACCGTTCTTCGCCATAGTCAGCAATGACCTCCTTCAATTCTTCCTGGCTGGCCTGGGCCAGCCATTGCGCGGCGGTGAGGCCACGGCTCGTGTCCATGCGCATGTCCAGGGGGCCCTCGCGCATGAATGAAAATCCCCGTTCCGGATCGTCGATCTGCGGCGACGACACCCCCAGGTCCAGCAGGACGCCGTCGACGCCGTCGATGCCCAGCGCCGCCAGGCGCTCGGGCATGGAGGCGAAGCCGTCATGGATCACGTGCACCCGGGCATCGCCCGCGCCCAGCGCCCGGGCGGCCTCGATGGCCTGCGGATCCTTGTCGAACACGATCAGGCGCGCCTCGGGCGCGAGCCGGCGCAGCAGCAGCCGGCTATGTCCGCCCCGGCCGAAGGTGCCGTCCACGTACGTCCCCGCCAGCCGGGCCCTGGCCTCCTCCACGTCCGCATCCGATGCCGAAGCCGGGCCGGCGTCCCGCGCCTTGCGTCCGAACGCCGGATTCAGCAACGCGTCGATGGCCGGTTCAAGCAGAACGGTTCGATGTGAAAACTCCATGGCGGGCTCAGAAAGTGAACTTTTCCAGAACCGCTGGATCGATGTTTTCGATGTCTTCGCTGTCGCGGCGCGCCCATTCGGCGCTGTCCCACAGCTCGAAATGCGTGCCGATGCCCAGGAGCATGACCTCGCGCGTCATGTGCGCCGCGGCGCGCAGCTCGGGAGCGATGAGGATGCGGCCGGCGCCGTCGAGCTCGACGTCCTGCGCGCTGCCCAGCAGCAGCCGCTGCAGTGCGCGCGCATTCATGGGCAAGGCGGCGATCTGCTCGCGCTTGGCTTCCCAGGCGGTGCGCGGATAGATCATCAGGCAGCCGTCGGGGTGGCGGGTGATGGTGAGGCGCCCTTGTTCCGTCGACAGCAGCACGTCACGATGCCGGGCCGGAATCGACATCCGCCCCTTGGCATCCAGCGTGAGCGCGCTGCTCCCTTGAAACATCAGGAATTCCTCCCACTTTTTTGCACTTCAACCTACTTTTCCCCACTCTACGGCATGGATATGGCGCCGGTCAAGGTCTAAATTGAAATTTATTCAATGACAACAAGCACTTACATTCATTCCCGGCAAAATATCCGCACATAAAACGCTGGAAAATCAATGCATTGCGGAGCCAAGTGAAAGTCCTTTGTGAACAGGAAGCCGCTCGCCGGAGCCGGAAAACGGGGGTTCGGGCGGCCAGATTTCAGGATGCAAGGGAAAGAATCACCGATTGACAGGGGTGGGGTGAGTGGATGTAATGAAATACATCCCGTTCCGGGACGGCACAGTGGCGCCACCTTTGCGCCAGACTCGAAAGCATCCGAGCCTTTTTTGCGTTTGCCTGTCTATTCGCCAGCCAACCAAAGGAGTTCCCTCATGTCGGATCAATTCCATTCCTCCCACTCCCGCCGCGAGTTCCTGCTCTCGCTGGGCGCCGCCGGCGGCACCCTGGCGCTGACCGGCGCCCTGCCCTGGCGGCAAGCCCTGGCGGCGGGCGCGCCGCCCGCCATCAACCTGGGCCAGGTCGCGACCATGACCGGATCGGCCGCCGAGTTCGGCCCCTACTACCGCGACGCCGTCCAGCTCGCCATCAATCACATCAACGCGGCGGCCAAGGAGGTCTTCGGCGGGCCCATCATCGCCAAGCACGTCACGGTCGACAGCGCGACCCTGCCCACCACCGGCGTCCAGGCCGCGCGCCAGATGATCGACACCCAGCACACCCCCGTCGTCATCTGCGGCTGGTCCAGCGGGGTGACCGTGGCGGTGGCGACCTCGGTCACGATTCCGTCCGGCGTCCTGCAGATCGGCAACGGCACCACCTCGCCGCTGGTCAGCGTCCTGCCGGCCGACGCCAAGGCCGACCTGCTGTTCCGCACCTCGGCCTCCGACGCCATGCAGGGCGTGGTGGCCGCCCAGTTCGTCAACGGGGAAATCGATCCGGCCTACAAGTTCCAGAAAGTCTCCACCATCTACATCAACAACCCGTACGGCCAGGGCCTGTCCAACGCCTTCGCGGCGGCCTTCGAGCATCGCGGCGGCAAGGTCCTCGCCCAGGTCCCGCACCCCGAGGAGGTCCAGCCCACCTACAAGTCCATGCTGTCGCAGGCCCTCAAGGACAAGCCCGACCTGCTCCTCATCCTGAGCTACCCCGCGCACACCATCGCCATCTGCAAGGAATCGCGCGACACCTTCAACTTCACGCGGTGGCAGTTCGCGGACGGCAACGCCAGCATCGACCTCATCAAGGAGGTCGGCGCCAAGGACATGGAAGGCCAGTACGGGACGGCGCCCGGCGAGGACACCAGCACGCAGTCCTACAAGGATTTCGCCAAGAACTTCCAGGCGGACTTCAAGTACGACCACTTCCCGCCCTTCACCACCTGCTCGTACGATGCCGGCCTGGTGGCGGGCCTGGCCATGGCGGCCGTCGTCGCCAAGGGCGAGACGGACGCCTCCAAGATCACCGGCACGCGGCTGCGCGACCAGTTGCGCGAGGTGTCCAACGGGCCCGGCGAGATGATCGACGGCGGCGACCCGGGCCGCGTGACCGCCATGCTCAAGGCGCTCAAGGAGGGCAAGAAAATCAACTACAACGGGGTCGCGGGGCCCTGCGACTTCGACAAGAACGGCGACGTCATCACGCCGGTCAACATCTGGAAATACTCGGCCACCGACATCCAGACGGTCAAGATGGTGGCCGCCAAGGACATCCCGGCCGCCTGATGACGGTCACGCGCAGGGGATGCGAAAAAGGCCACTCGCGTGGCCTTTTTCGTCGCCGCTGCTGCCGTCCGTCGCCCGCTGCCCGCGTCGGCCCGTGCGCGGGCGTGCGCGTCAGGAGAGCATGCGCCTCACGCATCGTTTTCGGGCACGTCCTTCAGGAAGCGCGACACGCGCTTTTTCTCGGGCAGGATGCCTTGCGGGCGGAACAGCACGATGGCCGCCAGCAGCAGCCCCACGAAGGCCCAGCGCAGGAAGGACATGCGCGAGGCCACGTCGGGGGCGACGTCCTGCAAGGCCGACTGCAGGGCCTCCGTGACGTAGCCGGTGCCGCTCCAGACGGCCCAGATCGCGAAGGCCCCCAGTATGGCGCCCTTGTTGTTGCCGCTGCCGCCGAGCATCAGCATCACCCACACCAGGAAGGTCGCGAACAGCGGCTTGAAGTGGCTGTAGTCGATGGTCACCATGTAGGGCGCGTAGAGCCCCCCGGCCACGCCGATGACGACGGCCCCGAGAACGAAGGACTGCACCCGCAGCGACTTGACCGGCTTGCCGTTCATGGCGGCCGAGATTTCCTCGTCGCGGACGGCGCGCAGGGCCCGCCCCCACGGCGAGCGCACCATGGTCTCGAGCACCAGGTAGACCACCGCCAGGGCGATGGTCACGATCGCCAGGTAGAGATAGCCGTAATCGCGCTGGTGCAGCACCGACAGGACCTCGATCGCCGGATCCGGCAGCCAGGCGCAGGCGGGCCTCTCGAGCACGCAGGACAGCGGCTGCGGGATGCCCGAGAGCGGCTGCGGGCCGTTCGCCAGCCAGCGCTCGTTCTGGAAGATCAGGCGGATGATCTCGGCGATGCCCAGCGTGGCGATCGCCAGGAAATCCTCGCGCAGGTGCAGGATGGGCTGGGCCACCAGATAGCCCGCGACGCCCGCCAGCACGCCGGCCGCCACCAGCCCGAGCAGGAAGGGCGCCTCCAGGCCGAACCACTGCTGCGCATAGGCCGCCATGGCGCCCGAGGGCGGCGCGGTGACGAACAGGGCCATGGTGAAGGCGCCCACGGCGAAGAAGCCGGCGATCCCGAAGTTCAGGTGGCCGTTGTAGCCCCACTGGGCATTGAGGCCGAGCGACAGGATGGAGTAGATCGTCGCCATGATGCAGAAGGACACCAGGTAGTCCATGATGCCCGGCACCCAGGCGGCCACGCCGAAGGCCAGCACGAGACCGAGGACGATCGCGAGCGGCAGGCGCGCGAGCCAGCGCCAGCGGGAAAACAGCAGGCATCCCAGCAGCACGGCGGGGACCAGCAAGAAACACGCCTTGAGCACGAGCGAGGGTTCCATGGCGGCGACTCCAGGTGCTCGGGCCCCGGGCACGCGCCCGGGACCCGGACACTAACGTTGGGCGAACAGGCCCTGCGGCCGCATGAGCAGCACCAGGACCATCAATACGAAAGCGACGGCGGGGCCATAGGCCGGGTTCAGGAAGGCCGAGGTGAGCTGCATGGCGACCCCGATGATGATGGAGCCCACCAGCGCGCCCCAGGCGCTGCCGATCCCGCCCATGATGACCGCCGCGAACAAAGGCAGCAGCAGCACGAATCCCATGTCGGGGCGCAGTTGCGAGGCCAGGCCATACATGACGCCGCCGATGGCCGCCAGGCCGGCCCCGATGGACCAGGTCCACGCGATGACCTGCTCGGTATTGATTCCGCGCACCTGCGCCAGGTCGGGATTGTCGGCCGTCGCCCGCATCGCCTTGCCGATGCGGGTGTGCGTCAGCATCCAGTACAGGGCCACGACCAGGACCAGGGCCAGGGCAAAGACGAAAAGCTGGTCCGCCTGCAGGCGCAGCCCCAGGGGCAGGTACAGGGCCGGGTTGGAGCGGCCCGAATAATAGAAGTGGAAATCCGAGCCCCAGATCAGGTAGACGATGCCGCGCAGCAGGAACTCCATGCCCAGGGACGCCATGGCCAGCAGCACCAGCGGCGACATGTGCCGGCGCAGCGGGCGGTACAGCAGGCGGTCGAGCGCGATGGCCACCACGGCGGTCACGACCGCGGCCAGCAGCAGGCCGAGGATGAGCTCCCAGCCGAAGGAAAAGAGCCAGATCGGCTCGGACTGCGGCATGGCCAGCACCACCCCGTAGGTCACGTAGGCCCCCAGGGTCAGGAACTCGCCATGCGCGAAATTGGGGAACTTGAGCACGCCGTAGCACAGGGTCAGGCCGATGCCGCCCAGGGCGAGGATGCCGCCCAGCATCACGCCCCATGCGGTGAGGGACAGCATTTCCTGGGCGCTGGTGCCGGAATACCAGCCCGCCAGCCACATGGCCGCCAGCACGCAGGCCAGCACGCCGCCGACATAGCGGCTGCTGCGCATGCCGCCGCCGTCCCGGGCCTGGACGACGGCCTCGTCGGAAGCATCCAGGGACGGATCGTCCCCGAGGGTTCTTGCGGATTCGGCCATCCGATCAACCTCCGAGATAGAGACGCCCGACGTTCGGGTCGTCGAGCAATTCCCGGCCCGTGCCTTCGTGGCGGTTTTCGCCATTGGCGAGGACATAGCCGCGGTCGGCCATGCCGAGCGACTGGCGGGCGTTCTGCTCGACCATCAGCACGGCGACGCCCGATTCGCTGATGCGCGCGATGCGCTCGAATATTTCATCCACGAGCTTGGGGGACAGCGCCGCCGTGGGCTCGTCGAGCAGCAGCAGCTTGGGATCGAGCATCAGCGCGCTGCCCATGGCCACCATCTGCCGTTCGCCGCCGGACATCTTGCCGGCGAGCTGGCGGCGGCGCTGGCGCAGCTTGGGGAACATCGCGAAGACCCGTTCCTTGCTTTCGGTCTGGTCGGCCTTGCCGGCCGGAAAGGCCCCCATCTCGAGGTTTTCCTCGACGGTCAGGCTGGTGAAGACGTTGGAGACCTGGGGCACGTAGCACATGCCCATGCGCACGATGCGATAGGGCGGCAGGCGCGTGATCTCGTGGCCGTCGAAGGTGATCGAGCCCTGGCGCGCATGCAGCAGGCCGAAGATGGTCTTCATCAGAGTGGACTTGCCGGCGCCGTTGGGGCCGATGATGGAGACGACCTCGCGGGGCTCGACGACCAGCGACACCCCGCGCAGGATCTCGGTGTCGCCATACCCCGCCGTCACCGAGTCAACCTTCAGCAGCGGCATACTGCCCTCCCAGGTAGGCCTCGAGCACAGCCCTGTCGTTGCGCACGGTCTCGGGATCGCCCTCGGCGAGCTTGCGGCCCTCGCTCATCACGATGACGGGGTTGCACAGGCTCATGACCATGTTCATGTCATGCTCGATCAGCAGAAAGGTGATGCCGCGCTCGCGCACCAGGTACTGGATGTTGTCGGAGATCGTGCGCAGCAGCGTCCGGTTGACCCCGGCGGCGGGCTCGTCCAGCAGGATGATGCGCGGGTCGGCCATCAGCATGCGGCCGAGCTCGAGGAGCTTTTTCTGGCCGCCCGAGAGGTTGGCGGCGTACTCGTTGCGCACGTGGGTCAGTTGCAGGTATTCCAGGACCTCGCGCGCCTTTTCCAGGTTGCGGGATTCCTCGGCCTGCACCCGCGCGCCCCGGAACAATGCGTTCCACCAGTGCTCGCCCGATTGCCCGGGCGGCACCAGCAGGAGGTTTTCCAGGACGCTCATCGAGCCGTGCTCGCGCGGGATCTGGAAGGTGCGGCACAGGCCGCGCGCAAAGATCTGGTCGGGACGCAGGTGGCCGATGTCCTGGCCATCGAGGAGGATGCGGCCGGAATCCGGGGGTATGAAGCCGGTGATGAGGTTGAACACCGTGGTCTTTCCGGCCCCGTTGGGGCCGATCAGGCCGGTGATGGTGCCGCGCGCGACGCGGAAGGAACAATGGTCGACCGCCCGCAGGCCGCCGAAATTCTTTGTCAGGTCGCGGACCTCGAGCAGCCAGGGATCCTGGCCCGGGCCCGCATCCGCCAGATGTGGTTCCGTCGTGTCTGTCACCGATGCCTCTCGATCCCCCGCAACGGGGGAGGATACGGTCGGCGCACCCACCCCCGTCCCAGGGGGGAGCGTCGGCTCTGAAATGTGACATCAGGTTAACACAGCGCATCGGCGGGCCCCATGCGCGATATTCCCTATTCCCCTCGAGCGCCATACGCGCTCGGGGGCCGGGGAAGGCAAGAAAATGCGGAACGGATCTGTAGGCCGGATTCTGTACGCCGGGTCGCCCCGGCGGGCAATCATTCCTCTGGGCAGGCCATTGCTGGACTGCTCTAGCCATCTACCCGCATGCTCGGGCGGGCCGCCCTGCCGGCGCGAAGCCTGCGCATGCCTATTTGATGTTGCTCCCGATAGAGGTTGCCGCGTTTCACCCTGCCACGGCATGGCGGCATGCGCCGCCATTACGGCACGGAGATGGCCGTGCCGGTGTGCGCCGATGGCGCACCCCCGTGGCAGACTCGTCTCTGTGGCCCTGGTCCTCGGCTTGCCCCGGAGGGGTCGCCGGACGGCTGTTAGCCGCTATCGCGCCCTGTGGAGTCCGGACCTTCCTCGACGCCCGAAGACGCCGCGATTGCCCGATCCGCCCCGCAATCCACATTGTACGGCAACCCGTCTCCCAAACTGCGACAATGCGGCTTGAAGGCCTTTATTTTTCAGCACTCCGCACATGTCCGACGTCATCGTTTCCCTCGCCCAGGCCCAGCTCGCCTACGGCCATCATCCCCTGCTCGACCACGCCGACCTGGCCATCCAGGCGGGCGAGCGCATCGGCCTGATCGGCCGCAACGGCGCGGGCAAATCCTCGCTGCTGCGCGTCATCGACGGGCGCACCCAGCTCGACGACGGCGAGATCCGGCGCGCCGGCGGGCTGCGCATCGCGACCGTCGAGCAAGAGCCCGAGCTGCCCGGCGAGCTCACCGTGCTCGAGACCCTCTGCGGCGACATGCTGGCCGCCGAGGACTGGGGACGGTCCGCACGCGCCGGCGCGCTGATCGACACCCTGGGCCTGAGCCCGGACGCGCCGATCGCCGGCCTGTCGGGCGGCACGCGCAAGCGCGTCGCCCTGGCCCGCGCGCTGGTCCAGGAGCCCGACCTGCTGCTGCTCGACGAGCCCACCAACCACCTCGACTTCGACGGCATCGCCTGGCTCGAGGGCCTGCTGCTGGCTTCGCGGATCGCGGTGGTGGTCATCACCCACGACCGCCGCTTCCTCGACGTGGTCGCCACGCGCATCATCGAGCTGGATCGGGGGCGGCTGCTGAGCTTCCCGGGCAACTTCAGCGCCTGGCAGGCGCGCAAGGCGCAGTGGCTGGAGTCCGAGCGCCTGGCCAACGCCCGCTTCGACAAGCTGCTGTCCCAGGAGGAGGTCTGGATCCGCAAGGGAATCGAGGCGCGCCGCACCCGCAACGAGGGCCGCGTGCGGCGCCTCGAGGCCCTGCGCCGCGACCGCGCCGCCCGCCGCGAGCAGCAGGGCCAGGTGCGCTTCTCGCTGGCCGACGCGCAGCGCTCGGGCAGGCTCGTCGCCGAGCTGCGCGGCATCACCCACGGCTACGGCGACCGGATCCTGATCCGCGATTTCGACGCCACCATCCAGCGCGGCGACCGGATCGGCATCCTCGGGCCCAACGGCGCCGGCAAGACCACGCTGCTGCGCATCATCCTGGGCGAGCTGCAACCCGACCAGGGCACGGTGCGGCTGGGCACCCAGTTGTCCATCGGCTATTTCGACCAGATGCGCGGCATGCTGGACGAGAACGCCACCCTGGCGGACACCATCAGCCCGGGCAGCGAATGGGTCGAGATCGGCGGCCAGCGCAAGCACGTCATGAGCTACCTCGAGGACTTCCTCTTTCCGGCGGCCCGGGCACGCTCGCCGGTCTCGAGCCTGTCGGGCGGCGAGCGCGCGCGGCTGGCCCTGGCGCGCATGTTCGCCCAGCCCCACAACGTGCTGGTCCTGGACGAGCCCACCAACGACCTGGACATCGAGACCCTCGAGCTGCTCGAGGCCCTGCTGCAGGACTTCGGCGGCACGGTGCTGCTGGTCAGCCACGACCGCAGCTTCCTCGACAACGTCGTGACCCAGACCATCGTCGCCGAGGGCGGCGGCCTGTGGCGGGAATACGTGGGCGGCTACGAGGACTGGATCGCCCAGCGCCCCGCGCCGGCGGCGCCCGAGCCCGAGCCCGAGCCTGAACCCGAGCCCGAGGCGCGCGCGCCGGCCGCCGGCGGCCCGGGCCCGGAGGCCGGCGCCCGCGGCCGCAAGAGCCGGCTGGCGCCCTGGGAGGAGCAAGAGCTGGCCGCCCTTCCCGAGCGCATCTCTGAATTGGAAGCCGAGCAGGCGAGCCTCGCGGCGCGCCTGTCCGATCCCGAGACCTATCGTTCGGGCTCGGACGAGGCCGAATCCATCCAGCGGGCGATCGAGGATGTCGAGGCGCGGCTCGAGGCGAGCTACGCCCGCTGGGAGGCCCTGGAGGACAAGCGCGCCTGAGGGCAGCGGGTCGCGGGCCCCTCGGGTGGGCTGCGCGCGGACCGCCTGGAGCGGCTGCACGGACCCTCGGGCGGGCCGCGTCGAACCCCGGGGGAATGCGCGCGACCCTTCGGGAGGCGGCTGCACACGGACGCTCGGGCAGGCCGCGTGCGAACCTTCGGGGGCCGAGTGCCGCCCCTCGATCAGGCCGCCACTCTCCAGGGCAGCGATTCGCCGGCCGCCAGGGGGACGACCACGTCCTCGCCCATGGGCAGCTCGCGCGGGATGGGCGCATCGGCGCGCTCGAGCGTCAGGGTGCCGGCGTTCACGGGCAGGCCGTAGAAGGCCGGGCCGTTGAGGCTGGCGAAGGCCTCGAGCCGATCCAGCCGGCCCGCGGCCTCGAACGCGGTGGCGTACAGCGCCATGGCATGGCGCGCCGTGTAGCAGCCCGCGCAGCCGCAATCCTGCTCTTTCGCGCCCCGCGGGTGCGGCGCGCTGTCGGTGCCCAGGAAGAACCGCGCGCTGCCGCCCGTCGCGGCCTCGAGCAGGGCCTGGCGATGGCTTTCGCGCTTGAGCACCGGCAGGCAGTACCAATGGGGCCGCAGGCCGCCCTTGAACAGGGCGTTGCGGTTGTACAGCAGGTGGTGCGCGGTGATGGTGGCGGCGATCGGCCCGGGCGCCTCGCGGACGTACTGGACGCCATCCCGGGTCGTGAGGTGCTCGAAGACCACCTTCAGCTCGGGAAAGGCCTTGCGCAAGGGGATCATGACCCGCTCGATGAAGACCGCCTCGCGATCGAACACGTCCACCGCGGGATCGGTGACCTCGCCGTGCATCAGCAGGGGCATGCCGTGCCGCTGCATGGCCTCCAGCACGCCCGCGCAGCGCCCCAGCAGGTCCGTGACCCCCTCGTCCGAATGCGTGGTCGCGCCCGCGGGATAGAGCTTGACCCCGTGGACGAAGCCGGACTCGAGCGCCCGTGGGATCTCGTCGGGATCGGTGTGGTCCGTGAGGTAGAGCGTCATCAGCGGCCGGAAGCCAGCGGCACCGGCCTCGTCCAGCCCGGAGAGCGCGGCGAGAATGCGGTCCCGGTAGGCGGCGGCCCGGGCGGTGGTGGTCACCGGCGGCTTGAGATTGGGCATGATGATGGCCCGCCCGAACTGCCGGGCGCTGTCGCCCAGGACCGCGCGCAGCACCTCCCCGTCGCGCAGGTGCAGGTGCCAGTCGTCCGGCTGCCGGATCGTCAGGGTCTGGGGGGCATGGGGCATGGGAGGCTCCGGAAAAGGTTGATCTTGTAAAAATTCTTACGGAATCCGCTTTGTCTTTCGGGGAAACACGCGGTATGCTGCGAGGGCATCATATTTTCCAACAAAGAAGGAGCCTGTCTCTCATGGCAACCACCGAAAAATCCGCGCGCAAGCCCAACGCGGCCTTCATGAAGCCCCTGACCCCCAGCCCCACGCTGGCCGCGGTCATTGGCAACGAGGCCGTGCCCCGCACCGAGGTCACCAAGCGCATCTGGGATTACATCAAGAAAAACAATCTGCAAGACCCCAAGAATCGCCGCAACATCAACGCCGATGCCAAGCTGCGCCCCTTGTTCGGCAAGGACCAGGTCTCGATGTTCGAGCTGACCAAGCTGGTCAGCCAGCATTTGAAGTAATTCTTTCGCTGCCGGGGAGGCCAGCGCCCGAGGGCGCCCTCCCGAGCCGCCGGGCCGGCGTCCGTCCGGCGCCCCCTGTACTCGCGTCCGGCGCGGGCTCATCGGCGGGGCTCGGAATTCCAGTGAAGCCCGGAACCGCGGTGAAAGCCGGAACCTCGGCGAAATTCGAAAACTCGGCGAAATTTGAAATCACGATGAAAGCCGAAATCGTGGTGAAAGCCGAAATCACGGTGAAAGCCGCAACCTCGGCGAAACTCGGCATCCGGGCGAGCCCCGACCGGGCAAAGTTCCGGATCCACGGCAGCGGGGCTCGAGGCAGAGGTCCACGACAGCGGGGCTCGAAGCTGGGATCCACGGCAGCGAGGCTCGAGGCCGGGGCGGGATTCAGAATCCGGGCAGGGGCGTCTCGCCGGCGAAGTGGGCCAGCCAGCCCTTGACGATGCGGTAGACGATCCAGACGACGGCCACCAGGCCCGTCACCCAGCCGATGAACACCAGAGTCGCCAAGGCGCTCAGCACGAGCCACAGCAATCCCCACCAGAACGTCCGGATGATCCAGTCGATGTGCCCGGCATAGACCGTGCCGATCGCGTCGCCGCGCTTGAGATAGGCCAGCACCAGGGCCGCGACGGCCGCCACGCCAAAGAAACCGCCGGTCGCGATGCCGATGGCAAAGAGAGCATACATGAGGTGGACGAGCTGGCGCATGGTCAGCCCGCTCTCGTTCTCGGGGGTGTCTCCCTGAATCATGGGGGATCTCCTTGAGGCGCCCGTGGGGCGCGGGTTGCGGTCGGCCTATTTTACCGTCATCCGGTTTTCGGCGTCGCCGGAGGACAGGGTCCCCGCTGCGCCTTCGGCTTGCCATCCACCTCGCGGCCTGCATGCCGCTCGGATTCGCCAGGCGCGGGATGGATCCATCCCGCGTCCGGGCTCATCCCCGAGGGGGGCCGTTTTTGCCTTGGGGCGGCCCGGCGGCAAAAAAAAACCCCCGCAAGGGATGGCCTTACGGGGGTTTTGCATGAGAGCCTGACGATGACCTACTTTCACAGGTGTCCACCCAC
>JBIQHJ010000042.1:0-31228 GCA_044508625.1 Alcaligenaceae bacterium
GCCGCCCATGCCCTTGATCATCTTGCCCGGAATCATCCAGTTGGCCAGGTCGCCCTTTTCCGAGACCTGCATGGCCCCCAGGATGGCCAGGTTGATCTTGCCGCCGCGGATCATGGCGAAGGAGTCCGCCGAGGCGAAGATCGAGGAGCCGGGCAAGGTGGTGACGGTCTGCTTGCCGGCGTTGATGCAGTCGGCGTCGACCTCCTCCTCGGTCGGGAAGGGCCCGATCCCCAGCAGGCCGTTCTCGGACTGCAGCCACACCTCCATGCCCGCGGGCACGTGGTTGGCCACCATCGTGGGCAGGCCGATCCCCAGGTTGACGTAGAAGCCGTCACGCAGCTCGCGCGCCGCGCGCGCCGCCATTTGTTCGCGATCCCAAGCCATTTTCCGTATCCCTCCTCAAGCCTTGCGCGTGGTGCGTTGTTCGATGCGTTTCTCTGGATGCGCGTTGAGCACGATCCGCTGGACGTAGATCCCGGGCAGGTGGACGTCGTCGGGATCGAAGGTGCCGGTGGGCACGATCTCCTCGACCTCGACGATGGTGACGCGGCCCGCCATGGCGACGTTCGGATTGAAGTTGCGCGCCGTGCGCCGGAAGCGCAGGTTGCCGCTGCGGTCGGCCTTCCAGGCCTTGACCAGCGAGACATCGGGCACCAGCGAGCGCTCCATGACGTAGGTGCGGCCGTCGAATTCGCGGACCTCCTTGCCCTCGGCCACGATCGTGCCCACGCCGGTGGGCGTGAAGAAGGCCGGGATCCCGGCGCCGCCGGCGCGCAGCTTTTCGGCCAGCGTGCCCTGCGGCGTGAATTCGAGCTCGAGCTCCTTGGCGAGGTACTGGCGTTCGAATTCCTTGTTTTCACCGACGTACGAGGCGATCATCTTGGTGATCTGGCGGGTGCTCAGCAACTGCCCCAGGCCGAAGCCGTCGACCCCCGCGTTGTTGCTGATGCAGGTCAGGTTGCGCACGCCGGAATCGCGCAGCGCGGCGATCAGCGCCTCGGGAATGCCGCAGAGCCCGAAGCCGCCCACGGCGATCATCTGGCCATCGGCGACCACGCCCCGCAAAGCCTCCGCGGCGCTTCCATAGACTTTTTCCATGCTCTGTTCCTCGTGAAGGATGGATATAAGGGTTCAAACGGAAAAACAGCGCGCCAGGGCCCGGCGGTCGTCATCGGTCCACGGCGACGGACGTCCGGTCGCGCCATCGGCGCACACCAGGACGTTGCGGCCGCGCGCGCACGCCTCGCCCGGCTCGTCGGCCCGCGCGATCCAGGTTTCCAGCTCGAGGCTGCTGCGCCCCACCCGCAAGAGCTTCAGGCCCACGACGATACGCGCAGGATACAACAGCGGCTTCAGAAAATCACATGAGGCATGGGCGAGCAGGCCGACGCGGCCCGGCACGCGGTCCATCCCGATCGCGGCGTACAAGTGGACGCGGGCTTCCTCGAAATAGCGGAAGTAGACGGCGTTGTTGACGTGGTTCAGGGCGTCCAGGTCGCCCCAGCGAACGTCGATCAGGGTCTCGAACGTCCCGGAGGCGGACGGCGTGGCCGGGGCGGGTGGCGTGGCGGGAGATTCCGGGGTCATGGCGGACATGGTACCACCGCGCCCCGCGGCGATCAGTGGGCGGCGTCCGGGCCACGTGGGCGAAATAACTCAAACGCACCCCACCGGCGTCCGTTGCCCGTCAGCCGTAGAAGAAAAAGTAGATATCCCCCGACGAGGCCGAGGGATATCACATCAAGACGTGAAGGCTCAGAACAGAGGCACGACATACCCTCATCGATGTCCTCGTGCTCCGATCATGTCGTGGTTAAATCATTGAGCTAGCCAGACCTCCCGGAATCTGGGCGTCTGATCAGGAATCCACACAAAGTTTTGCACAACCTTGCGCATCGCCGCATATTCTGTTGAAAAGAACAAGGGCACCATAGGCAAATCCGCCACAACTATCTTTTGTATTTCGGAATAGAGCTTTATGCGCTTCTCTTGATCATAGGTTTGCCGTGCCTCATCCAAAAGACGGTCGACATCGGGGTTCTTATAACCCGTGGTATTCTGAAAACCGGTTGAATGAAAGAGAATGTACAGCAGCCCATCAGGGTCGGAGCGCTGCGTCCAGCGTGTCGGCGTGAAGTTAGTGGATTTATCCACGATCTTGGCGTACCAATCATTGGCGGATACGGGCTTCAATGTGGCCTTGACTCCAACCGCCCCAAGTTGCTCTTGAACAAGTTGGCTAATCTGTTGAAATGCCGGGATCTGTGGAGCGGAGAGATCCACCTTAAAATCAGATCCTATCCCGGCCTCCTTCAATAGGGCTTTTGCCTTGTCAGGATCATAAGGAAGCGATTTGATGCTCGGATCATACCACCACAGGCTGGGAGGGGTAGGCCCATCTGAAATGACCCCCTTTCCCTGCATAACGATACTGTTGATTCTCTCGCGGTCCAGGGCATAAGCAAAGGCCTGTCGAACTTTCTTGTCGCTGAAAGGCGGCTTATCGACCTGCCATTGCAGCGAATACCAGCGCCCTACCGAAGTGGGCAACAGCACAACCTCGCTATTCCTATCCAAGGACCTGACTTCTTGAGGAGACAGATCAGGCACAAAATCCAGTTCCTTTGTCAACAGTCTCTGGATACCAAGGACGGAACCGGCAAGATCTCTAAATACAATCCCATCGAGATAAGGAAGCCCTTTTTCCCAGTAATCAGGATTTTTCGCAAGAGTAAGAGCACTGCCACGCACCCAGCTTTTAAATATGAAGGGCCCTGTGCCTACAGGATGATTTCCAAAATCCTCATTCGACTTTTCGTAAGAGGTCGGCGAAACCATGAATCCCGGCCTTTCCCCTAAGAGACTAAGCAAGCTTGGGGAATTCTCCTTCAAGTTGAATGTAACGGTAGATGGATCGTTCACCTCAATTGATTCAATGATAGGGGCCAACTGTCCCCTTTGGGGCGACCCGGTTTTTGGATCAAGGCGTTTCTCGATGTTCCACTTCACAGCAGAAGCATCAAAAGGCGTGCCATCATGAAACTTTACACCGGTCTGGAGCTTGAATACGATTTGCTTTCCCCCATTTTTAATCTCCCAGCTCTTTGCAAGTTCAGGGGAAAGAGAAAAGTCCTTATTGTATTTTATAAGCGTATTAAATACCAGATAGAGCACCTGCCTTTCTGTCGATTGCACCGACATCAGCGGATCCATCGTTTTTGCGTCGGATGCAAATCCGACATTTAAAGTACCGCCATGCTTGGGCTCTGCCGCCTGCACTGACTGAATGCCAATACCAGTCAGGCCCGCCGTCAGAAGCAAACACGCCGTTGCGTTCTTGATAGAAAAAAACATCCTCGTCTCCTTTCGATTATATTACCCAACCATCTCAAACTCTGATGCAGGCAACAAAATGATCATTGCCCATATCACGCAACTCAGGGACAGCCTTGGCACATTCCGGAATCGCTATAGGACAACGCGTCCTGAAAGGGCAGCCAGTCGGTAAATTACGCGGATTCGGAATTTCTCCTCTCAAAATTATCCTGGAACGTTTCATTTTGGGGTCGGGCTCGGGAACCGCAGACAACAGCGCCTCCGTATAAGGATGCAGCGGGTTGCTGCATAGCTCTTTTGCCGGGCCTATTTCCACAATATGTCCGAGATACAGAACGGCAATCCTATCGGACAGATGCTCCATCAACGCCAGATCGTGCGATATGAAGAGCATGGCAAGCCCCAGGCTGTTACGCAGATCATCAAGCAAATTGATTATCTGCGCCTGAATGGATACATCAAGGGATGCCACGGGTTCGTCCGCAACAATAAATTCCGGCTTGACGGAAAGCGCTCGTGCAATGCCTATTCTCTGCAGTTGACCGCCGGACAGTTCGGACGGGTACCTGGTAAGAAAATGCTCCGGCAGTGAGACGGCCTCCAGCAGTTCAAGAACCCTTTCACGAACATCACTCTTCGACGTATAGAGACCTTGAATTCGAAAAGGCTCATTCAAGATATCGCTAACCGTCATTTTAGGATCGAGAGATGAAAACGGATCCTGGAATATTATCTGCGCCTCACACTTGAATCTTTTCAGCTCTTTCGTAGAAAATTTCTGTATATCCCTCCCCTTAAAATATATACTCCCAGCCGATGCTTCGATAAGACGAAGTACTGTTCTACCAATCGTACTCTTGCCCGACCCCGATTCACCGGCAAGGCCCAGCACCTCACGACGCTCGATGTTGAAAGACACACGATTGATTGCATGGACACTCTCCCTTGAACCACCGAACAGCGTTTTCTTGACGGGAAACTCTTTCTCTAGATCAACCACTTTCAGCAAAGGCTCATTATTCATTTGTCAGCCCTCTCCAACGATGACAAGCTACGAAATGGTTATCGCCACATGCCTCCAATTCAGGGGAGGTCGCATCGCAAAGGCCGGCAACATATGCATAACATCTAGGATGAAAATAGCACCCTTTCGGCGGGTCCATCGGGCTCGGAACCGAGCCGGGAATGGCTGTCAATTTACGATTAACCGACTTGGGCTTGCCTATCCTAGGGAGGGACCCCAACAATAAACTCGTATACGGCATGCGAGGATTTTTGAACACCTCAGCCACAGGCCCGGTTTCCACCACTTGTCCCCCATACATGATCATGACACGCTGTGCGATCTCGGCGACGACCCCAAGGTTGTGCGTAATGAACAGCATCGACATGCCGGTATCGGCTTGAATTTCTCGCAATAGGTCGATGATCTGAGCCTGAATCGTTACGTCCAGAGCGGTGGTCGGCTCATCCGCAATGAGAAGACGCGGCTTGCATGCAAGAGCGATGGCAATCATCACGCGCTGCCTCATGCCGCCCGACAATTCATGCGGATAGCAATTGAGAACCGAGATTGGGTCAGCAATGCCCAGCCTGGCAAGATGTTCCCTAGCACGTCCGACAGCGGCCGCATGGGTAATCTTGTCATGTAGATTGATTGCTTCAATTATCTGAGTGCCTATTTTGTATATCGGGTTCAAGGAGGAAAGCGCATCCTGAAAGATCATGGCGATCTCGCTACCTCTGACTCTACGCAGCTCATGATTTCGTAGCTTGTTTAGATCGCGCACCTTACCATTGAGGCCATGCAGATTGATTTTTCCGCGTGTCTGGGCGAGTCCTTTGAATTTATGTAGACCTATTATGGCCATGCCGGTTGTTGATTTCCCCGAGCCCGACTCACCCACAAGAGCCAATGTCTCTCCTTCCTCGACGGAAAACGATACGTTTCTGACTACGGGAATGGAGCCGTTTCCATATAAAACATGTAAATTCTCCACATCGAGGAGCTTTCTATCTGAACCTGTTACATCAGTCGCGGAAGCTTGCTCTGCACAAGCGCCATCCTGGATAGACATCATATTTCCCCCTCTTTTATTGGATATCAGACCCAATAAAATAGAATCCCATCGCCGTCAATGTCACAGCGGCACCAGGACCAAGGCTCATCCACGGATTCATAGACAAGAAATCGAATCCACTTCTAACCAAGCTGCCCCAATCCGGTGTCGGCGGAGGAACTCCTAGACCGAGAAAGCTAAGACTTGCCGATGTGAAAATTGAAAACGATACCGTAATGGCAAACTGTGAACCTATGAGGCGCATGACATTCGGCAAGATATGCTTTCTTATGATCCAGAGAGAAGTGCCTCCAAGGGCTTGCGCCGCTTCGACGAAAACCTGCTCTCGAATAACAAAAACCTGGCCCCGCACGAGCCTGGCGATCGGAGGCCACATCACAAACCCCAGCACGAGTATCAATGTCGAGAGACTGGTGCCCACCACGACCGTAATGATCAGCGCCAATACCAATGCAGGCAAAGCAATAAAGAGATCTATGATTGGGACGATTAGACTATCTATCCAGCCGCGATAATAACCGGATATCATGCCAATGATTGTGCCCAACACGAGAGCGATTGCCGCTGATAATATTCCGATTGATAGAGAAGTACGAGCGCCAAATATCAATCTACTGAAGACGTCTCGACCAATCTCATCCGTTCCCAGCCAATGGGTCGACGACGGACCAGTCAAAAGATCCATTCCCGAGGCAAGCGGATCATGAGGAGCGATCAAAGGCGCAAACACCGCGGAAAATATCGCAAGCAGAACCAGAAACAGGCCTATAATCCACCGAGTTTTCATTACACGCATATGCTTTAGCCCGTTCTGATTTGAGGATTGATCAACATATATACGATATCCGTAATTACGTTCATAATAATTACAGCCACGATTATCAGCAAACCAACCGACAGCATTACCGGAAAATCCTGGGCGGAAATCGACGATACAAACAACCTGCCTATTCCTGGCAAAGAAAATACCGTTTCGGTCACCACGGCGCCGCCAAGCAATTGGCCCATTGAGACACCTGCATAGGTGATTACGGGTAGAATCGCATTCGGGAGCGCATGCTTGAAAGCCACGGAACCCTCGGAGGCGCCCTTCGCCCGCGCCACCTGAAGATATGTTTGTTTCTGTATGCTGGAGAATTCTGCGCGATAAACGATGCTCAAAACGCCAAAATAATAAGCAGAAAGCGTCAGAACCGGAGCTATCATGTGGCGCAGATGGTCGATCGCGCTACTTGACCATGGGATCCAGCCGCTCGTCGGGAGAATGCCCAATGTCACAGAAAACAAAAATATGATGCTGATGCCCAGCATGAAATTTGGAATGGTAATGCCCAGCATCATCAGCCACGTTACTATCCCGCGTGTCAATGTGTCTGGCCTTACAAGCGTATTTATGACAATTGCCAATAATACAGACAAGACCATTGACCAAAGCGTCAGTTCAAGCGTAACAGGAAACGCACCGGCTATGCTTCCCGCTACGCTTTGCTGGGTAGCATAAGAGCGGCCAAAATCACCCGTCAGGGCACTTGAAAGCCAATTCCAATATTGCACTACCAGAGGCTGATCAAAGCCGAACTTCTTATTTAAATCTGCGATGGCATTTGGAGATGCGTCCTGGCCAAGCATGAGAGCTGCCGGGCTGCCAACTAAGGCATAGACGAGAAAGAATAATAATGCGGTGACCGCTATTACCGTTGGTATCGCCAGTAAAAAGCGTCTGATGAGCATTCGAATCATGGTGCTCCTCTCTTAAATTTCCCATCTATTGCCAGAGTACCGGCGAATGGGTTATGGATCCATCCTGCAAACCAGCATAGACAATCCAATCATCCGATTTCCCGATGGCAGAGAAAGCTGAATCCGATCTGAAATTCAAGCACCCCGATGGGCTCATTTCAGCCTTAGACTCGGTGCCATAGGAGTATTGGCTGAACCGGGGATGCGCCCAACCAGGCCGTGCTCCTCCACCGGATGTTGGAGGTTTGGAGTGGGCACCCCATCGAGGTTGCGGTCGATGGGCCCGGCGCTGGTGCGTCGTGGCGCTTTCTGGAGAGCTCGATATACCATGTCAACCTCCTCCTTCTGTTCTTGAGGCCAGCTTGCCTAGCTTATTGTTCTCTTGTCGCTATCACTATAAATCACTGCCCATCGAAAAACAATAGTGATATCACTTTTTTTAAAAGATGTACGCTAAAACATCTAGTCTGAGCTCTTTACAATTCATCCCTTCAAGAAGCAGTGAGGAAGCGCACCGACGCTTACCCCTCACGGCCCCCAGGAAAACCCTATGGACGAACCCGGGGACGTCAGACCCTGAATGACCTGACTCGGCCTCCAAGACACCATTTCTTACGATTTTATATTGGACTTATAAAGGCCATCGCGCAACCAGTACTGGTGATGCCGTGTATCACTAATTTCCCAATCATATTTTGCGAAATCATCCGCCCGACATTCAAGAAGCAACCAGCGCAAAAAGGAAGCCACGGTATCGGGGGTAGCAGCCAAGCCTTTATTTCTAAGATCCTCGAATAGCACCCGATCAGGAAACACATCAATATCGGCAGTAATGCCTTGTTCCATGATATCCGTTTCAACAGGGCCAGGTTTTGCACTACTGATCAGCACGGGCCGATCAGCCCACTCTTGCTTGAGACACAGATATGCCATGAAGAGCCCGCTCTTGGCACAGCAGTAGGCGCTCCACCCCTTCCGCGGTTTTGATGATGACGCCGATCCGACAAACAGGATGCGTCCATCCGAAATCATGTCAGACAGGGTAAGTGTGGTGAATAGTGGCGCCTCCAAATTGGTAGCTTGGGACGAGCGCCATTCAGCCAAACCTATCTCGTCTATGCGTTTGATTGGCTGAACAGTGCCGATTGAATGCACGAGATAACGAATGTCGTACTTTCTGTCACGAATCCATTTACCAAATTGCTCTCTCCCTTCCACTGTCGATAGATCAGAAGCAAAAGTAGTTATATTAGAATTACGGGCCTCGAGCTCCTTGAGCTTATCCACTCGTCTCGCCACGCCTACAACCTTTATGCCCACGTCAGCCAACGATACGGCAAGAGCACGACCAATACCCGAACTGGCCCCGGTGACGATCGCTACGGAATTAGAACTGATGTTTGCGTTGATCATGCAATTACCTCCAATTTATCCTTGTCTCGCGATAAATAGGCATCCCTGAAGGTGAATCCGACTTCTCCCCGACTTGCTTCCCAGTTGCTGGAAATAGTGATGGCCGAGCCGACCAGGATAAAGAAGATCGGCAACGACACCATTCTTCCGTTGATTCGCTCTTTGATCTATGTCCGCAGCGAGGAATTTCCGATTCCTATCCACTCCACACAGTTCGGTTGCATTACCGTTCCAGGCAAGCGGATAGGTATCATGACGCAGCAACTTACTGAAGCCGTCAGATTGGATCTTCTTGTCTTATTCCCGCCCAATGGGCTGGCTGAATAGACCCAATAGACCCAGCTCCCTCACATGCTCCCTGACCTCGGTTTCATCGGAACGGTATACACCTAGTAGCTCGAGTGTTTTCTTATCGGCTTGAGGTGATTTTTTTAGTCCCTCTTTCGTTTTTGTCAATTCGTTTACGTAGGGAATGAACGCGCCAATCGCCAGGCTGCGTGGCAACTCTATGGGTTGAAGCCCCATAGCCAATCTGGCGGCATTGTACCCAGCGAAGTCACCTGAAACAGCCACATCAAGCAGAAACAATGCATGACTGGACTTGATGCCCGCACAGAATAAGTTATCAAATCCGCATATACGCATCGCATTATCTCTCGGCGCCATGGCCAGTCCTTCCACCGCATGGCCTCTATGCCCGGAAAGAGGCTGGCTGATCATGGTAGACTCAAGCCCTGGAATTTGGCGGAGCGATCCTGCAAACCTGGGAGCCGCGTTGGCAGTCACCTTAACAAAACCACCTATATCAGCTAAAAGTATATTGTTTTTTATCACGTCTTGGGACATGATTGCCATGCTATTTGAACCGGCCTTGCGCCCCCTATTGTCATCGGGCTTTACATGGGGGGGAACTTGAATATATGCGAAGCCGTCCTTGCGCACACAGTCCTGGAGTTCTTCGGAAAGACTGGCAATCGGTATGAGATATGATGTGCCTGTGACTCCTTTGTTACCGTTGCCATCTAGAGAAGATATCAATTCCAATTCGGAATCAACGAGGCCCGCTGGGTCGCCAAACGCGAGGCATCGTTGAATGCATTCCACACAGCCTACGCCGTAGCTATTGCATCCCGGCAGGCCTATCACTGACCCCGTTGCATCGACAAAAACATCCGCTTCTATCTGTGTGCCATCAGCCAGATGAACAGCGCTAATACGCGATCCATTCCGAGTCGTTCCAACTACTTTCGTCATCAATCGTACATCGATGCCAGCCTCTTTCAAGTTTGACTGCATCCATGCATCCAACTTTGTAACGTTATAAAGCATGGCCCTATCGAAGCCAGGCATCATCAACTCGGTATGCGTGGATATCGGCAAAAGTATTTCTCTATAGAGACTCGCACCACCGAGAGCTGTGGCTTCCGCGAGGACAGCAAAAGCCCCCGCCCCACACAGTCCTATGCCAGCTACTAGAGCAAACCCACCCAGGGTATCGGTACGCTCCAGTAGTATTACCTCGTCTATTCCAACTGATTTCGCTACTTTCGCCGCACCAAACCCAGAAGCCCCACCTCCGACAACGACAACCCTCATGACAATCTCCTATCCGATGATTACTTACTCGTTGTACTAATAATTGGAAATTAAGAATTCGGTGTTTCCCAGCAGACTCCAATAAATGTCAAATGGCGGCCCTCTCACCGATAGCGCCGAGAGGTGGCCCATGCTCGTCCAACGACTCCAACCCCCTCAACCGTAGAACGCGTGCAGCGCCCCGGGGTCGAAATTCGCCCAGACGCGGTCGCCCGCGGCCAGTTGCGAGACGACGGGGTTGCCGAAGGGGATCCGCACGGTGACGGGCTCGTCCTGGTCGGTCACGGAGCTCACCTCCACCATGTTGCCGAGGAAGGTGAGGTCGCGCACCGTCACGGGCAGGCCGTTGTCCTGCCTCGAGAGCGAGATGGAGATCCGCTCGGGCCGCAGCAGCAGCGTCGGGCGGCCCGGGCCGCTCGGCCGCCCCTGGACGGGGACGCCGTCGATGACGATGCCGTCGCAGATGGACAGCCGCGCCCTGTTTTCCTGCACCGAGAGGATGTCGGCCGCGAGGAAATTGCTGTCGCCGATGAAGCCCGCCACGAAGCGGGTCGCCGGCTCGGCGTAGAGCTCCTGGCCGGTGCCGATCTGCTCGATGCGGCCCTGGCTGAAGACGGAGATGCGGTCGGACAGGCGCAGGGCCTCCTCCTGGTCATGGGTGACGTAGAGGATGGTCACGCCGGTTTCCTGGTGGATGCGCCGGATCTCGAACTGCAGTTCCTCGCGCAGCTTCTTGTCCAGGGCCGAGAGCGGCTCGTCCATCAGCAGCAGCGGCGGATCGTAGACCAGGGCCCGCGCCAGGGCCACGCGCTGCTGCTGGCCGCCCGACATCAGCGCGGGCCTGCGGTCCGCGAGCTCGTCCAGGTGGACGAGCTTGAGGGCCGCGTGGACCCGGTCGTCGATCTCGGATTTCGGGCAGCGGCGCACGCGCAGGGGGAAGGCCACGTTCTCGCCCACGCTCAGGTGCGGAAAGAGCGTGTACCGCTGGAACACCATGCCGATGTTGCGTTTGTGGGAAGGCACCGAGAGCATGCTCTCGCCATTGAGCAGGACGTCCCCCGCGGTGGGTTCCTGGAATCCGGCCAGGATGTACAGGGTGGTGGATTTCCCGGAACCCGAAGGCCCCAGGAAGGTCATGAACTCGCCCTGGGCGATGTCCAGCGTCACGTCCTGGATGGCGGTGACGCCGCCATACTCCTTGCGGATCCCCTGTATGCTCAAGAAAGGTCTAGTCATCTTTTTGCCTCTTGCGGAACACAAGCGGTACGAAAATCAAAAGGAAGGTGAGCGCCACGAGTATCGTCGACACGGCGGCGACCACGGGGGTCAGGTCCTGCCTCAGGGTGGTCCATATCTTGACGGGCAGCGTCTGCAGGGTGGGGCTGGACATGAAGATCGCCAGCACCACCTCGTCCCACGAGGCCAGGAAGGAAAAGACGGCGGCCGTGAACAGCCCGTGCCGGATGGAGGGCACGGTGATCTTGAGCCGCGCCTCCCAGGGCGAGGCGCCGCACAATATGGCGGCATCCTCGATCGACCGGTCGAAGCCCTCCAGCGCGTTGCTGATCGAGATGATGGAAAAGGGCAAGGCGACGAGCAGGTGCGCGATCACGAAGCCCACGGTGGTCCCGGCCAGCCCCAGCCGCAGGAACAAGGCGTAGAGCGCGACCGCCAGCACGATCACCGGCAGGATCATGGGCGTGAGAAAGAGCGCGCGGAGCTGCTCGCGGCCGGCGAACTCGCCCCGGTTCAGGCCCAGGGACGCCAGGAAGCCCAGCACCACGGAGAGCACGGTGACGATGGCCGCGATCTTCAGGCTCGTCAGCGCCGTGTAGAGCCACCGCGGATCCGAGAACAGCTCCTGGTACCACTTGAGCGTCCACGAGGGCGGCGGAAAGATCAGCCACTGCGAGGACCCGAACGACAGCGCGGCGATGAAGACGATGGGCAGGATCAGGAACAGCAGCACCAGCCCGGTGAAGGCGAGCAGAAAATAGCGCAGGGCGCCCAGGCGGTTGAAATCGAGCAGCATGCCTACCTCCCCTTGTAAGCGTCCAGGTAACGCAGTTGCAGGAAATACAGCCCCAGCGTCACGGCGAGCAGGACGAAGGCCGCGGCGCCGCCCAGGCCCCATTTCACCAGCGACTGGACGAGCTGGGCGATGAGCTCGGCGAGCATCATGCTCGAGGCCCCTCCCAGCAGCGCCGGCGTGACGAAGTAGCCCAGCGACATCACGAAGATCATGAGGGCCCCGGCGGTGATGCCCGGCAGCGAGAGCGGCAGCAGCACGCGCACGAAGCTCTGCCACTTGTTGGCCCCGCACAGGGCGGCGGCGCGCAGCACCGAGGCGTCGATCGAGGCGATCACCCCCATCAGCGGCAGGATGATGAACGGCAGCATGATGTAGACCATGCCGATCGACACCCCCGTGATGTTGTTCACCAGCGATAGCGGGCTGTCGATGAGGCCGAGGCTCATGAGAGTCTTGTTGATGACGCCCGTGCGCTGCAGCAGCACCATCCAGGCGTACGTCCTCGCCAGCAGGTTGGTCCACATCGAGAGGACGATGACCGCGAGCAGGAACATCGACCACCGCTTGGGCAGGATCGCCAGCGCCCAGGCCACCGGGAACCCGATGACCACCGAGACGGCCGTCACGATGAAGGCCACCAGGAAGGTGTTCGAGAACACGTTCAGGTAGGTCGTCGAGCCGAAAAGGGTCGCGTAGTTTTCCAGCCCCGGCGTTGGCTCGAGGAAGCTGCGCACCAGCAGCATCAGCACCGGGACGATGAAGAACAGCGCGATCAGGACGAGGGCCGGCGCGACGTACGCGAGGGGGCCGGAAAAGCGTTTCCGGGCGGCCGGCCCGCCGGCCCTGCCTGTCGAAATGGAAGAAGCCATGTGCCCCTCTCCTGGAGTCCGGGGCCGCCACCGCGGCGGCCCGCCTTTCATGCCGATCCCGTCACTGCGCCTGCCACGCGTACCAGCGCGTGGCGATGGCGTCCCGATGCATCGCCCAGTATCCCAGGTTGGTGTCGACCTGCGTGGCGGCCTGCTTGTCCGGCAGGGTGGCGCGCACGTCCTGCGGCATCAGCGCGGGCGAGGCGAGGTTGATCGGCGCATAGCCGGTGAGCTCGGCGAATTTCGCCTGCGAGGCGGCGCTGGTGGCGTAGGCGATGAACTTCATCGCGGTCTCTTTGTTCTTTGCGCCCTTGGGGACGATCAGCATGTCGGCGGCCGTGATGTTCTGCTCCCAGGACGTCTCGACGTTGACCCCGGTCTTGGTGAGCGCCGTCAGGCGGCCGTTCCAGAAGAAGCCGTAGGGAGTCTCGGCCGAGGCGAGGAGCTGCTGGGACTGCGCGCCGCTGCTCCACCAGACGATGCTGGACTTGATGGTATCGAGCTTTTTGAAGGCCCGGTCCAGGTCCAGGGGATAGAGCTTGTCGGCGGGCACCCCGTCGGCGAGCAGCGCGGCCTCGATGACGCCCGGCGCCGACCATTTGTAGAACGTCCGCTTGCCGGGGAACTTGTCCAGGTCGAACAGGTCGGCCCAGGTCTTGGGGCACGCCTTGACGGCGTCCTTGTTGCAGCCGATGACGAAGGAATAATAGAAGCTGCCGACCGAGTAGTCGGTCACGAAGCGCGGGTCCAGGCGGCTCTTGTCGATCACGGAAAAGTCCAGTTTCTCGAGCAGCCCGTCCATGCCGGCCCGGACGGCGTAATCGCCCTCGGAGTCCACCACGTCCCAGGATACGTTGCCGGATTCGACCATGGCCTTGATCTTGCCGTAGTCGGTGGGGCCGTCCTGCAGGACGGTGACCTGCTGCGCCTTGGAAAAGCCGTCGGCCCAGATGCTCTTTTGGGCGTCCTGCGTGGTGCCGCCCCACGACGTGAACACGAGGGTCTGGTCGGCGGCCAGGCCGTTGGCGGAAAACGCCAATGCGGCGACGAGGAATAGCGGTTTGATTCTCATGGTCTGTCTCCTGTTTATCGATGATGAAATCGCGGCCGGCGGGCTCTCGGATCGGAGGGCCCCGCCCGCCTCACGAAGCAAGCACGCCGTCCGGCACGACGACGATCTTTCCGAAGCATGAGCGTCCCTCCAGTTCGCGCATGGCATCCTGTATCCTGCTCAGCGGGAACACGGCATGGATCACCGGGTCGAATTCATGGCCGGCCATGATCTCGACCAGTTGCCGCAGGTCCTCGGGCTTCCAGCCGTCCGAGCCGCGGATGTCCATCTCGCGCGTCCAGAGGTATCGCAGGTCGGTGCTGGCCTCGAAGCCCGTGGTCGCGCCGCAGCACAGCAGGCGGCCGCCGTGCTTCACCGACCGCAGCGACTGGGGCCAGGTGGCGGTGCCGGTGAAGTCCACCACCGCGTCGGCCCCCTGCTTGCCGGTGAGGTTCCAGACCTGCTTGCCGAACTGCCCGTCGGGGGCGACCACGCATTCGTCGGCGCCGATCGCCCGCAGCCGCTGGGCCTTGTCCTCGCTGCTGGTGCAGGCGATGACGCGCGCGCCCGCCCGCGCGCCCAGTTGGACGCAGGCGACCCCGACGCCGCCGCTGGCGCCCACGACCACCAGCGATTCGCCGGCCTGCAGCCGCCCGCGGGTGTGGAGCATGCGGTACGCCGTGCCGTAGGCCGTGGGCAGGCAGGAATACTCGACGAAGCGTCCGGCCTCGGAAAGCCTCAAGATGCCTTGCGCCGACACGGTGACGTACTCGGAGAACCCGCCCCAGTAGGCCTCGCCCAGCATCTCGCCGTTCCAGAACGGATCGATCAGCACCGGATCCCCGGCCTCCAGGCCCGAGACCTCCGGGCCGACCGCCTCGATCCAGCCCGCCACGTCGCATCCGCCCACGTGCGGCATGCGGATGACGCGGCCCGGCATGCCGTCGCGGATGAAAATGTCGAGCCGGCTGAGCGAGCATGCCGCGACCTTGACCAGGACCTCGCCCGCGGCCGGGACGGGCCGGGGGACGGCTTCCACCGAAAGCACCTCCGGACCCCCATGCTCGCGCATGAGCGCTGCCATCATCTTCTGGACCATCTGAGCACTCCACCCCCTTTTCGGGGAATCACTTGAAACCGGGCGGCTCCCCATGAGCGCGCCGCGGCATGTCTATCGTTGCGTTCCGGGCTTGCCGGCGAAGCGCTCGCGCGCCTGCCGCACGGCGATGCGCCTCTGCTCGGAATCCAGCAGCTCGACCCGCCTCTGCTGCCAGCGGGCCGCGTCGGCCGCCCCGGCCTCCAGCTCGGCCAGCAAGCGCTTGGTCGCCCGCACGGCCGGCGCCTGCTGGCCGTCGAGTTTTTCCAGGTCGCGGGCCGCCGCCGCGACGGCCTCCCCCTTGGCCACGATCCGCGAGAACAGGCCGGCGCGGCGCGCCTCGTGGTCGTCGAAGCGCTCGCCGGCGAGCAGCAGGCGCCGGACGGTGTCCGAGGGATAGAAGCGCCGCAGGCGGGCGATCGCCGCCGGGTTGTACAGCAGGCCCAGGCGCACGGCGGGGATCTGGATGAAGCTGCCGGCGCCCGCGATGCGGTAGTCGCAGGCGAGCGCGATGTCGGCCGCGGCGCCCACGCAGGGCCCCTCGATCGCCGCCACCACGATCCTGTCGGAATCGAGGATCGCGGCGACGACCCGCGACACCGCGTCGTCGTAGTCCAGGTCCTGGCTTGTCCCCGTCAACTCGCGGAAATCCCCGCCCGCGCTGAAGCATTCGGCGCCGCCCGTGAGGACGATGCCGAGGATGCCGTCGCCGGCGCCCGCGACGGCCTCGGCCAGGCCCGCGAGCATCGCGCGGGACAGGGCGTTCCTGGAGGCCGGGTCTTTCATCTCCAGCACCAGGACCGCGCCCGCGGCCGATTGTTCAACGAGGTTTCCGCTCATGGGTGCGCCTCCCGGGCCTCAAGTCCACATCGCATCCAGCCGGCCGCGATCGAACGCGGCGGCCTCCTCGAAATCCTGCGAAACGTCCAGCAGCAGCCGCTCCGCCCCGGCCTTGGCCACGATCTGCACGGCCACCGGCAGCTCGCCGGCCAGCCCGCAGGGCACCACCGAGGCGGCGACCCCGCCCACGTTGAACGGCGCGGTGAACGGGAAGGCGCCCCACAGCCAGTCCACGGCGACATCATGGATGAATTTCGGCCTTTCTCCCAGGGGGAAGGGGGGCACGGCCGTCGCCGGCGCGAGCACCACGTCGTAGCGGTCGAAGAACGCGGCGAGGCGGTCGCGAAAGCCGGGCAGCATCTCGCGGGCGCGCCGGACGTCGGCGGGATCCATCATCGAGGCCGCCCGCAGGGTCGAGCGCTCGTACTGGGTGAGCCTCTCGGGGCAGAGCTTCAGGAGGTGCCCCCGTTCGCGGTATTCCTCCTCCAGGACCAGCGGGCCGAAGATCTCGCCCCAGCCCTGGATGGGCGGATGGTCCTCGTCGAGGCGATGGCCCAGGCCCTCGAAGGCCCGCGCCGCGCTTGCCACCACGGCCGCCACGCCCGGATCCACGGGCCGGCCCTCCGGCGCCGGGCAATAGCAGACGCGCAGGGGCTGCTTGACCGCCTCGCGCTCGAAGCGCGCATCCGCGAGCACGCCCATGAGGATGCGCGCATCGGCCACGGACCGGGCCATGGGCCCGGCGCTGACGAATTCCGACATGGCGCGGAAACCATCCTCGTTGTTGCAGACCCCGGGGGATGGCTTGAGGCCGAATATGCCCGAGAACGCGGCCGGGATGCGGATCGATCCCCCGCCGTCGGAGCCGACGGCGACGGTGGCAAGCCGCGCCGCCACCGAGGCGGCGGCCCCGCCGCTCGATCCTCCGGGGGTGCGGGTGACGTCCCAGGGATTGGCGGTGTCGGCGCCCAGCAGGTTGTCGGTCGTCGCGGACTGCCCGAACTCCGCCGTGTTGGTCTTGCCGAGGAACACGGCGCCGGAGGCGCGCAGGCGGCGCACCAGTCCCGAATCGCCCTTGGCGACCTGGCCCTTGTGCACGTCCGAGCCCAGGGTGGTCGGGACCCCGGCGACGTGGAAGGCGTCCTTGATGGACACCGGGACGCCCGCCAGCGGCGCGCCCGCCTCCCCCGCCGCGTAGGCGCGCTCGGCCTCGCGGGCCTGCGCGAGCGCCAGGCCGCGGGTGAGCTCGACGTAGGATCGCAGGGCGCCGTCGTGCCGCTCGATGCGCTCGAAAAACGCCTCGGCCACCTCGACCGGGCTCAGCGAGCGGTCCCGGTACGATCCGAGCAGTTCCGCCACCGAGAGGAGGCTGACGTCCTTAGCCATGGGGATGGACTCCGCCGCTGATGCCGTAGACCTCGCCCGTGATGTAGCCGGCCTTGTCCGACAGCAGGAAGGACACCAGCGCGGCCACGTCCTCGGGCCGCCCGACCCGGCCGACGAGCGAGCGGTTTTCCGCATAGCCCGCGAAGAATTCGTCCGGATAGATCTTGCGCAGGAAATCGTTGTAGATCAGGCCCGGCGCGATCGCGTTGACGCGGATGCCGTGCTTGCCGTTCTCGGCCGCGGCGACGCGCGTCAGCGCGAGAACGCCCGCCTTGGCGGCGGAATAGGCGGCCCCGTGCTCGGTGGAGGTCTCGTAGGCCGCGATCGAGCTGATGTTCACGATCGAGCCGGTGCCCCGCGCGATCATCGAAGGCAGGGCGTGGCGCATCGTCAGGAACGTGCCCGTCAGGTCGATGTCCAGGCAGCGCTGCCAGGCCTCGAGGGCCAGCTCGGCAACGGGCGCGATCGTGGACCAGCCGGCGTTGTTGACCAGCGCGTCGATCCCGCCCTTTTCCTCCACGACCCGCGCGATGCTGCGCTCGACCCCGGCCGCGTCGGCGACGTCCAGGTGCAGGGCGAGGAAGGGACGCCCGTGCTGCGCCGCCAACTGGTCGGCGAGCTCGCGGCAGCGGCGCTCATGCGCGTCCGTGATCACCACGTCGTAGCCGTCCTCGGCGAGCTGCCGGGCGATGGCGCTGCCGATGCCCGCGCCGGAAGCCGCGGTTATGAATGCCACCTTGCGTTCAACCATTTCATCATCTCCTTGGGATAGACCGTTTTCCTTGCGGGGCGGCCGGGAACGATTGGAAGTCCCGCATGCCCGCCCGCGATTTCAATCGCGCAGGGCCTGGCGCACGGCCTCCGTCACCGCGTCCGGGTTGTCCACGTTCATCAGGTGCCCCGCCTCGGGTATGGACAGGAACCGGGCGGCGGGCAGGGCCTCGAGGATGATCGACGACGCCTTCTGGGGGCAGAAGGCGTCGTGCTCGGCGCCGACCACCACCACGGGCGACGTGATCCGCGACAGGCGCGGCGTCAGCGGATCGCCGTTCAGCTTCATCATCGCCCGGGCGGCGTTGACGTAGCCCTGGCCATCCCCCACGGCCGCGAGGCGCGCGGCCACGATCCGGTCCAGCCCCTCGTGCGCCTTGAACAGCCCCGCCTCGGTGTCGGCGCGCAGGGCCTCCTTGAACTCGGCCGAGCCGGTATCCGCGGCCATGGCGATGCGGCCCTCGTAGAACTGCACGGCCGTCCGGCCCACGACCGACGAAGTCCCCAGCACCACGGCGCGCGTGACCAGGTCCGGACGCTCGGCGGCCGCCCAGAGGGCGATGGTGCCCCCCAGGGAAAATCCGACGACCGCGGCGGGCCCCGTGACCTTCTCCATGAAGGCCAGCAGGTCGGTCCCCAGTTGCGCCAGGGTGCCGTCGCCGCGCCCGGCGGACGTCTGCCCGTGCCCACGCAGGTCATAGGCGTAGCTCTTGATCCCGCCGAGGGCCCGCTGCTGGGCGGCCCAGGTGCGCCGGTCCTCGGCCAGGCCATGGATGAACACGACCGGATCCCCGGACCCGCTCACGGTGTACGCTACTTCGATGTCATCGACAGTCGTTCTGTCCACGGCAGTCTCCTCGCCGGCCGGGCGGGCCGAAACACGGGCCCGGCGTTTCATGTGTTGAATGTCCGCGGCCGGCCGTCAGAAGACGGCCTTGCCGCCTCCCAGGACCACCACGCCGTTCGAGAGCGCCTGGAAATGGATGCCCTCGTCCGCCCTGCCCGACTCCACCCTCAGCGCATCGCCGGGCAGCACCGGCGAGGTCAGCCGGGCCTCCAGGGACCGGAGCTCGGCCGGATGGACGCCATGCTGCAGGGCGACGAGGCGCGCCGAGATCCCCAGCGTGCACAGGCCGTGCAGGATCGGCCGGGGAAAGCCGTTGGCGCGGGCGACCTCGGGATCGATGTGGACGGGATGCAGGTCGCCGGTCAGGCGATACAGCGCCGCCAGGTCCGGGTCCGTCGCCATCTCGGTGGCCTCGGTGAAGGCCACGGCCGCGGCCTGCGGCGCCGAGGGCCCGCGGTCCCCGCCCCAGCCGCCCATCCCGGGCAGGAAGATCGTGTAGGTCGCGGTAAAGAACTCGGACTCGACCTCGACCTCGAGGAGCGCCGCCTTCCCCTTGTCGTAGACATTGGCCACCCCGCCGCGCATCTCGATGCCGCCGGAGGGCGGCAGGGGCCGGTGGACGCGGATCTTCTGGGCCACGTGCAGGGAGGCCTTGGGATCGTAGGCGCCCAGCCTGCCCGCGGCCTCGACGGCCCACAGGCCCAGCGCGCAGCCGAAGGTCGGCAGCACGCGCAGGTCGCGTTCGTAGACCAGATCGAGGTCCGTGGCGGCCGCCCCGACCGCGAGGGCGTAGAGGATCGGCTTGCCCGTCTCGTACGTGGACACGTGCGTGCCCAGGTCCTGGCCGGCCAATTGGGAAAGATGCTTGGACATGGCTGTTTCCGTCATCGTTGGGGATCGGCGGGGCCTGGGCCTACTTGACCCATTCCTGCACCTCGACGAGCACGCCGTAGCAGCTCGCCGGATGGATGAACACGATCCGCACCTCGGAGAAGACCTCGCCGCGATACTCGTAGTTCTTGAGGATGTAGGGCTCGTCGCGCGTGAGCCGCACGCCCTTTTCCTTGAAATGCGCGATCGCCTTGTTCAGGTCGCGGGTCCTCACGCAGATTTCGTGGATGCCCTCGCCGCGCTTTTCGATGGCCTGGGACAAGGGACCCTTGCCGGTCGCGTCGGCGACGATGGCGATTCTTTCATTGCCGATCCAGACGCCCCGCTGGATCAGCTCGATGCCCTCGAGGGGCTCGGAGGCCACGCCGTCGGCGGGCGCCGCGAAGATCTCGCTGAGCCTCTCGGTTGCCTTGTCCAGATCCTTTACGGCGATGACGATTTCCTGCATGCTATAGAACAATGGTTCCACCGCGTTCTCCTTGGTTTCTGTTGGAATCGGGATAAAACTCGGATCATCGATCGGCGTGGGGGGATTCCATCCTTTCCCAGAGCGCGATCAACTCCTTTTTCACGACCTTGCCGAATCCGCTGCGCGGCAACTGGTCGACGAAATACACCCGGCTGGGCACCTTGTTGCGCGACAGCCGGCCCTGGCAGAATTCCCGCACGTCGGCCTCGGTGGGCGCATGCGCCTCGCCGGCCGCGACCACCACCATCGCCACGAGGTCCTGGCCCAGGATCGGGTCCGGTATCGCCAGCACCGCCGCATCGGCCAGGCCTTCGTGGCCCAGCAGCACTTCCTCGACCTCGGCGGGATAGAACTTGAACCCGCCCCGGTTGATCCGATCGCTCTTGCGGCCGGTGAGCCGCAGCAGGCCGTCCTCGGGGCCGACGCAGCCGACGTCCTCGGTGTGTATCCAGCCGCCCTGGTCGATGCGCTTGGCCGTCTCGGCCTCGTTCAGGTAATAGCCCACCATCTGCCCCGGAGCCTTCAAGAGGACCTCGCCGGATTCCCCCGGCGGGCAGGGATTGCCGGCCTCGTCCACCACGGCGAGCTCGGTGGGCCAGACGGGCTTGCCGATGGCCGTGGGATCGATCTCCATGCCCTCGCCGAAATTTAGCGTCTGCCCGACCATCGTCTCGTTCAGGGCGTACCAGTTGGCGACGGCGGCCCGCGGCCAGCGCTCGCGCATCGAGCGATAGAGCGCCGCGGTCATGGGGGCGCCGCTCGCGGTCATGACCTCGACCCTGGCGGCCCGGGAATCCTCGCTCTCGGGGCGCTGGCACATCATGGCGTAGTGGGCCGGCGCGCCCGCGTAGATCGTCGTGCCGGCGAGCGTCATTTCGCGTTCCTCGGCCGCTGGGTCGAAACGGCGGCCCCGGTAGCTGAGCGGGCACCCCGCCAGCACCGCCGCGTACAGCGCATTGACGATGCTGGTGGGCAGGTAGGAGGGGACGGGCGACTGGATCACGTCGTCCGCGGCGACGGGCCGGCCCCCGCGGGGGGCGGCGAACACGCCGTTGACCATTCTCTCGGCGAGCTGGACACAGCCTCCGTGCGTGATCATCGCGGCCTTGGGACGCCCGGTGGTCCCGGACGTGAAGGCCAGCAGCGCGCAGTCGTCCGGTCCCGGACGCGCGCCGCCCGCGGGGCCCGGGTCCGCGGACCGGCCCACGGCCTCGGTGACGCAGGCGGCGAGCCGGAAGGCCCCGCCCTCGACGGAAAACACCATCAGGTCCAGGGGATCGCCCCCGGCGGGCAGGTCCTCGAGGCCGAGTTCCTGCGTGCATTCGTCCTCGCGGGACGCGAGCAGCCCGCGGCTGACGATCGCGGCCGACGCCACGACGTCCCGGGCGAAACGCCCGACCTCCGCCACGCTCAGGCGATCGTCCAGCGGGGCGACGATGCAGCCGGCGTCGAGCGCGGCGTGCTGCGCGACGACCACCTTGCGGGCATCGGCCGTGTCGACCCAGACCAGGATCGGGGCGCCGGCGCGGTAGCCCGCGGCCTGCCGGACGAGGGCCGACACGGCCCTGGCATCGCCCAGCCATTCGCCGAAGCTCATGCGGCCCGCGGGCGAGCGGACGGCGATGGCCGCGGGCGTCGCCTCGGCACGCTTTTCGAGGAGGTCCAGCAGGGTCAGCCTGCCCGCCGCCGCGAAGTCCAGGCCCCTCAGATATTCATTGATTTCCGTAGCGCTCACTTTCCACCCCGGCCGTCACTTGCGGTTCGTCAGGAGATCGACCAGGAGCGCCCATTCGTCGGGCCAGCTCTCGGGCGTCGTGTAGTTCCGCTCGCTGCGGATGCGTTCGACGTTGGCCGCCACGTCCTCGAGCGTCAGGGCGCCGTCGTCGACGGGATGCTTGAAGTAGCCCGGCGAGCGCCCGACGAAGATCCTCGCGACCGAGCCGGAGCCGGCGGACCAGGTCTCGCCGGTGCAGGGGCACTCGCGCGCCGCGAAATACCCGACCACGGGGGCCACGAGCTCGGGCACGACCATGTCCTCGCTGACCTGGTGATACTGGGGCATCTCGGCATCCTCGGTCAGCGGCGTGGAGGCCATGGGGGCCACGGCGTTCACCTTGATACCGTGCCGGGCGCCTTCGAGCTTGAGCACCTGCAGCAGCCCGAACACCCCGCCCTTGGCGGCCGCGTAGGGCGCGATCCCGCCGTTGCCAAAGAGCGCCACCCCGGAGGTGGTGAACACGATGCGGCCGTACTGCTGCCGGACCATCTGCTGGTAGCACGGCTGCGTCACGTTGAAGGCGCCCCACACGTGCACGTCGATTATCGGCGCGGCCTCGTCGAGCTCGAGCTTGTTGAAGGACTTGAGCGCGATGTTTCCCGCGTTGTTGACGAGGATATCGATGCGCCCGTATTCCGACATGGCCAGCTCGGCGATCGCGCGGCCCCCGTCGCGGGTGGCGACCGAGGAGGTGTCCGCCACGGCCTCGCCGCCCTCGTCGCGGATCTCTTGCGCGGTGAGCTCGGCCGAGCTCGCGGGCGCGCCGTCGGGCCCCTCGCGGGTGCCGATGTCATTCACCACGACCCGGGCGCCGCGGGCGGCCAGCAGCCTCGCATACGCCCGGCCCAGCCCGCTGCCCGCGCCGGTCACGATGGCGACCTGGCCTTCATAGCGGAAATTCGTATCCGGCGACCCACCCATGTGTGCTCTCCAATGATCCAGTCAGCTTCGAACCAAGGCCAGGGTCGGACGGATTGATGTACCATGTATCCAGTCCATCAGGCTCCCCCAGTCTTTTTTCTTGTGTGTCTATACTTTAGGTGAACCCACGAAAAAAAGCAATAGTGATGTCACTTTTTTTAAAATACAGCCTATGTTGAAGAAAGCACCGGAACCGAACCTCCCCCAGCCCACGACTCCCAAGGGGCGGGCCACCCTCGCGCGGATCCTCGCGAGCGGGCGCGAAATCTTCGGCGAGGCCGGCTACGTCTCGATGCGGATGAGCGATCTGGCGGAAAGGGCCAAGCTGTCGATGGGCGCCCTGTACCGCTATTTCGACAACAAGGACGACGTGTTCCTCGCGATCATCCACGACATCCACAACGAGCTGTACGCCGCCAGCCGGCCCAAAGAGCGCGAGAGCTTCCGCAGCCGTCCCGCCGAGGCGATCCTCGAATCCAACCGCGGTTACCTCTCCCACTACCGCAACCACCGCAAGGTGATGCGTGCGTTCATAGAGGCCACCATGGTGGACCAGCGCTACAACGACATGTGGTGGTACATGCGCGAACGCCACATCCTGCGGGTCGCCGCGGCGCTGGAACGGGACCACGGCATCACCCGGATCAACGGCATGCCGGCGCGGATCTCGCTCGAGGCGCTCGCCTCGATGACCGAGCAGTCGGCCTACGTCTGGTATGCGCATCCCGACACCGCGGCCGACATGCTGCCCGTGGACGACGCGGCGCGCATCGTCAGCGAGATATGGTGCTGCGCCATCTTTTCCAACCAGGAACAGGTCCTTTCATTGGCCGTGCCCGGCCGCTAGGATCGCCTCCGGCAAGCCCTGCGGCGGCCGGGATCTGCAATACAATGGCCTGCTACATGGCGGGGCCGCGCCCCGCCCACGCTCACCCAGCAACGGAAACCGTACCCATGACTGAACGTGAATCGATGGAATACGACGTGGTCGTCGTCGGCGGCGGGCCGGCGGGGCTCTCGGCCGCCATCCGCCTCAAGCAAATGGCCGCCGAGAGCGGCCGGGACGTCAGTGTCTGTGTCCTCGAAAAAGCTGCCGAGATCGGCGCCCACATTCTCTCGGGCGCGGTGATGGACCCGCGCGCGCTCACCGAACTGATTCCCGACTGGAAGGAAAAAGGCGCGCCGCTGGACACGGCCGTCACGGAGGACGAGTTCCTGTTCCTGACGGAAAAAGGCGCGCGCGCGACGCCCGGCTGGCTGCTGCCGCCCTGCTTCAAGAACCACGGCAACTACATCGTCCGCCTGGGATACGTCACGCGCTGGCTGGGAGAGCAGGCCGAGGCGCTGGGCGTGGACGTCTTCCCGGGCTTTGCCGCCGCCGAGATCCTGTACGACGAGGCGGGCGCGGTGCGCGGCGTGGCCACGGGCGACATGGGGGTGGCGCGCGACGGCAGCCACACCGACCACTACCAGCCGGGCATGGAGCTCCTCGCGCGCTACACCATTTTCGCCGAGGGCTCGCGCGGCCACCTGGGCCGCCAGCTCATCGAGAAATACCGCCTCGACGCGGGGCGCGATCCCCAGAGCTACGCCATCGGCATCAAAGAGCTCTGGGAGGTCGATCCCTCCCGCGCGCATCCCGGACGGGTGGTGCACACGGCGGGCTGGCCCCTGGATTCCGACACCTATGGCGGCTCGTTCCTGTATCACCTGGACGGCGGCCTGGTGGCGGTGGGCCTGGTGGTGGGCCTGGACTACGCCAATCCCTGGCTCTCGCCCTTCGAGGAATTCCAGCGCTACAAGACCCATCCGGCGATCCGCCCGACCTTCGAGGGCGGCAAGCGCATCGCCTACGGCGCGCGTTCGCTGACGGCGGGCGGGCTGCTGTCGCTGCCCAAGCTCTGCTTCCCCGGCGGCGTGCTGGTCGGCTGCGAGGCCGGGGTGCTCAACGCCTCGCGCATCAAGGGCAGCCATTCGGCGATCAAGACCGGCGCCCTGGCGGCCGAGGCGGCCTTCGAGGCCCTGGCGGCGGGCCGCTCCCACGACGAGCTGACGGCCTATCCCGAGGCCTTCGAGCGGTCCTGGCTGCGCGACGAGCTCAACAAGTCACGCAACTTCAAGCAGTGGTTCAAGAAGGGCCGCACGGTCGGCACGCTGATGACGGGCATCGAGCAATGGCTGCTCAGGGGCAGCATCCCCTGGACGATCCATCGCAAGAAAGCCGATCACGCCTGTCTGCAGCCGGCGGCGGAATGCGCGCGCATCGACTATCCCAAGCCCGACGGCAAGCTGACTTTCGACCGCCTCAGTTCGGTGTTCATCTCGAACACCAACCACGACGAGAACGAGCCCGTGCACCTGACGCTCAAGGACGCCTCGGTCCCCGTGGCGATCAATCTGGCCCGCTACGGCGGCCCCGAGGCGCGCTTCTGTCCGGCCGGCGTCTACGAGTTCGTCAAGACCGAGACCGGCGAGGACCGCCTGCAGATCAATGCCCAGAACTGCGTGCACTGCAAGACCTGCGACATCAAGGACCCGACGCAGAATATCGTCTGGGTGACGCCGCAGGGCGGCGAGGGGCCGGTGTATAACGGGATGTAGGGCTTGTCTGGCGCTCGGGTTCTTGGGACGCCCGGAGCGGGGGCAGAATCTGGAGCGCCCCGTCCGACGGTCCGGCCTGCGGCCGGACTACCCGGATCTGCCTCGTCCGGCCGGGCGGCGGGCAAACTCGGCCCTGCGGGCCTCAGACAGTGCCCGCCGACACCTCCCGGCCTCCCTTCGTCAGCATCCGGCGTCGGCCAAAGGGCGCTCCAGATTCTGCCCCCGCTCCGGGCTGCGATTCATCCAGTAAACTGCGGTGTGTCCAGTAAACTGCGGTGTATCCAACAAGCTGCGGTGTATCCCATAAAAAGAGGCGGGGGATTCCCCCGCCTCTTTGCTTGTGCCCGATGCCCTGGATCACAAGGCATCGTTCGACACTCTTTACCGGACCTGTGCGAGCTGGTCCAGGATCCCCGGATTTTCCAGCGTGGACACGTCCTGTGTGACGGGCTCGCCCTTGGCGACCACGCGCAGCAGGCGGCGCATGATCTTGCCCGAGCGGGTCTTGGGCAGGTTTTCGCCGAAGCGGATCTCGCGCGGCTTGGCGATGGGGCCGATTTCCTTGGCCACCCAGTCGCGTAGCTGTTTGGCCATGGCATCGGCCTCGGCGCCCTGCGGCAGCGGGCGGTTCAGCACCACGAAGGCCACCACGGCCTCGCCGGTGGTGTCGTCGGGACGGCCCACCACGGCGGCCTCGGCCACCATGTCGTGCGCCACCAGGGCCGATTCGACCTCCATCGTGCCCAGCCGGTGACCCGAGACGTTGAGCACGTCGTCGATGCGGCCCATTATCCAGAAATAGCCGTCCTTGTCGCGCTGCGCCCCGTCCCCGGCCAGGTAATAGCCCTTGAGCTCGGGCGGGAAGTAGGTCTTTTTGAAACGCTCGGGATCGCCCCAGATGGTGCGGATCATCGAGGGCCACGGCCGGCGGATCACCAGGAAGCCGCCCTTGCCGCGCTCGACCTCCTCGCCGGTCTCGTCCACGACCGCCGCGTCGATGCCCGGCAGCGGCAGCGTGCAGGAGCCGGGCTTGAGCGGCGTGACGCCGGGCAGCGGAGTGATCATGTGGGCGCCGGTCTCGGTCTGCCACCAGGTGTCGAGCACCGGGCAGCGCTCGCCGCCGACGTTCTTGTAGTACCAGACCCAGGCTTCGGGATTGATGGGCTCGCCCACCGAGCCGATGATGCGCAGCGAGCTCAGGTCGAACTCGCGCGGATGCACCTTGGGATCGGTCTCGGCGAGCTTGGTGAGCGAACGGATGGCCGTGGGCGCGGTGTAGAACACCGTGACCTTGTGCTGCTCGATCATGCGCCAGAAGCGGGCGGCGTCCGGATAGGTCGGGACCCCCTCGAAGACCACCTGCGTGACGCCGGCCGCCAGCGGGCCGTAGGTCACGTACGAGTGCCCGGTGACCCAGCCCACGTCGGCGGTGCACCAGAAGACGTCGTCGGGCTTGGCGTCGAAGGTCCATTTCATGGTCATCAGCGACCACAGCAGGAAACCCGCCGAGGCGTGCTGCACGCCCTTGGGCTTGCCGGTGGAACCCGAGGTGTACAGGATGAAGAGCGGATGATCGGCGTCCACGGGGACGGCCGGGCATTCGGTCGGCTGGCCGGCGATGGCCTCGTGCCACCACAGGTCGCGCCCCTCGTGCCACTGCACCGGGCTGCCGGCGCGCTTGTAGGTGATGACATGGCGCACCCCCTCGCAGCCGCCCATGGCAAGGGCCTCGTCCACGGCGTTCTTGAGGGCGATGGTCTTGCCGCCCCGGATCTGGGCGTCGGCGGTGATGACCAGCGTCGCACCCACGTCGACCGTGCGCTCGTGGATGCTCTTGGACGAAAAGCCGCCGAACACCACCGAATGGATGATGCCCAGCCGGGCGCAGGCCTGCATGGCCACGACCGCCTCGATCGACATCGGCAGGTAGATGATGGCCCGCTCGCCGGCCTTGTAGCCCAGCGACTTGAGGACATTGGCGAACTGGCCGACGCGCGCCAGCAATTCCTTGTAGGTGACTTTGCTCACCTTGCCGTCGTCCGCCTCGAAGATCAGCGCCACGCGGTTTTCCGCGGGGGTGCCCATGTGCTTGTCCAGGCAGTTGGCCGAGACGTTCATCTGGCCGTCCGGATACCACTTGTAGAACGGCGCATTGGACTCGTCGAGCACCTGCGTGAAGGGACGGGTCCAGACCAGGTTCTCGCGGCCGAGACGCGCCCAGAACGCGTCGGGATCGCGCCGCGCCTCGTCGCACAGGGCCTGGTATCCGGCCATGCCCGAGATGCTGGCCCGCCTGGCCAGGTCCTCGGGGGGCTGGAACACTCGATTCTCGACCAGTATGGATTCAATCTCCGTCGTCGTCATGATTGGCTCGCTCCTAAGGTTTGACAGTATTCATATGGATTCTGTTCTCGTGTGTCCGCCATATGCAACCCTACTGCACGATACTTACTCGTCGCTGACAAATGCAACAGAATCGCGGCCGGCAGGCCCGCCGGGGGCCCGGCCGCCGCCTCACGCCCGCCCGGCGGCGTCCCGGCTGCGCAGCCCCCGCGCGAAATCCAGGCCCGCGAGGACCACCAGGCCGGCCACGAAGAACACCCCCGTGGCCAGCAGCCCGAGGCGATGGTTGCCGCCCGTGGCCCAGACCACCAGGCCATAGCACAGGGGCCCCACCACCGCCGCGAGCTGCACCGCGAAGGACCACAGGGCGTAGAACTCGGCCGGCCGCCGGGTCGGCGCGAGCACGCCCACCATGGCCCGGCCGGCGCTCTGACTGGTGCCCATGCACAGGCCGGCCAGGGCCGCGGCCGCCCAGAAGGTGCGCACGTCCTCGGCCACGACCGCGAGGGCCACCATCAGCAGCCAGCCGAGCAGGGTCGCCGCCAGGGCGCGCTTGTGCCCGACCCGGTCCTGGACGTAGCCGAAGGCGAACGCCCCCAGGGCGGCGGCGATGTTGACGAGGAACACCAGCAGCATGGTCTGCTGCATCCGGAAGCCCATGACCTCGGTGGCATACACCGCCGCCAGCGTGATCACCACCGTGATGCCCGCCTGGTAGCAGGCGATGCACAGCAGCAGGCGGCGGAAATCCGGGAAATCGAGGCGGGTTTCCCGCCAGGCGCGCCGCAGGCCGGCGAACAGCGCCTGGGGCGCGCGGCCACCCGGCGCCGCCCGCTCGCGCAGCCACAGCAGCGACGGGATGGCGGCCAGGGCGAACAGCGCCGCCGTGGACAGCATGACCCAGGGCACGAAATCCTCGGCGGCCTGGCCTTGCGCCTCGGCATGGGCCGCGATCCACAGCGCCACGCCCAGGGCCAGCATCCCGCCGCAATAGCCGAAGCTCCAGCCCCAGCCCGAGACCCGGCCCAGGGATTCCGAGCGCGCCAGGCCCGGCAGGAAGGACGCGATCGCCGATTCGCCGATGCAGTAGCAGTAGTTCGACAGCGCCAGGCACAGCAGGCCCCAGGCCACGTCCCCCCGGCCCACGGTGGCCAGCAGCGCGGTGCCGGCGACGCAGCCCGCCGTGCTGGTGAACAGCAGCCGGCGCTTGGCCGCGCGGGCATCCGCGCGGGCGCCCAGCCCCGGCATGGTCAGCATCACCGCCAGGTAGGACAGGGACAGCGCCGCGGTCAGCGCCAGCGTCCCCCAGGAGCGTCCGGCCGCGACGACGCCGACGAAATAGGCGTTGAAGACGGTGGTCAGGACGACCGTGGTGTAGCCCGAGTTGGCGAAGTCGTACATCGCCCACGACCACACCTCGCGGGCGCCCACCCCGGATTGCAGAGCCCCGTCGCGCGCCATCCCGCTCAAAGCGTCGAACGGATCTGCTCGAGCGCGCCCGGATCCTCGATGGTCGTCAGGTCGCCGGGATCGCGGCCCTCGCACAAGGCCACGATGGCGCGCCGCAGGACCTTGCCCGAGCGGGTCTTGGGCAGGCTGTTGACGAAACGGATCCGGGCCGGCCGGGCGACGGCGCCGTTGCGCTGCTCGATGACCTTCTTGATCTCGGCCTCGAGGCGGTCGCGCGCGCCCTCCTCGAGCAGCAGGTCGGGATTGCGCAGCACCGCGAAGGCCATGGCCTCTTGCCCCTTGACCGAGTCGGCCACGCCCACCACGGCCGATTCCGCCACCGCCGGGTGCGTGTTGACGGATTCCTCGATCTCGCGCGTGCCCAGGCGGTGCCCGGCCACGTTGATGACGTCGTCGGTGCGGCCCAGGATGTACCAATAGCCGTCCTCGTCGAACAGGCCCCAGTCCGAGGTCGAGTACAGCATGCGGCCCGGGAAGGACTCGAAGTAGGTGTGCACGAAGCGCTCGTCGTTGCCCCAGATCGTGCTCATGGCGCCCGGGGGCAGCGGCGGCTGGATGGCCACCACGCCTTTCTGGCCGGGGCCGCAGTCGCGGCCCGTGGCCTCGTCCACCACCCGCACGTCGTAGCCGTAGACCGGGAAGGACGGGCTGCCGAAGCGGGTCGGGACCTCCTCGAGGCCCGGCTGGGCCGAGAGGATCGGCCAGCCGGTCTCGGTCTGCCAGTAGTTGTCGATGACCGGCTTGCCCAGGGCCTCGGACAGCCACTGGCCGGTCAGCTCGTCGAGCGGCTCGCCCGCCAGGTAGATGCGCTCGAGGCTGGAGAGGTCGTGGCGGCGCAGCAGCTCGGGATCGTGCTTCTTGAGGACGCGGATGGCGGTCGGCGCCGAGAACAGGGCGTTGACCTTGTACTGCTCGATGATGCGCCACAGCACGGCGGCGTCCGGCCGCACCGGGGTGCCCTCGTACATCACCGTGGCCTGCCCGTTGAGCAGGGGCCCGTAGACGACGTAGGAATGGCCCACGACCCAGCCCACGTCGCTCGACGAGAAATACACGTCGCCCGGCTTGCCGCCGTAGATGTATTCCATCGAGGCGCACAGTGCCACGGCGTAGCCGCCGGTGTCGCGCTGCACACCCTTGGGATTGCCCGTGGTGCCGGAGGTGTACAGCACATAGGAGGGATCGTTGGACTCGAGCCAGACGACCGGCACGTGCGCATCCAGGTGGCGCGCCCGCAGGGGCGCGTAGGCCAGGTCGCGGCCCTCGCGCATGTCGCAGGGCACGAGACCGCGGTCGACGATCACCACGTGCTCGGGCGAGTGGCTGGCGAGCTCGATCGCCTGGTCCAGCAGCGGCTTGTAGGCGATGGGCCTGCCGCCGCGCGAGCCGGCGTCGGTCGAGACCACGACCTTGGGCCGCGCGTCGTCGATGCGCTGGGCCAGGTTGTGCGAGGCGAAGCCGCCGAACACCACCGAATGGATGGCGCCGATGCGCGCGCAGGCGAGCATGAAGAACGCGGCCTGGGGGATCATCGGCAGGTAGATCAGCACGCGGTCGCCCCGGGCGACGCCGAGCTCCTGGAGGATCGCGGCGGCGGCGTTGACCTCGCGCGCCAGGTCAGCGCGGGTGTAGACGATTTCCTTGTCGACCTCGGTGGACACCCAGATCAGCGCCGGCTGGTCCCCCTGGGTGTCGAGC
>JBIQHJ010000043.1:0-30764 GCA_044508625.1 Alcaligenaceae bacterium
ATTCCCAGCAGAAGTTTTCCATGAACTGCGAGGGCAGCTCGATGGCGTCCCATTCCACGGCGGCGAAGGCCGAGGCGGCGGGCTCGTCCACGCGCGAGAGCAGCGTGTGCATCGCGTGGCCGCTCTCGTGAAAGAGGGTGATCACGTCGTCATGGCTCAGCAGCGCCTCGCGCCCACCTTGCGGCGGCGCGAAATTGCAGGTCAGCCAGGCCAGCGGAACGTGCAGGCTCGCGCCGCGGCGCCGCCGGTCGCGCTCGCTGTCGACCCAGGCGCCGCCCTGCTTGCCCGGCCGCGCGTAGAGGTCCACGCCGAGGCGGCCCAGCTCGTGGTCCTGGGCGTCGCGCACGCTGTAGACGCGGGCGTCGGGGTGCCAGACCGGCGCCTCGCAGGGGACCAGGCGCACGCCGAAGATCGAATGGAGGACGCCGAACAGGCCCTCGAGGACGCGGGACTCGGTGAAGTACCGGCGCACCTCGTCGTCGGAATAGGCATAGCGCCGCTCGCGCAGGCGCTCGGAGGCGTAGGCGATGTCCCAGGGCTCGAGTTCGGGCAGGCCGAGCTCGTCGCGGGCGAAGGCGCGCAGCTCGTCCAGGTCGCGCACGGCGCTGGGCCGCGCGCGGGCGGCGAGGTCGCGCAGGAAGGCGAGCACCTGGGGCGCATCGTCGGCCATGCGCGTTTCCAGGCGCAGGCTGGCGAAATCCGGATATCCGAGCAGGCGGGCCTCCTCGGCGCGCAGGGCCAGCAGGGACTCGATCTGCTCGGAATTGTCGTAGTGGACGTCGCCCTGGTCGGAGGCGCGCGTGGCGTGGGCGCGGTACAGCTCGCGCCGCAGCTCGCGGTCGCGCGCGTGCTGCATGACGGGCAGGTAGCAGGGCATGTGCAGCACGAGCTTCCAGCCCTCGGCGCCGTCGGCCTGCGCGGCCTCGCGGGCCGCGGCGCGCACGTCCGCGGGGATCCCGTCCAGGCGCGCCTCGTCGGCGACCATCAGGGACCACTGGTCGGTGGCGTCCATGACGTTTTCGGAGAATTTCTGCGATACCTGGGCCTGCAGCTCGGCATTGCGGGCGTAGGTCTCGCGCGCCTCGCCCTGGAGCTCGACGCCGCTCAGGCGGAAATCCCGCAAGGCCAGGTCGACGATCCGGCGCCGCGTCGGGCTCATGGCGCCGTAGGCGGGGCTGGCCGCGAGCGCCTTGTACCGCTGGTACAGCCCGGCGTGCAGGCCGACCCAGGTGGAGAATTCGCTCATGAGCGGCAGGACTGCGTTGAAGGCCTCGCGCAGCTCGGGCGTGTTGACCACGCTGTTGAGGTGGCCGGCGATCGCCCAGGCGCGGTGCAGCCGCTCGGACGGATCCTCGATGGCCTCGACCAGGTTTTCCCAGGTGGCGGGCTCGGGGCTCGCGGCGGCCGCCTCGATCGCCTCCCGGGCCGCGCCGATCAGCTCGCGCATGGCGGGTTCGATGTGGGCGGGCCGTACGGCCGCGTAGTCCACGATGGCATCGGCCGGGACGAGCAGGGGATTTCCGGCTGGGGCTGCGGTATTCATGAGGATCACGATGGGGGCGAAGCCCCCGATTTCAAGTGTCGGCGCTGCGCTCGGCCGCCTCGACGGTGTTGACCAGCAGCATGGCGATGGTCATCGGCCCGACCCCGCCGGGCACCGGCGTGATCGCCGAGGCGACGCGGCGGGCGGATTCGAAGTCGACGTCGCCCGCGAGCGAGCCGTCCTCGAGGCGGTTGATGCCGACGTCGATCACGATGGCGCCCGGCTTGACCATGTCGCCGGTGACGATGCCGGGCTTGCCGGTGGCGACCACCAGGACGTCGGCGCGGCGCGTCTGGGCGCCCAGGTCGCGGGTCTTGGAGTTGCACAGCGTGACCGTGGCGCCGGCGGCCAGCAGCAGCATGGCCATGGGCTTGCCGACGATGTTGCTCGCGCCCACCACCACCGCCTCGGCGCCGCGCAGGGCGACGCCCTCGGATTCGAGCATCTTCATGACGCCGTAGGGGGTGCAGGGACGGAACAGCGGCCGCCCCGTCATCAGCAGGCCGGCATTGCTGATGTGGAAGCCGTCGACGTCCTTGCTCGCGGAGATGGTCTCGATGACCAGGCCGGTGTCGATGTGGCCGGGCAGGGGGAGCTGCACCAGAATGCCATGAATGGCGGGGTCGGCGTTCAGGCCCTCCACCACGTCGAGGAGCTCCTCCTCGGGGGTGTCCGCGGCCATGCGGATGACGCGCGAGGTCATGCCCGCCGCCTCGCAGGCCGCCGCCTTGTTGCGGACGTAGACCTGGGAGGCGGGATCCTCGCCCACCAGCACCACGGCAAGGCCCGGCTTGACGCCCTTGGCCGCCAGGGCCCGGACGCGCTCGCTCACTTGCTCCCGGACCCGCGCCGAGAGCGCCTTGCCGTCGATGATGCGTGCATTCATGTCTTTCAGTCCTCCTCGGCCTTGGCCAGAGCTATTTTCATCAGGTCGGCCACGGTCGTGACCTCCAGTTTTTCCATGATGTTGGCGCGGTGCGCCTCGACGGTCTTGATGCTGATGTTCAGGTCGCCGGCGATCTGCTTGTTCAGCCGCCCGGCGACGATGCGCTCGAGCACCTGCTGCTCGCGCGCGGTGAGGCGGTTGAGCACCGCCTGCTGGTTGCGGTGCGCCTGGGCCTCGCGCACCCGTTCGGTCGCCTGGGCGAGCATGTTCGCCACGATGTTGCGCAGGTCGGCCTCGTTGAAGGGTTTCTCGAGGAAGTCGACCGCGCCTTTCTTCATGGTCGAGACGGCCATCGGCACGTCGCCGTGGCCCGTGATGAACACGATGGGCAGCGGCGCCTTGCGCGCGATCAGGGCCTCTTGCAGCTCGAGGCCGCTCATGCCGGGCATGCGCACGTCGGCGATCAGCACGCCGACCTGGTCGGGATCGTAGGCCTCGAGGAATTCCTCGGCCCCGGCGAAGCTGCGGACCTGGTAGCCATTGGCCTCGAGCAGCCAGCGCAGGGAATCCCGGACGGCTTCGTCATCATCGACAATGAAAATGGTGCTGGGCGCTTGGGCTTGGGTCATGCGTACTGCTCCTCTGTGGTTTCGTCTGTTTCCGGCCTTGGCGGCGCCTTGGGCAGAGTGAAGCGGAAGATCGTCCCGCCCTCCGGATTGGCGCTGGCCCACAGGCGGCCGTGGTGCGATTCTATGATGGTGCGGCAGATGTTCAGGCCCATCCCCAGCCCCTCGGATTTGGTGCTGTAGAACGGCTCGAACAGCCGTTCGGGATTGCGCAGGCCGTGGCCGCGGTCGATCACCGCGATTTCGACCTGCGGGTCCTGGTCCGTGACCGTCAGGTGCAGGGTACGATACTCGCTTTGCTCCATGGCTTCCACACCGTTCTTCAGCAGGTTGAGCAGGACCTGCTCGATCAGGATCGGATCGGCGAGCACGTCGGGCAGCGGATCGGGCAGGTTCTGGGCGATGTCGATCCGCCGCTTGCGGGCGTCGATGTCGGCAAAGCTCACCGCGTTCTCGAGGATGCGCCCGAGCGCCACCGCCTGCCGCCGGGGCTCGCTGCGTTTGACGAATTCCCGGATGCGGCTGATGATCTTGCCGGCGCGCTCGGCCTGGGCCGCGGCCTTTTCCAGGGCCTCGAGCAGCACCTCGGGCTGCGCCTTGCCGGATCTCAGCATGGCCACCGCCGCCATATTGTAGTTATTGATCGCGGTCAGCGGCTGGTTGAGCTCGTGGGCCAGCGAGGAGGCCATTTCGCCCATGGTGGTCAGGCGGCTGGTGAGCTGGGCCTTTTCCTGCTGCGCGCGCAGGGCCTCCTCGTGCTTGCGCCGCTCGGTGATGTCGCGCGCGACCTGCAGGCGCACCCGGCGCGAATCGGTCCAGGCCAGCATGCGGTGGTGGACCTCGAACCAGCGCTGGGCCGACTGCGAGAACAATTCCATGGTCTCGTCCGTGAAGCGCCCCAGGCGCCCGCCCAGCAGCTCGGCATGGCCGCTGGCCTGGGCGCCGAACAACCGGCGGTAGGTGCGGTTGGCGAACAGCAGCTCCAGCCCCTCGGGCGTGTCGGCGACCACCGAGATCGCGTCGTCCAGGCCCTCGAGCACCGTCATGAAGCGCTCGTGCGCCGCGGTCAGCGCCTCGCGGATGCGCTTGGGCTCGGTGATGTCGGTCATGGAGGTCATCCAGCCGATCTGCTCGCCGTTGGGATCGCGCAGCGGCGAGACATACATGCGGGCGGTGAAGCGCGAGCCGTCGCGCCGCTGGGCCTCGATCTCGAGCCCGCTGCTGGGGGTGCGCCCCGAGAGCAATTGCGCGAGGACCTCGCGGTGGTGGTCGTGCCGCCCGGGCAGCCAGTAGGGGAACGGCGCCGTGCGGCCGATCAGGTCGGCCTCGTTCCAGCCGATCATGCGGCAGAATGCCGGATTGACGTAGGCGATGCGCCCCTGCATGTCGAAGACCCGCATGCCGGTGGACATGGAATTTTCCATCGCCCGGCGAAAGCCGGTCTCGGCGATCAGCGCGGATTCGGCCTGGGTGCGGAAACGGGTGTAGCGCCAGAGCGCGAGCAGGCTGAACACGATGACCAGGGAAAGGGCGGCCACCACCATCAGCAGGCGCTGCTGGCGGGTCTCCTGGTCGATGGTCACGAACATCACGCTGTCGCTCTGCAGGCGCTGCAGCCAGATGAAGGCGCCCATCACGCAGAGGTACAGCACCAGGACCACGGCGGGCGTCAGCCAGTACAGGCCGCGCCGGCTATGGCGGGCGTGCTCGTAGAACGTCGTTGGAATCAATGACTTGCGATTCGGGGTGGCCATAGCGTGGAGCTCATCGCGATTGCCGCCATTTTAGACGGGAAAAGTCTATTCAATTTTTCACATAATAAAAATTCATATCATAGAATGAAATTTTACTTGTGCTGCGGGGGTGGGTTTCCTAGAATGGCGCTGAGATGCCCGGCACACCCGCCCAGGCGGGCGCGCCCGAGCGCATCCTTCGGCACCGAACCCCCACAGTCGTCGGCGCGATGAGCGGTCGCGCCATGAACCACACCACCGGAGACACACGATGTCCTCTCACGAACAAGACCATGCGGCCGCCGCACCGGCGGATACCGACAAGCAGGAAACCCAGGAATGGCTGGACGCGCTGGAAGCGGTGCTCGATCGCGAAGGCGCGCAGCGCGCCCACTACCTGATCGAACGCCTGATCGACATGGCGCGCCGGTCGGGCGCGCACATCCCGTATTCGCTGAATACGGCCTACGTGAACACGATCCCGCCGGGGCTCGAGCCGCCGCATCCGGGCAACATGGTCCTCGAGGAACGCATCCGTTCCTACGTGCGCTGGAACGCCATGGCGATGGTGGTCAAGGCCAATAAATACGAGCCCGAGGACGGCGGCAGCCTGGGCGGCCACATCGCCTCCTTCGCCTCGCTCGCGACGATGATCGAGTGCGGGCAGAACCACTTCTGGCACGCCGAGTCCCCCGACCACGGCGGCGACCTGGTCTACTTCCAGGGCCACTCCTCGCCGGGGATGTACTCGCGCGCCTTCCTCGAGGGGCGCCTGACCGAGGAAAACCTGAACTATTTCCGCCAGGAGGTCGGCGGCAAGGGCAAGGGCCTGCCGTCCTACCCGCACCCCAAGCTGCTGCCGGACTTCTGGCAGTTCCCGACGGTCTCCATGGGCCTTGGGCCCCTGATGGCCATCTACCAGGCCCGCTTCCTGAAATACCTGCACGCCCGCGGCATCGCCGACACGAGCCAGCGCAAGGTCTGGGTGTTCCTGGGCGACGGCGAGATGGACGAGCCGGAATCCCTGGGCGCCATCGGCCTGGCCGCCCGGGAAAAGCTCGACAACCTGATCTTCGTCGTCAACTGCAACCTGCAGCGCCTGGACGGCCCGGTGCGCGGCAACGGCAAGATCATCCAGGAACTCGAGGGCGTCTTCCGCGGCGGCGGCTGGAATGTCCTCAAGCTGATCTGGGGCGGCTACTGGGATCCCTTGTTCGCCCGCGACAAGGAAGGCCTGCTGCGCCGCATCATGGAGGAAACGCTGGACGGCGAGTACCAGGCCTACAAGGCCAATGACGGCAAGTTCGTGCGCGAGTATTTCTTCGGCAAGCATCCCAAGCTGCTCGAGATGGTCAGCCGCATGAGCGACGAGGACATCTGGCGCCTGAACCGCGGCGGCCACGATCCGCACAAGGTGTACGCGGCCTTTGCCGCGGCGGTGGGCCACAAGGGCCAGCCCTCGGTCATCCTGGCCAAGACCATCAAGGGCTACGGCATGGGCCACGTCGGCCAGGCCAAGAACCCCACGCACCAGCAAAAGAAGCTCGACATCGAGTCGGTGCGCGAGTTCCGCGACCGCTTCAACATCCCGATCCCCGACGACAAGGTCGACGAGATCCCGTACTTCAAGCCGGCCGACGATTCGCCCGAGATGAAGTACCTGCACGATCACCGCAAGGCGCTCGGCGGCTACCTGCCGCACCGCCGCCGGAAGGCTGACGAAAGCCTGCCGGCGCCCGCGCTGGAAGCCTTCAAGGCCGTCCTCGAGCCGACCGCCGAGGGGCGCGAGATCTCGACCACGCAGGCCTTCGTGCGCGTGCTCAACCAGATTCTGCGCGACAAGGCCCTGGCGCCGCGCGTCGTCCCCATCCTGGTCGACGAGTCGCGCACCTTCGGGATGGAGGGCCTGTTCCGGCAGATCGGCATCTACGCCCCCGAGGGCCAGAAGTACGTGCCGGTCGACAAGGGCCAGGTGATGTACTACCGCGAGGCGGCCGACGGCCAGCTCCTGCAGGAGGGCATCAACGAGGCGGGCGGCTTCTGCTCGTGGATCGCCGCGGCGACCTCGTACTCCAGCAGCAACCGGATCATGATCCCGTTCTACATCTATTACTCGATGTTCGGGTTCCAGCGCTTCGGCGACCTGGCCTGGGCGGCGGGCGACATGCAGGCGCGCGGCTTCGTGCTGGGCGGCACGGCGGGGCGCACCACGCTCAACGGCGAGGGCCTGCAGCACGAGGACGGGCACAGCCACATCCAGGCCTCGCTGATCCCCAATTGCGTATCCTATGACCCCGCCTTCGCGCACGAGGTCGCCGTGATCATCCACAGCGGTCTCAAGCGCATGGTGCAGGACCAGGAAAACGTGTTCTTCTACATCACGGTGATGAACGAGAACTACGCCCAGCCCGGCCTGCGCCAGGGTGACGAGGAGGGCATCCTGCGCGGCATGTACAAGCTCAAGTCCGTCGAGGCCAAGGGCAAGGGCAAGGCGCAGGTCCAGCTCATGGGCTCGGGCACCATCCTGCGCGAGGTCCTGGCCGCCCAGGACCTGCTGGAAAAGGACTGGGGCGTGTCCTCCGACGTCTGGAGCGTCACCAGCTTCACCGAGCTGCGGCGCGACGGCCTGGACGTCGAGCGCCACAACCTGCTGCATCCCGGCGAGCCCGCGCGCGAGCCCTATGTGACGCAGCAGCTCAAGGGCACCAAGGGCCCGATCGTCGTGTCGACCGACTACATCAAGGCCTACGGCGACCAGATCCGCCCCTATGTGCCCATGGGCCGGCGCTTCAAGGTGCTGGGCACCGACGGCTTCGGACGGTCGGATTTCCGCTACAAGCTGCGCGAGCACTTCGAGATCGATCGCCATTTCATCGTCCTGGCCGCGCTGCGCAGCCTCGCCGATGACGGCGTGGTCGACATCGGCAAATGCGCCGAGGCGATCGCCAAGTACGGCATCGATCCCACCAAGGCCAACCCGCATCACGCGTGAATGAGGTGAGGAACATGAGCAAAACGATAGAAATCAAGGTTCCGGACATCGGCGACTTCGATGCGGTCGAGGTGATCGAGGTCCTGGTGGCCGTCGGGGACACGATCGAGCCCGAGCAGAGCCTCATCACCGTCGAGTCGGACAAGGCCTCGATGGAGATCCCCGCCTCCGAGGGCGGGGTGGTCAAGGCCGTCAAGGTCAAGGTCGGCGACAAGGTCAAGGAGGGCTCGGTGATCCTGGAGGTCGAATCGGCGGATGCGCCGGCCGCGGGGCAGGCCGCCCAGGCCGGATCCGCTGCGTCCGCGGCCGCGCCCGCCGCCGCGCCGGCGAAGGCGCAGGCCTCGCGTCCGGCCGCGGGCGCTCCCGCGCTGCGCAGCCTCGCCGTGCCCGACATCGGCGACTTCGATGCGGTCGAGGTGATCGAGGTCCTGGTGGCCGTCGGGGACACGATCGCGCCCGAGCAGAGCCTGATCACCGTCGAGTCCGACAAGGCCTCGATGGAGATCCCCGCCACCGAGGGCGGGGTGGTCAAGGCGATCAAGGTCAAGGTCGGCGACAAGGTCAGCCAGGGCACCGAGATCGTCGAGATCGAGACCTCGGGGGCCGCCGAAGCCGCCGCGGCGCCCGCGGCCGCGCCTTCCGAGACGCGCCGGGACACGACCGATACCGTCGAATCCGAGACCGCGGAGTCCGGGGCCGCCGAGCTTGGATCCGTGGCATCCGGCGCCGCCGCGTCCGAGGCCTCCGGATCCGGCGCCGCCGCGGGCCTCGCCTCGACGCCGCCGGCGCGCACCTCGCCCACCGCCGCGTTCGCCGAGGTCGACGTGCCGCTGCGCAACCTGCCGCACGCCTCGCCGTCGGTGCGCAAGTTCGCCCGCGAGCTGGGCGTGAACCTTGCGCAGGTCATCGGCAGCGGCCCCAAGAACCGCATCACCGCCGACGACGTCCGCGCCTATGTGAAGCAGGCCCTGTCCACGCGCGGCGCCAGCCCGGTGGGTTCGACCCTGCCGGCGGGCGAGGGCTTCAGCGTGCTCGGCTGGCCCAAGGTCGATTTCGCCAAGTTCGGCAAGATCGAGTCCAAGCCCCTGTCGCGCATCAAGAAGATCTCGGGCGCCAACCTGCACCGCAACTGGGTCATGATCCCCCACGTCACGAACAACGACGTGGCCGACATCACCGAGCTCGAGGCGCTGCGCCAGCAGCTCAACGCCGAGAACAAGAAATCCGGCGTCAAGGTCACCATGCTGGCCTTCCTGATCAAGGCCGTGGTCGCGGCGCTCAGGAAATTCCCCGAGTTCAATGCCTCGCTGGATGGCGACAACCTGGTCCTGAAGCACTATTTCCATATCGGCTTCGCCGCCGACACGCCCAACGGGCTGGTCGTCCCCGTCATCCGGGACGCCGACAAGAAGGGCGTGCTGGAACTCGCCACCGAGACCTCCGAGCTCGCCGCGCAGGCGCGCGACGGCAAGCTCTCGCCGTCGCAGATGCAGGGCGGATGCTTCTCGATCTCGTCGCTGGGCGGGATCGGCGGCACCGACTTCACGCCCATCATCAATGCGCCCGAGGTCGCCATCCTCGGGGTGTCGCGCTCGGCGATGCAGCCGGTCTGGGACGGCAAGGCCTTCCAGCCGCGCCTGATGCTGCCGCTGTCGCTGTCCTATGACCACCGGGTGATCGACGGGGCCGCCGCGGCGCGCTTCAACGCCTACCTGGCAAGCCTGCTGGCGGATTTCCGCCGGATCATCCTGTAAGGGGGCGCACATGAGCATCATCGATCTGCACGTCCCGGACATCGGCGATTTCGACCAGGTCGACGTCATCGAGGTCCTGGTGGCCCCGGGCGACACGATCAAGACCGAGCAGGGCCTGATCACCGTCGAATCCGACAAGGCCTCGATGGAAATCCCCGCCGAGCAGGGCGGGGTGGTCAAGGAGGTCCTCGTCAAGGTGGGCGACAAGGTCGCCCAGGGAACGGCCATCGTCCGCATCGAGGCGGAGGACGCCGCGGCGCCGGGCGGTGGCTCGGGCCGCGGCCAGGCCGCGGGCGGTGCCCAGGCTGCGAGTGGCGCCCAGACGCCGGGCGGCGCTCAGGCCGCGGGCGGTGCCCGGGATTCGGGGCCGGACCGGTCCTCGGACGGGGCCGGGGCCGCGGGCCGTGCTTCGGATTCGAGCGGGGCCCAGCCAGTGGGCGATGCCCAGGCTTCGGGTGGTGCACAGGCTTCGGGCGGCAGCCAGGCCGGGGGGGCGGGCCAGGCCCCCGCGCCGGCGCGGTTCTCAGGCGCGGCCGAGGGCGAGTACGACGTCCTGGTGCTGGGCGCGGGCCCCGGCGGCTATTCGGCCGCCTTCCGCGCCGCCGACCTGGGCCTCAAGGTCGTCCTGGTCGAGCGCTACGCCACCCTGGGCGGGGTCTGCCTGAACGTCGGCTGCATCCCCTCCAAGGCCCTGCTGCACACCGTCGGCGTGCTGGAGGAGGCCAAGTCCCTGGCCGCCCATGGCATCGCCTTCGGCGAACCCTCCATCGACCTGGACAAGCTGCGCGGCTACAAGGACTCGGTGGTGGGCAAGCTCACCGGCGGCCTGGCCGGCATGGCCAAGGCCCGCAAGGTCACGGTCCTGCGGGGCGTGGGCGCCTTCGCCGATCCCCACCACCTGACGGTGGCCAAGGCGGATGGCGGCGAGACCACGATCAAGTTCTCCTCGGCCATCATCGCGGCGGGCAGCCAATCGGTGAAATTGCCCTTCCTGCCGGACGACCCGCGCATCGTCGATTCCACCGGCGCCCTGGCGCTCGCGTCCGTGCCTCAGCGCATGCTGATCATCGGCGGCGGCATCATCGGCCTGGAAATGGGCACGGTCTATTCCGCCCTGGGCGCGCGCCTGGACGTCGTGGAAATGCTGCCCACCCTGATGACCGGCGCCGACCGCGACCTGGTCAAGGTCTGGGACAAGATGAACGCCGGGCGCTTCGACCACGTGATGCTCAACACCAAGACGGTGGGGGCCGAGGCAAAGGAGGACGGCATCTGGGTCACCTTCGAGGGCGAATCCGCCCCCAAGGAGCCCCAGCGCTACGACCTGGTCCTGCAGGCCGTGGGCCGCGCGCCCAACGGCAAGCGGATCGGCGCCGACAAGGCGGGCATCGCCGTCACCGACCGGGGCTTCATCGAGGTCGACCGGCAGATGCGCACCAACGTGCCGCACATCTACGCCATCGGCGACATCGTGGGGCAGCCCATGCTGGCGCACAAGGCGGTGCACGAGGCGCACGTCGCCGCCGAGGCCATCGCGGGGGAAAAGTCCTACTTCGACGCGCGGGTCATCCCCTCGGTGGCCTACACCGACCCCGAGGTGGCCTGGGTGGGCCTGACCGAGGACGAGGCCAGGAAGCAGGGCGTGGCGGTGCGCAAGGGCCTGTTCCCCTGGCAGGCCTCGGGCCGCGCCATCGCCAACGGCCGCGACGAGGGCTTCACCAAGCTGCTGTTCGATGCCGAGACCGGCCGCATCCTCGGCGGCGGCATCGTCGGGACGCATGCGGGCGACCTGATCGGCGAGGTGGCCCTGGCCATCGAGATGGGCGCGGATGCGGTGGACATCGGCAAGACCATCCATCCCCATCCGACCCTGGGCGAATCGATCGGCATGGCGGCCGAGGTGGCCGAAGGCCATTGCACGGACGTGCCCCCGGCCAGGAAAAGGTAAGGGCCCCCACGCCGCGCCTGCGGCTTGCTGTCCACCTCGCGGCCTGCATGCCGCTCGGATTCGCCAGGGAGGCTCTTTCGCCTTGGGGCGGCCCGGCGGCGAATGGGGCTCCCACGCCGCGCCTGCGGGGGCGGGAGGCGTGGTCCGGATTCGCTTGGCTGTAGGGATGTCTCCCCGGGATGCGGACGGCTGGTGCTAATATCGGCACCTGCCGTTCCTCCCATTTGCGTAAGACACTTTCCGCCATGCCCTCACTTCGCCCCGCCCAGGGCGCGCCGCTCGCCGATTGGCTCGCCTATCTCGAAACCCTGCATCCCACGGCCATCGACCTGGGGCTGGACCGGATCCGGGAGGTCGCGCAGCGGCTCGCGCTGTCGCTGGACTGCATCAAGATCACCGTGGCGGGCACCAACGGCAAGGGTTCCACCTGCGCCATGCTCGACAGCATCCTGCTCAATGCGGGATACCGGGTGGGCACGTACACCTCGCCGCACCTGCTGCGCTTCAACGAGCGCATCCGCATCAACGGCGAGCTCGCCAGCGACGAGCGGATCGTCGAGCAGTTCGAGCGCATCGAGGCCGCGCGCGGCGAGACGAGCCTGACCTATTTCGAGGTGGCGACGCTGGCCGCGCTGCTGCTGTTCCAGGCCGAGAAGCTGGACGTCGCGGTGCTGGAGGTCGGCCTCGGCGGCCGCCTGGACGCCGTCAACATGATCGACGCGGACTGCGCGATCCTGACCAGCGTGGACCTGGACCACATGGCGTACCTGGGCAACACCCGCGAGGCGATCGGGCTGGAAAAGGCCCATGTCTTCCGCCCCGGCGCGCCCGCCATCTGCGCCGACCCCGTGCCGCCCGACACCGTGATCGAGTACGCGCAGCGGATCGGCGCCGACCTGTGGCGCTTCGGCCATGACTTCAATTATTCGGGCGACCGCCAGCAGTGGGCCTACGGCGGACGCAGCCAGCGCCGCAGCGCCCTGGGATATCCCGCCCTGCGCGGCGCCAACCAGCTCATCAACGCCGCGGCCGCGCTCGCGGCGCTCGAGGCCCTGCATCCGCGCCTGGTGGTCACGCAGCAGGACGTCCGCCAGGGCCTGCTGCACGTCAGCCTGCCCGCGCGCATGCAGATCCTGCCGGGCCTGCCGGCGACGATACTGGACGTCGCCCACAATCCGCATGCCGTCGCGGCCCTGGGCCAGAACCTCGACAGCATGGGCCACTATCCGCACACCTACGCCGTGGTCGGCATGCTGCACGACAAGGACATCGAGTCCACGCTCTCGCGGATCTCGCGGCGCATCGACCGCTGGATGTGCGCCACCCTGGGCGGCCCGCGCGGCACCACCGCCGACGAGCTCGCCGCCATCGTCCGCCGCGTGGCGGGCGAGGAGGCGCCCGTGGACCCCTTCATCCAGGGCGCGGTGGAGGTCGGCCGCCAGGCCGGCGGCTCCCACAAGCCCGGCGTGCGCGCCACGCCGCGCCCGGCCGTGCCCGCGCGCGACGTGACTGTGTCGACCTTTGATGATCCGGTACAAGCCTTTACCGAGGCTCGAAAGCTGGCGACCGACAATGATAGAATTCTCGTGTTCGGGTCGTTTGCCACCGTCGGCCCAGTGCTCGAGGCCTTGAGGCTCGAGGGCAGAGACGTCATTTAATCACCGGGCGGTGCCGCCACCAGCCCGCCCCAGACGGGTTTCAGCGCGATGTTTTTTCGGAAAGCCACGGATTCAGCCTCCGAGCGACGGACTTCGGGCCGTGGCGCGGGCTCCAGCGAGGCCCAGCTCAAGGAATTGCGCAACAAGGCCCGGCGGCGCCTGATCGGCGCCCTGGCCCTGGTGCTGGCGGCCGTCATCATCGTGCCGCCGCTCTTTGACGCACCGCCTCCGGCGGAACCCCGCGAGCCCATCGTCGTGCCCGCGACCTCGTCGGGCCTGGTGGACACCGGCCAGGACCAGGCCGCCGACACCCAGGCCGCGGATGCCGGCCAGGCCGCCGCCGGCGAGGGCGAGGGAGGCTCCGGCACGGATGCCGCCTCGGGCCCGGCGTCCGCCGGGCCGGCGGCCTCCGGCCAGAGCCAGGAGGGCCGGTCCATCCAGGTCGACCAGATCGGCGGGCAAGCCGCCCAGGACGGCCGGCAGGGCCAGGCCGGCCCGGCGGCCGGCACGGCCTCCGGCGCCGAAAAACCCGCCGAGGCGCCGCAGCGCGCCCCGGCCGAGCCCTCGTCCGAGGCCCGCACGCCCGCCCAGCCGCCCAAGCCCGGCACGATCCGCGAGCGTACCGACGACGGCTCGGTCGCCCTCGCACTGCTCGCCGGCAAGATGCCCGAGGAAACCGGCAAGCCCCCGCGGCCCGCCAGCCCGTCCAAGGCCCAGGGCAATTTCATCCTGCAGGTGGCGGCCTACACCACCGAGCAGGACGCGCGCCAGCGGCGCGACAGCCTGGTCGAGTCCGGCGTGACCAATGCCTACGTCGAGCGCGGCCAGTCCGGCGACAAGACCGTCTACCGGCTGCGCGTCGGGCCCTTCCCCACCCATGAGGCGGCCCAGGCCGCCCAGACGCGGCTGCGGGCGCTCGGCTACCAGAACGGCTTGATTTCCGGCAAGTGACCAGCTTCGACTACATCGCGCTCGCCGTGCTGGCGTTGTCCGCGCTGATCGGCCTGCTGCGCGGCTTCGTGCGCGAGGTCCTGTCGCTGGTCGCCTACCTGGTCGCGTTCGTGTCTTCGATCTGGTGGGGGCCGGGCCTGTCCAACTGGCTGGTGCAATACATCGAGAACGGCCTGCTGCGCACGGTCGCCGCCTACGGGGCGATGTTCCTCATCGTCCTGCTGCTCATCGGCCTGCTGAACATGGCGCTGGGCGCGCTGCTGGACCGCGCCGGGCTGACGCCCGCCGACCATGGGCTGGGCGCGGTCTTCGGCGCCGTGCGCGGCCTGGTCATCATCCTCGCGCTCGTGGGCCTGGCCGGATACACCGAGCTGCCGCGCGAGCCCTGGTGGCAGCAGGCGCGGACCTCTGCGGCCGCGGTGCGCGGCTTCCAGCAAATCAAATCGCTGCTGCCGCCGTCGCTGGCGCAGTGGCTACCCTACTGAGGCGGAATACGGATCATGTGCGGAATCGTGGGCGTGATGGGGCGCAGCCCGGTCAATCAACTGATCTATGACAGCCTGCTGCTGCTGCAGCATCGCGGCCAGGACGCGGCGGGCATCGCCACCGCCCACGAGCAGTTCTTCAGCATGCACAAGGCGCACGGCCTGGTGCGCGACGTCTTCCGCACGCGCAACATGCGCTCGCTGCCCGGCAACAGCGGCCTGGGCCAGGTGCGCTATCCGACGGCGGGCTCGAGCGCCAGCGTGGACGAGGCCCAGCCTTTCTACGTGAACGCGCCCTTCGGCATCACCTTCGTGCACAACGGCAACCTGACCAACTGGCGCGAGCTGCGCGAGGCGCTGTTCAAGCACGACCGGCGGCACATCAACACCAATTCCGATTCCGAGGTGCTGCTCAACGTCTTCGCCCACGAGCTGCAGCAGTCCTCCAACGGCGTGACACTGGACGAGCACGCGGTCTTCGAGGCGGTGCGCGCCGTGCATCGGCGGGCCAAGGGCGCCTATGCGGTGATCGCGCACATCTCGAGCTTCGGCATGGTGGCGTTCCGCGATCCCCACGGCATCCGGCCGCTGTGCCTGGGGCGCCACGACACCGAGGCGGGGACGGAGTGGATGCTGGCCTCCGAATCGGTCGCGCTGACCGGCTGCGGCTTCAACCTGGTGCGCGACGTCGCCCCGGGCGAGGCCGTCGTCATCACCGAGGACGGCCGGGTGAGCAGCCAGACCTGCGCCGAGGACGGCCGCGAGCATACGCCCTGCGTGTTCGAGTACGTGTATTTCGCGCGTCCCGATTCGGTGATGGACGGGATCTCGATCTACGACGCCCGCCTGCACATGGGCGAATACCTGGCCGACAACGTGGCCAAGTCCCTGCGCCTGGGCGACATCGACGTGGTCATGCCGATCCCCGACTCGTCGCGGCCCTCGGCCATGCAGCTCGCCTCGCGGCTCAACCTCTGCTATCGCGAGGGCTTCATCAAGAACCGCTACGTGGGCCGCACCTTCATCATGCCGGGCCAGGCCGTGCGCAAGAAGTCCGTGCGCCAGAAGCTCAGCGCCATCGATCTCGAGTTCCGCGGCAAGAACGTCCTGCTGGTCGATGATTCGATCGTCCGCGGGACCACCAGCCGCGAGATCGTCGACATGGCGCGGGCGGCCGGCGCCCGGAAAGTGTTCTTCGCCTCGGCGGCGCCCGCGGTGCGCTATCCGAACGTCTACGGCATCGACATGCCGACGCAGGCCGAGCTGATCGCCACCGGCCGGGACACCGCGCAGGTGGCCCGCGAGATCGGCGCCGATGGGCTGGTCTACCAGGCGCTCGACGACCTGGAGCAGTCCCTGCGGGACTTGAATCCGGCCATGCGCCGCTTCGAGTCCTCGTGCTTCAACGGGCAATACGTCACCGGCGACATCGACGCGGCGTACCTCGAGCGGCTGAGCGCCACCCGCGGCGGCCCCGTGCGCTCGGGCGCCATGGCCGGCGGCGGCGACGAGGGCTGACCTCGCCGCGGCGCGCCGCCCTGGCGAGGGGATGCCGCGCTACCCGCGGCGGGCCCGCAGCAGGGCCCAGGCCGCCAGCAGCAGGCAGGCGGCGAACAGCCCCAGCCCCCAGAGCGAGTACTCGATGCCCAGCAGGCTCACGCGCGCGTCCATGCAGCTCGCGTAGATCCCGAACAGCCAGGGCAGGGCGGCGTCCAGCCCGCTGCCGGCGATGAACTTGTCGGCGAAGGTCTGGTCGCAGGAAAACAGGCGCGCGGCGACCGTGTACTGGTACCAGGCCGCCAGCATCCCGCAGACCGACAGGATGGCCGCGAGGGCGGCGCCCAGGGCGTGGATCCACGCCGAGCGCCAGCCGGCCGTGGCCAGCCCGCAGATCGCCGCGATGGCCAGCAGGATCAGGCGCTGCAGCACGCACCAGGCGCAGGGCTGCATGTCGAACACGTGTTGCGAGACCAGGGCGATGCCCACAGCGGCGAGGCACAGCAGGGCGATGCCGCGAAGTATGCGTTCCGTGGAGTAGTCTTTCATCTCGAGCCAAGAATCGGCGGCGGCCGGGGAGCGGCCGCGCGCCATCACTATACTACCGCGGGCGCGGCCAGCACCGCCGCCGGGCCGCCCAGCACCTCCAGCACGTCGCGCTCGAACTGCATCTGCCCCCGGGGATGATCCAGCGCCTCGCCCTCGAGGATGAAGATGTCCTCGACCCGGTCGCCCAGCGTCATGATCTTGGCCATCTTGAGGTCGATGCGGTGCCGCGCGAACACCTGCGCCAGGTCGTGCAGCAGGCCGACGCGGTCGGCCGTGGTCACCAGCAGCCGCCAGCTACGGTGATTCTCGTCCGCCTGCAGGGTGATGCTGGGCATGATGGGAAACGCGCGCGAGCGCCGCGAGCCCGACGTTCCGGCCGCCCGGCGCGCCGGGCGTCGCGCGCCCGTCCCGACCAGCGCGTCGCGCAGCTCGTGCTCGACCAGGGTGGCGTGCGAGCGGTAGTCCCGCTCGTGGTCGGGCAGGAGGACGATGAAGCTGTCCAGGGCCCAGCCCTTGCGCGTGGTGTGGATGCGCGCGTCCTGCACGCTGAGCCCATGGGCGTCGAAATAGGCGCAGATCGTCACGAACAGATCGTCGCGGTCGGGCGCGTAGGCGAGGATCTGCAGCGCCTCGTTCTGGCCGACCACGCGGGCCTTCACCACCGGGTCGGTGTCCTCGTGGCGGTGGTAGAGGTGCCGCGTGTGCCAGGCGATCTCGTTGGCGTCGTGGCGCAGGAAATAGGCGACGTCCAGTTGCGACCAGAACGCGTCCCGGCTCTCGTCGCGCAGCCCCATGCGCCGGATCTCGGCCGCCGCGGCCTCCTTGCGCTGGGTCAGGATGGTATGCGTGTCGGGCCGCTCGCCGCCCAGGGCGGCCAGTGTCTGGTGGTAGAGGTCCTCGAGGAGCTTGCCCTTCCAGGCGTTCCAGACCTTGGGGCTGGTGCCGCGGATGTCGGCCACCGTGAGCAGGTACAGGGCCGCCAGGGCGCGCTGCGAGCCCACGCGGATGGCGAAGTCGTGGATCACCTGGGGATCGCTCAGGTCGCGCTTCTGGGCCACCTGGGACATGGTCAGGTGCTCGCGCACCAGGAATTCCAGCAGGCCCGTGTCCTCGCCCCCCAGGCCGTGGGCCACGGCGAACCGCCGGACCTCGGCCGCGCCCAGGGCCGAATGGTCGCCGCCGCGGCCCTTGGCGATGTCGTGGAACAGCGCCGCGATGTACAGCAGCCAGTGGCGGTCGAGGTCGGCGATGAGCTGGCTCGCCAGGGGGTACTCCTGCGCATGCTCGGGCATGGTGAAGCGCCGCAGGTTGCGCACGACCATCAGGATGTGCTGGTCCACCGTGTAGACGTGGAACAGGTCGTGCTGCATCTGGCCCACGATGCGCCTGAACGCGGGCAGGTAGCGCGGCAGGATGTTGAGCATCGTCATGTCGCGCAGGGCGTGCACGATGCCGCGCGGCTGCTTGAGGATCTGGATGAACTGGTGGCGGTTGACCGGATTGTCGCGGAACTGCTTGTCGATCAGGCGCCGCGCGTGCCAGATCGCGCGCAGCAGGCTCGCCGACATGCCGTGCAGCTCGGGATGCTCCTGCATCACCAGGAAGACGCGCAGCAGCAGGGCGGGGTTGCGCTCGAAGCCGTCCTCGCGCACCAGGCACAGGCGCTGGCGGCGGATGCAGAAATGCTCGTCGATCGGCTCGGCGGGCGCGGGGGCCTGGGGAAAGATGGTTTCTTCCAGGCTCTGCATCAGCAGCCGGTTCATCTGGCAGACCACGCGCGCGGCCCAGTAGTAGCGCTGCATCAGCAGCTCGCTGGGCAGGCGGTTGGCCTGCGGCACGAAGCCGTAGAGCCTCGCCAGGCGCGGCTGCAGGTCGAAGAGCACGCGGTCCTCGCGCCGGCCGGTGAGCAGGTGCAGCTCCACGCGCAGGCGCTTGAAGGCGAGCTCGGCGCGGCGCAGCGCGCGGAACTCGGCGGCCGTCAACAGGTCGGTGCGGGCCACCTGCGGCCAGCTCGATCCCAGGCCCGCGGCGCGCGCCAGCCACAGCAGCACCTGCAGGTCGCGCAGGCCGCCCGGGGCCTCCTTGCAGTTGGGCTCCAGGGCGTAGGGCGTGTCCTGGTGCCGCGCGTGGCGCTGCTGCATCTCGGCGCGCTTGGCGAGAAAGAAGGCCCGGGGATCCAGGTCGGCGCGCATCTGGTCCTGCAGGCGCTCGAACAGGGCCTTGCTGCCGCTGAGCCAGCGCGCCTCCAGCAGCGAGGTCTGGACCGTGATGTCGGCCGCGGCCTCGTCCCGGCATTCCCCGAGCGTGCGCACGCTGTGGCCGGGCTCGAGCCCGACGTCCCACATGGCGGCGATCAGCGCCTCGATCCGGTCGCGCTCGGCCGCGTCGGGCGGGCGCTCGAGCAGGATCAGGACGTCGATGTCGGAATGCGGATAGAGCTCGCCGCGACCGTAGCCGCCCACGGCCGCCAGCGCCGCGCCCTCGGGGATCGGGAACAGGCGGGTGAGCTCGCCCAGCAGCTCGTCGGCGATGCGCCGCAGGGCGTTCAGCAGGGTTTCGGCGCGCAGATGCTTGCGGTAGGCCGCCACGGCCTGGGCGCGCAGCTCGGAGTGGCGCGCGCGCAGGGCGCCCAGCCCCGCGCGCTCGGCGTTCATGCGGCCTGCGCAGCCTTGGCGAACGCGGGCGGCTGCGGCATGCCCGGCGAGACGGTGAGGACCTCGTAGCCGGTGTCGGTCACCAGGATGCTGTGCTCCCATTGGGCCGAGAGGCTGTGGTCGCGCGTGACGACCGTCCAGCCGTCGGCCAGCGTGCGGATCTCGCGCCGGCCCGCGTTGATCATGGGCTCGATGGTGAAGATCATGCCGGGCTCGAGGCGCATGCCGGTGCCCGGCTTGCCGTAGTGCAGGACCTGCGGGTCCTGGTGGAACTTGCGCCCCACGCCGTGGCCGCAGTATTCGCGCACCACCGAGAAGCCCGCGGCCTCGGCGTGCCTCTGGATGGCGTGGCCGATGTCGCCCAGCGTCGCGCCCGGACGCACCTGCTCGATGCCCAGCCACATGCACTCGTAGGTCGTGTCGATCAGGCGCCGCGCCAGGATGGAGGGCTCGCCGACGCAGTACATCCGGCTGGTGTCGCCGAACCAGCCGTCCTTGATCACGGTGACGTCGATGTTCATGATGTCGCCGTTCTTGAGGACCTTGTCGCCGGGGATGCCGTGGCAGATGACGTGGTTGACCGAGGTGCAGATCGAGCCGGGGAAGGGCGGGTAGCCGGGCGGGGCGTAGCCCACGGTGGCGGACTCGACCCGCAGCACGTTGGCGATGTAGTCCAGGCACAGGCGATCGAGCTCTCCGGTGGTGACGCCGGCGCGCACGTGCGGCGTCAGGTAGTCCAGGACGCTGGCCGCCGCCTGGCAGGCGGCGCGCATTTGATCGAGTTCGATGGGATCCGTGATGGGTTTGCTCATGGGGGAACTTGCTGTGCCTGTGAAATGAATAGTAGAATTATAGGCTTACTTCGAGCCCGGTAATTTCGATGGGCCAGATTTCAAGGTTCAAGGACCTGGAAGGTTCCGGGGATCTGGCGGATCCGAGGATCTGACCCCACGGCTCGAAGAATCGCGTGCATGGCCGCCCAGGGTGCCCGGGGGCGTGGATGGGGCATTTCCCTTTCATGTTAGTCCCGGATACTGGCCATGTACAGGACCCAACCCTCAGGAGATACCATGTCCCTCATGCGCGAAATGCTGGAAGCCGGTGTGCACTTTGGCCACCAGACCCGTTACTGGAACCCCAAGATGGCCCAGTACATCTTTGGCCAGCGCAACAAGATCCACATCGTCAACCTGGAAAAGACCGTCGAGAAATACCTCGAGGCCAGCCAGTTCGTCCGCCAGGTGGCGGCCCGCGGCGGCAGCATCCTGTTCGTCGGCACCAAGCGCGCGGCGCGCGAGCTGGTCGCCGCCGAGGCCCAGCGCTGCGGCATGCCCTACGTCGACAGCCGCTGGCTGGGCGGCATGATGACCAATTTCAAGACCGTCAAGACCTCGATCAAGCGCCTCAAGGACATGGAAGCCCAGCAGGCCGAAGGCGCGACCGAGCGCATGTCCAAGAAAGAAGCCCTGATGTTCGAGCGCGAACTCGACAAGCTCAACAAGTCGATCGGCGGCATCAAGGAAATGAACACCCTGCCCGACGCCCTGTTCGTCATCGACGTGGGCTACCACAAAATCGCCGTGGCCGAGGCCCGCACCCTGGGCATCCCCGTGGTGGGCGTGGTCGACACCAACCACTCGCCCGAGGGCATCGATCACGTGATCCCGGGCAATGACGACTCCGCCAAGGCGATCGCCCTGTACGCGCGCGGCATGGCCGACGCCGTGCTGGCCGGCCGCGAGCAGAGCATCAACGGCCTGGTCGAGGAACTCGCCGAAGGCGAGGAGTTCATCGAGGTCGAGCAGGACCAGGATCAGCAGTAAACCCGGAGAATCAAATGGCACAAATCACCGCATCGATGGTCAAGGAGCTGCGCGAAAAGACCGATGCTCCCATGATGGAATGCAAGAAGGCCCTGACCGAGGCCGAGGGCGACCTGGCGCGCGCCGAGGAGCTGCTGCGCGTCAAGCTCGGCAGCAAGGCCAGCAAGGCCGCCAGCCGCGTGACCGCCGAGGGCCTGGTCGGCCTGCACATCGCCGAGGGTGCCAAGGTCGGCGCCCTGGTCGAGGTCAACTGCGAGACCGATTTCGTGGCCAAGAACGATGACTTCATCGGCTTCGTCAAGCGTCTCGCGGTGCTGGCGGCGGAACGCGCGCCGGCCGACCTCCAGGCCCTGAACGCCCTGCCCATGGACGAGGGCACGGTCGAGTCCACGCGCTCGGCCCTGGTCGGCAAGATCGGCGAAAACATCTCGGTGCGCCGCTTCCAGCGCTTCGAGACCAACGACACCCTCTCGAGCTACGTCCACGGCGGCAAGATCGGCGTGCTGGTCGATTTCGCCGGCGGCGAGGACACCGGCAAGGACCTGGCGATGCACATCGCGGCCACCAAGCCGCGCGCGCTCGACGCCAGCGGCGTGGCCCCCGAGGACATCGCCACCGAGCGTTCCGTGGCCGAGCAAAAGGCCGCCGAATCCGGCAAGCCCGCCGAGATCGTCACCAAGATGGTCGAGGGCGCGGTGCAGAAATTCCTCAAGGAGGTCACTCTGCTCTCGCAGCCCTTCGTCAAGAACGACAAGCAGTCCGTCGAGCAGATGCTCAAAGAGCGCGGCGCGCGCATCAACCGCTACGCCTTGTTCGTGGTCGGCGAAGGCATCGAAAAGAAATCGACCGATTTCGCCGCCGAGGTGGCCGCTGCCGCGAGCGGTTCCTGATCCGCGTCAATTTCAGGTACGATGGCATCGCGCCGCGCGCGCGATGCCATTCCACATCCGGCGCCGCGCCCCGTGCGCGAGTCCGTCGCGCTCGCAGGCGCGGGCCCGCCGGGCGTGGCACTGGCAAGGCATATCCTTTCGATCCATTTTTCCGGGAAACCAGGTCCATGTCGAATCCGGCCTATCGGCGCGTGCTGCTCAAGCTTTCTGGCGAAGCCCTGATGGGCAGCGATCCCTATGGCATCAACCGCGCCACCATCCTGCGCATGACCGAGGAAATCCACGGCGTGGTGTCCCTGGGGGTGCAGCTCGCGGTGGTGATCGGCGGCGGCAACATCTTTCGCGGCGTGGCGCCGGGCGCGCAGGGCATGGACCGCGCGACGGCGGACTACATGGGGATGCTGGCGACCGTGATGAACGGCCTGGCCCTGCAGGACGCCCTCAAGAACCACGGCGTCGAGACGCGGGTCCAGTCGGCGCTGAACATCGACCAGGTGGTGGAACGCTACATCCGGCCCAAGGCCCTGCGCTATCTCGAGGAAGGCAAGGTCGTGGTGTTCGCGGCCGGCACCGGCAATCCGTTTTTTACCACCGATACCGCGGCGGCGCTGCGCGGCGCCGAGATCGGCGCCGAGGTCGTGCTCAAGGCCACCAAGGTGGACGGCATCTACAGCGCCGACCCCAACAAGGATCCGAACGCCACGCGCTATTCGAGCATCAGTTTCGACGAGGCCATCGTACGGCGCCTCGAGGTCATGGACGCCACGGCGTTCGCGCTGTGCCGCGACCAGAAATTGCCCATCAAGGTCTTTTCGATCAACAAACCGGGGGCGCTGCGGCGTGTCGTCTGCGGCGAGGACGAAGGCACCCTGGTCCAGGTCTAAGGAGTCATCATGAGCTTATCCGAAATCCGCAATTCCGCCGATGCGCGCATGGCCAAGTCCGTCGAGTCCCTCAAGGCCGGCCTGGCCAAGATCCGCACGGGGCGCGCCCACACGGGGATTCTGGATCACGTGATGGTCGAATACTACGGCTCGCCCGTGCCCGTCAGCCAGGTGGCCAACGTCAACCTGCTCGACGCGCGCACCATCAGCGTGCAGGTCTGGGAAAAGACCATGGCCGGCCCGGTCGAGAAGGCGATCCGCGAGTCGGACCTGGGCCTCAACCCCATCGCCATGGGCGACAACATCCGCGTGCCGATGCCCGCGCTCACCGAGGAACGCCGCCGCGACCTCACCAAGGTGGTGCGCGGCGAGGGCGAGGACGCCAAGGTGGCCGTGCGCAACCTGCGCCGCGAGGCCAACGAGACCCTGAAAAAGCTGCTCAAGGACAAGGAGATCTCCGAGGACGAGGAACGCCGCGGCCAGGACGAGGTGCAGAAGCTCACCGACCGCTACGTGGCCGAGATCGACAAGCTCGTCAGCCAGAAAGAAGCCGAGATCATGACCGTCTGAGGCGGCCAGCAATCCGGCTGCGGCCATGAAGATTCCTCCGACCAGTTCCACCCGGGCCATTCCCGAGACGGGTGACACACCCGTCCACGTGGCCATCATCATGGACGGCAACGGCCGCTGGGCCAAGCAGCGCCTGATGCCGCGCACCGCCGGCCACGTGCGCGGCGTGCAGGCCGTGCGGCGCACGGTCGAGGCCTGCGGCCAGCGCGGGGTGCGGTACCTGACCCTGTTCGCCTTCAGCTCCGAGAACTGGCGGCGCCCGCAGCAGGAGGTCTCGCTGCTGATGCGGCTGTTCGTCCAGGCCCTGGAAAAAGAGGTCGACAAGCTGGTGGAGCAGGGCGTGCGCCTGCGCGTGGTCGGCGACCTCGGCGCCTTCGACGCCCACTTGCGCACGCTCATCCTCGACGCCGAGCGCCGCACCGAGCACCTGTCGGCCCTCACGCTCACCATCGCGGCGAACTACGGGGGCCGCTGGGACATCCTGCAGGCCATGCGCCGCCTGCTGGCCGCGCGCCCCGAGCTCGCCGGACGGCCGGACGAGCTCGACGAGTCGGCGCTGGACCCCTATCTGTCCATGGCCTACGCGCCCGAGCCCGATCTGTTCATCCGCACCGGCGGCGAGCAGCGCATCTCCAACTTTCTCATCTGGCAGCTAGCCTATACTGAGCTGTATTTCACCCGGACGTATTGGCCGGATTTCAGCGCCGCCGAGCTCGACGAGGCCTTCGAATGGTATCGGGGCCGCGAGCGCCGGTTCGGGCGCACCAGCGAACAGCTCAAGGCGCCGCAATAGGCTAACAGGCAAGGAGAGGCCGCATGCTCGGACAGCGCATCGTCACCGCGATCGTTCTGCTGGCCATCGTGGCGGGCGCCCTCGCCGCGCCCGGGCACCGGCCCCTGCTGCTGTTGCTGATCGTGATCGCGGGCGCCGCCCTCTGGGAGTGGATCCGGCTGGTCCTGCCCTCGTCGGCGTGGCCGCGCCGCCTGATCCCGCTCGCCTGCGTCCTGCTGATGCTGTTCCTGTCGGAGTCCTGGCTGCGGGCCGGCCCCGGCCAGGCCCCGGCGTGGGCGCCGCTGTTCGAGCGCGGGCTGGTGCCGCTGGCCGCGCTGTTCTGGGTGGTGCCGGCCACGGCGATGGTGCTGCGCGCGCGGCCGCTGCCGCCTTTCGGCCCCCGCGTCCTCGCCGGCTGCGCCGTCCTGGCGGTGCTCGCGGTCTGGTATGCGCTCGCGAGGATCTACCTGGACTTCGGCGCCCAGTGCCTGCTGAGCCTGCTGGCCCTCATCTGGTGCGCCGACATCGCGGCGTACTTCACCGGACGCGCCCTCGGGCGCCGCAAGCTCGCCCCGCGCGTGAGCCCCGGCAAGACCTGGGAGGGCGCCGCCGGCGGCGTGGCGGGGGCGACCGCCTGGCTGGCGGCCACCGCCTGGTGCTGGCCCGAGAGCTACGGCGCGCGCCTGCTCGAGCTCGGTTCCCCGGCCTGGGTGATCGTGGCCGGCATCCTGCTGGCCGGCTGGTCGATCATCGGCGACCTGTTCGAGTCCCTGCTCAAGCGGCGCGCCGGGGTCAAGGATTCCAGCCGCCTGCTGCCCGGGCACGGCGGGATGTACGACCGGATCGACGCCGTCATGCCCGTGGCGCCGATCGCCCTGCTTTTACTGGTGTTCTGACCATGGGCGCCATGCACCGCCTCTGCATCCTGGGCTCCACCGGCTCGATCGGCGTGAGCACGCTGGACGTCGTCGCGCGCCACCCCGGCCGCTTCGAGGTCTACGCGCTCAGCGCCCACAGCCGCATCGAGGCCCTGGCCGAGCAGGCCTACCTGACCGGCGCGCGCGTGGCGATCGTGCCCGACGATGCCGCCCGCGCGCGCTTCATGGCGGCCTGGCCCGGGGGGCGCCCGCCGCCCGAGCTGCGCCAGGGCGCCCAGGCGCTCGCCGACACGGCGGCGGATCCCGAGGTCACCGCGGTCATGGCGGCCATCGTGGGCGCGGCGGGGCTGCCGGGCGCGCTGGCCGCGGCCCGCGCCGGCAAGCGCGTGCTGCTCGCCAACAAAGAGGCGCTGGTGGCCGCGGGCAGCCTGTTCATGCGGGCCGTACGCGAGGCCGGCGCCGAGCTGCTGCCCATCGACAGCGAGCACAACGCGATCTTCCAGTGCCTGCCGCGCGCCGCGGGGCGCGCGCACCCCTCCGCCGATCCCGCGCCCGGCGTGCGTCGCCTGCTGCTCACCGCCTCGGGCGGCCCCTTCCGCCGCGTCGCCCTCGACCAGCTCGAGCGGGTGACGCCCGAGCAGGCCTGCGCGCACCCCAACTGGCGCATGGGGCGCAAGATTTCCGTGGACTCGGCCACCATGCTCAACAAGGGCCTCGAGGTCATCGAGGCGCACTGGCTGTTTTCCATGCCGCTGCAGCGCATCCAGGTGGTGGTCCACCCGCAGAGCGTCGTGCATTCCATGGTCGAGTACGAGGACGGGTCCATCCTCGCCCAGCTCGGCCAGCCCGACATGCGCACCCCGATCGCCTACGGCCTGGGCTTTCCCGAGCGCATCGACAGCGGGGTCGGCCTGCTCGAGCTCTCGCGGCTCGGGCGCCTGGACTTCGAGGAGCCCGACCTGCGGCGCTTCCCCTGCCTGCGCCTGTCGCTCGACGCCCTGGGCAGCGGCCAGGCCGCCTGCATCGCGCTGAACGCGGCCAATGAAATCGCGGTCGATGGCTTCCTGAACGGCCGCATCCGCTACACGCAGATCCCCGACATCATCGAGCGCTGCCTGGACGATTCCGCCGCGCGCGCGGGCGGCGACCCCGGTTCGCTGGACGACATCCTGGCCCTGGACGCCCGCACGCGCCGCGTGGCCGCCGGCCTGTGTCGCGCCGCGGGATGACGGCGGGGCCCGCATGGCGCTGACCCTGCTCGCCTTCGCCTTCGCCCTCGGGCTGCTGGTGACCTTCCACGAGTTCGGCCACTACTGGGTGGCGCGGCGCTGCGGGGTGAGGGTGCTGCGCTTTTCCGTGGGCTTCGGCCGGATCCTGTGGCAGCGCACCGATCGCCACGGCACGCAGTGGGCGCTGTCGGCCATTCCGCTGGGCGGCTACGTCAAGATGCTCGACGAGCCGCCGCCGGGCGCCGACGAGGCCGCCAGCCGCGAGGCCTTCGAACGCAAGAGCCTGGTCCAGCGCAGCGCGATCGTCCTGGCCGGCCCGCTGGCGAACCTCCTGCTCGCGGTATTGCTGTACGCGGGCCTGGGCCTGATGGGCACGCTGGAGCCCGCCGCCGTCCTGTCGGCGCCGCCGCCGGGCACGCCCGCGGCGCAGGCCGGGATCGCCGGCGGCGACGAGCTGCTGGAGGTCGGCGGCGCGCCGGTGCGCTCGTGGAACGAGGCGCGCTGGCGCCTGCTCGAGCCGCTCGCGCGAGGCGGCGAGATCGCGCTCGCCGTGCGCCCGGCCGACGGCGGGCCGCCGCGCGCGATCAGCCTGCGCGCGCCCGGCGGCGACGTCGCGCCCGACGGCCCGGATCCGCTGGCCGAGGCCGGCCTGGCGCTGGCCGATCCCCGGCCGCGACTGGGCGAGCTCATCCCCGGAGGCGCCGCCGAGCAGGCCGGCCTGCGTTCCGGCGACCTGGTGGAGGCGATCGGCGGGGTCGAGCACCCCAGCGTGGCGGCCATGATCGCCATCATCGGCGCCCACCCCGGCGAGCCCCTGCCGATGCGCGTGCGCCGCGGCGGCGCCGAGGTGTCGCTGACCGTCACGCCCAGCCCCCGGCAGGAGGGGGAGGGCGCCCCGGTCGGACGAATCGGGGTCATGGTGCAGGGCGAGCGGCCCATGGTCGAGCTGCGCCTGGGGCCCGTGGACAGCCTCGTGCAAGGGTTGGCGCGCACCGTGGACATGACCGGCTTCAGCCTGCGCATGATGGGCCGCATGCTCATCGGCGAGGCCTCGCTGCGCAACGTCAGCGGGCCGGTGACGATCGCCGACTACGCGGGCCAGACCGCGCGCCTGGGACTGGAGTCCTACGTCGGCTTCCTGGCCCTGATCAGCATCAGCATCGGCGTGCTCAACCTCCTGCCCATCCCCATGCTCGACGGCGGGCACCTGCTGTTCTACCTGATCGAGGCGATCCGCGGGCGGGCGGTTTCCGAAAGGGCGCGCGAGGCCGGCCAGCGCATCGGCGTGGCGCTGCTCGTCGGCCTCATGTCGCTGGCTTTTTTCAATGATCTGGTCCGCCTTTTCAGTTAGAGTCGTTGTGTCTTACAATCCGGCATCGCTCATGCGTTGTCCCGTTCATGGCTGACCAAGGATCCACCAGGATGTCGTTCCGCCCGAAGTCCCGTTTTTCAAAACGCGTTTTGCCGTTCGTCCTGGCCGCCCTGATGACTCCAGCCATCGCCGCCGCCTTCACGCCCTTCGTGGTGCGCGACATCCAGGTCAAGGGGATCGAACGCGTCGATCCGGGTACGATCTTCACGTATCTGCCGGTCAAGATCGGCCAAACCTTCACCGAGGAGCAGGCCGGCGAGGCCATCCAGAAACTCTACGGCACGGGGTTCTTCAACGACGTCAAGATCGACGCGCAAGGCGACGTGCTGGTCGTGACCGTCGAGGAACGCCCGACGATCGCGTCGATCACCTTCAACGGCATGCGCGAATTCGACGCCAAGGCCCTCACCAAGTCGCTCTCGCAGGTCGGCTTCGGCCAGGGCCGGATCTTCGACCAGGCCATGCTCGAGCGCGCGGTCTTCGAGCTCAAGCAGCAATACCTGTCCAAGGGCAAGTACGGCGTCGAGGTCAGTCCGGTCATCACGCCGCTGCCGCGCAACCGCGTGGGCGTGGCCTTCGATATCTTCGAAGGCGAGGTGGCCAAGATCGCGCGCATCGACTTCATCGGCAACAAGGCGTTTTCCTCGAGCACGCTCGCCGACCAGATGGAGCTCACCACCTCGGGGTGGATGACCTGGTACACGGGCACCGACAAGTACTCGCGCGAAAAGCTCGAGGGCGACGTCGAGCGCATCCGCTCGTACTACCTCGACCGCGGCTACCTCGAATTCACCATGGAGCCCCCGCAGGTCAGCATCTCGCCCGACCGGCGCGAGATCTACATCACCATGACCGTCCACGAGGGCGAGCCCTACAAGCTCGGCCCCGTCCAGCTCGCGGGCGACCTCCTCGGGCTCGACGACAAGCTCCAGCCCCTGGTGACCATCAAAGAGGGCGAGGTCTTTTCCGCCGTCAAGACCAATGCCGTGGCCAAGGCCATCACCGACTACCTCGGCGGCCTGGGCTACGCCTTCGCCAATGCCAACCCCAATCCCGAGCTCGACCGCGAGAACCACGTGGCCAAGCTCACCTTCTACGTCGATCCGGGCCGCCGCGTGTACGTGCGCCGGATCCAGGTCGGCGGCAACACGCGCACGCGCGACGAGGTGGTGCGCCGCGAGATGCGCCAGCAGGAGGCCGCCTGGTACGACGCGGGCAGCATCAAGACCTCGCGCGACCGCATCGACCGGCTGGGCTATTTCAGCGAGGTCAACGTCGACACCGCGCCGGTGCCCGGCTCGCCGGACCAGGTCGACGTCAACGTGGACGTCAAGGAAAAGCCCACCGGCATGATCAACCTGGGCGTGGGCTACGGCTCGACCGAAAAGCTCATGCTCTCGGCGGGCATCAGCCAGGACAACGTCTTTGGCAGCGGCAACTCGCTGTCGCTGCAGTTGAACACCAGCAAGTCCAATCGCGCCGCCGTCATCAGCCACACCAACCCGTACTGGACCAAGGACGGCATCAGCAAGACCACCTCGCTGTACTACCGCCGCATCACGCCGTACGACGTCTCGGGCACCGACTCGATCGGCTGGTACAAGATCGAGTCCATGGGCCTGGGTCTGAACTTCGGGGTGCCGATCTCGGAATTCGACCGGGTGTTCGCGGGCTTCACCTTCGAGCGCAACTCGCTGCGGGACATCCGCCGCAGCGGCGACAACCCCGCGCCCAAGGCCTACCAGGACTTCGTGGACGAGTACGGCGAGACCACCAACGCCGGGATCTTCACCATGGGCTGGGCCAAGGACACCCGCGACAGCGCGATCGCGCCCCACAAGGGCGGCTACACGCGCCTGGCGGCCGATTTCTCGACGATGGACCTGCGCTACTACAAGCTCTCGGGCCAGCAGCAGTTCTACTGGCCGCTGGGCCGCTCGTACACCTTCGCGGTCAACGGCCAGGTGGACTGGGCCAAGGCCTACGGCGGCAAGTCCTACCCCGTGATCAAGAACATGTACGCCGGCGGCATCGGCTCGGTGCGCGGCTACGAGGGCGCCTCGCTGGGCCCGCGCGACACCCTGACGGACACCTACCTGGGCGGCTCGCGGCGCATATACGCCAACGCCCAGCTCTACCTGCCGTTCCCCGGCGCCTCGCGCGACCGCACCCTGCGCTGGTTCGTGTTCTCGGACGTCGGCCAGGTCACGACCACCGACGGATCGGGCTGCGCCCAGGGCATCGGCGCCAATGTCGAGGACCCCTGCGGGTGGAAATACTCCGCCGGCCTTGGCCTGTCCTGGGAATCGCCCCTCGGGCCGCTGCAATTGTCGGTGGCGCGGCCGCTGAACGCCAAGGAGGGCGACCAGAAACAAGTATTCCAGTTCCAGATCGGAACCGGTTTCTGATTCCCCCCGTTTGATGGCACAATAACTCTTTCGCTTTCCGCGTCATTTGCAAGGTAGATCCTTCATCATGCTCCTTTCAGGTTTGAATTTTTCAGGGTTGGCTGAACGCGCCGTGCGCGGCCATCGGACGCTGGCCGTCGCAGCCGTCCTGGGGCTCGGGGCCCTGTTCGTCGCCCCTTCGCCTTCGTATGCGCAGGGCACCAAGATCGGCTTCGTCAGCACCGAGCGCATCCTGCGTGATTCCAAGCCCGCCAAGACCGCCCAGGCCAAGATCGAGTCCGAATTCAAGCGCCGCGACGAGGAACTGCAAAACTCGCCAACAATCTGCGCGCCCAGGCCCAGAAACTCGACAAGGACGCCCCCGTCCTCTCCGAGAGCGAGCGCATCAAGCGCCAGCGCCAGCTCGCGGACCTGGATTCCGACCTGCAGCGCAAGCGACGCGAGTTCCAAGAGGACTTCAACCGCCGCCGCAACGAGGAATTCTCCGCCATCGTCGAAAAGGCGGACGCGGCAATCAAAAAGATCGCCGAGCAGCAGAACTACGATCTGATCATCCAGGACGCCGTCACGGTCAGCCCTCGCGTCGACATCACCGACCAGGTCATCCAGGCGCTGGGCGGCTGATTTGCGATGCCGGTATTGCTCGCGCCGGATCAGGCGCC
>JBIQHJ010000044.1:0-30070 GCA_044508625.1 Alcaligenaceae bacterium
CCACCGAGGTGGCGATGAAACAGCACACGAAGCCGTAGAAGGTCAGGTGGTGGAACACCCGGCGCCTGAGGGTGTAGCGGTCGTCCTCGTCGTTGCAGCCCTCGCCGTGGCCGCCGTCGAGATACTTCAGCGTCAGGGCCTTGCCGGCGGCGTCGAGGCCGGCCGCCCCCAGGGCGGCGCGCGGGGCTTCGGTGGGCGACAGCATGCGCCAGAACGAGGCGACGCCGAATCCGAGCGCGACGATGGCGTACAGGAACACGGCGCCGAACATCAGCACCAGCGTGTTGTGCGGAAAGATCGCGTAGAAGTTCCCGGCCAGGGGCGCGTGCAGCCAGGACCCCTGGTTGATGAGCAGGACGAGAAGGAGGAACAGCGCCAGCCCGCCCGCGGTGGCCAGGGCCATCGTCAAGCCGGCCCGGCGGTACAGCCGGCCCAGCACCGGCGGCCAGGCGAATTCGGCGTAGGTCAGGGGCCGCACGGCCGCCAGCGCGTGCGGCACGTTGACGTCGAACTCGTGGGGGGCGGCGTACTGGCAGGAGTGCAGGCAGGCGCCGCAGTTGTGGCAGACATTGGCCAGGTAATGGATGTCGGCCTTGTTGAATTCCAGCAGGCGCGTCATGGCCGGGAACACGGCGCAGAACCCCTCGCAGTAGCGGCAGGCATTGCAGATGGTCATGACGCGGTCGACTTCGGCCTCCTCGGGAGACAGCAGCAGGGTGGACACCGCGTCCTGGGTGAGGGCTTGCAGGGTCTGCATCCGGGTTCCTCGTGGCTATGCGATGGCGGGGGCGGGCTGCCGCAAGGCGGCCGCGGCGGCCTGGGCGCCGGCGATGCGGCCGAAGGCCGTCCCGATGCTCATGCCCACCCCGGCGGTATAGCCCTGCCCCAGGATGTTGCCGGCCATGACTTCGCCGGCCGCGAACAGGTTGTCGCTGGGTTCGCCGCCGAAATGCACGGCGGCCTGCGCGTCGACCCGCACCCCCAGGTAGGTGAAGGTGATGCCGGGACGCAGCGCATAGGCGTAGTAGGGCGGCGTGTCCAGGGGCCGCGCCCAGTGGGTCTTGGGGGGCGCGAGGCCCTCGGTGTGGCAGTCGTCCAGCACCTCGTGGTCGAAATGCCCGACGCGGCAGGCCGCGTTGTAGTCGGACACCGTGCGCACGAAGACGGCCTCGTCCAGGCCCAGGCGCCGTGCCAGTTCCTCGATGGTGTCGGCGCGCTCGCCCCTGAAGACCGGCGGCATGAAGCGCCCCACCGCCTTGGCGTCGATGATGGAATAGCCGATCTGGCCGGGCTGCTGGGCCACCAGGCGCCCCCAGATGGCGTAGCGCTTGGGCCAGAAATCCTCGCCCTCGTCGTAGAAGCGCCGCGCCTGGCGGTTGACCACGATGCCCAGCGACACGCAGTCGATCCGCGTGCAGATCCCGCCATCGTACAGCGGCGCGCGCGCGTCGATCGCCACCGAGTGGAACTGCGTCGGATCGCCGATCCGGTCGGCGCCCTGGTCCAGCAGGTCGCGCAGCAGGACGCCCCGGTTGAAGCGCGTGCCGCGGATCAGGAAGTTTTCGGCGGGCCATTCCCCCGCCTCGTTGCGGCCCCAGGCCTCGCGCAGCCATTCGCGATTGGATTCGAAGCCGCCCGAGGCGACGACGCAGGCGCGCGCCTCGATGCGCTCGTTGCCGATCCACGCGGCGCGAAAGCGGCCGCCCTCGAGCTCGAGCCGGTCGACCGTCGCGCCGTAGCGCACGCGCACGCCCAGCGCCTGGGCGCTGCGGTAGTAGGCGTTGACCAGGGCCTTGCCCCCGCCCATGAAGAAGGCATTGGTGCGCGCCACGTGCAGCGTGCCAGACAGGGAAGGCTGGAACCGCACGCCGTGGCGGCGCATCCAGCCGCGACAGGTCGCCGAGGCGCGGATGGCGATGCGCGCCAGTTCCTCGTTGGTGCGCCCGCCCGTGACCTTGAGCAGGTCCTGCCAGAACTCCTCCTCGGGATACGCGTCCACCAGGACGTCCTGCGGGGCGTCGTGCATGCAGCGCAGGTTGCGCGTATGCATGGAATTGCCGCCGCGCCACTCACGGGGCGCGGACTCGAGGAGCAGCACCTCGGCGCCGGCCTCGCGCGCCATCAGCGCCGCACACAGGGCGGCGTTTCCGCCGCCGATGACCAGGACATCGAGCATGATCCGAGAACACGAGGGTTGCACATCCTCGAAAGCATAGGCGCCGGCGCGCCGATCCGCTAGACGGCCGGCCCTCAATCCCCGTTCACGATTCGTGAAGAGTGTGCGCGCCGATCCATTGCCCGCCGTCGGCCAGCGCGCGCGCCACGTCGCGCATCACCACGCGGGCCGCCAGGCCGGCGGGCGAGAGCTCGTCGTCCGACAGGCTGGCGAGCAGGTTGCGGCGCACCAGGCCCGGATCCGAGATCTGCGCCATCGCCAGGCCGTGCGCCGCCATGCGGGTGATGGCCGCGCCCGGCTGTATCGTCGCCACCAGGCCGGCGGCCACCGCGTCCATCAGCATCGCCAGGGAATCGATCTCCATCGCGACGTCCAGCCTCACGGCCTGCCGGCGCACCGCCGAGGCGAGGACGCTGCGCAGGCCGTGCATGTGCGTGGGCATGGCCAGCGGCAGGCCCGCGAGGCTCGCCAGGCGCACGCTCTTGCGGCGGGGAAAGCCCTTGAACCCCTGGGCCGCGATCACGTAGAGGCGTTCCTCGAGCAGGGGCAGCACCGACCATTTGCGGCCCGCGTCGTCGTTGAACAGCACCGCCAGGTCGAGCTGGCGCGCATTGAGCATGGCCCCGAGGTGGCCGGACAGCGATTCGACCAGGTGCAGGCGCACGTCCGGATAGCGCTCGCGCATCGCCAGCATCAGGGGCAGGCCGAAGACGGCCGCCGTGGTGGGCGCGAGGCCCACGCTGACGTGGCCCGAGAGGCGCGCCTGCCGGGCGGAGCGCGCCGCCTCGTCGATGTTGCGCAAGGCGAGCTGCGCCTGCCGGAAGAACGCGATGCCCGCATCGGTGGGGATGATGCCCGCCGCCGTGCGCTGCAGCAGCCGGGTCGAGAGCTCGGACTCGAGGCGGCTGATCTGCTGGCTGAGGGCCGAGGTCACCACGCCGAGCTCGCGCGCGGCCTTGCCCATGCTGCCCTGCTCGATCGCGCATACGAAGTAGCGCAGTTGGCGGATTTCCATGGATCGATATTAGCCGAAACTGCGGTAAGGTTATGTCCTGCCGGCGCCCATCCCGGGCGCGCCCTTTTCGCATCCGCATCGCCCATGAAATCGACGAAGCTGCTCATCGCCCTCATCGCCCTCGCCGCCCTGTCACTGCCGCCCCTCCCGCGCGCCGCCGTTGCCGCCGCGCCGGCGGCGGCGGTGGCGCCGTCCCCCGGCGTGGCGCCGGCCCAGGAACTGCCCGCCGGCATCCAGGCCGGCGCGATCGTGCAGGGCGTGGCCGAATACCGGCTGGACAACGGCCTGCGGGTGGTGCTGGCGCCCGATGCCTCGCGCCCCCAGACCACGGTGAACATGACCTACCGGGTGGGCTCGCGGCGCGAGGGGCCGGGCGAGACCGGCATGGCGCATCTGCTCGAGCACCTGATGTTCCGCGGCACCGACGCCCAGCCCGACGCGCTGGCCGAGTTCTCGCGTCGGGGCCTGGCGGCCAACGGCTCGACCGGCCTGGACGCGACCAATTACTACGCGACCTTCGCCAGCGATCCCGACACCCTGCGCTGGTTCCTGGGATGGCAGGCCGAGGCCATGCGGCATGCGCGCATCAGCCGCGCCGACCTGGACGCCGAGATGACCGTCGTGCGCAACGAGATGGAGCGCGGCGAGAACAGCGCCTTCGGCTCCCTGCTGCAGCAGACCGTCGCGGCCGCCTATATGTGGCACCCCTACGGGCGCAGCGTGATCGGCGCGCGCTCGGACGTCGAGCACGTGGACATCCCGCGGCTGCGCGCCTTCTACGACCGCTACTACCAGCCCGACAACGCCGTCCTCATCGTCACGGGCCGCTTCGATCCCGCCCAGGCGCTCGCCTGGATCGTGGAGGATTTCGGCCCCATCGCCCGCCCCGACCGCGACCTGCCCGCCGAGTACACGGTCGAGCCCGTCCAGCAGGGCGCGCGCTCGGTCACCCTGCGCCGTCCCGGCGGCAGCCCCCTGATCCTCGCGCTCTACCACAGCCCCGCCGGCGCGAGCCCGGAGGCCACCGCCCTGACCATCGGCGCCGACATGCTCGCCGACGCGCCCTCGGGGCCGCTCTACCGCGCCCTGGTGGACGCCGGCCTCGCGAGCGGCGTGTTCGGCGACATGCGGCGCCTGGCGCAGCCCGGCTACATGGCCTTCGGCGCCCAGCTCCAGCCCGGGGCCGATGCGCAAAAGGCGCTGGACATCCTGGAATCGACCGTGGAGGGCCAGGGCGTCGACGCCCTGGACCAGGCGGCCCTGGACCGCGCGCGCACCGCGTGGCTGCGGCAATGGAAACAAGCCTACAACCAGTCCGCCGCCCTCGCCTCCGAGCTGTCGAACGCGGCGGGCCTGGGCGACTGGCGCCTGTTCTTCGTGCTGCGCGACCAGGTCGAGGCCCTGGACCTCGAACAGGTCCGCACGCAATTGCGCGCCTGGGTGCTGCCCGCCAACCGCAGCGCGGGGCTGTACCTGCCCACCGCCGAGCCGCGCTATGCCCCGCGGCCGGCCGCCGTGGACCTGGACGCCCTGCTCGGGCGGCTCGAGACCGGCACCCCGCGCCCCGTGGTCGCCGACTTCGACACCAGCCCGCAGGCCATCGAGCGGGCAACCCAGCGCCGGACGATCGAGCTGCCCAACGGCGCCCTGCATCTCGCGCTGCTGCCCAAGCCGACGCAGGGCGAGCAGGTCCAGGCGGTGCTGCAACTGCGCTTCGGCTCGGCCGAGATGCTCCAGGGCCTGGGCGTCGTGCCGGCGCTGACCTCGGCCATGCTCCAGCGCGGCGCGCGCGGCCTGGACCGCCAGCAGATCGAGGACCGCCTCAACGACCTGGAGGCCGAGATCGGCATCGACGGCGACGCCAACACCGTGCGCGTGAACATGCGCACGACCCGCGAGCACCTGCCCGAGCTCATCGGGCTGGTGCTGCGCCTGCTGCGCGAGCCCGCCTTCCCCGCCGACGAGCTGGACAAGATCAAGCGCAGCGTGGCGACCTCGACGGAATTCGCGATGTCCGACCCGGCCTCGCTCGCCGCCAACGCCCTGGAACGCCACGGCCAGCCCTGGGGTCCCGACGACGTCCGCTACACCCCGACGCCCCGCGAGACGCTGGCCAGGGTCGAGCAGGCCACGCGGCAGGACCTGGCCGATTTCCATGAACGATTCTATGGCGCGGGCGACGTGGCCCTGACGGCCGTGGGCGACTTCGACCCGCAGGCGCTCGAGGCGAGCCTGCGCGAGGGCCTGGCCGGCTGGCGCACGGCGCCCCCCTACGTCCGCATCCCGCGCCCCTGGTATCCGATGTCCCCCGAGGTCTTCCACATCCCGACGCCGGGCAAGGCCAACGCCAACTACCAGGCGACGCTGCCGCTCAAGCTCCAGGACGACGATCCGCGCTACCCGGCGCTCACCCTCGCCAATTTCCTGCTGGGCGGTTCGGAGGACTCGCGGCTGTGGCAGCGCGTCCGCGTGCGCGGCGGCCTGTCCTACAACGTCGGCAGCGCCCTCGACGCTTCCTCCTGGGAACCCTCCGGCTCATGGACCCTCTTTGCCAGCATGGCGCCGCAGAACGCCGGTGCGCTGGAATCGGCGGTGCGGGAGACGCTGCGCGAGGCCCTGCGCGATGGCTTCACCGACGAGGAGGTCCGCGCCGGCGTGCGCTCGCTGCTGAACTTCCAGCAGCTCGGCCTCTCGAGCGACCGCAGCCTGGCCCTGCGCTGGATGCACTACCTGCGCACGGGCCGCAGCTTTGCCTGGCTGATGGATTTCCAGGAAAAACTCGAGGCCCTGGACGCCGCGCAAGTGAACGCCGCCCTGCGCGCCATGCTGGATCCCGAGGGATTCAGCGTGGCGGTGGCGGCGGATCCCGACTGATCAGGATCCGGGGCCGCGGGCCTGCGGGCCCTCGCGCGCCGCCTGGGCGTGGGCGACGCCCACCAGCCACTGGCGGCCCCGCACCGGGCGATCCGGCACCACGAAGCTTTCGCGGATCGGCGCGACCCGGCGCAGGGTGGCGAATATGGGACAGCGGCTCTGCACGGTATCCGCCATGTCGTACAGATCGTCATCCGACAGGCCGGGGGCGTCGACGTGGTAGGCGACTCGCAATTCGGTGATGCCGGCGTCGGTCCTGGCGAGGTATTCCCCCTCCCACGTGAACACGGACTCGGCCTCGATCGCCAGGCTGCGGAACGCATGGCCATTGAGCGCCGCCCAGCGCAGGCACCACATCTGCTGGCAACTGGCCAAGGCCCCGAGCAGATAGTCCATGGGGCGCGGATGCTGGGCGAACCCTCCCGCATCCTCGGCCGCATCCGTGCGAAAGACGAACTTGCCGGCCCTCACCTCGCCCTGCAGCCCCCTGACGACGTCCAGGCGGACTTTGGGATTGCGCACCGGTTCCTTGATGCCGAGTTCCAGGTCGCGCACGACATGGGCGACGTGCGCCCGCAATTTCGTGTAGTCGACGTCCATTTTCCTTTCCCGTCCTCATCCCGCGTCGTGCGCGCCGAACTCCGCCAAGAGGCCGGCGATGCGCGCCGTATCCAGCCCCGCCCCCAGGGCCGCCATCAGCAGAAGGCGGATCTTGGGGCCGGACAGCACCCCGCCCATGTGCACGCCCATCCCGTGCAGCGTGAACGAGCCGCCCGCGCCGCCCGACGATGGACGCACGGCCCCGCCGGGGCTGCGGCTGGCCAGGACGATCTCGATCCCGTCCCGCAGCAGGCCAGGCAAGGCGGCGGCCACTCGCGGCGTCACGGCGCCCATGCCGGGCAGGCCCTCGATCACCAGGCCCCTGGCACCCCTGCGCCGCGCATACTGCAGGAAGCCGTCATCCATCCCGCTGACCAGTGAAACGAAATCCACCGAAAGCTGCAGCGTTTCCGTCGCGAGCACCGAGCGCCCGGCATGCGGAGCGCGCCGCCATCGCAACTCATCGCCCACCACGGCCAAAGGCCCCACGTCGGGCGAGCCGAAGGCATCGAGCGCGCTGGCATGCAGCTTGCGCACCGTGCGCGCGGCGTGGACCTCGCCGTTCATGCAGACCATCACCCCCCGGCGCCAGGCATCCGGCGCCATGGCGACGCGCAAGGCATCCGCCAGATTGCGCTTGCCGTCGCTGCCCGGCACATTGATCGGCAGCATGGCCCCGGTGAACACCACCGGCTTGCCCAAGGGCGTCAGCAGATCGCACAGGAATGCCGTTTCCTCCATGACGACCGTCCCATGCGTGACCACGACCCCCTGGACCTCGGGCGCCTCCAGGTGCGCGCGTACCCGCTGCGCGAGGCGCAGCATGTCCTCCGGCCGCATGGACTGGCTGAGAATGTTCGAAAAGTCGTCGATGGCCAATGCATCGGCGTCCAGGCCCATGGGCGAGAGGAAATCCAGGACCTGCCGCCCCGCCAGCTCGGGGCTGTAGCCGGTCCTGTCCCTGGCCATCGAGGCGATCGTGCCGCCCGTGGATACGATCACGCAACGCGCCATGGAGCCACCCCATCCTCGATCCACGTGAAAGGACGCGATCCCGCTCGCATCGTCAGACGAACTCGAAACCGATGGCCCTGCCGACCTCCTGCACCAGCTCGTTGAAGCGTGGCTCGCCTCTCACGACGACGGTGCGCGGACGGGGGATGTCGATGTCGATCACCGTCACGATCCGGCCCGGGCGGGCGGACATCACCACCACCCGATCGGCCAGGAAGACGGCCTCGGAAATGCTGTGCGTGATCAGGATCGTGGTCTTCCGGCTCTGCGCCCAGATCCTCGCCAGGTCCAGGTTCATCTGGCTGCGCGTCATGGCGTCCAGGGCCCCGAAAGGCTCGTCCAGCAGCAAGAGGCGCGGATCGTGGACCAGCGCGCGGCAGATCGACGCCCTTTGCTGCATGCCGCCCGACAATTCCTTGGGATAGCGGTCGGCGAACTCTTTGATCCCCGCGAGCTCCAGCAGCTCCATCACCCGCGCGTGAGCATTCCCGCCATCGATGCCCAGGACCTCCATGGGGAGCATGACGTTCTGGAATATCGTGCGCCATTTCATCAGCACGGGAGCCTGGAACGCAATTCCCACCCGCGGGGGCGAGCTGCGATTGAAGGGCTCGCCGAACACATCGATCCGGCCGCTGGTGGGCGCCAGCAAACCGCTGATCACCTTGAGCAGGGTCGATTTGCCGCAGCCGCTGGGGCCGACCAGCGCGATGAACTCGCCATCGCGCACGTCCAGCGACGCATTGTCGATCGCCAGGATGTCCGGCCGGCCCTTCAGCTCGTAACGCACGGTGATGTCGCGCAGCGAGACCGCCATTTCCGCATCCCGGGTGTTCATGCCTCTGTCACCCTGATCAGTTCGTCACGCTCGCTGGCGCTCCAGGGGATGACCAGGCGCTCGATCATCTCGATCAGCACATAGACCAGGAAGCCGGCGGCCGTGAGCACGAAAATGGCGGCGAACACCAGCGCCGTTTTCAATTCGGACGTCCCGACGACGATGATGTAGCCAAGGCCCTGGCTGCCCCCGACGAATTCCCCCACGACGGCGCCGATCATGGCGAGGGTCATCGACACGCGCATGCCGCTGAACAAGTGGGGCAGGCTGTTGGGAATTTGAACCTTCAGGAAAATTTTCCAGCGGCCGGCCCCGAGGCTGCGCAGGAGCTCCACCAATTCGCGCTCGACCATCGTCAGGCCCGCCGCCATGTCGATGATGATCGGGAACACGGCGATCAGGAAGGCCATGACCACTTTCGAACTCAGGCCATAGCCAAACCAGATCAGCGCCACCGGCGCAATGGCGATCTTGGGCACGAGCTGGGTCACCACGATCAAGGGCATCAGCAGGTCCTTGATGCGCTCGGACGTCGTCACCAGGACGGCGGCGACCACGCCCACGAGCACCGCGAGCGCAAAGCCCAGCACCGTTTCGGTGATGGTGACCAGCACATGGTCGGCCAGCAGGCGCCAGTCGTCCACCAGCCTGGCGATGATGGTGCTCGGCCTGGGCAGGAGGTATTCCGGAACCGAGAACAGGACGCAGGCCAGCTCCCACAGGACCAGCATCGCCACGATCCCCAGCAGCCCCCTGCCAAACGACCCGATCCTGGACCAGAACACGCCTCCGCCGGATCCCCTGCTCGAAGAATTTTCCGCCACCTCGTCCCTCCGCGCGTTCAGGGCCATGTCGATTTCACGGCAAGATCGGCGTCTTGGGCAGGAATTCCGTCGAGTAGGCATCCTCCAGCTTGATTTCCTTTTCCAGGCCCAGGTATTTCCGGGCCATGTCGTAGGTGACTTGCAGCCGCTCTTTATGCAGGGATCCCAAGCCGTATTGCCTGGTCTCGGGCGTGATGAAGAGCTGGCTGTCGATCTTCCAGGTGTTGGCGGCGACCTCCTCGTCGATGAGCGGCGCGTACTTCCTCAGGATCCTGACCGCGTCGTCCGGATGCTGCAAGGACCAGGCGATGCCCTTGAGGCTGGCCTCCAGGAACTTGGCGATGGCGGGATCCTTTTTGCCGACCCGATCGGCGTGCACGATGATGGCCGAGCCGTAGTTGTCTATCCCGTACTGGGAATACGGGATGGTCGTGATGGCATCCCCGCGCTGGGCCGCCTGCGGGGCCATGACGGCGGCATTGTCCGTGAAGCCGGTGATGGCGTCGACCTGCTTCGAGAGCAGCGCCGGGTATATCTGGTCGCTGGCCATCGGCACCGTCTTGTAGTCCTTCAGCCCGGCCTTCTGGGCCAGCACCGCCAGGAGCTTCAGCGACGCGGAGGTCGAGCCGCCCCCGATTCTCTTGCCCTCGAGATCGGCCGCCGAATTGATGCCCGAGCTCTTGAGCGCCAATATCGCCTCGGGCCCGCCGTTGAAGAAAGTGGCCACCATCATGACGGGCGTATCATTGTTGGCGCGCGCCGACAGCAAGGTGGTCGTGTCGGCGATCCCGAAATCCGAGCTGCCCGTGGCGACTCTCTTGACGGTATCGCCGGAGCCATAGCCGCGCTCTATGGTGACGTCCAGGCCTTGTTCCCGGTAGTACCCCTTTTCCTGGGCCACGAAGAAGCCCACGTGCCGGCCGCTCACCAGCCACTCCAGCGAGAGCTTGACGCTTTCCACACCCACGGCCGGCGCGGAGGAGGCCAAGGCGATCGAGGCCAGGATGGCCGGGGCAATCTTGCGAAGTCTGATGTTCATTCCATGTTCCTCCACCGTCTCTTTCGATGTGTCGCCGTCAGGCCTGTTTCGGCATGCGCCCGGCGTCCCGGCGTTCTTCGAAGGCCTTTACGTGCGTGTAGGCCGCCACGTGCAGGCAATCGTCCAGCCCGAATTTCCGGCACTGGCGCAGCATGTCGCCGATGATCTGCTCGGATTCGATGCGCCCTCCCCGTTCGAGGTCCCGCAGCATCGAGGCCTCGTATTTCGAATCCGGCTGCGTGAACAGGTCGAGATAGTTCTTCAGGAAGGCTTCGCCGGGGCGATGGCCGGCGCGGGCCGCAATCTCGGCATTGGCCCTGAGGAACCGCTGCAGCAGCGCGGTTCCTTCGGGCGTGCGGACGATCTCGCCCACGTTGGCGCGCATCAGGCACGTCATCCCCGCCACCGTCGACAAGTGGACCATCTTCATCCACATCTCGTGCATGATGTCCTTGCTGGGACGCGACTCGATGCCGGTGCCGCGCAAGAGCGCATCGAACGCCCGCACCCTGTCCGACAGCGCGCCATCCTGCTCGCCGAACGTGAGGGTTTGCCAGTCGCTCAGTTGCCGGACGATGCCCCCGGGCGTGAGCGTCACCTGCATCTTGATCGTGCCGCCCAGCACCCGTTGCCGGCCGAACGTGCCGTTCAGCCGCTCGATGTGGGCCAGCCCATTCAGGATCGGCAGGACGCAAGCCTGGCCGGCCATGGCCGGACGTATCGCCTCGATCGCGGAGTCCAGGTCATAGGCCTTGCAGGCCAGCAGCACGAGATCGAATTCCGGGCCCACCTGGCTTTGCTGCCGCGAGGCGACCTTCAGTGCCGCATCGCCGAAAGGACTCTCGATGCGCAAGCCTTCGGCCTCCAGTTGCCGCTGGCGCGCCGCGCGCACCAGGAAGGTGACGTCGGCGCCATGCTGCGCAAGGCGGCCGCCCACCATGCCGCCGATACCGCCGGCGCCCAGTACCAGGATTCTCATCGCTTGCCTCCTCGATCGCCGATGCTGCGAAAACGCTTTCCTTGATTCATGGCGGGACATGCCTCCTGTCTTTCAATGTGGCGACATCGGCTCGTCCATATCCGTCCCCCGCGACGGCGGGGGCACGGCGCCGTGGTGCATCGGACGGCCCTGGCCGAAAACGACCGCCGGCGTGTCGGCCTCGTTGACGAGCAGGGAAAAGACGTCGGGGCGGGCATAGTGGCCCACCGCATCGAAGTCGTACTTGGCGCGCGGGATGGCATCCAGGTCGATCTCGGCCGTCAAGAGCGCCTCGCCGCCGAATTCGGGGCCGGCCAGCACCTGGCCCGCCGGATCGATGATGCAGCTACCCCCGCGTGAAACGATGGGGTCGCCCTCTCGGCCCTCAGGGCCATGGATTCCCGGGTAATCGCTCTGGCGGGCGAACTGGTTGCAGGACAGCACGAAGCAGCGGCCCTCCAATGCCACATGGCGCATGGTCGGCAGCCAGGTGTCCCGGCCATCGGCCGTCGGCGCGCAATAGATCTCGATGCCCTTGGCATAGTGCGCCATGCGCATCAGCGGCATGTAGTTTTCCCAGCAGATGACGGCCCCGACCTTGCCCAGGGGGGTATCGAATACCGGCATCGTCGAGCCGTTGCCAAAGCCCCAGATGAGCCGCTCGGCGCCGGTGGGCATGAGTTTGCGATGCTTGCCCATGAGCTCGCCCTCGGCGGAAAAGAACACCACCGTGCAGTACAGCGTGCCGACGTCGCGCTCGATGACCCCGACCACGAGCTGCAGCCCGTGCCGCCGGGCCGCCCGTCCCAGTTGCTCGCATTCGGGCCCCGGCACCTCGATCGCCTGGTCCCAGTAGCGGCGGAATTCCTCGCGCCCCTCGTCGGAGCGCTGTCCCACCAAGGTCCCGAACGCGGAGCCCCTCGGGTAGCCGCCGACGTAGGCCTCGGGGAACAGGACCAGCCGCGCCCCCTGGCCGCCGGCCTGCCCGGCCGTGCGCACGATCACGTCGACCGCGTCCTGGGCCGTCGGCGCCGGACGTAGCTGGGCGACGGCGACGCGAAACCGCTTTTCTCGATTCATGGCCAAGCCGATGTCTCCTGTGCCGGGGAGCGGTCGCGAGATCCGTCCATCGTGCAGCCTCGGACCCCACCTGGCATTGCCGTTCTTGAGATATCCCGTATACTGTATATCGAATATATTCCTCCGCTACCGGGGCGTCAAGCTGACAGTAAAATGGCGGCACGCCTCCGGCGGCCTCCCACTGTTCCCCCCATCCGATGAGCCTAGATCCCTATCTCGCTGATTTCTCCGCGCAATCGCCCACGGCCGTGGAAACGATCACCCGCATCCTGCGCCAGGCCATCCTGGAAGGCGCACTGATGGGGGGCACGCTGCTGCGCCAGGGGGACCTGGCCAAAAAGCTGGGGGTCAGCCGCATTCCCGTACGGGAAGCCCTGCTCAAGCTCGAGGGCGAGGGCCTCGTCGAGACCCAGCCGCGGCGTGGCGTCGTGGTCACCAGCCTGACCGCCGAGGATTTCAAGGAAATCCTCCAGATGCGCTACGCGCTCGAGAGCCTGGCGCTCGAGCTGGCGATTCCCCATTTTTCGAAAGCCGATCTCGATGACGCCCTGCAAATGGTGGCCCAGGCCAACGCAAGCATGTCGGTCGACAGCGACCGGCAACTGCGCGAGGAATTCGAATCACGCTGGGGCGAGCTGAACTGGCAATTCCACAAGCGCCTCTACCAGGTCGCGCGGCGCCCGCGCCTGCTGTCCTCCATCGAGAACCTGCAGCAGCTCTTTGCCCGGCAACTGCGCGTGCACATCAAGGATCATGCGCAGCAGCATCCGCAGGGGGACGCCAACCCGGCATTCTCGCCCTTGCGCGCCAACCGGGACGAATGGGAGCGAGTCATCGAGGAGCATCGGCAAATCGCCCTGGCCTGCGCGGACCACGACCCGCAACGGGCAAAGGAAATCCTCGAGCGGCACATCTTCGTGCACGGCGAGCAAGTCGTGCAAAGACTGCGGCAAGCGGAACGGGCGAAAAGCGGGGCGGGAGGAAACTGAGGGCTCAGCCTCGGGGGTGGCTCGCCGAAGCCTGGGCGAGGCCAAAACGCTCGTAGTGTTGCCGGGCCTCGGCGGAGGTCAGGTGCGCGAGCAGGCCGCTTGCCCACTCGCCCACGGCGCCCTCCAGGCCCGCCACGAGCGCAATGGCGTACGTGGTGCAGTGTTGCAGATCGCCGGGCAGCATGCCCGCCAGCTCGACCCCGGCATTCGCCCGGATCACCGAGGATTGCGTCGCGCCCAGCTCGGCTTCGCCCCGCGCGACCCGGTCGACCACGTCCACGCCGGATGCGGCGAGGATGGTTTTCCCGGCGAGGGCCTCCCGGATCGCCAGGCGCTCGATCACCGATGCGAAGTGGATGCCGCTGGAATCGCCATGCGCCGGATCGCCATAGGACAGCGAGGCCGCGGCCAGCAGCGTCCGGCGCAAACCGTCGGCCGTGGACACGTCGGGCCGGGCCGCCCCTTTGCGCACCGCAATCCCCACCCCCGTCGTCCCGATGTCCGAGACGGTCGATGCGACGACTCGGCCCTGCGCGGCCAGATCGGCGATGGCCGGGCGGCTGAGGACGACCACCTGCACCGCTTCACCGGCAAGGATTCTTTGCTTCATCCTGCCGACCGGGCCAAAGTCGAGGAGGATGCGCACCCCGCGCCGTTCCTCGAACCGCGCGATGGGGTCGCGCAAGGCCGCCTGCGCCGCGCCGGCGCAAAAGAAACCGATGTCAGGCACTGGTCTTGCCCTCCCGGGGGCCAATGGATCCGGACGCAGGCTCGAAGCCGCAGCGCCGCTTGAGCGCGGCCATCGCCGGCGCGCACAGATGATCGATCAGCGCGGCGGCCAGGGCGGGCTGGGCGCCGCGGCGGGGCACGCCGATGCAATACTCGGTCTCCAGCGCCATGTCGCCGGGCAGCGGGCCGGCAAGCACCACGCCCGCGGTCGCCACGATCTCGGTCGCCTGGGTGCAGCCGATGGAGCCGGGAATCGCACTCTCCGCCATGGCGCGCATGGCGGTCGATCCGTTGGGAAATTCCCGTATGCGGTCTTTGATCCGGTCGAGAATCCCCAGGCCGGCGAACGACTTGCGCATGTGGATGCCGGCCGTGGCACGCTGCATGTCGGGTACGTAGATCCCCGAGGCGCTGGTCAGCGCGCGCACGAGCGCCGGCACGTCGCCGATGGCGGGATGGGCCCCCGGGGCACCCTCATCCTCGATGAAGGCGACGGCGGTCGGGACGATTCCTAAAGTAGAAACATCGCCGGCCGCGAAGTGCCCGGCGGAGGCGAGCCCATCGATCACCGTCCGCGACGAGATCATGGCATCGCACGGGGCCCCTGCGAGAAAGCGCTCTTTCATCGCGCCCACGGCCCCGAATTCGCCGCGCAGCGTGCAGCCCTGGCGCGCCTCGAATTCCGGCCGGATCGCCTCGATCAGGCCGGCGGCCGCGCCCGCGCTCAAAATGAACAGGTCCGCCAAAGATGGGCTCCTCATGCCATGGCCGCCCTATCTTAGCAAAAACGGCGGGGCCGAAGCCCCGCATTCTCATGAGAAGAAGCTCTTGACCTTGTCGGTCCAGGACTCGCTCTTGGGCGAGTGGCGGTCGCCGCCGGAGTTCAGCGAGGCCTCGAACTGGCGCAGGAGGGCCTTTTGCTCGTCGCTCAGGCGCACCGGCGTCTCGAGCACGATGTGGCAATAGAGGTCGCCCGGGTAGCTCGAGCGCACGCCCTTGATGCCCTTGCCGCGCAGGCGGAAGGTCTTGCCCGTCTGGGTACCCTCGGGGATGGTGATCTCGCCGCGGCCCGAGAGCGTGGGCACCTCGATCGTGCCGCCCAGGGCCGCCTTGGTGAAGGGGATGGTGAGCTCGCAGTGCAGGTCCTCGCCGTCGCGCTGGAAGATCCCGTGCGGCTTGATGCGGATCTCGACGAACAGGTCGCCCGGCGGCCCGCCGTTCAGGCCCGGCTCGCCGTTGCCCGCGGAGCGGATGCGCATGCCGTCGTCGATCCCGGCCGGGATCTTGACCTGCAGGGTCTTGTTCTTGCGGATGCGGCCCACGCCGTCGCAGTCGGCGCAAGGATCGGTGATCTCTTTCCCCGAACCATGGCAGGTCGGGCAGGTCTGCTGCACGCTGAAGAAGCCCTGCTGCATGCGCACCGCGCCGCCGCCGCCGCAGGTGTGGCAGGTGCGCGGCGAGGTGCCCGGGCGGGCGCCCGAGCCGTGGCAGGTCTCGCAGGTCTCCCAGCTCGGGATGCGGATCTCGGTCTCGAAGCCGTTGGCCGCCTGCTCGAGGCTGATCTCGAGGTTGTACTTCAGGTCGGCGCCGCGATAGACCTGGGGCCCGCCGCCGCGCCGGCCGCCCCCGCCGAAGATCTCGCCAAAGATATCGCCGAAGGCGTCGGCAAAGCTGCCCGCCCCCATGCCGGCGCCGCCCGCGGCGTTCGGATCGACGCCCGCATGACCGAAACGATCATAGGCTGCGCGCTTTTCCTCATCGGACAGGATCTCGTAGGCCTCCTTGGCCTCCTTGAATTTGTCCTCTGCCTCTTTGCTGCCCGGATTGCGGTCCGGGTGGTGTTTCATGGCCAGCTTGCGGTAGGCCCTGCGGATGTCGTCCTCCGAGGCGTTCTTGGCCACCCCGAGGACTTCATAGAAATCGCGTTTTGCCATTTAGTTTATGTGCCTGCGCTGCCTGCGATGTAAGGAAAGACGCCCGGCCCGGCGCCGAAGCGCCGCGAGCCGGGCCGAAAGAGAGCCGTAACCGTCAGTCGCGCTTGACTTCCTTGAAGTCGGCGTCGACCACATTGTCGTCGGCCGGTTGCGCGGCATCGGCCGATGCCGCGCCCTCGGCCGCCGCCTTGGCCTGCATGTCGGCGTACATCTTTTCGCCGAGCTTTTGCGAAGCCGTGGCCAGCGCCTCGGACTTGGCGTCGATCGCCGCCTTGTCGCCGCTCTTGACGGCCTCCTCGAGGTCCTTGATGGCCGCCTCGATCGCCTCTTTTTCCGAGGCCTCGAGCTTGTCGCCGTACTCGGCGAGCGACTTGCGCGTGGCGTGCACCAGGCCGTCGGCCTGGTTGCGGGCCTGGGCCAGCTCGGCGATGCGGTGGTCTTCCTCGGCGTTGGCCTCGGCATCCTTGACCATGCGCTCGATTTCCTCCTCGGTCAGGCCGGAGCTCGCCTTGATCGTGATCTTGTTTTCCTTGCCCGTGCCCTTGTCCTTGGCGGACACGTGCAGGATCCCGTTGGCGTCGATGTCGAAGGTGACCTCGATCTGCGGCAGGCCGCGCGGGGCGGGCGGAATGCCCTCGAGGTTGAACTCGCCCAGGGCCTTGTTGCCCGCGGCGATCTCGCGCTCGCCCTGGTAGACCTTGATGGTCACGGCCGGCTGGTTGTCGTCGGCCGTCGAGAACACCTGCGAGAACCGCGTCGGGATCGTGGTGTTCTTTTTGATCATCTTGGTCATGACGCCGCCCAGGGTCTCGATGCCCAGCGACAGCGGGGTCACGTCGAGCAGCAGCACGTCCTTGCGGTCGCCCGAGAGCACGGAGCCCTGGATGGCGGCGCCGGCGGCGACGGCCTCGTCGGGGTTCACGTCCTTGCGGGGATCGCGGCCGAAGAATTCCTTGACCTTTTCCTGGACCTTGGGCATGCGGGTCATGCCGCCCACCAGGATCACGTCATCGATGTCGGACACCTTGACGCCCGCGTCCTTGATGGCGATGCGGCAGGGCTCGATCGTGCGTTCGATGAGCTCCTCGACCAGGGCCTCGAGCTTGGAGCGCGTGATCTTGAGGTTGAGGTGCTTGGGGCCCGAGGCGTCGGCCGTGATGTACGGCAGGTTGATCTCGGTCTGCTGCGTCGAGGACAGCTCGATCTTGGCCTTTTCGGCGGCCTCCTTCAGGCGCTGGAGGGCGAGCACGTCCTTGGACAGGTCGACTCCGGATTCCTTCTTGAACTCGGAGATGATGTAGTCGATGATGCGCTGGTCGAAGTCCTCGCCGCCGAGGAAGGTGTCGCCGTTGGTCGAGAGCACCTCGAACTGCTTTTCGCCGTCCACGTCGGCGATCTCGATGATGGACACGTCGAAGGTGCCGCCGCCCAGGTCATAGACGGCGATCTTGCGGTCGCCCTTTTCCGCCTTGTCCAGGCCGAAGGCGAGGGCCGCGGCGGTGGGCTCGTTGATGATGCGCTTGACCTCGAGCCCGGCGATGCGCCCGGCATCCTTGGTGGCCTGGCGCTGGCTGTCGTTGAAGTACGCGGGGACCGTGATCACGGCCTCGGTGACCTCCTCGCCCAGGTAGTCCTCGGCGGTCTTTTTCATCTTGCGCAGGATATCGGCCGAGACCTGCTGCGGGGCGAGCTTCTTGCCCTGGGCCTCGACCCAGGCGTCGCCGTTGTCGGCCTTGAGGATGCGGTAGGGCATCAGGTCGATGTCCTTTTGCACGGCCTTCTCGTCGAACTTGCGGCCGATCAGGCGCTTGACCGCGAACAGGGTGTTCTTGGGATTGGTGACCGCCTGGCGCTTGGCCGGCGCGCCCACGAGGATTTCCCCGTCGGGCATGTAGGCGACGATCGAGGGCGTGGTGCGCGCGCCCTCGGAGTTTTCGATGATCTTGACCTTGCCGCCCTCCAGCACCGATACGCAGCTATTGGTCGTTCCCAGGTCGATGCCGATGATCTTGCTCATGTTTGCGAGTCCTGTCGATGGATTGGTTGAATGGGGCTGAATGCCCGCCGATGGGTCTAAAGTGGGGACGCCCGGTGCGATTTCAAGCAAAACCGCGCCGGACCCGGGCTCAGGAGTCCGCCGGGCCCGCCGACACGATCACCAGCGCGGGGCGCAGGACCCGGTCGGCGATCAGGTAGCCCTTTTGCAGCGTCTGGGCGACGGCGCCCTGGGGATGCTCGGAGGGCACGTTGGAAATCGCCTGGTGGCGGTGGGGATCGAAGGCGTCGCCGGGAACGGGGGCGATCTCGCGCATCTGGTTGCGCTCGAAGGCGTTGTTCAACTGGCGCAGGGTGGCCTCGACGCCTTCCTGCCAGGCCTGGGCGGTCTGCCCGGTCTGCGCCAGGGCGGCCTCGAGGCTGTCGCGCACCGGGATGAGGTTCTCGGCGAAGGCCTCGGTGCCGAACTTGCGGGCCTTGGCGACATCCTCCTGGGCGCGGCGCCGGATGTTCTCGACCTCGGCATGGGCGCGCAGCAACTGGTCGTGGTAACGGGCCGCCTTGGCCTCGGCCTCGGCCAGCAGGGCCGCGAGGTCCTCGCCCTCATTGGGGACGGCGCCCTCGGCGGGCGCATCCTCCGGACGGGTCCGGGCGGCCTCGGGAATCGGGTTGCCTTGGGGATCCAGGTCTTGCTCGGATGCCGACATACGGGGGTCTCCACTACGGATGAAAAAAAGCGATGAAAGGGAACATGGGGGCGGGCGCGCCGATTTCAAGAGCCGGCGCCCCGAAAGCCGGCGCCGCGCCCCATCTCGAGGGAGGCTAGGTCCAGCCGCCCAGCTCGCGCGCGATCAGGCTCGCGTAGCCGCGCGCCCAGGCCGGCTCCGCGTTCAGGCAGGGGACGTAGCGGAATTGCCGGCCGCCCGCGCCGAGGAAGGCCTCGCGGCACTGCATGTCGATTTCCTCGAGGGTCTCGAGGCAGTCGGCGAGAAAGCCCGGGCACATCACATCGACCGTCCCCACGCCCTCGCGCGCCCAGTCCCGCAGGGTGGGCAGCGTGTAGGGCTGCAGCCAGGGCGCCGCGCCGAAGCGGCTCTGGAAGGCGACGTGCAGGCGTGCGCCATCGGCCCCCAGGCGCTCGCGCAGCCCCCGGGCGGTGGACAGGCATTCTCGGAAATAGGGATCGCCCTGGCGCACCGAGGCCTCGGGCAGGCCATGGAAGCTCAGCAGCACGCGATCGGGGACGCCGGCCCGCGCCCAGTGCGCCCGCAGCGCGGCGTGCAGGGCCTCGATGTAGGCCGGCTCGCGGGGAAAGGACCCCATGAACCGCAGCGTGGGCTGGCGGCGCAGGCGCGCGGCGTGGGCGCACACGGCGTCGACCGCCGTGGCGATCGTGCTGGCGGCGTACTGGGGATACATTGGCGCCACCAGGATGCGGGTGCAGCCCTGCGCCCGCAAGGCGTCCACGCCTTCGGGGATCGAGGGATTCCCGTAGCGCATCGCCAGTCGCACGCGCACGTCCAGGCCGCGGCCGGCCAGCTCGGCGGCCACCGCGTCGGCCAGGTCGCGGCTGTGCACCAGCAGCGGCGAGCCGCGTTCGAGCCAGATCTCGCGATACTTTGGCGCCACCGCCGCCGGGCGGCGGGTGAGCACGAACAGGCGCAGGATCACCTGCCAGAGCGCGGCCGGCAGCTCGACCACCCGGGGATCCGAGAGGAATTCGCCCAGGTAGCGGCGCACGGCGGCGGGCGTCGGCTCGTCGGGGGTACCCAGGTTGACCAGCAGGACGCCCAGCGGACCCGGCCCGGTGTCGGGGACGTCGAGGTCCAGGGCGCGGGGGTCCGGGGGTTCGGGCAGGAATCGTGGCATGGGCGTGGCGGAGGGGAACGGGCATCCGGGGCCGCGCTGGGCCCCGGCGGCCTCAGGAGGCCGAATGGCTGAGGGCGTTGGACAGCATGCGGGCGGTGATGTCGACGATGGGGATGACGCGCTCGTAGGCCATGCGCGAGGGGCCGATCACCCCCAGGGTGCCGATGACCTTGCCGTCCACGCCGTAGGGCGCGGTGATGACCGAGACGTCCTCGAGCGGCACCAGGCGCGAATCGCCGCCGATGTAGATCTGGACCCCCTGGGCGCGGCTGGAGACGTCCAGCAGGTGCAGCAGGTCGGTCTTTTGCTCGAACAGGGCGAACAGGCGGCGCAGACGGTCCATGTCGGCGGTCATCTCGGAGATCCCGAGGAGCTTGCCCTCGCCCGAGATCACCACCGCCTCGTCGTCGGAGGCCTCGGCGCTGGCGCCCGCCTCGACCGCCGCCTGCATCAGGCGGGAGATGTCGGACTGCAGCGACGAGAGCTCGACCGCCAGCGCCTCGCGGACCTCCTGGAAGGAGCGCCCCGAGAAATTGCGGTTGAAGAAATTGCTGGCCTCGAGGAGCTCGGCCTCGGTGTACTCGCGGGTGACGAACAGGATGCGGTTCTGGACGTCGCCCTCGGGCGTGACGATGATCAGCAGGACGCGCCGGTCGGACAGGCGGATGAACTCGATGTGGCGGAACACCTGCGAGCGCTTGGGCGTCAGCACCACGCCCGCGAACTGCGACAGGTTGGACAGCAGCGAGGCGGCCACCGTCACGGCGCGGCCGGGCTCGGCCGCCGGTAGGAGCTCTTGCAGGCGCGAGGCCGGGCTCATCTCGTAGGGCTGCACCGTCAGCAGGGTATCGACGAACAGCCGGTAGCCGCGCGGCGTGGGCACCCGCCCCGCGGAGGTGTGCGGGCTGTGGATCAGCCCCAGGTCCTCGAGATCGGCCATCACGTTGCGGATGGTCGCCGGCGAGAGGTCGAACATCTTTGAAAGCGTGCGCGAACCCACCGGCTGTCCATCGTCGATGTAGCGTTCGATCAGCGCCTTGAGCAGCGCCTTGGCTCTATCATCCATGTGCACTCCCCGTGCCGGGAGCCCGCCCCACGGCATCTACGGCAGCGCAGCGGCGAGCATCCCCCTATAATCGGATTCTGCCCCTATTATTCCATTAATCGGCGAGGTATTCCGTCCCATGCACTTCAAGACCGTGGCCATCGTGGGCCGATACCAGGACAGCGGGCTGGACGCGCCGCTGCGCCGGCTGGCCGGCACCCTGCGCCACGCGGGCTGCGACGTGCTGATCGAGGCGGACACCGGGCGCAACACCGGCGTCGGCGAGTTCCCCCTCGCCTCCTTCGACGACATCGGCCAGCGCGCCGACCTGGTCGTCATCATGGGGGGCGACGGCACCATGCTGGGCGCCGCCCGGCGCCTGGCCACCAGCGGCGTATCCATGATCGGCATCAACCACGGCCGCCTGGGCTTCATCACCGACATCCCCCTGGGCAGCGCCGACGAGGCCATCGCCAGCATCCTCAACGGCGGCTACGAGCCCGACGAGCGCATCCTGCTCGAGGGCCGGGTCATGCGCGGCACCGAGCAGATGTATTCCGGGCTGGCCCTCAACGACGTCATCATCAACCGCGCGGGGCGCGGCGGCATGATCGAGCTGCGCGTCCAGTTCAACGGCGCCTTCATGTACAGCCAGCGCGCCGACGGCCTGATCATCGCCACGCCCACCGGCTCCACCGCCTACGCCCTCTCGGCCAACGGCCCCATCCTGCACCCGCAGGTCAAGGCCCTGGTGCTGGTGCCGGTGGCGCCCCAGACCCTGTCCAACCGCCCGATCGCCCTGCCCGAGGACGGCGTGCTGAACATCACCATCCGCGCCCTGGGCCGGGTCGAGTCCGGCGCCAGCGTCCATTTCGACATGCAGACCTGGTCCAACTGCCAGGAGGGCGACCGCATCGACGTGCGCCGCAGCCCGCACCGCGTGCGCTTCCTGCACCCGACCGGCTACAGCTACTTTTCCACCCTGCGCAGCAAGCTCAACTGGAACCGCATGCTGCAGCCCTGGGACGACCCCGACCCCGAAGCCGACTGACACCGGCCCAACGCCATGCTGCGCGAGCTGCACATCAACGACTTCGTCATCGTCACCCGGGCCGGCCTGGAATTCGAGGCCGGCTTCACGGTGTTCTCGGGCGAGACCGGCGCGGGCAAATCCATCCTCATCGACGCGCTGTCCCTCGCGCTGGGCGAGCGCGGCGAGGCCTCGCTGCTGCGCGAGGGCGCCGAGCGCACCGACATCAGCGCCCTGTTCGACGCCCCCGAGGCCGCCCGCGACTGGCTGGCCGAGCAGTCCCTGCAAGGCCCCGAGCTCATCCTGCGCCGGGTGATCGACCGCCAGGGCCGCAGCAAGGCCTACATCAACGGCACGCCCGCCACCCTCGCCCAACTGCGCGACCTGGGCACCCTGCTGGTCGACATCCACGGCCAGCACGCCCACCAGAGCCTGCTGCGGGCCGCCAGCCAGCGCGAGCTGCTCGACGCCCAGGGCGGCCACCAGGCCCTGGCGCGGGCGGTGGCCGACGCCTGGCAGGACTGGCGCGCGGCCGAGTCCGCCCTCGAGGAGGCGCGCCGCGACGCCGAGGGCCAGGCCCAGGCTCGCGAACGCCTCGCCGACGACCTGGCCGCGCTGGACGCGGTCGACCCCCAGCCGGGCCAATGGCAGGACCTGTGCGCGCGCCAGTCGCGCCTGGCCCACGCCCAGGCCCTGCTCGAGGGCGCGGGACAAGCCATCGAGGCCCTGGACGGCGAGCAGGGATCCGCCGCCCAGGCCCTGCACGCCGCGCGGCATGCCTTGCAGCCCCTGCTGCGCCACGATACCGCGCTCGACGAGTTCTGCCAGGCCATCGAGTCCGCGCGCATCGTCTGCGCCGAGGCCGTCTCGGGGCTGAACGCCTACGTCGACCGCCTCGAGCCCGACCCCGACGCCCTGGCCCAGGCCGAGCAGCGCATGACGCGCCTGTTCGACACGGCGCGGCGTTTCCACACCGATCCCGAGGCCCTGCCCGAGTTGCGCGAGCGCCTGCGCGAGCAGGCCCGCGCCAGCGACGCCGCCCTTGACCTCGAGGCCCTCGAGGCCGCCTGCCGCGAGGCCGAGGCCCGCTACCGGCGGGAGGCCGAGGCCCTCGGCCGGGCGCGCGCCGCCACGGCCGCGCGCCTGGGGGCCGAGGTCGGCCGCGCCATGCAGACCCTGGCGATGGCCGGCGGCACCTTCGAGGTCGCCCTGCACGAGGCAAGGCCCGGGCCGCACGGGCTCGAGGCGGTCGAATTCCTGGTGTCCGGCCACGCCGGGGTGCCCCCGCGCCCGCTCGCCAAGGTCGCCTCGGGCGGCGAGCTCGCGCGCATCTCGCTGGCCCTGTCGGTGATCGCCAGCCGCGCGGCGCGCGTCCCCACCCTGATCTTCGACGAGGTCGACGCCGGGATCGGCGGCGCGGTGGCCGAGGTCGTGGGCCGCCTACTGCGAGAGCTCGGCGAGCGCCACCAGGTGCTGTGCGTGACCCACCTGCCGCAGGTCGCGGCCTGCGCCACGCATCATTTCCAGGTCAGCAAGGCGACCCGGCGCGGCAGCACCACGACCTCGATCCAGGGGCTGGACGAGGCCGCGCGCGTCGACGAGATCGCGCGGATGCTGGGGGGCCTCACGATCACCGAGACGACGCGCGAGCACGCGCGCGAGATGCTGGGCGTGCGGCCCTAGGAGGCCCGGCGGGCGGCGGGCTGCCTGGCGGTCCTTGCCTGGGGCTGCGTGGCGGACCTTGCCTGGGATTGCCTGGCGGGCGTTGCCTGGGGTCGCCTGGCGGACCTTGCCTGGGATTGCCTGGCGGGCGTTGCCTGGGGTTGCCTGGCGGACCCTATTTGGCGGAGCACTTGGGGCAGATGCCATACAGCATGACGGTATGGCTTTCCAGTGTGAAGCCATTGTCCTTGGCGATCCGGTGCTGGCGCTTTTCGATCTCGGGGTCCGAGAATTCCACGACCTTTCCGCAATTGGTGCAGATCAGGTGATCGTGATGATCCCCGTCGTTGAGCTCGAACACCGCCTTGCCGCCGTCGAACTGGCTGCGCAGCAGGATGCCGGCCTGCTCGAACTGGGTCAGCACGCGATAGACCGTCGCCAGGCCGATGTCGACGTCCTCGGCGATCAGGGCGCGATAGACGTCCTCGGCGCTGTGGTGGCGCTGTTCGGCCTTGCGGAATATGTCGAGGATCTTGAGGCGAGGAAATGTCGCCTTCAAACCCATGTTCTTGAGTTCAATCTGGTCGTTCATGGTTGAAGTATCCCGGGTAATGCCGCGAAAGGCAAGCCGCCCAAAATTCCCCGGCGCCTGCGCGGACCCGGTCCGCGCTATGATGCGCAAGTTCGAATACCTTTATGATAGCGGTTTTGGAGGGCCTCGAACCGTACGCCCCCATTTTCGACACCGGGAAAATTTGTGCGAATCCTAGCCACCGAACACCTTTGCCGGATCAGGGCCTGCCTGGTCGCGGGCATCATGGCGGCCACCCTGTCGGCCTGCGGCTCGACGAACTGGGGCTTTCCTTACCGCGCCACCATCCAGCAGGGCAACTGGATCACGACCGAGCAGATCGCCCAGCTCGAGGTCGGCATGACGCGCGACCAGGTGCGCTTCATCCTCGGCACCCCGACGCTGCAGGACGTCCTGCACGCCAACCGCTGGGATTATCCCTACTACAACCAGCCCGGCTACGGCAAGGACGAGCTGCGCAAGTTCACCGTCTGGTTCGAGAACGACCAGCTCGTGCGCTGGGCCGGCGACCCGCAACCCGACCGGCAGCCCTTCCAGAAGGCCGACAGCGGCAAGGACGCCGTGGCCGCCCCGGGCTCGGGGGGCGCCGCCCCAGGCGCCGCGGCGGGGGATGCCGCGGGCACGGCCTCGGGGGGCGCCGCGGCCGGTGATGGTACGGGCGCGGCCTCGGCGGGCGCCGCGCCCGGTGATGGTGCGGGCGCGGCCTCGGCGGGCGCCGCCGGGTCCGGCGCGGCCAGGCCGGCAGCGCCAAAGGAGTAGACCGATGCGTATCGCCGTCGCGGGCGCCGAAGGGCGCATGGGCCGCATGCTGATCGAGGCGGTGCTGGACACCGCCGACCTGTGCCTCACCGTGGCGCTGGACCGCCCGGGCGCGGCCTCGATAGGCCAGGACGCCGGCGCCTTCCTCGGGCGCGACACCGGCGTGCGGGTCACCGACGACCTCGACGCCCTGGCCGAGGCCGACTGCCTGATCGACTTCACCCGCCCCGAGGGCACCCTCGCCCACCTGAAGGCCTGCGTGCGCCACGGCGTCAAGGCCGTCATCGGCACCACCGGCTTCGACGCGGCGGGCAGGCAGGCCATCCGCGCCGCCAGCCAAAAGACCGCCATCGTGTTCGCCCCCAACATGAGCGTCGGCGTCAACGCCACGCTCAAGCTGCTGGACATGGCCGCGCGCCTGCTCAACAGCGGCTACGACGTCGAGGTCTTCGAGGCCCATCACCGCAACAAAGTCGACGCCCCCTCGGGCACCGCCCTCGCCATGGGCGAGGCCGTGGCCCACGCCTGGGGCGTGTCCCTCGACGACGTCGCCGACTGGGCGCGCCACGGCAACACCGGCGTGCGCCAGGCCGGCCACATCGGCTTCTCCGTGGTGCGCGGCGGCGACATCGTCGGCGACCACACCGTATATTTCTGCGGCACGGGCGAGCGCATCGAGATCACCCACCGATCCAGCAGCCGCGCCACCTACGCCCAAGGCAGCCTGCGCGCCGCGCGCTACCTCGCCCGCAAGGAATTCGGGCTGTTCGACATGCAGGACGTGCTGGCGACCTGAGGGGGGTGGGGCTGCGTCCCCAGGCTCAGGGTCGACGCCGGCGGGTCCGGCCAGGGGATGCGTTCCCAGGCTCACAGCCGACGCCAGGTGCCCGGCCGTGGGGCGCGCGTCCCCAGGCTCATCGTCGAGGCCGGGGGATCGACCACGGGGTACGTTTCCAAGCTCAGGGCCGGAGGGCCCAGCCGCAGGACGGGCCGGATCCCCAAGCTCAAGGCCGGAGGGTTCGTCCGCGTGGAGGGCCGCATTCCCAAGGTCGGTGGCGGCGGATCCGTCCACTGGACGGGCCCGTTCAACCTTTCAATCCAGCAGCACGGGCTCGCGTTCCAGGTCCACCCCGAAGCGCGCCCGCACGTCCTCGCGCACCGCCTCCGCAAGCCGCAGCACGTCCTCCGCCGACGCCCCGCCATGATTGACCAGCACCAGCGCCTGGCGCTCGTGCATCCCGACCGGCCCCAGGCGCCGCCCCTTCCAGCCCGCCTGCTCGATCAGCCAGCCCGCCGCGAGCTTCACCACGCCGCCGGGTTGCGTAACCATGCCGCCGGCTTGCGTAACCATGCTGCTGGGCTGCGTGACCGTGCCGGGCTGCGTAATCGTGCCGCCGGGCTGCGTAATCGTGCGAACGGCTTGCGTAACCGTGCTGCCGGCTTGCGTAACCATGCTGCTGGGCTGCGTGACCGTGCCGGCGGCTTGCATGATCGCACCGCCGGGTTGCGCATAGGCCGGCAGGCCCGGAAACCGCGCGCACAGCGCCTCGGCCACCGCCGCCGGCACCACCGGATTCTTGAAGAAACTGCCCGCATTGCCCAGCACCGCCGGATCCGGCAGCTTGCGCCGCCGGATCTCGCAGACCGCCTCGAACACCGCCCGCGGCGTCACTGCCCCGGCCGCCAGCGCCGGATGCGCGCGCAAGTCCGGATAATCCAGCACGGGCCGCCACGCCTTCGGCAGGCGAAACCGCACCGCCAGAATCAGCCAGCGCCCCGCCCCCGCCCGCTTGAACATACTGTCGCGATAGGCGAAGCCGCAGTCCCCCGGCGCCAGCTCCACCCGCCGCGCCGCCCGGACATCCCAGGCCACCACGCCCTCCAGGCGCCGATCCAGCTCCAGCCCATAGGCGCCGATGTTCTGCACCGGCGCGGCCCCCACCGTCCCCGGAATCAGCGCCAGATTCTCCAGCCCCGGCCAGCCCCGGCGCAGGCAATGATCGACGAAACCATGCCACGGCTCCCCGGCCGCCGCCTCCACCACCCAGGCCTCGCCATCCTCGCGCAGCAGCCGGACCCCGCGCAGCCCCACCCGCGCCACCAGATGGCGCGGGCGCTCACGCATCACCACATTGCTGCCACCGCCCAGCACGAACACCTCCCGCCCCGCGCCCGCCAGCTCGCTCAGGACCCGGGCATCCGCCTCCTCTCCGATGCGCAGCACACGCGCACGCGCCGGCAGGCCCAGCGTATTGCAGCCTTGCAGATCCTCTTCGATGATGTCCGGCGCCATGCGCATCCAATCCTAGTCCGGGGCGAAAGCGTAAGCATAACGCGGGGGGGCGAGGCGGGCTGGAACGGAGGCTATCGAGAGGCCAAGACCGTTTGGGACGCGAGGCCATGTAGGGGTGCGGGGCTGCCTGGGGCCTAGGGCTGCTGGGAGGACCTAGGGCTGCTGGGGGCCTCGGGCCAACCGGGACCGAGAGCTGCCTGAGGCCGAGGGCTGCTTGGGAGCGGGCTGCTGGGGCAAGGCCGTTTAGGGCGGAATTGTTTGGGGATGCAGGGCCGCTCGAGGGTGCAAGGCCGTTTAGAGCGAGGGGCGGTCAAGGAGCGACAGAGATTCGAAGCTGGAAAGGACTATTGTTTGACAGGGAATGCCGAAGGCATGCTAGAATTCGCCTCCCTGCATCGGCGGCCTGACGGATATCGACGGCCTGTCGAGCGCCTTCCGGGCGGGTGGCATGCCCCCCAGGTGGCTTTCGAGGCCGGCGGAAACGCCGTCTCGGAGATGCCAAAACGACCGCCAGGCCGATTTGACAGACACCTGGATTGGCACTAGAATGCAAGGCTTAGCTTGATAGCTAACGCGGGAATAGCTCAGTTGGTAGAGCGCAACCTTGCCAAGGTTGAGGTCGCGAGTTCGAGACTCGTTTCCCGCTCCAGGATTTTTGTCCATGGGCTTCCATCAACGTCCATAGATGATTGAAAGAAGGCCGAAAACTTTGTTTTTCGGCCTTTTTTTCGTCCAGTACCATCTACTGACATCCACCTATATCCACGCGATTTAAGTCCATTTTTTGAGCTGCGCTCGCGACAGGATGGACTGACTTTCAGGCAGCTTGCCCGCAGAGATGCTTCGCCCCTGGAGTCCGAGCATCTTACGTAACAAGAGGCTGGGATCAGCTTCCATTTGTGTATGCCTTCGTTCCCGCTTTTTTCGGGATTTCTTTCCCATGCCATCTCCTCCGTACTCGCCTCGGACAAAGTCCCAATCCCACAATCACCAGCAAAAATAAATGGGTCGCATACAGGCCGAACCGCCCAAAAGGCAGGGAATCCATCCAGCTCATGCTTAGATTTTGACAAAAATATAGCTCCTGATGTTGAATTCCCATCCAAATTCAATCATTCGACTCGCTAGGCGTACTCTCGCCAATGAAAAACATGTCTCGGTTAACTCTTGCGCTGACACTTTATTGGTCGTTATCTATTTGGCAGGGGAGCTTACGGTTTTAAGCAGCTTGTCCGCATAGATTTTTCAATCCATGCCTTTCTCTGAATACATCATGGGCCTCACAGATTCTGCGACACAACAGGTAAAAGCCACTGGCCACCCCTATGAGCAGTCCGACAGCTATCAGCTGATTGCCGAAATCAACAAACTTATCTATGACAGCCGCCGCATGATTACTCGGGATTGGAAAGGCGGAGTTCTGATCATTGTTGACAACTGACTGACGCTGCATAGCCGGTTGCCAATGTCCGAAAGTTCCAGATCAAGAGAACCATAGCGCGTCCAGGCCTTCCGAGCCAGTCTGTACTTTCTAGCCCTCGCATTCAGGGCGGCGGTGGACACTGCTCATCGCCCAGAAACCAGCCCAGCATCCAGCGCATCGGCCTGAGCAGAAAAGTCTCTTGGACGGCGTTTCTGAAAGGTTGCCAGATTGGCGAGCTTCCAGCGCAACGCGGGCAACTGATCGGCGTGCGGGCATTGCAACAGCGACCAGTCGGGTTCGGCGCGTGCCAGTCCGCTCAGGAACTGCCGGTGGGAGGCGCTCAGCCGCTGCGGCAGTTCCTGGCGTAGTTGGGTGCGGGTTTCTAGCAGAGCCTCAAGTGGGCAGTCCACTTCAGTCATGCCAACGAACGCACGCTCATATTCGGCTGTAATGTCCTTGTCGTTGCCGAATAGCACTTCGTGGGTGGGCCGATTGTGCCCTGCCAGATAGACCACGAAGCACTCGACCATGGCATCGGTCAGGCCTCCGGTCTGGAACAACTGCCAGACATCGAACAGGTCCCGCGGATGCTGGCGATCCAGTGCGGCAACCAGTTTGCCTGCATAGAGTTCGTCCGGGGCGAGCACCGGCACCGCGAATTCAACCCCGAACAGATCGCCAGTGCGGGCACTCAACGGCCTGCGCTCGATGGGCAGTACCGTGCCACGGAAAACCACATTGACCTCGACCTTGACCTGGCTGGCCTCGTTCTCGGCGATCAGCTTGGTGTCGCCAAGGTCTTTGCTGCGGACCAGCCGTGTTTGTACGCCAAGGCGTTCGACGCGCTGCGCGATGGCGGTCAACTCCTGGTTGATATCCTGCAATGCCTGATCACGGGGTGTCTGCCAGGGGCGGTACACCACATCTATATCTACCGATAGTCGGGGCATGTCCCGCAGGAACAGATTGATGGCCGTGCCACCCTTCATGGCGAAGATGTCGTTGTCGAACACGTCGGGCGCGATGTTCAGCAGCAGGCGGACGGTATCGGCGTAGTGTTTATCCATGAGGGTTCAGGCTTAACAGGGTTCCATCGTCCAGCCGACTCATCCAGCGCCTGGCGCTGCCGGAGCGTACCGGGTATTGCGTCAGCAACTCATCCACGTCAATAACGCCGGTTTCCCGTGCCCAGGTCAGGAACAGGCGCACGGCCTTGACGCTGGTGCAACAGGCCAGCAGCCGTCCGAGCACGTCCTTGCGCGGTGAGCGCAGGCCGTCGAACAGGTTGCGGGATTCTTCGAGGCTTTCCCG
>JBIQHJ010000004.1:0-131216 GCA_044508625.1 Alcaligenaceae bacterium
ATGTCCCCAGCGTTCGTCGAGGCGTTCAGCATCTTGCGGATGTTGGCGATGTGCGCCAGGGCGATTTCACGCGATGCCGGTTGCGCCGTCGGTTCAGGGCGGTGTTCGGTGCGTGGCGCACCAGCAGGCCGATTTTCGACAGGCCGTGTGGTGGCAGACATCTCCTTGCGACCTGCCCACAGGCGGAATTCGCCCGCAAAAACGCGCTTCACCAAGGCGAAGAAGTAGGCCACGACATTGCGCACGGTGCCGCTCTGGCTGCGCGCCTGCAGCTCGTTGAGTACTTCCTGGCGATGCTGCGGCGGCAGCCGCCGCAAGGCGGCCTGCACGTCCTTTTGCTGATCTGCCTGGGCATTGCTCAGGCAAGGCGGCAAGCTCACCGACTGTGATGCCGAATCGCCGTCGCCTTCGCGCGCGCGGTACGTACGTTCTTTTTTATACATATACGTCTTATACGTACTGCTCTGCTCAGCCGTCATGTGGCGAGCGCGTCCGGTCTGTTGCGGAACAAGCGTGCAGCCAGCGGAATCGCCAGACAATGGCAGTGGGTCGGCTGTCTCGCTCGCTTGCGATGGCGGCGTCGGGGGCAAATCATCGTCATCGTGAAGTTGATCGTGGGTCGCAATGGAAGCGGCTTTAGGTGCCTGCGCCAGCGTTGCCTGAATGTGGACAGCCACCCGATCTACATGGTTGTTTTCGTGGCCGATAGACGCTTGCAGAAGCGCGGACAGGCTGGCATCGAGCGCGCAGGCTTGTTGGAAGTCCAGGGTGCTTTCGTGAACCTGATACAGCTCGCTGAGCACATGGCCGGTAAGGGGATCGCGGTGCTGACCCACCAGACTGATCCACCCCGTCAGCCGAAGCACGACGAGAACGCGCCGGGCCGTCTCGTACCCGGCCCTCTGCCCCAGCGGGGTAGAGGTGAGATAGCGGCGCAACTGCCCCAGATTCGCCAGCGGACTGATGCCCTCGGCAGAGCGCAGCATGCGCAGAACCTGCCAGCCATTGCGCTCCAGCGGCGTGAGGCGGGCATCGAGCATGAGCGAGGCCGGCGTAGTGAACAGGGTGTCTTGCCCCAGCGGGTTGCGGTGAGTGTGATGGTCTGCCATGAGAGTTCTCCGAGGTCTGAGCCACAGCGGCCCGTTCCCCCACATCTCATCGCGTACCGTTCCTTGCGTCAGCCAACAATGCGGTCTGCGCCATAACCGTTTTATCCTGCATGCACAGCCCTGGCACCAGCATCCAGACTGATCTATCATCCCGATACCCCCTTGGGGGTACAACTGGGGGTACTTCCAGCGATTCCCGCAAAGGCCGCAGCCTGATTTCCCCGCGAAACCTAGCATTCACGGCCATTTGCAGACCGATCAACGTTTAAACGTGTGATCAACGTCTGACGATTTTTTTTGATCTCTTTGCCGTTGGCGGTTTTCCTCAAGCAAGCCTTGCGGAGGCGTGCGCGACCCGCGCCTTGGTCAAGCAGGGTATCCACCCTGCTCATGAGCGGCAGCAGGTCAGGCAGCGCAACCTGGAAGCGTTGGAGGGCCGTACGGGGGCTATCCGGAAACGCCGTTGTGCCTGCGGTTGATTGCGCTGACCCCCTACCGTCCCGGGGAAGCAGCGGATGCCGAGAACCTGGGTCGGGACACGACGCCGCATGTTGGCGGACGACCTTTTCGACCTGGGCCAATGAGAACGGATACGTAGCGCGAAACTCCCCCTGTGCCATGGCTCGAGCGGGGCCGAGATCATGTTTTCCGGTCGATTCGTCCCTTCTGTAGGAACGAAACTGCCCATGAACGTGAAAGGCAGCCGTCTGCTCGACCTCCTCCAGGAGCCAGCGAGGCCCGGTCGGGGGGAGAGTATTGACAATTGATTCGCGCTGAATGACGAATAATGATATATTGCGCGAAACGATTGAGGAAAGTACATGGCAGCCCCCAGCCCTCTGTCGGCCGTCCTCGATGCGGCCGAGCGTTCCGGCAAGCTGAACCTGCGTACTCAGGACATCCGTGCAGAACTGCCGGGCATCAGCCCAACGGCACTGCATCAGGCCTTGTATCGACAGCAGCGGCGCGGCCGCCTCGTCCGGCTCTCTCGCGGCTCCGATCACTGGCTCATCGTGCCGCTGCAGCACGCCGCCGCCGGTGCTCCTCCGCTGGAAACCTGGCTGGACCGCTATATGAGCAAGACGCTGGGCATCCCCTACTACGTCACGCTGCTGAGTGCGGCCGAAGCCTATGGCGCCTCGCCCTACGCCGTGATGGTGACGCAGGTGATGGTGCCCGAACGTCGGCGTCCCATCACGGTCGGGCGCCACGAGGTAGTGTTCCACACCCGGGCGCGGATAGGAGACATGCCGACGCGCTGGCACGAAACGCCCGACGGTCGCTTCAAGGTCGGGACACCGGAGCTGACCGCACTGGAACTGGTGGAGCGAGCAGCCCTGGTCGGCGGCATGGCCCGCGTTCGGGAGGTGCTGCGGGAACTGTGGACGTCCTGCACACCACAGGGGCTGACCGAGTCGCTGGATGCCTTGCAGGAGATCCCGACCGCGCAACGTCTCGGGGCCTTGCTCACCTTGGAAAATCAGAGTGCTCTCGCCTCGTTGGTCGCTGACTGGTTGAGTGACAAACCACTGCGTCTCGTGCCGCTGGAACGCGGGCAAGTGCGAAATACATCGTCTGACGTCGACGCCACCTTCAAGGTGCGACTGGCCTCGGACACCAGGAGCGCCAATACATGATCCAGCACACCCACCTGACGGCCTGGCAGACTCACGCGCCATGGCCCAAGCGCAGCCAGATCGAGCAGGATCTGCGGCTGTCCCGCGGCGTGGCCGCCATCTTCGCCGACTCCGTCTTGAGCGAGCATCTGGCCATGCGTGGCGGCACGGTCCTGCACAAGGCGCATCTGGCGCCGGCCGCACGTTATTCGGAAGACATCGACCTGGTGCTCGTGAAGGCGATGGATACGGAAACGCTGGACCGGCATCTGCGTCGCGTTCTTGCCCCGGTGCTGGGGCAGCCGGCCGACTCGCTGATCGACGACGCCTGGCTGGCGATTCGCAACGTACTGCGACCATCCAGGATACTGCGCACCACCTATCGTTTCGTCCCGGTGGGGCTGCGGCGTGAAGAGACCATCAAGGTCGAGGTCAACCTCAACGAAAGCGCGTCGCTGTATCCGCTGGTCGGCATCGAACTCGACACCCTGGACGACGATGGCGAGCACATCCGCGCCGTCGTGCGCTCCTACGACATCAATGAAATGTTGGGCACCAAGACGCGGGCGCTCATGCAGCGCGAGCAGGGACGCGATCTGTTCGACCTTTTCCATGCCTGGCAGCTCAGCGAGGCCAGGACCGCGCCCTATCCGGTGGACGGCGCCAAGGCCATGGAAGCCTTCGCCTGGTATCTGGACAAGGAAGGAACCCACGTGGGCCGCGACGAGGCCAACGCACTGCTCGATGCGAGACTGCGCAGGGCGGCCTTCCGTCGGGATATGGACACGCTGTTGAGGCCGGGGTTGCCCAAGTTCGACGTGGATGAGGGAGCTGAGATCGTGCGAAAAGCCTATTTCAGGCACCTGAAGCCATAGTGCTCGGAACATAGATTTAATCCATTCATTGGCGGAGGGGCGATCCATGACGACGGACGAAATACTCGACACACTCCGCTAAAAAAGCGAAGGAACAGACCTCGACTTCAAGCAGGCGCAATACCGGTTCGTAAAGGCCAGTGAGAATGAAAAAGCGGAATTGCTGAAAGACATTGTCGCCATAGCCAATGCTTGGCGAGATGGCACTGGCTACATCCTTTTGGACTTCAAGGATAGTTCACCCCATCCGGCCGAAATCATTGGGATAACGGAGCATCTGGACGATGCGAGCATCCAGCGGTTCGTAAACAGCAAGGTAAAGCCGAAGCTGGACTTCCGATACGAGGAACGTATCTACGAGGGAAAGGCCGTCGGCATCATCACCATTCCAAAGCAGAAGCGGCCTTTCTATCTGGCGAATGCCTATGGTGCCTTGAAGTCCAACGTCGTATACGTTCGTCGTGGTAGTTCGACCGATGAGGCCGAACCCCCGGAAATTGCGAAAATGGTCGCGGCCGATATGGGCCGGGGCAATGCAAAAGTCGAGCTTTCCATCCTGAATGCCGCCAATGAGAGCCTGCCGGATGAGGTGGTCCTGCGCTTTTTGAAGTTCGAGACGATGCCGGACTACAGCAACCGGAACTCGAATTCTCCATATTCAGCGCACCCTCTCTCATGCATGACAACCGGGACTATTGGCGGGATGTGGCCGAGTATCTGAAGACGCATCTGTCGTTGATCGGCATACGGTTCGAGTTGGCCAATCGCTCTGATTTCGCCTTGTCGAATGCAAAGTTGGAAGTATCCATTCATGCCGAGGATGGGCAGGAGATCAAGTTGATGGCGGGCGACGATCTTCCTGAAGAACCCCAACATGAATGGAATCCCACGGCTGGGATGCGTAGCTTTGCAGAAGCCATGTCACGTCATGAACGCTTCGTCGTCGATGAAGCGGGAGTGGTGCCGATTTGTCATGCCCGTTTTGGAAGGCTGTTACCTGGCGAGACGGCACGGGCCATCGAGTTTCTCGCCGTTTTGCCTTCGGGGCCCGGTCGGATTCGAATCTCCATACGGGTGCTTGCCGCGGAAGGTAATCCCCCCAATAAAGCGGCGAAGTCAGAAGTGGAATTTTCTCATTGAGGAGTTCTACAGCATGAAGAAGTCACGATTCACAGACAGCCAGATCCCGGATGCGATCAAGCGTGATTGCGCCGCCTTCGTGCCCAAACTCGATGGACCCATGTAAACGCAGCGCATCTGCCGAATCGGCGAGGCTTGCCGTCGCGGGTTCGGGGTGCGCCATATTTCTCACTATGTGATACTGAAATAGATAGATCTCAGGCGGGCACACCAGGAAACATCCTGCGATTGTGGTACGAGCACCCCGATATCCTTCTTGATCTACTTCGTAACTCATTATTATCCCTGAAAAAAATATTTGATTCTTGGAAGCTGGATATCGCGCCAGGGGTCGCTGATATTCTAGGGGTTTTTACTCATTATTCTCATATATAGAGAAATTGATCGAGGTTATGTTGACGTGATGTGTGCGGTGGCCCTAGTCTGAATGTGCCATGCATCACACCTCGAGCAGGTGGCATGCGATGGCGGGGCGGCTGATCCGGTGGTTGAAGGCGGGCGTCCGTGGGCACGGCACGGCACAGCGCGACGCGGCTCCCTACCACCATGGGTGGCGGCACGGACCAGCAGGAACGGACCAGCAGGAACGGACCAAGGGCACAGGGATGAGGGCGACTCATATGGCGGACATCATCATGGTGCATGGCTCCTGGCACGGCGGCTGGTGCTGGGACGATGTGTCGCGCATATTGGAGCGCGCGGGCCATCGTGCTCATGCGCCCACGCTGCGTGCGCCGGCCAAAGAGCCTTCCGAATCGGACAAGGCAATCGATCTGAAGACGCACGTCGACCAGTTCCGCACCTATTTGTCCGAGCTGGAGGTGCGCGATGCATTGGCCGTGTTTCACAGTTACTCCGGCATGATTGCGGCCTGGCTCGCGCCCGAGCTGCGGGATCTCGGGGTGCGTGGGGTGATATTGCTGGATGCGTTCGTTCCTGGCCCCAACGAGAATACTTTCGATGTGGTTCCTTATTTCGGCAAGAACATGAGGCTGGAACCCTCGGGTTGGGCGATGAGTATTCCGGCGGCCAGGTTCCTTGGCATCGAGGACGTGGAGCAGGCGGAGGCGGCGCATGCGCGGCTCACTTTGATGCCGATCCTGACCCACACCCAGGCCATCCCCGCCGACATACGCTGGCCGGCGGATTTCCCGGCCACTTATATCAGGTGCCTGAAATATCCGTATTACGCGGACATGCGCGAGAGGGTGGACGGGAGGCCGGGCTGGCGCTGGCAGGAAATAGACACGGGCCATGATGCGATGTTGAGCGCACCCGAGGAACTGAGCAGGATGATATTGGATACGGCCGCATATTACGGGCTCTAGATCGGCATTCCATTGCAACTTCATGATCATAAATATCGCGTCACCAGTGACGCCGTTCCATCAACGGAGACAATCATGAAAAACAATCATCGTATTTCCTTGGCTGGCTTCGCGATTGCGGCGCTGTTCGCCGCCTCGTGCGCCTCCGCGGCGGGCTTCACCATGAAGATCGCCCATTCCGCCGCACCCGGCGATCCGCGGGATCTGGGTGCCCATAAGGTGGCCGACATACTGAATGAAAAGAACTCTTGTGATCTGAAGGTGCAGGTCTATCCGTCGGATCAATTGGGCGGCAGCAACAGCATGCTGGAACAGGTGCAGATTGGCGGGGTCGAGGTCATGATTGCGCCCGCCGCCAATCTCGTGGTGTATCAGCCGTTGATGGGCATCCTGGATCTGCCTTATTTCTGGCCCGCGGATCCGCATGTGCTGAACAAGGTCTACGGCGGCGAGGCGATGGCCAATCTGCTGAAGACCACCGGGAAGGCCGGATTCGTCAGCGTCGGGGTCTGGCACACCGGATACAAGGACTGGACCTCGAACGTGCCTCTGCTGGACGTGAAGGACTACAAGGGCAAGATCGTCCGCGTGATGCCTTCCAAGGTTCTGTACAAGCAGAATGAACTGCTGGGAATGCAGAATGTCTCGATGGACTTCGGGGATACCTATTCGGCCCTGCAAACGGGGACCATCCATGCGCAGGACAACCCCATACCTCTGATCTACAACATGAAGTTCTACGAGGTGCAGAAATACGTGAACCTCACGGATCACGGGATCCTCGACCAGGTGTTCATCATTTCAAAGCGGTGGTGGGACAAGGTGCCCGCCGATTGCCAATCCGAGATCCGGGATGCGGTCGCGAAGGGCGGCGAGGTGACTTTCGAGGCCAACGAGCGCCTGATCCAGGAGGATCTCAAGAAAATAAGGGATAGCGGTACCCAGGTCCTGAAGCCCTCGCCCGAGCAGTTGTCCGCACTGAGGAACGTGCTGGAGCCGGCCGTGAAGAATTATTATGTCGAACTCGCCGGCGGTGAAGCCCAGAATCTGGTGGCTCAGTTCGAGGCCGAGTTCAAGAGGCTGGGGGTGGAGTAATGGGCCCTCATCGCCGAATGCTTGCCGCCCTGAACAGGGCGGTAGGCTCGATTGCCGCCCTTTGCCTGTTGACGCTGAGCCTGCTCCTGTTCGTCAATATCATTGCGCGCAATGTTCTGAAGCAGTCGTACATTGGCACGGAAACGCTGGCCATGTATCTGATGGTCTGGATGACATTCCTGGGGGCGGCCGTCATTCTTCCGAAATACGGCCACGTCAGCGTGGACCTGATGCTCCGCATGGCTCATGGGCGAGTCTGGTTGCGGAGGACGATCGGCATCGTGATGTTCGCCTGCGCGACGGTGGTGTGCTGCTATTTCGTCGTCCATGGCTCCCTGCTCACCTACGAACTCTTCGCATCGGGCGGCGATGTTCCATCCCTGGGGATTTCGCAAGGCTACATATACCTGGTGGTCACGGCGGGGATGGTCGTCATGCTGGTGAATTGCCTGGACATGCTGGTCGGCATCCTTTGCGGGGACGAGTCCAGGTATCCACCGACGGATTCCGTGCAACCCTGATGCCACCGCGTTCTTCGCCGCGGTCCGAGGGGATTCCGCGTCGCGGAATCCCCGACACGTCGAGAGCGGATGAAACCTTATTGGAAGACAAGCCCAAATGAACGTCGTCGTCATGGTTCTGTTAGGCGTTGCGGGACTGCTGGTGGTATCCACCCCGATCTTCGTATCGTTGTTGTTGCCGGCCATCGCGGGATTCACATTTTCGGGCCTCGGCATGCCACCCATCGCGGTGGTGCAGCATGGAGTCCAGGGCATCGCAATGCCGGCGCTTCTTGCGGTGCCGCTCTTCATGTTCGCCGCCGATGTCATCGCCCGGGGCGAAATCGCCGACCGCCTGGTGGATTTGGCCGATTCCCTCGTGGGTCACATTCCCGGCGGCATTGCCATTGCAACCATCGTCACGATGACGGTATTCGGGGCGATTTCGGGTGTCGGTGTCGCGGCGATCGTCAGCATCGGTCCCATCGCGTATCCGGTCCTGCTCAGGAAGGGATACAGCAAGAGCTTCGCGCTGGGCCTGATCTTGTCCGGCTCGACGCTTGCGATGCTGATTCCCCCCAGCGTGGCCGTGATCCTGTACGGACTGCAGGCGAACCAGTCCATTGCGAAGACCTTCCTGTCGGCCCTCGGCGCGGGCTTGATATTCGCCGCGCTGATGATCCTCTATTCGGTCTGGTACGTGCTGCGCAAGGGCCTGGGCCGCGATGACAGGTTCAGCGCCAGGCGGCTGGCCGAGGCGCTCAGGCGATCCGTGCTGGCCCTGTTGTTTCCGGTCATCATCCTGGGCGGTATCTACAGCGGGATCACGACGGTGACGGAAGCCGCCGCCATGGCGGTCGCATACGCGGTCATTGTCGAGGTGTTCATCTATCGCAGGCTCACCAGGAAAGAGCTGTTTCAGGTGGCGAGGCAGTCCTCCGGCGTGATCGCGATGGTCATGATCCTGATCGTGGGCGGATCGCTGCTCACCTGGTTCCTGACGCTGGAGCAGATTCCGCAAGCCATCGCGAAGTCTCCCATGCTGAACGACCCGATCATGGTCCTCGCCGTCATCAACGTCGTGTTTCTCATAGCGGGGATGTTCGTCGACGTGAACTCGGCCATCATCGTCCTGACCCCCCTGGTCTTTCCGGCGGCCGCGAGTGCCGGCGTGGATCCGATCCACCTGGGCGCCATTCTGACGATGAATCTGGCCATCGGCATGATCAGCCCGCCGTTCGGGATGAATCTTTTCGTCGGCATGGCTACGTTCCGCGTGGGATATGGCGATGTCCTGAAAGGAATACTGCCATTCATCATGCTGCAACTGATCGCCCTGGTGATGGTGACCTATTGGCCGGCTGCGACATTGTGGCTGCCATCACTGGTCAGTACACGCTGAAGGCGGATGGATCGAAGTCCGCAGGGGTGCTTGCCGCCCTTGCGTCAACATCAACTTGAGGAACCAATCATGGAAGAGAATCTGCTTATCGACCAGGCAATGGATCGCAAGGAACCGCATTATCAGCCCTACGGCTGGCATCATTGGCCCGACCATCCCTGGATGAGCTATCAGTTTCGCCGCGGGCTCGGTGAAACCCAGGAGGGGCACGGCGCCGTATCCGAGTGCTTCCTCGCGGCGAGCCGCATGATCCCCGGCGACAAGGAAAGCTGGCACAAGGAGTGGAAGCGGCTCGGCGACGAGAACCAGGCGCGCGGTGATGCCGAACAGGCGCTTGGGCACCCGCGCACCGCATCCAACTGCTGGCAGCGGGCCGCCGGCTACTATCGCCAGGCCGAATTCTGGCTGGATCCCAAGGATCCGCGCCGCCTCGCCACTTTCAACCAGATGGAGGCTTGCAGCAGGAAGTTCCTGTCGAATCTCAATCCGGCGGGCGAGGTGGTCGAGATTCCCTACGAGAATGGGACCAGCCTGACCGGATACTTCGTTCGGGCCCCCTTCGATACCGGCGCGCAGCCCTGCCTGATCTCGATGGGCGGCCTCGATTCCATCAAGGACGAAATGTGGGCCATGCAGGCCCACGGCTGCCTGCAGCGCGGCATTTCCGTGCTGATGATCGACGGCCCGGGCCAGGGCAGCGCGCTGCACCGCCACAAGCTGCTCACCCGCTACGACTATGAAGTACCCATCGGCGCCTGCATCGACTACCTGGAGACCCGCAGCGACGTCGACCCCAAACGCATCGCCGTGTGCGGATCCTCGCTGGGCGGCTACTACGCGGCGCGCGCCGGCTCCTTCGAGCCCCGCCTGGCCGCCGCGATTTCGCATGGCGCCATCTGGTCCATCCCCATGCTGTGGGCGACGGCCGACGAGAATCACGGCCTGGCCGGGCACATCAAGTGGATATTCGGGACCGATACCGTGAATGCGGCCATGGAGCGGGCCAAGCCCTTCACGCTGGACGGCGCGCTGGAGCACATGAAGTGCCCCTACCTCATCGTCCACGGCGGCTTCGACGTGTTGGGCGTGCAGCAGGCCAAGGTCGTATACGAGTATGCGAAATCTCACGGGGTCGACGTGACCCTGCGGTTCCTGACCGAGGACGAAACGGGGGCCGAGCATTGCCAGCACGACAACCCGACCATTGGCCAAGAGGTTTTGTCCGACTGGCTGGCGGATCGTTTCGGCATCGACCAGATGGCTTTGGGCCGCGCGGCGACCCTGTAGTTTTCCATGGGCGGGCAGCGGCCTGCGAGCGGCCCTCGCCCGGCCCGCCACCCGATACAGGCGGAGGACACGAGATGCGATACAAGAAATTTGGGCGAACGGGTTTGCTGGTTTCCGAATTCGCGCTGGGCACCATGACGTTTGGCGGCCGGGACGGGCTTTGGGGCCAGATCGGCTCCCTGCAGCAGGCGGAGGCCGACCGGCTGGTCGCCCATGCGCTCGAGCAGGGCATCAATTTGCTGGACACGGCGGACGTCTATGCGGACGGGCGATCGGAAACCATTACCGGACAGGCGCTCAGGAATCTGGGCGTCGCGCGCGAGGACGTCGTGGTCGCCACCAAGATATACGGCGAAACCGGGACCAAAGGGGTGAACTCGCGAGGCCATTCGCGCTATCACATCATGAATGGCCTGAAGGCCAGCCTGGCGCGCCTGCAGCTCGATCACATCGACCTGTATCAGTTGCACGCCTTCGATCCGGCCACGCCGATAGACGAGACCCTCGGGGCCCTGGACGACGCGGTGCGCCAAGGCTACGTCAGGTACATCGGCGTCTCGAACTGGGCGGCCTGGCAGCTCATGAAGGCGCTCGGGCTGTCCGACAAGCTCGGCCTGGCCCGCTTCGAATCGCTGCAAGCGTATTACACCGTCGCCGGGCGCGACATCGAGCGCGAACTGATCCCCTTGGTGCAAAGCGAAAACCTCGGCTTGCTGGTCTGGAGCCCGCTCGCGGGCGGGCTTCTCAGCGGCAAGTACGGGCGCGGCATGCAGGCCGAGGAAGGAAGCCGGCGCACGCGATCCGATTTCCCGCCCGTCAATGTCGAGCGCGCCCATGACTGCATCGACGCAATGCGGGAGATGGCCGGGCAGAGAAGCGTATCTGTTGCGCAGATTGCCCTGGCGTGGCTGCTGCACCAGAAGGCCGTCACCAGCGTCATCATCGGCGCCAAGCGCGTGGAGCAGTTGCAGGACAACATCGCGGCGGCACGGATTGCGCTCAGCGAGGAGGAACTGGGCCGGCTGGCGGAACTGAGCGCCTTGCCAGCCGAATATCCCATGTGGATGATGGAGCGCCAGGGCGCCGCCAGGCGCGGCCTGGAATGAGCGTGGCGTGCCTGACGGACGAATGAATGACGAGGAGCACGGGCTTGGAACCTTTCCCGCCGGGAAACGCATATTCCCACCACATCAGGGCGAAATCCTACATCGGCCTCGACGACAGGCCCGGATTCAAGATGGCGATCCACAGGCACGAGGATCGCTGGTATCTGTATACGGCGCATTTGTGGCACAGCGGCTGGTCGATCGTGGACATCACGGACGCATCCCGGCCGCGGCTCGTGCGCTTCATTCCCGGGCCGCCCAATACGTGGACGCTGCAGATCCAGATTGCCGATGGCCTGATGATCACCGCGCTGGAACGGATCCCCGAGGGCTGGGGGGGTGATACCTCGGGGGAATTCGACGAGGGGTTCCTGATCTGGGATCTGGCCGATCCGGAGGACCCCCGCCGTATCGGTCACTACCGGACCGGCGGCATGGGCACGCACAGGAATTATTATGCCGGCGGCCGCTACGTGCATGCGACCAGCCTGCCACAGGGATATGACGGCCATATCTATCAGATCGTGGACATCGCCGATCCCGCGCATCCGGTGGAGGTCTCGCGCTGGTGGCGCCAAGGCCAATGGCTCGCGGGCGGAGAGGGCGGCGTGCCCGCCGGCACGCTGCTGCACGGCGGCGCGTACGTGAAGGGCGATCGCGCCTACCTGCCGTATAGCGCCGGGGGCTTCGTGATCCTGGACATTTCCGAGGTCACGCAACCGCGCCTGGTCAGCGATCTGCCCTTTTCGCCGCCGTTCCAGGCCTTCATCGCCGTGCATTCCGCGATCCCCCTGCGGGGGCGGCCGCTCGTGATGGTCAATTCGGAGGCCATCGCCGAGCAGGGCGACGAGGCGCTGGGCTATGTCGGCATCGTCGATATTGCCGACGAACGAAAGCCGCGGCTGATCTCGCTGTTCCCGGTTCCCGTACCGCCGCCCGGGATGGGCGTGCGCAACTTCTATGAAAGGCCGGGGCGATTCGGCCCTCACAACCAGCACCAGCCGCAGTTCCAGGACGTGCTGTACCAGGGCGAGGATCTCGCCTTCGTGACGTATTTCAATGCGGGCTTGCGCGTCTACGACGTGTCGGATGAGCGGATGCCGCGTGAAATCGCGTATTTCATCCCGCCCGACCCGGTCCGGCGTTTGGGCCCGCTGCCGCGCACCGGGCTCGTCGCCCAGTCGGAAGACGTGCTGGTGGATCAGCGGGGCAATATCTTCATAACGGACAAGAATCATGGCATCCATGTCCTGGAGCTGGATCTGTAGTCCTGGAAACCACCGCCGGGCAAGCCGGCAGGATGAATGCCATACAAAAATATTTCCATGCCGCAACCCCCCAAAGGCATTCCTCGACGGCCCCGTACACCCGACACCCGTACAATCACCTTTCAACGCCTGGCGGTCGATAGGAGAACCCCGTGCTGGTGCTGGACTCTGTCGTCAAGACATTCGGCGGCGCGCATCCGCGTACTGTGTTTCGCGGGCTCGATCTCGAGCTGCGGCCGGGCGAGTACGTCGCCATCATGGGGGAATCGGGTGTCGGCAAGTCGACCTTGCTGAATCTGATCGCCGGGCTGGATCGTCCGGACGGCGGGCGGATCGTGCTGGATGGCCACGACGTCCATGCGCTGGATGACGATGGGGCGACGCGCCTGCGGCGGCGCGCCATGGGTTTCGTGTTCCAGGCGTTCCATGTGCTGCCGCACTTGAGCGTGGCCGGGAATGTAGAGCTGCCGCTGTTGCTGATGGGCGTGGGCCAGCGGGAGGCGCGGGCGCGTGTCCAGGCGGCGCTGGAGGAGGTGGGCCTGGGAGGGCGGGGCGACAGTCCGCCGCGCGAGCTGTCGGGCGGCGAGATGCAGCGGGTGGCGATTGCGCGCGCGCTGGTCCATCGGCCCAGCCTGATCCTGGCCGATGAGCCGACGGGCAATCTCGATCAGGACAGCGCGTCGCAAATCCTGGCCTTGCTGCGGCGGCGGATCAAGGCGGAGGACGGTCCGGGCGCGATGGGGCTGCTGGTCACGCATTCGGCCAGCGCGGCGGCGAGCGCCGATCGGACGCTGCGGCTGACGGCCGGGGGGCTGGAGCCCCTCGACCCGCAGGGCCGGCCGGCGGTGTGATCGATGGGCACGGGCGCGACGCTCTTGCGTGTGCTGCTGGCCGCCGAGCTGCGCGCCCACGCGGGCCGCGCGGCGGTCGGCGTGATCGCGATCGCCATCGGGGTGGCGATGGGGTATGCGGTGTACCTGATCAATCACGCGGCCCTGGCGGAGTTCTCGCAGGCGGTGCGCACGCTGGCCGGGCAGGCCGACCTGGAGGTGCGCGGGCCGCGCAGCGGCTTCGATGAGGCGCTGTATCCGCGCCTGGCGGCTTTGCCGGAGGTGGCGGCGGCCAGCCCGGTCGTCGAGGTGGAGCTCGCGCTGCCGGGGCGCGGCGAAACGCTGCGGCTGCTGGGCGTGGACGTGTTTCGCGTGATGGCGGTCAATCCCGGGCTCGTCGGCCGGCCCGCCGGCGAGCGGTCCTCGCGGCTGGACACCCTGGATCCCGAGGCGGTGTTCCTGTCGCCCGCCGCACTCTCATGGCTGGGCCTCGCGCCCGGCGACAGGATGGAGGCGCATGCGGGATCGGGCAGGATATCGCTGCGGGTGGCGGGGACGCTGGCCATCGCGGGCGCGCGCCTGGCCGTCATGGACATCGGCGCCGCGCAATGGCGGTTCGGGCGCCTGGGGCGGCTGCAGCGCATCGATCTCAGGCTGCGGCCCGGCGTGGATCGGGAGGCCTTCCGGAAAAGGCTCGAGGCCTTGCTGCCGGCGGGCGTGGCGGCCCGGACGCCGGAGGACGCCGGGCGCGTGGCGTCGAACCTGTCCCGGGCCTATCGCGTCAATCTGGACGTGCTGGCGCTGGTGGCGCTGTTCACGGGGGCGTTCCTGGTGTTTTCGGGGCAGGCCCTTTCGGTCGTGTCCCGGCGTTCGCAACTGGCGCTGCTGCGCGCGCTGGGCATGACGCGCCGCGGCTTGCGGCGACTGGTGCTGGCCGAGAGCCTGGTCCTGGGGGCGGCGGGATCGCTGGCGGGCATCGCGCTCGGCGCCGCCCTCGCGGCGGCGGCGCTGCGCTATGGGGGCGGGGACCTGGGCGCCGGCTATTTCCCGGGCGTGCGGCCGTCTCCGCAGTTCTCGCTCCCGGCGGCCCTGGCGTTCGCCGCGCTGGGGACGGCGGCCGCGGCGCTGGGCGGGCTCGCGCCCGCCTGGGAGGCTTCGCGCGCGCAGCCCGCGCTGGCGCTCAAGGCCGGCGACGAGAACACGCCTGCGCCGCTGCGCTCGCCGTGGCCGGCCTTGGCTTCCATGGCCGCGGGGATCGCGCTGACCCAGGCCGGGCCCCTCGGGGGACTGCCGGTCTTCGCCTACGTGGCGATCGGCGTATTGCTGCTGGGAGCGATCCTGTGGATGCCGTGGGTGGCGCGCTGGGTGTTCGGCAAGGCGCCCCGGCCCCGCCGCGCCGTGCCCCACCTGGCCCTGGCGCAGCTCGCGGCCGCGCCCGGGCGGGCGGCGATCGGGCTGGCGGGGGTGGTGGCCAGTTTCAGCCTGATGGCGGCCATGGCGATCATGGTGCACAGCTTTCGGATTTCGTTCGACCAGTGGCTCGACACCGTGGTGCCGGCGCAGCTCTATCTGCGGACGGCCGCCGGCAGTACGGCCGGCTATTTTTCGGAGGACGACCGGCGGCTCATCGAGGCGACTCCCGGCGTGGCGCGCGCCGAGTTCACGCAGACCGACCGGCTGGCGCTGAGCCCCCAACTGCCGCCGGTGGCGCTGATCATCCGCCCCATCGACGCGCGGCATCCGCAGGCGCGGCTCGCGCTGGTCGGGCCGGCCGTCGTTCCTCCCGCGGACGGGCCGCCGCCGGCCTGGGTGAGCGAGGCCATGGTGGACCTGTACGGCATGGCGGTGGGCCAGCGCGTCGAACTGCCACTGGCGGGAACGTGGCGCGCCTTCGTGGTGGCGGGGGTCTGGCGGGATTATGCGCGCCAATACGGCGCCATCGTGGTGGATGCCGAGGATGCGTACCGGATGGTCGGCGAGCGCCGGCCGGCCGAGGCCGCCTTGTGGCTCGCCCCCCATGCCGACGCCGCGCGGGTGGCGCAAGCCATCCGCGAACGGCTGCCGGGGGCCGATCGCGTCGAATCCAGGACGCCCGGCGAAATCCGCGGCGCGAGCCTGCGCATCTTCGACCGCAGCTTCGCGGTGACGTATCTGCTGGAGGCCGTGGCCATCGTCGTCGGCCTCTTTGGCGTGGGCGTGAGCTTCGGCGCGCAGGCTCTGGCGCGCTCGCGGGAGTTCGGCATGCTGCGGCACATCGGCCTGACGCGCGGCCAGGTGGGCGGGATGCTGGCGCTCGAAGGCGGCCTGCTCGGCCTGCTGGGCGGGGCCGTGGGCCTCGCGCTGGGCTGGGGCCTCGCCCTGATCCTGGTGACCATCGTCAATCCGCAGTCCTTTCATTGGACGATGGAGATGCACATGCCCTGGGGGCCGCTCGCCGCGGCCCTGCTCGCGCTCGTCGCGGCGGCGTCGCTGACCGCCCTGGCCAGCGGCCGGCGCGCGATGTCGGCGAGCGCCGTGCGTGCCGTGCGGGAGGACTGGTGATGGGACGGCGGTTGCGGGCATGCCTCCTGTCCTGCGCCTGGCTGCTGTCGCTGGCGGCCCATGCGGCGGCGCCCGCGGGCGGCCCGCCCGATTATCCCGCCGTCACGCCGGGCCACGCGCTGCGATTCCCCCATGACCATGGCGCGCATCCCGCGTTCCGTACGGAATGGTGGTACATCACCGGCTGGCTGCGAGCGGGGGAGGACGCCCCGATCGGGTTCCAGGTGACGTTCTTTCGTTCCCGCCCGCCGCTGGACACGGGCAACCCCAGCCGCTTCGCGCCGGCGGAATTGCTCTTTGCCCATGCGGCGCTCGCGGATCCCTCGGTCGGACGGCTGCTGCACGACCAGCGCGCGGCGCGCGCGGGCTTCGGCCTGGCCGAGGCGGCCGTGGGCGATACCCGCGTGCATATCGGCGACTGGTCGCTCGCCCGCGATCCGGACGGATCGTACCGCAGCCTCGTGCACGCGCACGATTTCACCCTCGAACTGGCGTTCAGGCCCACCGGGCCGATATTGCTGGAAGGCGATGCCGGCTACAGCCGCAAAGGCCCGCGGCCCGAGCAGGCGAGCTATTACTACAGCCAGCCGCAGCTCGCCGTCGAGGGCCATGTGACGCGCGACGGCGCGCGCGTCGAGGTGTCGGGGACCGCCTGGCTCGATCACGAGTGGTCCTCGGAGGTGCTGGCCGCCGAGGGCGTCGGCTGGGACTGGACGGGCATCAACCTCGACGACGGCGGCGCCGTGATGGCCTTCCGGATCCGCGACCGGGCCGGCGGCCCCCTCTGGGCCGCCGGCACCCTGCGCCGGGCCGACGGCACCGTCGCCGCGCTGCCGCCTTCGGCGATCGAGTTCACCCCCCGCCGGCGATGGCGCTCGCCCCGGACGGACGCGGAGTATCCGGTGGCCATGCGCCTGCGGGCGGGCGAGCTCGTCCTGGACCTCGATCCCCTGATGGACGACCAGGAACTCGATTCCCGCGCCAGCACCGGCGCGGTGTACTGGGAGGGCGCGATATCGGCCTCGCGCGAGGGCCACCGGGTGGGCCGGGGCTACCTGGAGCTGACGGGGTATTTCCGGCCACTGGATTTCTGAGGGGCCATGCAAGGTTCCGCTGTCACTGGTCAAGTGGCATTGCATCCGGAGGCAAGGCTGGGCCCGGCATGACGATGTCCTGGAGGGGCGAGTCCAGCAACGCCGGACGCCGCTGCCGGCGTCTCGCCCAAGCCCAGCGAAAAGGCCCAGCGATTCGCTGAATATAGCCCGGCATAGGCCCATGCGAGCCGAGGCGGATTCATGGCGTCCGGATATCCGCGGCATTATCACGGTACGCTGCTGAATATCTGGTATGAGGATTACTTCATTGTTCCCCATGTTCTTTAATCATAAACTATTGTCTCGTTAGGGTTATCAGCCAAACACCACTCGCCATTCCCGATCCGCTTGTTTCTGATCGGCAGGGGAGGCTCGTGCATGTGAAATGGGAGTTTCCCGGAATTTTGGGGATGCCGGGAGGTTTCCGAAATATCATTCGATAATCAGGAGACATGAATGAAAGACCAAATCGCTAAGCCGATCAGCCGGCGCGCGGTTCTGCGGCTTGCAGCGGGCGCTGGAGTCGCTCAATTGGCACCGCCGCTGATCATATCGGCGCGAGGGGAACAATCCGTCAAGATCGGGCTCTGCAATCCCCTGACGGGGATTTATGCGGGTCTAGGAAAAAACGAGCTGGCCGGATGCGAGCTGGCTGTCGAGCAGATCAACGCCAAGGGAGGGATTCTCGGGCGGCCCGTGCAGTTGTTCGTGGAGGATTCCACGAGCGGAGACGCGGGTGTCGCCGTTCAGAAGGCGCGAAAGCTGATCGACCGGGATAAAGTGGATTTTCTGATCGGAAACAATAATTCGAGCCATAGCCTGGCGATGGCCAGGGTCAGCAATGAAAAGGGAATCCTCCATATCGTGCCCGGAGCCCATAGCGACAGCATCACTGGCTCCTCTTGCCTGTGGAACGTATTCCGGGTGTGCAATACCGCGCATACCGAAACGAATGCCAGCGCAAGGGCATTGATGGAAAAATATGGAAAGCGCTGGTATTTCATTACCCCCGACTACGTCTTCGGCCATTCTCTGCAGCAGGGATATGATGAGAACATCAAGAAATTCGGTGGAACCAATCTCGGAGTCGACCTCACGCCGATCGGAACCACGGATTTCTCTTCCTACCTCATCAAGGCGCAGGCCACCAAGCCGGATGTCATCGTCTTCCTGATCGGAGGCGACGATCTTCTCAATGCCTTGAAACAGGCGGTGCAGTTCGGCCTGCACAAGAAATTCCATCTCGCCGGGCCGCAGCAGGAATACGAGGTGCTCGAAGGCCTGCCCCCGGAGTATCGGGTGGGTGACTGGGTGGTCGAGTGGTATTGGAATCAGCCTGACGTCCCCCACGTCAAGGATTTCATAGAGGCCATTCGTAAAAAGACCGGAAAAGTGCCGACCGCGCGAACCTGGTTCGGATTCGTGTCGGCATGGACGTGCGCGCTCGCTGCGGGCCGCGCCGAATCCCTCGAGGGGATGAAGATGGCGAAGGCGCTGCAGGGGCTGGAGCTGCCGCCTGAAATCGGCCTGATGCCAGGAAAGCCTTTTTATCGCGCAAATCAGAATCAGCTCTACGGGTCCATCTACGTTGGAACCGCACAGGCATCGGGCACCACTCCAGACGATCTCTTCCATGTCGATGCCGTATTGAACGGCGTGGATCTCGCCGCGACGGTGGAGGAGTCTGGCTGCCGGATGGCGTGGAGCTAGGTCGCCGACATCGGCTTTATGGGTAGCGGCGGCTACCCATCGATTCCCATGTCATGGGTACCCTATTCCATGGAGGCGGCGTCCAATGGCGGAGCTATTGCTGTTCAATGTTTTCAATGGGCTGATCGTCGGCGCATTCTACGCCCTGGTGGCCCTGGGCCTTTCACTGATCATCAACCTCACGAGTGTGATCAATTTCGCCCATGGCGGGTTTCTCGCTCTGGGGGCCTATATCGCGTATGTGCTCATACCCTATGTTGGTTTCTGGAGCGCATTGATCCTGGCCCCGATAGTGATCGCACTGCTGGGGTTGCTTGTTGAGAGAGTGCTCATCAGGAGGGTGTATGGCCGCGATCCGCTGTATAGCCTTCTGTTGACTTTCGGCCTGGCCTATCTTTTCGAAGACGGCTTGCGCTATGTATGGGGAGCGCAAAGCGTACCCTTTCATGTTCCCGGTTGGTTGATGCAGCCTCTGAGCGATTATCTGTTCTTTTTGACGGGCTATCGGGTATTCATGCTGTTGCTGGTGGCCCTTACGGTAGGCGGCCTGTTCTATGTCTTGAATCATACGAGACTGGGCATCCGGATACGCGCCGGGGTCCTGGACCTGGAAACCGTGTCGGCACTCGGCGTGAATGTACGGATCCTGCGCAACTTGAATTTCGGGATAGGGGTCTACCTCGCCGGACTGGCCGGAGTATTGGCTGCCGGACTGCTGGGGCTTCAGCCGACCATCGGATATTCCCTGATCATGCCGAGCTTCATCGCGATCATCGTCGGGGGCATCGGGAGCCTGGTTGGAACCTTGCTGGGAGGATTGTTGATAGGCGTCGCCGCGGGGATAGCCACGGTATTCGTTCCCTCGGCTTCGGAGGCAATAATCTACGTCATGATGGCCATCGTGTTGCTGACTCGCCCGCGCGGCCTGCTTGGTGAAGAAGGAATGAACCTGTGAATCCCGGAAATAAAAATACGATCGTGCTGGCACTGCTCTGGCTGGTATTGCTGACGGCGCCGTACTGGATATCCCATGTGGGCGGCTATACGGCCTTGGCGACACGGATGTTGATCTTCGGCCTGGCCGCGATGGCTCTGAATTTCCTGCTTGGATTCACCGGAGTCCTATCCTTCGGGCACGCGGCATATTTCGGGCTGGGGGCCTACGGGGCCGGCATGCTGATCAAGTACGTCTTTCCCAGCTCTTTCTATGGAATCGTCGCGGGGGTCTTGCTCGGGACGCTTGCCGCGGCGGTGATCGGATTCTTGATCATCAAGCTGCGGGGCATATATTTTGCCATGGTCACCATAGCCTTCGCCCAGATGTTCTATTTCATCGCCTTTCGCTGGACGTCCGTCACGGGGGGAGACGATGGATTGACCGGCTGGAGCCGGATGCCGATCGATCTGGGCGCGTTCCAAGTCGATATCCAGGGCGATCCGGTCGCATATTACTACTTCGTGCTCCTGGTCTTCGCCCTGGCGACCGGCGGAATGTCTTTGCTGTTGAGGTCTCCTTTTGGCCGCACGCTGCTGGCGATCAGGGAAAATGAGCAGCGTGCCCGGTTTCTTGGAATTCCCGTCGCCTTCCATGTGTGGCTCGCATTCGTCATCTCTTGCTTTTTCGTGAGCCTTGCCGGTGCGATGTATGCCTTGCTCAATAATTTCGCGGCTCCCCAGTCGTTCCACTGGAGCTTGTCCGGCGATATCGTCATGATGGCGGTCATTGGGGGAATGCGGTCGTTCTGGGGGCCCCTGCTGGGCGCCGTCGTCTTCATAGCCTTGCAGGATTACATCTCCAGTTATACCGAGAATTGGATGTTCATTCTCGGAGGGATTTTCGTGCTGATGGTTCTGTTCTTTCCATTGGGCATGCTCGGCACCCTGCGGAGGAAAATGTCATGAGCATGCTCGAAGCAAGAGGAATAACAAAGAAGTTCGGCAGCCTGACCGCGGTCGATAATGTGTCCATGCTGGTGGAGCCGGGCGAGCTCAGGGCCTTGATCGGGCCGAACGGGGCCGGAAAGACCACGTTCTTCAATATGATAAGCGGCCTTTTCAATCCGACCGGGGGGAGCATCGTCTTCGACGGAGTTGACGTCACGACGCTTGCGGTGGAAAGGCGGGTTGACCTCGGAATGGTCCGGACCTTCCAGATCACCGAGGTGTTCTCGGAACTCACGGTACGGGAAAACCTGCGCATCCCGGTAGAGCTATCTCTGGGATTGCGCTTGAAACCATGGCTGGGAGGGCCGCTGGATGCCCGGGTGCGTACCCGCGTCGACGAACTGATCGAGCAGGGCGGGCTTGGCGAGCACGCGGATCGGCTGGCCGGGGAGCTTTCGCATGGCGATCAGCGCGCGACCGAAATCATGATGGCCCTTGCGCTCAAGCCTCGCTTGCTGCTGCTGGACGAGCCTACGGCGGGGATGGGAGTGCATGAGACCTACAGCACCGCCAAACTGATTCGCAGACTCCATAAGCAGCACAAGCTGACGATCGTGCTCGTGGAGCACGACATGCGCGTCATCTTCAATCTTGCCGATCGCATCACGGTGCTGGCTGAGGGGACCGTGCTCGATGAGGGCACGCCGGATGAGATTGCGGCGAGCGAGCGGGTTCAGGCCGCCTATCTGGGAGAAAATCATGAATGTGCTGGAAGTTGAAGGGATTCACACCTTCTATGGCAAGAGCCATATTTTGGATGGCATCAGCCTGACCGTGAGAGAGGGCGAGCTGGTCACACTGCTGGGCCGCAATGGCGCGGGTAAATCAACGACGCTTCGCAGTATCATGGGACTGACGCCGTCGCAAAGCGGAGCGGTCCGCATCTTTGGATCGGATGCGACCCGGTTTCCGCCGCACCGGATCGCCGGATTGGGTGTGGGATTCGTTCCCGAGGGGCGGCGCATTTTCACCAACCTGACCGTCGAGGAAAATCTCCGCGTGCCCGTCGATCGTCCTGGGCCCTGGAGCGTATCGAGGATCTACGAACTGTTTCCCAGGCTGCAGCAAAGGAAAACGAACAAAGGACGGCAGTTGTCGGGGGGAGAACAAGAAATGCTCGCAATCGCGCGGGCGCTGATCTTGAATCCGCGATTGCTGATGCTGGACGAGCCTTCGCAGGGCCTGGCGCCCCTGATCGTCCGGGATGTTTTCAAGGTCATAGAGGCGGCGCGCGGCGACGGCATGTCGGTTCTGCTCATAGAGCAGAACATCAGGGCTGCGGCGGGGATCGCGGATCGCGCGTACGTCCTCGATGATGGCGCCATCGTGTACGAAGGCCCGGCGGCCGAGTTCATCCATGACGAGGAACGCGTGCGCGCGCTGGCGGGAGCCGACGCGCAAAGGTGGGAGGACCTGGATGCCTAGAATCGCAGGGACGAGGGGACACGTGGCTCGTGGATGATCTGGATAGAAAGATCCGCTATTTCCTGAAGATCGCGGAGCTGTCCTCCTTGTCGCGTGCCGCGGCGGACCTGGACATGACCCAGTCTGGGCTGAGCCGTCAGCTCGCGGCCTTGGAGTCGTATCTCGGCAAGCCCCTATTCGTCCGCACGGGCAGGGGGATGAGGCTGACGGACGCCGGAAAAAGGCTGCAACTGGAGGCGAGGATAAGGTATGAGCAGATCGATACGGCGGTGAGGCTCGTCAGGGAAAGGGTGGGCATCACGGAGGGGGACCTGCATATTGCCACCATTCATACGCTGGGATCCTATTTCGTGTCGGACATCCTGGCGGAATTCATCCGCCAGCGCGGCCGGATCAATCTCTTCGTCATGGCGCGAGGTTCCCCGAACGTGGTCGAGCTGGTGGAGAAAGGCAAGGCCGATGTGGGATTCGTATATGACTCCGCGGTGGCCTCCGACGTGCTGGATTCCGCTCCCCTGTTCGATGACAATATGTGCGTCATCATGCGCCGCGATGACTTCCATGGAGAGCCTTCGATAAACCTGTGCGTCTCGCAGTTTCCTTTGATAGGATTTCCCGAAAACTATGCACTGCGCAACATGCTGAAGCGCGCCAACATGGACGCACGGGTCGTGGCGGAGGCGAACACGGTGGATGCCATGCTCAGGCTCGTGTCCTCCGGCATAGGAAATTGCATCCTGCCCGACCGGATACCCAGCCAGTTGCTCGCCGAGTATCGCCTGGTGAAGGTGCCCTTGTCCTTTCCGACCATGCGGCGCCGGGCGGTCGCGATCATACGCAGCGATGTACGCATGCCCTCGATGGCGCGCGAGCTTTTCCATATGGCGGCGGCTGCTTCGATGATCTGACGCCGATGGCCGGTCAATGCGGCTGCCCTCCCCGCAGTTGCCTCTCTGCACGGCGTGCGTAATATGCGAAGGTGGCTTGATGGCGGCGGGGCGTGCTGATCCAGCGCTGGGCCTCTTGGCCGAGGTTGGCCGGAATCGGCTGGATTTCGCCCGATGCCATGGCCTGCAATTGCAGCTTTGCCGCGCGTTCGAACATGACGCCCAGTACGCAGGCCTCCTCCACGGTTTCTCCTGTCACCAGCATGCCGTGATGGGCAAGGAGAATGGCTTTCTTGTCCGCCAGCGCCGTGGCGATCAATTCCCCCTCCTCGTTTCCCACCGGAATCCCGGGCCACTGCTTGACGAATGCCACCTGATCGTACAGCACGCAGGTGTCCATATGGGAGATCACCAGCGGCACCTCCAGCATCGCCAGGGCCGAGACGCAGGGCGGGTGGGAATGAACGATGCAGCGTACCCGGGGATGGCTGCGATAGACCCATGAGTGGAAGCGGTTTGCCGGATTGGCCATTCCTTTCCCTTCCAGGACCTTCAGATCCTCGTCGACGAGCAGCAGGTTGTCGGGCGTGATCTCGTCGAATCCAAGCCCCAATTGCTGGGTCCAGTAGGTGCCGGGCTTGTCGCCGCGCGCGGTGATCTGGCCCGCCAGCCCGGAGTCGTGGCCGAATGTGAACAGGATGCGGCATGTCCGGGCAACGGCTTCCCGGACCGGCATGGGTGTGGATCGCAGATCCGTTTCCATCTGGCGGATTGCGCGATCCGCGATTTCGCTTTTTCCGAGCTTTCCGGTCTTCATGGTATTTCGTTCTTCAAATGCCTCGCGCCGAGGCAAGTGCGAGGCGGGGTTTGCGGAGGATGGCCGTCTATCGGCTGGCGACGACCTTTTGCCTCTGTTCGCCGAGGTGTTCCACGCCGAGGCGCATGATGTCCCCCGGCTGGAGGTAGCGCGGCGGGACCTGGCCGAGCCCGACGCCCGCAGGCGTGCCGGTGGAGATGAGGTCGCCGGGATGAAGCGTGGTGAATTGGCTGATGTAATGTATGAGGTAATCCACCGCGAACAGCATCCGTCCCGTGTGGCTGTCCTGGTAGCGTACGCCGTTGACTTCCAGCCAGATCGACAGGTTTTGCGGATCGGGGATTTCGTCGGCGGTCACGAGCCATGGGCCCACCGGCAGGAACGAATCGCAGCCTTTGCCTTTATCCCAGGTCCCGCCGCGGGACATCTGGAAATCCCGCTCGCTGACGTCGTTGACGATGCAGTATCCCGCGACGTGTTTCAGGGCATCCTCCTGCGTGACGTAGCGGGCGGTCGTGCCGATGAGGACGCCCAGTTCCACCTCCCAGTCGGTACAAACCGATTGGCGAGGTATGACGATCGGATCGTCCGGGCCGGTGGGCCGAGACCATTTCGAAAAGAGAACCGGCTCCGCCGGGATATCGGCTTTGGCTTCAGCGGCATGGTCGGCGTAGTTCAGTCCCACGCAGATGGTCTTTCCGATATTCGCGCAGGGTGCGGCGATGCGGACGTTCCGGTCGACGATCGACAAGCCATCCAGGTCGATGGCGCGCAGCCGGCCGAGTCCCTCCGGAGAGAAATGCTCGGCCTTCAAGTCCGGCACGATGGAGGACAGGTCTCTGATGTTTCCGTGCGCATCGACGCAGGCGGGCTTTTCGGTTCCGATCGGGCCGTATCGCAGGAGTTTCATTCGTCTCCCCCGTCCTATTGAGGACACCGCGCATCGACTTGCCGGCACCAATAGTCGAAGGTGGCCTTCATCAGCGACTGCTTCATCAGGAAGTCGTGCGACTCCTTGGCCAGGTGTCCGGGCACCGGGGAGATTTCACCGTAGACCCTAGCGCGCATCTGCGTTCTGGCCGCGCGCTCGAGGTACACCGCGAGGAACGTGGCTTCTTCCACGGTCTTGCCGGTTGTGAGATAACCGTGGTGCGCCAATATGATCGATCGCTTCTGGCCGAGGCATTCCGAAATCACCACGCCCTCTCCATCGCCGATGGGCAGCCCGGGCCAATCGGCGAGGAATGCGCAGTCTTCGTAAAACGGGGTCATGTCCATCTGGGCCACGACCAGGGGCTGACGGGCCGCCGCGAGCGCGGACACCCAGGGAGAGTGCGTATGGATGATGCAATTGACCTCGGGGCGGCGATTGTATACCCAGAGATGGAACCGCATGGCCGGATTGCCCATTCCGTTTCCCGACAAGGTTTCCATGTCCGATCCCACCTCCAGGAAGTCGGATGGTGTGGCTTCGTCGAAACCCAATCCATAGCGCAGCGTCCAGTATGCCCCGGGCCGTTCCGAGCGCGCGCTGATCTGTCCGGCCAGGCCCGCCTCGTGCTCATTGACGCCCAGGATCCGAGCCGTATAGGCCAGATCCTCCTGGATCGTCCGATGGGCGGGCTTGAAATTCTCCTCCATCTCTTGCGTGGCTCTTTGGTTGAAATAGCTCTTGTCCCTCAATGACGAATTCATTGCTTGCTCCACCATGATTTATACGTGTGCCCAAATGGTAAAAACGAGATCGGCCCGTTCAGCGCATCACATAGAGATTGGCCGGTTCGACGCCGGTATTCACCCAGATGCTCTTCACTTCCAGGTACGAGCGTATGGCATCGATCCCGTTTTCCCGGCCCAGGCCGGAATCCTTGTAGCCGCCGAAGGGGGCCATGAAGCTCAATGCGCGATATGTGTTGATCCATAGCGTGCCGGACTGTACTTTCTCAGCCATCCTGAAGGCCCGGCCTATGTCGCGGGTCCAGACGCCGGCGCCGAGGCCGAATCGGGTGCCATTGGCTATTTCCGTCGCGTGTTCCTCGTCTCTGAACTTGATGACTGACAAGATGGGCCCGAAGACCTCCTCCTGGGCGATCCTCATCGAGTTCTCCACCCCGGTGAATATCGTGGGCTCGACGAACCAGCCATCCCCGCATTCGGGCCTGTCCGCGGGAACGCCGCCGGTCAGGAGATTTGCGCCGTCCTGCTTTGCCACGTCGATGTATTTCAATACCTTCTCGTATTGCGGCTTGTTCGCAATAGGCCCCATCTGGGTGTCGAGATCGATCGGATTTCCCAATCTGGTATTGCGAGCCAGCGCCGCGAGTTTTTCCACGAATTCATCGTGAATTTTTTCCTGGAGCAGCAGCCGCGATCCCGCGATGCAGGTCTGGCCCGCAGCCGCGAAGATGCCGGAAATGGCGCCCCTGACCGCATTATCGAGGTCGGCGTCTTCGAAAACGATGTTGGGGGACTTTCCCCCCAATTCGAGGCTGACGTGCTTGAGATGCCGGGCGGCCTGTTCGTTGATTTTCCGACCGGTGGCATCCGAACCCGTGAAAGAGACCTTCCTGACGAGGGGGTGCTCGATGAGCGCGGCACCCACTTCCTTGCCGAATCCCGTGACGACATTGATCACGCCCGGTGGAAAGCCAGCCTCCTGCGCCAGGCTCGCGAACTCCAGGGTCGATGCCGATGCGAATTCGGAGGGCTTGATGACGACCGTGCATCCGGCGGCGAGAGCGGCCACTATTTTCCATGTGGCGAGCAGCAGCGGTGAGTTCCATGCGGTGATGGCGACGACCACGCCAACCGGCTCGTAGCGCGTGAAATTGAAATATCCCTTTTTATCCAGGGGCACCGTGGAGCCTTCGATCTTGTCGGCCAGCCCGCCATAGTAGTAATACCATTGCGGGATATACCTTATCATCGCCTCGGTTTCGGCGATCAGTTTGCCGTTGTCGGATATTTCTATTTCTGCCAGCCTCCTGGCATTCTTGGAAACCAGGTCGCCGAGCCGCCTCAGCAGGGCGCCGCGTTCAGTGGGCGTCATGGCGGACCAAGGGCCCTTGCTGAAAGCGTGATGCGCCGCCTGCACGGCGCGGTCGGCATCATCCTTTCCCCCTTCCGCTACTTGGCACCACGCTTTGGCGGTATAAGGATTGAAGCTTTCAAACCATTTCCCAGATACTGGATCCGTGTATTGGCCATTTATATACATTTTGTAGCGTTTCATGGGGATTGGTTTTCCTTGAATCCTGGTTTCCGATGAAATTCGAAGCGTGCCGCGGCGCAGGATCACCTGGCGCGAATCTTAAGGGGTGCTCTCTTCTGCCGATTCATTCTAGGATCGAGAAACTCGCCGAGCAACGCAGTCCAGGTCATAGCAGATATTCAGTGACGAGGATCTCGTGATATTCGCTTACGGGGCGAGTCGAACGCATGAATATTGCTTGTGCAGATCGTGCGTCCATCTCCGCGCGTGAGGAAAACGGGCGGATATGCGGGGTGCTGGATGGTCGGACGCAGCGTACGGCCATGGCGCCAGGCGCGGGGCTGCGCTCGTCTGGGCCGGCGCTTGCGAGGCCGGCGGCGGCAGGATGAGAGGCGTGTCCCTACGTCAAATACCGCCTGAACCACTCGATGCTGCGGCTCCAGGCGAGCTCGGCCGCCTCGCGGTCGTAGCGCGGGGTCGAGTCGTTGTGGAAGCCGTGGTTCACGCCCGGGTAGATGTGGGCCTCGTAGGTCTTGCCGGCGGCCTTGAGCGCCGCCTCGTAGGCCGGCCATCCGGCGTTGACCCGGGTGTCGAGCCCGGCGTAGTGCAGCAGCAGGGGCGCCTGGATCCTCGGCACGTCCTCGGGGCGCGGCTGCATGCCGTAGAAGGGGACGGCCGCGGACAGCTCGGGGTAGGCGACCGCCGCGGCGTTGGCGACGCCGCCGCCGTAGCAGAAGCCGATGATGCCGGTTTTCCCCGTGGTGCCGGCGATGGTGGGCAGGAACTCGATGGCGGCAAAGAAATCGTTCATCAGCTTTTCGGGGTCGATCTGCTGCTGCAGCTCGCGGCCCTTGTCGTCGTTGCCGGGGTAGCCGCCCTTGGCGCTGAGCCCGTCGGGCGCCAGCGCCATGAAGCCGGCCTTGGCGAGGCGCCGCGCGACGTCCTCGATGTAGGGATTGAGGCCGCGATTCTCGTGGACGACCACCACGCCCGGGACCTTGCCCGCGGCCTTGGCGGGCCTGACCAGGTAGGCGCGCACCGTGCCGTTGCCCTTGGGCGAGGGGTAGGAGACGTATTCGGGGAGGATGTCCGGATCGGTGAACGAGACCTGCTCGGCCAGGGCGTAGTCGGGGCTCAGGGCGGCGAGCAGGGCGGAGGCGGTCAGGCCGCCGGCGGCGAACCTGGCCGCGCGGCCGAGGAATTCGCGTTTGCCGATGAGGCCGTGCGCGTAGAAATCATAGAGTTCCAGCAGCTCCGGCGCGAAATCTTTTGCGGTCAACCTGGACATGGCGATCCTCCCGAGCCTGCAATCGGCTATGGTAGAGGTTCATATTATGTGAGGCGCGCAGGCTGGTAAAGCACCGTCTGCCGCCGCCCCCTTTCATGCCCGATGCCAGCCTGCCGCCGCGTCCGGGGCGCTCCGCGCCCGCCGCCCCGTCCGCGATCCCGACCCCCGACGATTACTATCGCTTGACCGTCCCCCTGATGCTGACTGTGGCGCTGGTCGGCGTGTTCGCCTTCCTCCAGGTCTATTCGGTGCAGTCGATCCTGCCGCAGTTGCAGCAGGACCTGAACGCCTCGGTGGTCGAGATCGGCAACGCGGTGGGGATGACGGTGCTGGCCGTGGCCTTGATTTCCCCGTTCATCGGCATGCTGTCCGACGCGATGGGCCGCAAATGGCTGATCGTGGCCTCGGTCTTCGCGCTGGGCGTGCCGACGGCGCTGATGACGCAGGTGGAAACCGTCCAGGGACTCTTGATCCTGCGCTTCCTCCAGGGGCTCGCCGTGCCCGGTATATCCGTGGTGCTGATCGCCTATATCGGCGAGGAGTTCCGCGGGACTTCGATGGTGCGGGTCATGACCGGCTATGTGACCGGCACCGTGCTGGGCGGTTTCCTGGGGCGCTTCCTCATGGGGCATTTCACCGAGTACATGGACTGGCGCACGGCCTTCGGCGTGATGGCCGCGCTGAACCTCGCGGGCACCTGGGTGGTGTGGCGCGGCCTGCCCGCATCGCGCCATTTCGCCGTCAATGCGCGCTTTTCCGGCAGCCTCGCCACCCTGGGGCAGCTCCTGCGCAATCCCGCGCTGCGGGCCGCGTGCGTGCTGGGATTCACGATCCTGTTCTCGCTGGTGGGGCTGTTCACCTTCGTCAACCTGCACCTGGCGGCCGCTCCCTATCATTTCGGCCCGGGCGACCTGGCCAATATTTTCAGCGTGTATCTGCTGGGCGTGATCGTCACGCCCCTGGCCGGGCGCCTCATCCCGCGCATCGGCGCGCGGCGCACGGTGCTGCTGGCCGTGGCCGTTTCGATGCTGGGCGTGCTGGGCTCGCTCGCGCCTTCGGCGCGGGGCATCGTGGCGGCCCTGGCGGTGGCCGCCTGCGGGGTGTTCGTGACGCAGTCCTCCACCATGAGCTTCATCGCCCGCCGGGTCACCCATGGCCGCTCGCTCGCCAGCGGCCTGTATTACTCCAGCTACTACTGTGGAGGTTTCGCCGGCGCCTGGGCCTGCGGCGTCGCCTACACCCTCGGAGGATGGCCGGGGACCGTCGCCGCCATCGCCGCGGCCCTGGCCGCGGGGTGGCTCATCGCCTGGCGCTTCATGCCGGGGCCGATGCCGCCCTGGCAGCCCGGGCAATATGGCAGGCAGGAGCCACCCGCGCCGCCTGGCGGTCAGCAGCCGCCGGCCTGACGCGGGGCCCGGCGCAGGCCTGATGTGGATCCGGTGCAGGACTGACGCGGATCCGGCGCGGGACTGGCGCAGGCCCGATGCGGATCCGACGCAAGCCCGGCCCGGCCGGAAAACCTGGGCGCCCCTCGAATCAGGCGATGGAGCCCAGGGCGGGCGTCTTGCCCGCGGAGAGGCGGTGGGCGATCAGGCGCAGGGGCAGCTCCAGGGCCTGGCGTTCGTGCGCGCGGCCGAGGCTCAGGCGCAGGGCCTGCGGGACCGGGCCGTCGCCGATCACGAAATGGGAGGCGGGCGAGACCTGGATGCCCTGGCGGTAGAGCTCGGCGCTGATGTCCCCGGGGCGCATGGTCCCCGTTTCCACCCATACGTGATAAGTTGGCGTGCTCGAGGAAGTGCGCAGCGCCGACCCGAGGATGCGTTTCGCCATCTGGACGCGCTGGGTCGCCTCGGCCCGGTGCAGGGCGACGCATCGTTCGGCGCGGCCCGAGTCGATGAGGCGGGTGGCGAACGACATCTGCAGGGCCGGGGCGGTCCAGCCCAGCATGAACAGGGCGTCCCGGATCCTGGGGAGCAGGGATGCGGGCGCCGAGACGTAGCCGACGCGCAGGCCCGCGGCGATGGTCTTGGACAGGCTGGTGACGAGGATGGTGCTATCGGGCCAGGAGGCGGCCAGGGGAGGGGCGTCGCTGCCCCCGAACAGGCCGTAGATGTCGTCCTCGATGATGGGGATGGCCGCCGCCTCGGCGAGCTTGCCCAGCAGGGCCTTGCAGCGTTCCGAGTAGGTGACGGTGGTGGGGTTGTGGGTGACGGGGGTACAGACGATGGCCTTGGGCGAATGCCGCCGGATCAGGTCGGGCAGCGTGTCCACGAGTAGTCCGCCGTCGTCGACCTCCACGCCGACCAGCTTGATGCGCAGGAGCTGGCCGATGCGCCTGAGTCCGGTGTAGTTCAGGCGTTCGCACAGGACGGTGTCCCCGGGCTGGGTCAGTGCCGACAGGCAAACCAGCAGGGCCTCGTGGGCGCCTTGCGTGATCAGGACCTGGTCGGGTGTCGCGGCCAGGCCCCGCAGGGCCATCCACTTGCAGGCGGCCTGGCGATGCGCGGCCTCGCCGGGAATGGGCTCGTAGTCGAATGCGCGATTGGTCGCGGGCCCGTCGTGCGCGAGCTCGCGCAGGTTTTCCTGCAGGAGATCCATGACCACGGATACGGGCGGCGCATTCAGGGACAGGTCCTGCGTCTCGATGTCGGCATCGGGGACGGCGGCCGGCGCGGCCTGGGCGGCATTCCGGTCGACGATGAAGGTGCCGCTGCCCGCGCGCGCGGCCACCAGGCCCCTGTGCGTGGCCAGGCCGATGGCCTTGGTCACCGTGGCGATGGTGACACCGAGGTATTTTGCGATGTCCCGCTGGGGCGGCAGGCGCATGCCGGGCTGCAGGAAACCCTCGGAGATGCCGAGCTCGATCGCCTGCGCGAGCGCGGCGTACTTGGTGGTGCCGCCGAGCTCGAGCCGGGGGACCCATTGCCCGATCAGGGGCTGGCGGTGCATGGCGTCCAGCCCGGCGCCGGTCCGGCGATTCGTAGCGGGTCCCTGGCTCGAGTCTGCCATACAGAATTCCTCCATCACCATCCGATGGTCAGCCAGGTGGCTCCGGGCATGAACATGAGACTCAATAATACGATAAACACCGCGACGACAAACGGCAGGGTGCCCTTGAACACCCGCAGGACGGGCACCTTGCTCACCGCGCTGATGACGAACAGGTTCAGCCCGATCGGCGGCGTGATGACGGCGAGTTCCATGTTCAGGATCAGCAGCACGGCGAAATGGACCAGGTCGATGCCGGAGGCGGACAGCAGGGGCATCAGGATCGGCATGGTGATCAGGATGACCGAGATGACCTCGAGGAACATGCCCAGGACCAGGAAGAAGATCATCAGCGCCGTGATGAGCTGCCAGCCCGCCAGGTCCATGGCCGAAATGTGTTCGAAGATCGCATGCGGCAGTCGCACGGCCGTCAGCGCGTAGCTGAAGATCGTCGCACCGGCGATGATCAGCAGGATCATCCCCGCCGTGGATGCGGACAGCGTGAGCATCGCCGGCAGGCGGCCGAGCGGCGTGCGGTAGACGAAAAGCGCCAGCAGCAGCGCGTAGATGCACGCGACGGCGGACGCCTCGGTGGGTGTGAAATAGCCCGAGTAGATCCCGCCCAGGATGATGACGGGCAGGATGAGGACGCCTCCCGCCTCCCGGACCGTCCGCATCCGGACGCTCATGGGCTGCTTGGGCGACGGGGCCACCTGCGAGCGGGCGCCCATCACGTAGGCGAAGATGATCAGCAGCGCGGCCAGCGCGAGGCCTGGCAGGGTCGCGGCCTTGAAGAGCGCGGCGATGGACGTTTCCGTCACCATTCCGTAGATGATCAGGGGGATCGAGGGAGGAAGGACGATGCCCAGGCCGCCGGCCGTGGCGATCAGGCCGACCGAGAACGTCCGGTTGTAGCCCCGCTGGAGCATCTCCGGGATCATCACCGAGCCCACGGCGGCGGCCGTCGCCGCCGAGGAGCCGCAGATCGTGGAGAAGAATATCGTGGCGGTGACGGCCACCACCGGCAGCCCGCCTCGCCGGTGCCCGATCCAGGCGTCGACCATGTCGATGAGCTTGTGGGTCGCGCCGCTGCGGTTGAGGATTTCAGCCGACAGGATGAAGAACGGGATCGAGAGCATCGTCGTCGAGTTGAGCGAGCCGAACAGGACGGATGCGAAGGTGCTCGGATATTCCCCCGCCGTGACGATGTAGGCCAGCCCGGCCAGCGCCAGGGTGAAGGCCACGGGGGTCCCGATGAGCAGGCCGAAGCCCAATATGCCGAAGGTCGAGTACATGAGCGGTGGCTACTGTGTCGTGGGTCGAAGGGGCCGTGCGATGCGGCGGCGGTCAGATGCTCATGACGCCGGACTGCGGATCGCCGGCCGCCTGGCTGGACGCGGGACGGGTGCCCGCCTCGAGGGTGGAACCGAGATGGGCGAGGGCGTGCACCAGCATCAGGAAGCCGCCCGCCGGCATGATGAGCTGCGGTATCCACATGGGGATGCTGATGATCCCCAGCGTGCTGTCGCCGAACGTCAGGCTCTCGTCGATCAGCAGGTAGCCCGAGTAGCAGAGGGCCGCCGTCACGATGATGACGAGCAGGTCGCTGGTGACGTTCATCAGGAAGGCCACCTTCGGCGGGCTGATCATCGCCAGGACGTCGACGCGGACGTGGATGTTGCGCTGTATGCCCACGCCCGCCGTCAGAAAGACGCTCCATATGGCGCAGAAGCTCGCGATTTCATACAGACCGCTGAGGCTCAGGTCCATGAGGCGCAGCACGATCTGGATGAAGACCAGCAAGGAGGCGACGAGCAGCAGCAGCCCGCCCACCTGGTCTTCGATCCACTCCACCGTGCCGAGGACCTTGCGGAATATCCCCGGCCGGTCCCCCGGGTGCCGGACATCGGTTTCGCGGCCGTCGTTCGTCATTTGCGCAGCTTCTCGATCAGGGCCTTGGCCTCCGGGCTCTGGGCCGACTCGGCGGCCCGGGCGAAGCTTTGCCAGGCGGCCTTGTCGGCGTCGGTGGATTCGGTCCATTTCATGCCCCCGTCCTGCAGCTTCTGCTCCCACTGCCGGATGTTCTCGAGCGCCGTGCCGTGGTTCCATCGTTCCGCCTCCTTGGCGGCGCGCATGAAGGCCTCACGCTGCTGCGCGTCCAGCTTGTCCAGGCTTTTCTGGTTGGCGACCACGGCATAGCCGCCCTGGCCGAACATCAGCTTGTTGCCGTATTCGAGGACCTCGTTCCATTTCGCGGGCCCCACGTAGGTCGGCGTGGTCAGCACGGAATCGGCCACCCCCTGCTGTAGCGCGAGGTACACCTCGGTGGCCGGGATGGCGACCGCCGTGGCGTTGACCGAGCCCAGCCCGGCCTCCAGCGGCCGCGAAGGCGCGACCCGGACCTTGCGGCCGGTCATGTCCTTGGGGGCCGTGATGGGCGCCCCCTTGCTGAACAGGTAGACCGGGCCGTCGTGCCAGATCGCCAGGCCCGTCATGCCGCGAGAGGACAGCCTGGACAGGAGCTCGTCGCCGACCGGGCCCGCGAGCTTCTGGACGGCATCCTCGGGGCTGGAGTACAGGAGCGGCTGGTAGAAGACATCCCAGGCCTTGTCGATGGACGAAAAGTAGCTGGTGTAGGGAGCGATGATGTCCACCTGGCCGCGGGCCACGGCCCGGATCTCGTCGACGGTGGGGACGAGCTGGCCGCCGGGATAGACCTCCACGACGACGCTGCCCTTGGTGTATTCCTTGACCAGGTCGGCGAATTTCTTGGCGCTTTGGCCCTTGATGGCGGTTTCCGGGGCCTCGTGCGCGAACTTGAGGACGATCGGATCCGCCGCCAGGGCTGGCGCGGCCAAGGCGCACAGGCATGTGAGGGCGGCGAGATTCGCGAGTTTGCTGAGCATGGTAGGCGTCTCCTGGAATAGGATTGATGTCTTGGTATCGGCATAAAATCATATTATTTATGCCGATAGAATAGGTATAAATACTAGGGTGTTGTGCAGGATAATCCTGTTGATATGATAGTGCGAATGCGTGCGCCCCCAGTTGGGAATGATTCCTGGTTTTTGTTCATTCCAAAAATACTAGTTGACTTGAATATTTGTACCCATTAATCTGCGTCATTGAACTAGTCTATTTTTCAGGAGAGCTGAGATGGTATTGCCGAGTGTTCAGGCGCTGGTGGATGGGGAACTGTACGTGCCGGGCCTGCCGGCCGAGTACGTGTCGCAGAAATACGGGGTGCCGCTGGAGGACGTCGCCAAGCTGGCCTCCGCCGAGAACCCCCATGGCGCATCGCCCAAGGCCCGCGCCGCGGTCGAGAAGGTCCTGGGGCGGCTGGACATCTACCCCGACTGGACGGCCAAGGCCTTGCGCAAGGCCATCGGGGACAAATACGGCTTCGATCCCGACTGCGTGGTGTGCGGATCCGGCGAGACCGAGGTGATCTCGATGGTGATCCGGGCCTTCGCGGCGCCCGGCGAGGCGGTGCTCATGCACGAGCTGTGCTTTCCCCTGTACCGGATCTACGCGGCCTGCGAGGGACGGCGGCCGCTGTATGCGCCCATGGGCAAGGATTTCGCGTTCGAGATGGACCGGTATGTCGAACTGCTCAAGCAGCGGCCGAAGATCGCTTTCCTGACCACCCCCCACAATCCTTCCGGCCGGCTGCTCGAGGAACGGGACATCCGGCGCGTGTGCGAAGCCGCGCCCCCCGAGACCCTGGTCGTGCTGGACGAGGCCTACATTCACTACAGCGAGACCGAGGGCGGGATGCACCTGCTGCGCGAGTATCCCAACCTGATCGTGCTGCGGACGTTCTCGAAGGCCTTCGGGCTGGCGGGCTTGCGCGTGGGCTTCGGCATCGCCGACAATCCCGCCTTGATCGATCCGCTGCGCCGCATCAAACCCACCTGGAACATGGGCCAGGCGCAGATCGCCGGCGGCGTGGCGGGTATCGACGATGACGAGCACGTCTCCCGCGCGGTGCGGACCGTGGTCGAGAGCCGGGCCTACGTCCAGCGCGAAATGGAAAAGCTCGACCGCTTCCGGATGGTGCCGGGATCCCGCTCGAATTTCTTCCTGACCGAGATCCTCGATCCCGCCCTGGGGGCGACCGAGGTGTTCAAGCAATTGCTCGAACGCGGCGTCATCGTCAAGGACGGCAATGACATCCGGGGCCTCGGCGACCGATACCTGCGCGTCGACCTCAACCTGAAGAAGCGCATGGATCGCTTCCTCTGGGCGCTGTCGGAAATCCGAGTGGCCAGCAAAGTCTGAAGGGAGCATCGATGGCGCACCATGCAGTCGTGATCGGCATAGACGTAGGCGGTACTTTCACGGACGCGATCGCGCTCGATCCGGGGGAGGGGCGGATCCTCGCGGCGTTCAAGATCCCCTCCACCCCCGGGGATCCGGCGCTCGCGGTCATCGATGCCTTGCGGCGGCTCTCCGCGAGCCGCAGCCTGGCCGGGGCCACCGTGTGCCACGGCACGACGGTGGGCACCAACACGCTCATCCAGAGAAAGGGCGCAAAGGTCGGCCTGCTCGCCACGGAAGGCTTCACGGACGTGATCGAGCTGCGCCGCCAGAACCGGCCGACGCTCTATCACCTGGCGGTCCGGGTTTCCGAGCCGCTGGTGCCGCCCGAACGGCGCTTCGGCGTCCGCGAGCGCATGGATGCGCGCGGCAATCCGATCCGGCCGCTGTCCGGGGTCGAGGCGCTGATCGAGGACATCCGGGCGTCGGACGCCGAGGCCTTCGCGATCTCGTGCCTGCACGCCTACGCCAACGGCGACCATGAGGCCCGCCTCGAGGCCGCGCTGCGCGAGGCGTTCCCGGACGCCTTCATCACGGTCTCGCACGACGTCTGCCCCGAGTTCCGCGAATACGAGCGCACCAGCACCACGGTGGTGAACGCCTACATCGGGCCGGCGGTCCAGCGCTACATCCGCCACCTGGACGATGAGGTCCGCGAGATGGGGATCTCCAGCCTCATGATCGTCAAGTCCAACGGGGGCCTGACCTCTCCTGCGAATGCGCAGCGCTATCCCGCGCACCTCATCGAGTCGGGGCCCGCGGCCGGCATGATCGCCACCAAGGCCTATGCGCGCGCGACCGGGCGCGCGAACATCATCGCCTTCGACATGGGCGGCACGACGGCGAAGGCCGGTGTCGTCCACGATTTCGAGCCCAGGATCACGGACGAATTCCAGGCCGATCGGCTGGACGGCGGGCGCGACGTGGGTGGCTTCCCCATCCGCAGCGCGGTGCTCGACATCATCGAGGTCGGCGCCGGGGGCGGCAGCATCGCCTGGATCGACAGCGGCGGCGTTCCCAAGGTCGGCCCCGAGAGCGCCGGCGCGGATCCCGGCCCGGCCTGCTACGGCAAGGGCGGGAAGCTGCCCACAGTCACCGATGCGCACGCCGTCATCGGCACGCTCAGCGCCGAGACCTTCGAGGGCAGCGGCGTCACGTTTTCCAGGGACCTGGCGGTGGAAGCGATAGAGACCCACATCGCCCGCCCCATGAGCTGGTCCGTCGCCCGGGCCGCGCATGCCATCATCGAGGTGGCGGTGGCCAACATGACCGAGATGGTGCGGCTCGCCACCGTGCGCAGGGGTCATGATCCGCGGGAATTCGCGATCCTCGCCTCCGGCGGCGCGGGTCCGCTGCACGCCGCCATGGTGGGCATGGACGTCGGCGTGAGGGAAGTGGTGATTCCTCCCTATCCCGGCATCTTCTCCGCCCTGGGCGCGCTGCTGGGGCAGGTCAGGCACGATCTCTCCGCGACGCTGCTGCACGCCCTGGAAGACCTGAGGCCCGAGGCCATGGGCGGGGCCTTCGAGGGACTCGAACGCAAGGCCGACGGACTGCTGGCCGCGGAGCCGGCCGGATCCGAGGGCGCGAGCTTTCTTCGCTTTGCCGACCTGCGCTTCGTCGGGCAGCTCTCGGAGCTTCGCGTTCCCCTGGGCGGCCGGGGTGAACCTCTGCCGGACGCCGCGGAGATCGAACGCCGGTTCAGGGCGGCATACCGGGAAGAATTCGGCTTCGACCTCGCCGATTCCAGGGTGGAACTGGTGAACGTCCACCTCGTGGCCGAACTGCCGCCCAAGGACACCACCGCCGCCCTGTTCGCGGAACGGCGGCCGCCGGGCGTGGTCAGGCCATACCAGGAACGTCTCTACATCGACAAGACGGAATCGGCGCGGCGGATTCCCGTCTACCGGACGGACGATTGCATCGGCGCCACGCTGGAGGGGCCCCTGCTGATCGACCATTCCGGCTCGACGGTCTGGGTGCCGGCCGACACCTCGGCCCGCATCGGCGCGGATGGGAGCGTCGTCTTCAGCATCGAACGAAAGGGGGGAGCATGAACGTGATCGCCGATACCCGACCCACCGTGCTCGAGCGCGATCCCGTGACCTTCGAGGTCGTGAACAGCGCGCTGCACGCCATTTGCGCAGAGATGAAGAGCGTCATCATGCGCACCTCGTTTTCTCCCCTGCTCAGCCTGTCGGCGGACTTGTCGTGCGCGCTGCTGGACGTGCATTGCAACGTGATCGCGCAGGGCGTGGACATCCCGGTCCATCTGGGCGCGGCCCGCTACACGGGAACCGCGGCGCTGGCACGGTATCCGCTGGATGCCTGGGAGGACGGCGACGGCGTCCTCCTGAACGACCCCTACGAGGGCGGCACCCATTTGCCCGACATGTCGCTGCTGACGCCGATCTTCTCGCGGGGCGCGCACGTGGGCTTCGCCCTGAGCCGGATCCATTGGCCGGACATCGGCGGCATCGCCGCCGGCAGCTCCAGCGTGTCCGACGAGATCATCAAGGAAGGCCTGAGGATCCCGCCGATCAAGATCCTGGAGCGGGGCCGGATCCGGGAGGACGTCCTGCGCCTGATCCTCGCCAACGTCCGCGTGCCGGCGGACCGCAAGGGCGATTTCCATGCGGCGTTGGCAGGGCATGCGCGGGCCACCGAGCGCGTCCTCGACCTGTGCATGCGCTACGGCGAATCCGCCGTCACGGAGATCATGGCCGATACCCAGCGCTACAGTCGCCGCCTGGTCGAGGCCAGGCTGCGCGGCCTGCCCGATGCCGAGGTCGAGCATGCGGAATCCCTGGACGGCGACGGCATCGATCCGGATGCCGCGCCGCTGGTCAAGGTCCGCATCCGCAAGGCCGGATCGACGCTCGCCTTCGACTTCACCGGCTCGTCCGCCTGCGTGGCGGGACCCATCAACGCGCCCTTGCCTGTCACGGCCTCGGCGGTGTTCTATACCGTCCTGAGTTTCCTCGGCGGGGAAATCTCGCCCAATTCCGGCGTGTACGAAGGGGTGGAGATCATCGCCCCCGAGGGCAGCATCGTGAATGCGACGTATCCGTTCCCGGTGGTGGCCGCCAATACCGAGACGGCCAACCGGATCGCCGACATCCTGCTCGGCGCCCTGGGCAAGGCCTATCCCGAACTGGTGTCGGCCGGCAGCTACGGCTCGGCCTGCGTCTATACCATGGGCGGCATCAATCCCGCCCACGGCGGGCCCTTCGTGCACTACGAGACGATCGGCGGGGGCATGGGGGGCACGGCCCAGGGGCCGGGCGTGAGCGGGCACCGGGTGCACATGGGCAACACCATGAACCTGCCCATCGAGGGGATGGAGGCAAGCATGCCCGTGCGCTTCATCAACTACGAAATCGTCCGGGGCAGCGGAGGCCGTGGTCTGCATCGAGGCGGCGATGGCGTGCGCAAGACGGTCGAGGCCTTGGCGGACAACCTGCAGGCCTCGGTGCTGGGAGAACGCACCAGGACACCGGCCGCCGGCATATCCGGCGGAGCGGACGGCGGGCTCGCGTCGTTCGAGATCCGCTCGCCGGCCGGCATCCGCAGGCTCGCGGCCAAGAGCGGACCGCACAGGCTGATGAAGGGCGACCAGCTGATCATGGTGACCGCCGGGGGCGGCGGCTGGGGCCGCGAACCCCGGGAATAGCCGGATTTTTCAGTGAACACAGGAGGAGGAAAGAATGACATTCGATATGAGTCGCAGGACCCGCGTGGCGCTGATCGTGCCGTCTTCCAATACGGTGATGGAAAACGACCTGCACGCCGCGCTGCCGAAATCCGGCTACACCGTCCACACGGACCGCATGTACCTGGTCGAGACGACCCGCGAGGCCGAGATCCGGATGATCGAGGAATTCGCGCCTGCCGCGGCGAGCGATCTGGGCACCGCCAAGCCGGACGTGCTGGTCTTCGGATGCACCTCGGCGGGCTCGCTGTTCGGGCTCGACTACGACGCCCGCGTATGCCGCGAACTGGGCGAGCGCGCCGGCTGCAGGGGCATGGGCGTCATCTCGTCCGTGGCGGCGGCCCTGGACCGGTACCGTCCCAGGCGCCTGGCCGTCATCACGCCCTATAACGAGGACCTGACGCAGGCGGTCGCATGCGCGGCCACCGTCGCCGGCCGCGAGGTGGTGGGCGCCTACGGGATGGGGATCACCGACAACGAGGCCCTGGCCGCGCCCACGCCCGCCGAGATCGTCGGGTTCGCCAAGGGCAGGCTCGCCGGCCATGGGTTCGACGCCTTGTTCGTGTCCTGCACGAACTACCGGGCCTACGAGGCGCGGCCCATGCTGGAGGATGCCTTCGGCGTCCCGGTGGTGACCAGCAACAGCGCGGTCATCGATGCCCTGCTGGCGCTGCGGGCGTAGCACGCGACATCCAACGAGGAATCCAACATGCGTACGGCAATCGTCAACATCGGCACCATCGTGTCGGGGGACTGGCGCGAACCCTTCGCCGAAGGGGACGCGCTATTGATGGAGGATGGGCTGATCGTCCACGTCGGCTCGCTGGACGGCGCGCGGATCGAGGGCTGCGACGTGGTCATCGATGCCGCGGGGACCACGGCCTGCCCCGGCTTCATCGATTCGCAGGTCCACAATACCTTCGGCGACTATACGCCGCGGCAGAAAACCGTCGGCTTTCTCGAAAGCTACCTGCATGGCGGCGTCACCACGGCGATCAGCGCCTCGGAGGTCCACGTCCCGGGCCGTCCCAAGGATCCCGAAGGCGTCAAGGCCCTGGCGGTGGCGGCGATGAAGTGCTTCGAGCATTACCGCCCCGGAGGCATGCGCGTCTGGGCGGGCGCCGTCATCCTCGAGCCCGGGCTCGTCGAGGCCGATTTCGAGGAACTGGCCGCGAAGGGCGTATGGCTGGCCAAGGCGGGGTTCGGCGCCTTTCCCAGTCCGTACGATTATGCGCCGCTGATCGCCTGGGCGAAGAAGCACGGGATGACGACGCTCGTGCACACGGGCGGCTCGTCCATCCCGGGCTCGTCGGGCATCTGGGCGGACCATCTCGTCGCGATGGATCCGGACGTGTCCTTCCATACGAACGGCGGGCCGGTGGCCATGCCCGACGCCGATTATCCCCGCCTCGTCCAGGAAACCGGCATCGCCCTGCAGGTGTGCACCGCGGGCAACCTGCGGACCACCTTGTGGCTGGCGGAGCTCGTGCAGCAGGCCGGCCAGTTCGACCGCTTCCTGATCGCGACGGACACGCCGACAGGCTCGGGCATCATGCCGCTGGGCATGATGTACACCATCACCCACCTGGCGAGCCTGGGCGGCATGGCGCCGGAAAAGGCCATCGCCGCGGCGACGGGAAACAATGCGCGGGTCTACGGGCGCAACTCGGGCTTCATCGCCCCGGGGCGCGACGCGGACGTCATCCTGCTGGATTCCTGCGTCGGCGGGTCCCGGCGCGAGCCCCTGGATTCGATCCGCAACGGCGACATTGTGGCCGTGTCGGCGGTCGTCACCGACGGCGTCCCGCGATTCGTCGGGAAAAGCCGCAATACGCCGGCGGGCAACCGCAAGGTCCACGTGGCCGCGAATCGCGTCCTGAACGATTTCAGCGGCCTCCAGGCGTGAGCGCCGGCATTCCTTTCGTCTTGTTTCCTCACGGGGAGAATCGCATATGAAGATCGCGACGGTGCCGGGCATCGCCGTACGCCGCTGGTATCAATACCGGGAAACCACGCTGTGCAACGAGGCCGGCGTGCCCGCCGACGGCGAGCCGATCACCAAGGCCGCCATCGGCGCGCTGGTCTGCAATCCCGCCATCGGCCGTCCGTCGCCGGCCCCGCTGGACGATGTGATCGCCGGCTCGGCCGCCCTGGGCGAGGCGTTCGCCGCGCTGCTGGGCGCCATGTTCCCCGATGAAAAAGTCGTCAGCTACGGCAAGGCGTGCATCGTCGGCGCCGGCGGCGAGTACGAGCACGGGAACGCCTTCCTGACCGAGACCTTCATGGTGCCGATCCGCGAGGCCCTCGGCGGCGGCAAGGCCTGGGTTCCCTCGACGGGCAAGCGCGGCGGGATCGGCACGCCGATCGACATTCCCCTGGCGCACAAGGACGCCCTGTACGTGCGGGCGCAGTACGACACCGTGACCGTGTCCTTTCCCGATGGGCCGAATGCCGACGAGATCCTCGTCCTGATGGCGTTCGCGACCCGCGGACGCCTGCATGCCCGCCTGGGCGGCCTGGCCGCCGACCAGGTGCAGGGGCGGGACGGATTGCGCTGAGGCGCGCCGCGCCCCCCGCTACAAAATATCCTCCGCGATCTTTGCCGCGATGGGCATGGCGCCGGTCGCGGCGGGCGAGGGGGCGTTCAGGATGGCGGTGACGCCGCCGCTGCGCTCGATCAGGAAGTCATCGACCAGCGTGCCGTCGGGCCGCACGGCCTGGGCGCGGTTGGCGCTGCGGTAGACGGCCAGGTCCTCGAGGCGCACGGCGGGGCAGTATTTGCGCACCGCCCGCAGGTAGGCGCTCTTGAAGATCGAGCCCTTGAGCTCGCTCAGGGTGGGGCCGGGATGCCGGGCCAGCATCCGCCACAGGCCGGGGTAGCCCAGGGCCGACAGCGCGTCGCGCGGATCGACGCTGAAGCGCGTGTATTTCTCGCGGGCCAGCGCCAGGACCGCGTTGGGCCCGACGGTGATGGTGCCGTCGATCATGGGCGTCAGGTGCACGCCGAGGAAGGGCAGGGCGGGGTTGGGGACCGGATAGATCAGGTGGTGGACGATGGTGTTGAGCTTTGCCGGCAGCACGAAGTATTCGCCGCGGAAGGGGAGGATGCGGATCCCGGGGTCGATGCCGAGCATGCGCGCCACGCGGTCCGAGGACAGGCCCGAGCAGGCCACGATCTGCCCCGCCGAGACGGTCTCGGCGCCGACCGTCGCCCGGTAGGCGTCGCCCATCCTGCGGACGGCGCGCACCGGAGCGTCGAAGCGGACGGCGCCGCCGGCGTCCTCGACCTCGGCGAGCAGCGCGCGGGTGATGCCGGCGTAGTCCGTGATGGCGGTGGCGGGGATGCGCAGGGCGGCCTGGCCGGTGACGGCGGGCTCGAGCCGGCGCAACTGGGCGAGGTCCAGGCGCTCGGCGCGCACCTCGTTGAGCGCGGCGCGCTCCTCGAGCTTGTCCAGGTTGGATTCCTCCTCGTCGCTGGTGGCGACCAGCAGCTTGCCGCGTTCCTCGTAGCCGATGCCGCGCGCCGCGCAAAAGGCCTTGGTCATCGCCATGCCTTCGCGGCAGAACCGGGTCTTGAGGCTGCCGGGCGTGTAGTAGACGCCGGAGTGGACCACGCCGCTGTTGCGGCCGGTCTGGTGCCAGGCGGCGCCGGGCTCTTTTTCGGCGACCAGGATGCGGGCGCCCGGCTTGCGCCTGGCGATCTCGGCGGCGAGGGCGGCGCCGACGATGCCGGCGCCGATGATGAGGTAGTCGTGCTTCATGGTGGGGTTCCGGTGCTGCGTGTCGCCGGGGGGCTCATGCGCCGGCGCGCATGGTTTCCCATCGCCGGCGCGAGGGTTGCATGTGTTCGACCACGAGGGTCTCGAGGGCGGCCCTGTCCTGGTCCTCGATGGCCTTGATCATGGCGGTGTGCTCGGCGATGGCGCGCTGCAGCCAGTTCCTGTCCGTGATGCCGTACGAGCGGATGGGGTTGGAGGCCTCGGTGTAGAAGGCGATCGCCTTGCAGAGCATCTCGTTGTCGCACAGGGCGAAAAGCCGCAGGTGGAATTCGTCGTTGAGCTTGTGGATGAGGTCCTGGTCGGCGCCCACCGAGGCGGCGGCCACGTATCGCACGTGGACCTCCTTGAGGGCGTTGAGCGCCTCGGGCGCGGCCGGCAGCGGCATGATGCGCGCCGCCTCGCGCTGCAGCAGCGCGCGCATGTAGTAGATCTCCTCGACCTCGGAGGGGGTGAAATCCTTGACGCGCGCGGATTTCGAGCGGGGCTTGACCACGATCCGGCGGGACGCGAGCTCTTGGATCGCGGCGCGCACGATGTGGCGCTTGGCGCCGAAGCGCGCCATGAGCGCATCCTCGACGAGCTCTTGATGGGGACGCAGGCGCCCGAAGATGATGTCCGACTCGAGCTGCTCGACGATCCGTTCCGTGGTGGGCGCCATCGTGCTGTCGGGGTTCATCGGACGATCAGCTCCAGCCGCGAGGGTTGGTCCCAGATCCAGCCGCCGGGGCTGCGGCGCAGCTCGGGAAAATGGCCGGGTACGACGACGTCGGCGTTGTCGGCGATCCAGCGCAGCGTCTGCGCCGCGCGGTGCTCGTGGTCGTATTCATTGGTGGAACTCAGCATGGCCAGCTCGCGATAGGTCTTGCAGGCATCGCCCGCCAGTACCACGCGCTCGCCCGTGTCGCGAGTGTAGTGCAGCAGATAGCTGCCCGGCGTGTGGCCGGGCGCGTGGCGGTAGTACAGCCCCGGCACGAGCTCGCCCTCGGGCTCGTGGATCAGGCGCAGGTCCTGGCGCTCGAGGTAGTCGTTCATGCCCAGGCTGCAGAAGACGTCATCGTCGGAGGGACGATGGGCGTAGTCCCATTCGGCGGCCCCCACGTGGAACGTCGCGCCCGGGAACAGGTCGATGTTGTTGGCGTGGTCGAAGTGCAGGTGGGAGAGGAACACCGTCCCGATGTCGCCCGGGGTCAGGCCTTTGCGCTGCAGGGCCTCGAGGAGCAGCAGGCGGGTGGAGTGGTGTCCCGTGTCGAACAGGATGGGGCCGTGGCCATCGGCCTCGATCAGGACGATCGCGGAAAAGCCGAAGAACCCGCCCTTGAAGCTCAGGCAGTTGCCCTCGACGAGCGTGTGGTGGCGAATGGCCATGTCAGCCCTCCTTGAGCCGAAAATATTATTAATAAGATTATCGATAGTTTATGCTCAGGGCGTCGCCCTGGCAATCCCGCCAGGCTCGATCGAGTGAGCCAATGTCATCGGATAGCCAATACCTGGGGTTTACCCGCTAAACGACGTTTATCACTTGCCAGCCAAAATTTATCGATACTATTATTAATAATGCAGCATCAACCATACGCCCAATCCTGGACATCCGCTCCACCCTGGACATCAACGGAGGACACATGCGATTTTGCAAAACCATCATTGCCGGCCTGGCCCTCGCCCTGTCGTCGGCCGCCGCCCACGCCGAAACCTGGCAGATGGCCACGCCCTACCCTGAATCGAATTTCCACACCCAGAACATCCTGCAGTTCGCCAAGGACCTCGACGCCGCGACGCAAGGCAAGCTGCGGATCAACGTGCACGCGGCGGGCTCGCTGATCAAGCACCAGGAAATCAAGAACGCCGTGCGCTCGCAGCAGATCCAGATCGGCGAGTTCATCATCTCGAACCTCGCGAACGAGAACCCGGTCTTCGCGCTGGATTCGGTGCCCTTCGTCGCCGTGTCCTTCGACGATTCGCGCAAGATGTACAAGGCCTCCAGGCCTGCCCTCGAGGAGGAGCTCGGCCGCCAGAACCTCAAGGTGCTGTTCTCGGTCGCCTGGCCGCCCCAGGGCCTGTACACGGACCGCCCGATCGACAAGATCGAGGACCTGCGCGGCCTGAAGTTCCGCGCCTACAGTCCGCAGACCGAGCGCCTGGCGCAGCTCGCCGGCGCCGTGCCCACCCAGGTCGAGGTGCCGGACCTGGCGCAGGCCTTCACCACCGGGCGCGTCAACGCCATGCTCACCTCCACCTCGACCGGCGTGAACACCAAGGCCTGGGACTATCTCAAGTATTTCTATGACGTCGCCGCCTTCCTGCCCAAGAACATCGTCGTGGTGAACCAGCGGGTCTTCGATGCGCTGGATCCGGCGACCCAAAAGGCGGTGCTGGACGCGGCCGCCACCGCCGAGAAGCGCGGCTGGGAGATGGCCGAGGCCGACCACGTCGCCCAGCGCAAGGTGCTGCAGGAACACGGCATCGTCGTCGGCGCAGGCAGCCCCGCCCTGAATGCCGCCCTGCACGACATCGGCAAGAAGATGGCCGACGAGTGGAGCAAGGAGGCGGGCGAGCGCGGCGCGGCCGTCCTGCAGGCCTACCGGGCCCAATGAGCCTCCCAAAGGCATGAGGACCGTGCGATGCGCAAGTTCCTGGATACCGTCTATCGGATCAGCGGCGGCCTCGCCGCCTTCTCTCTCGTCGGCATCACGGTCATCGTGTTCGGCCAGGTCCTGCTGAACCTGATCGACTACGCCTCGATGACCTTCTTCGACAAGAGCTACAGCCTGCTGATCCCTTCGTATTCCCTGCTGTCCGGCTATGCGCTGGCTTTCGCCACGTTCCTGTCGCTGGGGCTGGGCTTTCGCCGGGCCGCGCACATCCGGGTGACGCTGGTCGAATCGCGCCTGCCGCCCCTCGCGCGGCGCGGCGCGCTGACGGTCGTGTCGCTCGTCGGCGTGGCCATGGGGCTGCTGTTCACCTACAGCCTCGGCCAGTTGGCCGCGCAGTCCTTCATGTGGGGCGACCGCGCCTCGGGCCTGCTGAGGATCCCGCTGTGGATCCCGCAATCGATGCTCTGCCTGGGCGCGCTGATGTTCCTGATCGCCGCGCTCGACACGCTGGTGGAGGTGCTGCGCCGCGGCGAGAGCGAGGCATTGCGCATCGAGAGCCCCGCCGAGGAGGCCCTGTGATGTCCGACGCCATGATGTCCTTCATCCTCGTGGCCGTGCTGATCGGCGGCCTGGCGGTCGGCCTGTGGGTGTCGGTCGCGCTCTTTCTCACCGGCCTGGTCGGCGTGCTGCTGTTCTCCAGCGCCCCCGTCACCAACGTGCTGGCCACCAATATCTGGAGCTCCTCCTCCGAGTGGTCGCTGGCGGCCCTGCCGCTGTTCATCTGGATGGGCGAGATCCTGTTCCGCTCGCGCATGTCCAGGGACCTGTTCACCGGGCTGGCGCCGTGGATGCGGTCGATGCCCGGCGGCCTGAGCCACGTGGGCATTCTCGCCTCGGGCATCTTCGCGGCGGTCAGCGGCTCATCGGCGGCCACCTGCGCCACCGTCGCCAAGGTGGCGGTGCCCGAGCTCAAGGCGCGCGGCTACGACGAGAGCCTCGTGCTCGGCACCATCGCGGGCTCGGGCACCCTCGGGCTGCTGATCCCGCCGTCCATCATCCTGATCGTCTACGGCGTCGCGGCCGAGCAGTCGATCGCGCGCCTGTTCATCGCGGGCGTGCTGCCCGGCCTGCTGGTGATCGCCCTGTTCATGGCCTACGTCGCGATCTGGTCGGCGAGCGGCCGCGTCGCGACGCCGCCCAAGGATCCGCCCATGTCCTTCGGGCAAAAGCTCAAGGCCTCGCGCACCCTGCTGCCCGTGACGCTGCTGATCATCGGCGTGGTGGGCTCGATCTACCTCGGGCTGGCGAGCCCCACGGACTCCGCCGCGGTGGGCGTGGTCATCGCGCTGCTGATGAGCTGGCTGTTCGGCGACCTGAACTGGCGGACCTTCAAAGAGGGCCTGCTCTCGGCGACTTTGTCCTCCTCCATGATCGCGTTCATCCTGGCCGGCTCGGCCTTCCTCACCATCGCCATGGGGTATTCGGGCCTGCCCGCCACCATCGCGCGCTGGATCACCGACATGGGCATGAGCCATTTCGTCCTGCTGGCGGCCTTGACGGTGTTCTTCATCGTGATGGGCTGCTTCCTGGACGGGATCTCGATCGTGGTGCTGACCACCGCGGTGCTTCTGCCCGCGGTCCAGGCCTCGGGGATCGACCCGATCTGGTTCGGCGTCTACCTGGTGCTGGTCGTCGAGATGGGGCAGCTCACGCCGCCGGTGGGGCTGAATTTGTTCGTCTTGCAAGGAATGACGGGGCGTGACATCCTTTACATCTCAAAGGCGGCGTTCCCGTTCTTTCTGATGCTGAACCTCGCCGTCGTGTTCGTGGCGATTTTTCCCGACATCGTCCTGTCCCTGCCCCGGATGATGTACGGCGGCTAGCCGGGCAGGCCCTGGCCTTGCCGGAAAGGACGCGCGATGACCCGAGCCCAGAATGCCGTTCCCGATGACGATACCGGCCGCTCGACCCCCCGCGATGCGCGCGAGCTGCTGGATTTCTGGCGCGCGGCGGGGCGCGCCCGCTGGTTCGCCAAGGACGAGGCCTTCGATGCGGAATTCGCCGGCCGCTTTCGCGACGCGCACTACCGGGCGGCCCGGCTGGCGCTCGAGAACTGGATCCTGCGGCCCGAGTCGGCGCTGGCCCTGATCCTGCTGCTGGACCAGTACCCGCGCAACGCCTTTCGCGGCACGGCCCACATGTTCGCCACCGACGGCCTGGCCCTGCGCTACGCGCGGCAGGCGCTGGCGGCCGACTTCCTGCCTCGCGTCGACCCGGCCCTGCGCAATTTCATCTGCCTGCCGTTCATGCACGCCGAGGACCTGAAAGTCCAGGACGAATCCGTCGCCCTGTACACCTCCCAGGTGCCCGATTCGCTGTACTGGGCGGTCGAGCATCGCGCGGTCATCCAGCGCTTCGGCCGATTTCCCCACCGCAACGCCGTGCTGGGCCGCGACACCACGGCCGAGGAACGCCGGTTCCTGGACGAGGGCGGATTCGCCGGCTAGCGGCGCTCCGTGCGCCGCGCCCCGTGCGCGCGTGCTCGGGAATGCACGGCCTCGAGGGTACGCGGCCCCGAGGGTGGACGGCCTCGAGAATGGGCGGCCTCAAGAGTGGACGGCCTCAAGAGTGGACGGCCTCGGCGAGGCCGGCGGCCGCGCGCGGGGCCACGATGATTTCCACGCCCGCATCGCCCAGGAGGCTCGCGAGCGCCGCGGGCGGGCGCGCATCCGAAAGGATCTGCCCCAGCTCGCCGGCCTCGGCCAGGCGGATGCTGGCCTGGCGCCGGTATTTGCTCGAGTCCGCCAGGCCCACGGCGTTGGCGGCGCGCGCGATCGCGGCGCGCTTGACCAGCACCTTGTCCAGGTCGAAATCCATGGGCGCGCCGTCGGTGTCGAATCCCGAGAAGCCGATGAAGGCGTAGTCGAAGCTGAACTGCTCGATGAGCGCGATCGCGAGCGGCCCGACCACCGCGCCGTCCCGGGTGCGCGCGGCGCCGCCCGCGACGATGGCCTCGATCGTCGGATGGCCGGCCAGGGCCAGCCCCACGTTGAGGTTCGGGGTCACGACGCGGCACCGGGTCCGGCTGTGCAGCAGGCATTGCGCGAGGGCCTCGGCGGTGGTGCCCACGTCGACGAAGACCGTCATCCTTTCGCCGATCCGGCGCGCGGCCTCGGCGGCGATCGCGCGCTTGGCCTCGATCGCGAGGTGGCGCTTGTCGTCGTAGCGGGGGCGCACCCGGCCGTCGACGATGCCGGCGCCCCCGTGGAAACGCTTGAGGAGGCCGACGCGGTCCAGGAGGATGATGTCGCGCCGGATGGTCTGGTGCGAGGTGTCGAAGCGGCTGGCCAGGGCGTCGATGGTGGCGTAGCCCTGCCGGGTGACGATCCGGAGGATCTCGGCCTGCCGCTCGTTCAGACGGCCGGGTTCCTGAGAAAAATGTGGCATCGTGATGTAAGATAATTTACATTATGGGGTCTCCCACATCCTACATCGTTTGGCGGCCGACATGAGCACTCCCACCCTTTCCTGGTCGCAGCGGGCGCGGGCCCTGCATGCCGGCGCCGCCTTGCGGTTCGACCCCTGGGCCTGGCGCTGGACGCCCGCGCCCGGGGATGCGCCCGAGGACCTGCGCGCCGTGGACGCTTGCGAGGCCCTGCGCGCGCTGGCGGGCATGCTGCGCCTGGTGCCGGTCGCGGTGATCGGGCCGCGCGAGGCGTCCGAATGGGAATACCGGACGGCCGAGGCGCTGGGGGCGGCACTGGCGCGTCACGGCCTGCAACTGCTGTGCGGCGGGCGCACCGGCGTCATGGAGGCTTCGGCCAAGGGGCACCTGGAGGCGGGCGGCCAGCCGATCGGCCTGCTGCCGGAAAACGACTGGCGCAAGGCCAATCCCTACATCCGCGTCCCGATCGCCACCGGCATCGGCAAGTCGCGCAACGTCATCATCGCCCAGTCCTGCCCGGTGCTGATCGCGGTCGGCGGGGGCTACGGCACCATGTCCGAGATCGCCTTCGGCCTGCATTTCGACCACATGGTGCTGTCCCTGGGTGACGCCCCCGGGATGCCCGGCGTCATACCCTGCGATTCGGTCGAGGACGCGATCCGGCGCACGGCCGAGCATTTGCTGCGCGTCGAGCCCGAGGCCCCGGGCGCGAGCCCCGCATCGTCATGAAAGTGACTTCCCCGCCGGTCATAATGTAAGTAAGCTGACATGGGCCCGGGGCGGGTCCTGCGGAGGCCACGCGATGCTGCTGATCACTTTTGCCTACCTGCTGTTCCTGGCCACGCCGATCGCGCTGCTGTTCGTCGGCTCTTTCGGCGAGTCCTGGAGCAACACGGTATTGCCGCAGGGGTTCACGACCCGGTGGTACCTGGAGGTCGCGGCCGACCCGAGCTTCCAGCGGGCCTTCGCCTCCAGCATCAAGGTCGTGATCGCGACCTGCGTGCTGAACGTGCTGGTCGGCCTGCCGCTGGCCTACGCCATCTATTCCAGCGCGCGGCGCGGGGTGCGGCTGGCGGCCAAGATCATGGCCCTGCTGCCGATCGCGGTGCCGGACCTGGTGCTGGGCTTTGGCTTCATCCTGGTGTTCTCGTCGGACGCCGCGCCCTGGCTGGGCAGCACCGGCCTGCTGATCGCCGCCCATCTCATCCTGACGCTGCCCTATACCGTCAACACGGTGCTGGCCGACATGCAGCAACTGCGGCTGCATGATTACGAGCAGGTCGCCGCCACCCTCAGCGCGCCGTTCTGGACGCGCCTCAAGGACATCGTGCTGCCGCTGCTGAGCACCAGCGTGCTGTCCTCGCTGCTGACGGTGGCCGCGCTGTCGATCGGCGAATTCCAGATCTCCAACCTGATCTCGGGCTTCCTGTCCCGCACGTATCCGGTCGTGCTGCTGCAGGCCTTCTACGGCGCCACGGGCTTTGCCTGCGCGGCGACCGTGGTGCTGCTGCTGTTGGCCATCCTCGCCTCCTGCGCCAGTTCGCTGACGGCCTCGGCATCCAGCCGGCGCGCCTGAGCCCAGTCCCCGGGAACCTTCCATGACCATCCAGTTCCAGTCCGTCGATTACCGCTATCCCGGCAGCCCCAACGGAGTATCCGGCGTCGACCTGGCCATCGGCGATGGCGAGTTCGTGGCCGTCATCGGCCCCTCGGGCTCGGGCAAGACGACGCTGCTCAAGCTGCTCGCGGGATTCGCGCGGCCCAGCGCCGGCCACATCGTGGTGGACGGCCGGGACGTGACCGGCCTGCCGCCCGAGAAGCGCCGGCTCGGGGTGGTGTTCCAGTCCTACGGCCTGTTTCCGCACATGTCCGCGCTGGACAACGTGGCCTATCCCCTCAAGATCCGCGGGCTCGCGCGCGCCGAGCGCCGCGCCCGGGCGGCGCAGGCCCTCGATCGCGTCGGCCTCGGGCAATGGGCGCACAGCATGCCCGCGGCCATGTCGGGCGGCCAGCAGCAGCGGGTCGCGCTGGCGCGCGCGCTGGTGTTCTCGCCCAGCGCCCTCCTGCTGGACGAGCCGCTGTCGGCGCTGGACGCCGCCTTGCGTGTCGAGATGCGCGAGGAGATCCTGCGCGTGCAGCGCGCGGCCAACATCGCCACGCTGCACATCACCCACGACCAGGAGGAGGCCCTGTCCATCGCCGACCGCATCGCCATCATGCGCGCCGGGCGCATCGTCCAGGTGGGCACGCCCAAGGACCTCTACGACCGCCCCGTCAACCGCTGGGTCGCCTCCTTCATCGGCCAGGCCAACCTGTGGGACGGGCGCGTCGGCCCCGACCGGCGCAGCGTGCGCACGCCGATCGGCGTGCTGGCCTGCGATGCGCAGGGACACGACGCCGATGCGCCGGTGACGGTGCTGATCCGCCCCGAGGCCATACGGCCCGGCGGCGCGGCCCCGGACGGCGCCAACGTCCTGGGCGGCGTGGTGCGCTCCGACCGTTTCCTCGGATCCGCGCGCCGCGTCGACCTGGCCGTGGGCGAGGGCCTGGTGCGCATCGACACCCATTCCCGGGCGCCCTTCGAGACCATCGTGGTGCCGCCCGAATCGATTCGTTTGCTTCCCCCCGAGAGTCCCTCGGATTCCGCCACTTCCACCTAGGAGAACGAACGTGAAGACCCTCAAGATCGCCGGCGCCGCAGCGGCCGCCGCGCTGTGCATGGCCGCGGGCGCGGCCCATGCCTTCGATGGCCCCGAGCTCTACCAGGGCGAGCAGGCCCTCTACGAAGCCGCCCAGAAGGAAGGGATGGTCGTGTCCTTCGACACCGGCCCGACCTGGGCGAACTGGAATGCGCAGTTCAACGCCTTCAAGAAACGCTATCCCGGCGTCGAACTGGTCTACAACGACCTGGGCTCGGCGGCCACCGTGGTGGCGCTGGACAAGGCGCGCAACCGCCCGCAGGCCGACACCGCCTATTACTTTGCCGCCTCGGCCCTGGACGCGATGGCCAAGGACGTGGTCGATGGCTTCAAGCCGGTCAATTTCGACAAGCTGCCCGAGACCCTGCGCGATCCCGATGGCAAGTGGTTCACCATCCACACGCTGAACGTGGCCTTCCTGGTGAACAGGAAACTCATCAAGGACGTGCCGCAGTCGTGGCAGGACCTGCTCAAGCCCGAGTACAAGGGCTCGATCGTCTATCTCGACCCGCGCTCCACCGGGCAGGGGCAGGTCATCGTGCTGGCGGCGAATTTCGCCAACCAGGGCTCCATGGACGACGTCCAGCCCGGCATCGACTACCTGGGCAAGCTGCAGGCCACCGGCAACGTGCTGCGCGTGGTGGGCACCACCCCGTACGCGCAATTCCTCAAGGGCGAGATCCCCATCTGGATCGGCTATGAGAACGACGGCCTCAAGGCCAAGTACCTCGACGGCATGGGCGACGACGTCGACGTGGTCATCCCCAAGGACGGCTCGGCGGCCGCGCCCTATGCGATCAGCCTCGTCAAGAACGGGCCCAACCCCAACGCCGGCAAGCTGTGGCTGAACTACATCATGACCACGCCGGGCCAGGTGACCTTCGCGCAGGGCTTCGTGCGGCCCTCGGTGCCGGGCGTCGAGCTGCCCAAGGACGTCGCCGAGAAACTGCCCGAGGCGCCGCAGATCAAGCCCATCGACATCGCCAAGGCCACGGCCCGCAAGTCGGCCATCGACCAGGGCTGGGCGCGCGCGGTGCTGAACCGCTAGGCCGGACCGCTCGCCATGCAGCTCTCGCGACGACGCTTCGCCCTGTTCACCCTGCCGGCACTGGCGCTGTTCTGCCTGTTCTTCGTGCTGCCGGTCGCCCTGATCCTGGGCGAGGCCCTGTCCGACGAGGGCGCCTTCCCGAGGGCGCTGTCCGACCCGCTGTTCCAGCGGGGCCTGTGGGGGACGGTGGTCCTCGGGACGCTGACCCCCCTGTTCTCGGTGATCGTCGGGTTCTGCGCGACGATGGGCCTGAACCGGATGCGGCCGGGCGCGCGCACCGCCACGCTGTTCGCCATCTCGCTGCCGCTGACGTTCTCGGGCCTGATCGTGGCCTACGGCTTCATCCTCGGGTTCGGGCGCGCGGGCTTCATCACCCAGTTGCTGGCCCAGGCGGGCTTCGACCCCGCCGAGGTCGGCGCCCTGATCTACACGCCCGCGGGCCTGGGTTTCGCCTATTCCTATTACCTGATTCCCCGGGTCATCATGATCCTGCTGCCCGCCGTGCGCAATTTCGACATGGTGCAGCTCTCGGTCGCGCGCTCGCTGGGCGCCGGCCGCCTGCGCACCGTCCTGGGCATCATGCTGCCGCAGATCTTTCCCAGCCTGGTCGCGGCCTTCTGCCTGACGGCGGCGGTGGCGATGGGCGCCTACGGCACGGCGCTGGCGCTGGTGGGCACCCAGCTCAACATCCTGCCGCTGCTGCTCTACAGCAAGATCTCGGAGGCGGGCTCGGACCTGCCCGCGGCCGCCGCGATCTCGCTGGTCCTCATGGCCCTGTGCTGCATCGTGATCACGCTGGGGGAATGGTTCGTGTCCTCGCGGGAAAAGCACGCGGCGCGGTGAGGGCGGGCCGCCCTCACGCGGGCATCGGCAGCCGCCCGTCCACCAAAAAATCCCCGATCCCGTACGAAATCACCGTCGGGGATCCCACCTGCTTGAACGAGACCTCGTGCGCGCCCGTCTCGCACAGCCAGGGATGCATGTGCCGCGGCCGCCGCTGCGCCAGCGCCTGCGGCGCGAACAGGCCCACGCACAGGCCGTGCGCCGGGTCGCGGGCCGAGGGGTATTCGAAGGCCTGGACGCCCGCGCGGCGCATGGCGCCGCCCAGCGCCTGGGTGTCCGCGTAGTCGCGCGGGTGGGTGATGCGCGCCCGGTGCTGGTCGAAGGGGGGCGACTGCAGGCGCACGCCCCGGTCGGTCTTGTAGCCGACGGCGAACAGGGTGTGCTGGCTGTGGATGGCCTCCTTGGGCGGCTCGGCCCGCATCGAATGCCTGAAGACGAAGCGATAGTACGCGGATTCGGCCAGGGCCGCGCCCGCGCCCAGGCCGCCGTACAGGATGCCGGGCTCGTGCCGGCCGCCGAAGCGCGATCCCCAGGGCAGGGGAGGATAGCGGAAGGGCGTCCTCAGCAGGTAGTGGTCGCCCTCGCCGCCCGGGCGGTAGGGCGGCTTGGAGTCCTCGAGCATGGCCTCGAGCAGGGCTTGCTCCTCCAGGGTGTCGACGTAGCCCAGGGTGGCGATGTGCTCTTGGCTCTCGACCAGGCGGTGCAGCATGCCCTGGATGGCGCCGATCCGCCGCGGGCCGTCGCAGGCCTCCCAGATGGGCTGGCTCACACCTTGCCCCGCAGCGCGTCGACGCATTGCAGGACGGTCACCAGGCCCTGGATGCTCTCGATCTGCCGGGCGGGCGTGCCGCCGGTCAGCGTGTTGGGCGTCTGCATGAAATGCGCGATCCACTGGGGGTCGCCCCCCGTCAGGGCGAACAGCGCGCGCGCCAGGCGGATCAGCAGCAGGGCGAGCTCGCCCTGCTTGGAGGCCGGGTCCAGCGAGGCGGACTGTTTCAGGCGGCTGACGGCCGTGCGGTGGATGCCCAGCACGGCCGCGAGGTCGGCCTGGCGCAGGCCCAGTTGCGCGGCGGCCCGCAGCACCGCCTTGGCGAGGACGGCATCGGGTGAGGGAGAGGCGTTGGGCAGGGCAGTCATGGCATCCGTCTGGGGATGTTCAATATGAACATAACATAGCACAAATGTGCATATTGAACAATCCTTCCACGGGCGCTCCGCAGCGAAACGCCTTTTTTGACGGTATCCTCTCGGTTTCCGTCATCGTTTCTGTCGCCGTCCCCCTCGTCGCCCGCGCGGGGAACGCGCCCTTTCCGGCCGAGGCCTCCCGTGTCGAACACCGCCACCGCAACGCAGTCCGATTCCCTCGCCGAGCTTTCCCTGCGCGAGCAGCGCGGCAACATCATGCGGCTCACCGTGGCCCAGGCGCTCGCCGGCGCGAACGCGGTGGTGGTCTACGCCACCGGCGCGATCGTCGGCGACATGCTGGCCCCGGCCAAGACGCTCTCGACCCTGCCCATCTCCATCTTCGTGGTCGGCATGGCGGCCTGCATCCTGCCCACCGGCGCCATCGCCCGGCGCCACGGCCGGCGGGCGTCCTTCCTGGCAGGCACCGGTTGCGGCGTGCTGGTCGGCCTGCTGGCGGCCGCCGCCATCGTGCTGGGCTCGTTCTGGCTCTTTTGCCTGGCCACGTTCTTCGGCGGCGCCTATGCGGCCGTGGTGCTCTCGTTCCGCTTCGCGGCCGCCGACGGGGTGTCCCCGGCGCTGCGGCCGCGCGCCCTTTCCTTCGTGATGGGCGGCGGGGTGGCCGCCGGGGTCGTGGGGCCGCAGCTCGTCACCTACACCATGTACCTCTGGCCGCCGCACATGTTCGCCGCGACCTACCTCGTGCAGGCCGCCGTCGCGGCCGTGTCGGCGCTGGTGCTGCTCGGCGTGCGGCTGCCCATGCCCACGGCCGCCGAGGTCGCCCAGGGGCGGCCGCTGAAGGTCATCGCGCGCCATCCGCGGTTCGTCACCGCCGTGATGTGCGGCGCCGTGTCGTACATGCTGATGAACTTCCTCATGACGGCGGCGCCGCTGGCGATGCACCTGTGCGGCCATCCCCAGGAAAGCGCCAACCTGGGCCTGCAATGGCACGTCATCGCGATGTACGGGCCCAGCTTTTTCACGGGAAGGCTGATCACGCGCTTCGGCGCGGGGCGCGTGGTGGCGGCCGGGCTGCTGCTCACCGCGCTCTCTGCGGCGGTCGGGCTGACCGGCCTGGACGTGGCGCATTTCTGGCTGACCCTGATCCTGCTCGGCGTCGGCTGGAATTTCGGCTTCGTGGGCGCCTCCGCCATGGTGCTCGAGTGCCACCGCCCCGAGGAGCGCACGCGGGTGCAGTCCTTCAACGATTTCATCGTCTTCGGCACGATGGCGGTCGGCTCTTTCGCCTCCGGGGGCGTGCTGGCGGCTTACGACTGGGACACCGTCCTGTGGGTCTCGTTCGTGCCCCTGGTCCTGGCGGTGGCCGTGATCGCCGGCGTCCGCCTGCGCCGCGCCTGATCCCCGGCCCGCCGGCGCCGCGCCCGACTTCCGGCCTGCCGCTGCCGCGCCTGACTTCCAGCCCGTCGGCGCCGCGGGATCCGCCGGCTCGACAGGCTCAATACCGCGACGCCCGGCCCGTCAGCAGCACCCCCGCGCGCAGCGCCCCGTAGGCCAGGGTGTCGACCAGGCGCTGCATCCGGCTGCGCCTGCGCAGCGCCTCGGACTGGATGCGCCGGGATCCGTGGGCGATGGCGTGGTCCAGCGCCTCGCACAGGGCCCGGGCGATGTCGGCGTCGTCGCTCAGGATGTTGGCCTCGCGCGCGAGCAGCAGGCTGAAGGGATCGAGGTTGGACGAGCCGATCATGGCCTTGTCGTCGATGACCGCCACCTTGGCGTGCAGGAAGCTCGCCATGTATTCGTGCAGGACCATGCCGTGATCCAGGAAATCCTGGTAGGTGTAGCGGCCGGCCCGGTATTGCAGGGGGTATTCGGGCTGGCCCTGCAGCAGCAGCTCGATGCGCACCCCGCGGTGCGCCGCGTCGACCAGGGCCTTGCGCAGGCGCCGCCCCGGAAAGAAATAGGCATTGGCGATGAGGACCCGGTCCCGCGCCTCGGCGAGGAGCTGCAGGTAGGCGTTCTCGATGGTCTGGCGATGCAGCACGTTGTCGCGCAGCAGCAGCATGGCGCGCGAGGGACCCACCGCGGGCGCCGGCGAGGCCGCGCGCAGGCGCCTGTACAGGCGCCGGACGAACTGCCGGACGCGATCGTAGAAGGCCCGCCAGTCGGGGCGCCGCCGCCAGGCCATGCGCAGCCACAGGGCGCCCTGGATCAGCGTGATGTCGCGGACGATGGGCCCGCGCATGCGCAGGGCGAAATCGAACCTCGGCAATGGCGGGCCGGCCTCGATCGGCAGGGTGTCGTAGTCGTCGATGATGTTGATGCCGCCGATGAAGGCCTCGCGCCGGTCGATGACGGCGGTCTTGCGGTGCAGGCGCCGCAGGCGCCGCTGGCTCAGTCGCAGCAGGCGCATCGGGCCGGGGGGCTCGGGCCGGTAGACCCTCAGTTGCACGCCCGCCTCGGCGCAGGCCCGCCGCAGGGGCTCGACGGCGGCCTGGCTGCCGAATCCGTCGACGACCAGGCGCACCTTGACGCCGCGGGCGCGGGCGCGGACGAGATGCCCCAGGACCTTTTGCCCCGTTTCGTCCCAGGCGTAGATGTAGGTTTCCAGGTGGATGCTGCGGCGCGCGCCGTCGATGGCCGCGCACAGGGCGGGAAAGAAGTCCTCGCCGCTGTGCAGCAGGGCGAGCTGGTTGCCGTCGCGCCAGGGGATCCTCTGGAGGGGCCTTTTCATGGATTGCCGGGACGAGCCGGGGGTATGCGGAAATACCGCCCACATTAGCACGGCGCGCGCCCCGGCGCGCGGCGGGGCGCTATTCCACGAACACGTCCTCGCGTTTCCTGCGCAGGGCCGGGCTGAGGACCACGAGCAGGGCGATCACGGACAGGCCGAGCATGGCCGCGCTGATCGGGCGCTCGATGAAGACCATCGGATCGCTGTGCGACAGCAGCAGCGCGCGGCGCAGGTATTCCTCCATCATCGGGCCGAGGATGTAGCCCAGCAGCAGCGGGGCGGGCTCGCAGTCGATCTTGAGGCAGATGTAGCCGAACAGCCCGAACAGCGCCATCAGGTAGATGTCGAAGGCGCTGTTGTTCAGGCTGAACACGCCGATCGCGCAGAACATCAGGATCAGCGGGTACAGGTGCTGGTAGGGCACCATGATCATGCGCGCCCACAGCCCGACCATCGGCAGGTTGAGCACCAGCAGGAACAGGTTGCCGATCCACATCGAGACGATGATGCCCCAGAACAGGGCGGGCTGCTCGGCCATCACGGCAGGGCCGGGCTGGATGCCCTGGATGATCAGGGCGCCGATCATCAGCGCCATCACCGGGTTGGAGGGAATGCCCAGCGTGAGCATGGGGATGAACGAGGTCTGCGCGCCCGCGTTGTTCGCCGATTCCGGCGCGGCCACGCCCTCGATCGCGCCATGGCCGAATTCGGCGGAATTCCGCGAGACTTTCTTTTCGATGGAATAGGCGGCAAAGGACGACAGCATCGTGCCGCCTCCGGGAAGGATGCCGAGGATGCAGCCGATGCCGGTGCCGCGCAGGATGGGCGCGACCGAGCGCTTGAGGTCGGCGCGGGTCGGCATGAGCCCCGTCACTTTCTTCATGACGAGCGAGCGGGCCTCCTTGTCCTCGAGGTTGCGGATGATCTCGCCCAGGCCGTAGATCCCCATCGCCACGATGACGAAGTTGATGCCGTCGGCGAGCTCGGGCAGGTCGAAGGTGTAGCGCGCCATGCCGGAATTCACGTCGGTGCCGATCAGGCCCAGCAGCAGGCCCAGCACCGTCATGCCGATCGCCTTGAGCAGCGAGCCGCGCGCCAGCACCACGGCGGCCACCAGGCCCAGCGTCATGAGCGAGAAGTACTCGGCGGGGCCGAACTTCAGCGCCAGCTCGGCCAGCGGCGGCGCGAACATCGCCAGCACCAGCGTGGCCACGGTGCCGGCAAAGAACGAGCCGATCGCCGCGATGGCGAGCGCCTTGCCGGCCTGCCCCTTGCGCGCCATCTGGTAGCCGTCGATCGCCGTCACCACGGAGGACGATTCGCCCGGCAGGTTCACCAGGATGGCGGTGGTCGAGCCGCCGTAGGAGGCGCCGTAATAGATGCCGGCCAGCATGATCAGCGAGGTGACCGGCGGCAGCGAGAAGGTCGCCGGCAGCAGCATGGCGATGGTGGCGATGGGGCCCAGCCCCGGCAGGACGCCCACCGCGGTGCCGAGGAAGACGCCGGCCAGGCAGTAGAGGAGGTTGGTCAGCGTGAAGGTGGCCTCCAGGCCGATCGCGAGATTGCCGAGCAGTTCCATGGTGCGCCTCCGCCTACATGCCGAGCCAGGGGCCGAACACCGGCAGCGGCAGGCCCAGGCCCTTGACGAACACCAGGATGCAGAACGCCGCGGCTGCGGCCGAGAGGATGAGCGAGGCCCTCAGGCTGAATTTCTCGCTGGCGTAGGCGCTGGCCATCACCAGGACGACCACCGCGACCACGATGCCCGCGCCCCGCACGAGCACGCCGAACAGGAACACCGAGAGCAGGATGAGGAACAGGTCCCTGACGGAGAAGTTCTGGACGGCCTCGCCGGACACCCAGAACGAGCGCAGGAAGGTGGCCAGCCCGATCAGGGACAGCAGGCCGCCCAGCACCACCGGGAAATAGGCCGGCCCCATGCGGCCGGCGGTGCCCATCGGGTAGTCCTGCCCGATCACCACGGCCGCCAGGCCGAAGAACATGAACATGATCCCGGACCAGAAATCCTTGGGATGGCGTATGAAGTGGAACACGGCGAGCTCCTTGCGCGTATCCGGCGGCGGGGGGATCCGGCCGCCGGGCCCAGGAATGGGACGGCCACCGGCTGCGCGCGGGCGCGGCCGGTGGTGTTCATGGGAGGGGCGTCCCCCGCGTCAGTCGGCGAAGGTGCCCGCCGCCTTGATGACGGGCGCCCACTTGTCGAGCTCGGACTTGAGGTGGTCGCGCAGCGCCGCGGGCGTGGCGCGGTCCTGGGCGACGGGCTCGGTGCCCAGCTCGGCGAAGCGCGTCTTGACGTTCTCATCCCTGAGAGCGACCTGCAGCGCCTTGGAGAGCCGCTCGACGACCTCCTTGGGCGTGCCCTTGGGGGCGTAGACGCCGTGCCAGACGGCGACCTCGAAGTTCGGCAGGCCGGCCTCCTGGGCGGTCGGCACCTCGGGCAGCGCGGGCACGCGGGTGGGGGTCGTCACCGCGTAGACCTTGATCTTGCCGGCCTTGATCTGGCCGGTGGTGTTGGTGGTCTGGTCGCACATCATGTCGACCTGGCGGCCCAGCAGGTCGTTCATGGCCGGGCCGGTGCCCTTGTAGGGCACCGTCGTCATGCTGGTGCCCAGCGCGCTCATGAACAGCATGCCGCACAGGTGCGAGGCGGCGCCCAGGCCGGCGTTGGCGTAGGTGACCTTTTCCTTGTTGGCCTTGATGTACGAGACCAGCTCGCCGAAGTCCTTTGCCGGGAAGTCGCTGCGCGCGACGAAGGTCATCGGCACATCGGTCACCAGGCCCACGGGCTCGAAGTCGGTCATGGGGCTGAAGGTGAGCTTGCGGTACAGGCTGGGCGCGGTGGACATGCCGATGTGGTGCAGCAGCACGGTGTAGCCGTCCGGGTCGGCCTTGGCGACGCGCGCGGCGCCGATGGTGCCGCCGGCGCCGCCCACGTTCTCGATGATGACCTGCTGGCCGAGGTCGTTGGACATGGACTGCCCGATCAGGCGCGCGACCGTGTCGGTCGGGCCGCCGGCCGAGAAGGGCACGATCATCGTGATCGTCTTGGTGGGATACGCCTGGGCGAAGACGCTGGAGCTCGCGGCCAGCGCGAGGCCGGCGATCAGTCCGATGGATTTCGTAATCATGAATTTGACTCCCCTCTATGGTTATGGGCAGCGGATCCGGGATGCCGATCGGGCGCCGCCGGATGCCGCATGCGTGCCGTGACGATTATGTCAGGCCCCATCGGCGGAACAATTGTGGACATCCGTAATCGACTGTCTCGGAAAGCCGCGGGATCGCCCCTCATTGCCATTCGAGGCCGAGGAATTCCGAGATCCGTGAAAAATACCGCCGGCCGGGCCTGCTGGCGATCTCGCGCTTGATCGCGTCCACGAGCTTCGCGCCGATGCGGGCCTCCATTTCGGGATTCGCGGCGGCGAGCGCGTCCTGCCACTGCCGGCGCTCCTCGTCGCTGAGCACGTGGATCTCGGTCTTGCCGGATCTGCGCACCGCCTCCAGGGCCTGGTCGTTTTCCTCCTGGGCGATCGCGTTGGCGTAGCGGGTGGCCTCGTGCATCGCATCCTCGAGGGCCGAGCGGATGCCCGGGGGCAGGCCCTCCCAGAATTTCTTGTTGACCACCACCGCGTAGCCCAGGTAGCCGTGCCGCGAGACCGTCAGGTGGGACTGGGCGTTCTGCATGTCCTGGGTGTAGAAATTGGAGGGCGGGTTTTCGGTCCCGTCCACCACGCCGGTCTGCAGCGCCTGGTACACCTCGCCGAACCGCATGATCATGGGTATGGCGCCCAGCGCCCGCATCTGGATGTCGAGCACCCGCGAGGGCTGGATGCGCATGCGCAGGCCCCGGAAATCGGCGGGCACGCGCAGGGGCCGGTTGGCCGACATGGACTTGAAGCCGTTGTCCCAGAACGCCAGCCCGATGATGCCCTTGGATTCCAGGCGCCGCAGCAGGCTCCGGCCGATCGGCCCCTCGGTGATCCGGTGCAGCGCCGCCTTGTCGGGAAAGATGAACGGCAGGTCGAACACCTCGAATTCGTGCACGCCCAGGGGGCTGAACTTGGCGAGCGAGGGCGCGAGCATCTGCACGGCGCCCAGTTGCAGGGCCTCGAGCTCCTCGCGGTCCTGGTAGAGCTCGCTGTTGGGATAGATGAGCACGCGCACCCGGCCCTCGGTCGCGCGCTCGGCGAGTTGCTTGAAGCGCTCGGCCGCCTTGCCCTTGGGGGTGTCGGGCGCGACCACGTGGCTGAACTTGATGATGATGGGTTCCTGCGCGTGCGCGGAGATCGTGCAGGCGAGGGCGCACGCGAGCAGGAATGAGGACGGCTTCATGGGAATCCGGGGTTGGTGGTTCGCGCGGCCGGGTTCGCGCGGCCGCCGCGCGTGCGAGCCATTGTCGACAGGCCGGCCGGGCGCTTCAACTGTGGAAAACCGCAGTCGGGACCGGATGAACCGCCGCGCCCTGCCGCCGGTTGCCGGTCGCCAGCCACCTGCCGGTCGCCAGCCACCAATCGCCGACCGCCGATCACTGATCGCTTCGCCGCGCCACCGCGCCACCGCTCCGCCGCGCCCCTGCACCTTGCCGCGCCATCGTGGCGCCTGGCGTCGTGCCGCCCGTCGCCTGTCGCTTGTCGCCTGACGTCGTGGCGCCTGACGTCGTGGCGCCTGGCGTCGTGCCGCCGCGCTGCTCGTCCCCAACGATTTTCCTGCTACTCTTGCTTTTCCGTACTTTGCGTTTTGTATCCGAAAAGATTTTCGGACGACTTGGCATGGCCTGGGAGGTCGATGATTCGACGCGATTCTCGGATTCCGGCGGCCGCGGGGCGGCGGCGCGGCGAGGCGCGGGGGCGCGGCCCGGCATGAGCGCCCCGCCGCCCCAGGCCCCGGCAGGCCGGCGCCGCGTGCTGCAATGGCTGGTGCCGGTGCTGTTCGTGCTCCTGATCCTGGCGCTGCTGCTGTGGCTGCCCCGCCAGGCGCGGCAGATGGAGGCCGACGAACGCCAGGCGCAACTGATCGCCGACACCCTGTGGGTCGAGCAGACGATCCGTTTCCAGCTCGGCCGCAACGAGGACCACCTGCGGCTGATGGCCAACGAGATCGCCGCCGGCAGCCTGTTCGGCCAGCGCCTGCGGGCGCGCATGGACTTCCTCGGGCGCAGCCATCCCGAGCTCGTCCGCATCGTCTGGCTCGATGGCGAAGGCGCGCGGGTGGCGTCCAGCGACGAGGGCCGGTCCGCGCCGGACGAGCTCTCGGCGCCGTCGCGCCTGGGGCTCGAGCGCGCCCGCGAGACCCGCACGCCGCAATACAGCCAGCCCGCGCCTCCGCCGGGCCTCGAGTCGCCCATCCTGATGGACTATCACATCCCGCTGTATGCCGGCGACCGATACCTGGGCGCCGTGATCGCCACCTATTCGGTGGACGGCATCCTCGAGCAGATGGTCCCGTGGTGGTTCGCCCAGGACAACGAGATCATGCTGGTCGACCGGCACGAGCACGTGCTCGGCGCGCGCGCGGCGGGCGGGCCGGGAAAGGGCGTGTACACGCACTCGCGCGACCTGCACCTGCCGTATGCCGACATCGCGCTGCGCATCGACAGCGTCAGGGGCGCCCCGCAGTTCCTGCCCAGCCTGCTGGTCGGCTCCGTGATCGCCCTGTCGCTCGGCCTGCTCTGGAGCCTCGCGGCGCTGTGGCGCGACATCAGTCGCCGGGTGGCCGCCGAGGGCGCGCTGCGCGAGCAGGTCGCCTTCCGGATGGCGATGGAGGATTCCCTGGTGACCGGCTTGCGCGCCTACGACCTGGAAGGCCGGGTCACTTACGTCAATCCCGCGTTCTGCCGCATGGTCGGCATGCCGGCCGAGGAGCTGATCGGGCGCTCGGCGCCGATGCCGTACTGGGCGCCGGAGGTGATGGACGAGTATCAGATGCGCTTCACGCAGCGCATGGCCGGGACGGTGAATTCGAAGGGCTTCGAGACGATTTTCCGGCGCAGCGACGATACGCGCTTTCCGGTGCTCATCTACGAGTCGCCGCTGGTGGACGAGAGCGGCAGGCAGACGGGCTGGATGGGATCCATCCTCGACATCTCCGACCGCAAGCGTTTCGAGGAACTGAACCGGCGCCAGCAGGAAAAGCTCCAGGCCAGCGCGCGGCTGGCCACCATGGGCGAAATCGCGTCCACCCTCGCCCATGAACTGAACCAGCCGCTGGCGGCGATCTCGAGCTACACCACCGGCGCCTTCAACATGCTCGACGACGCGCAGGCGCGGGCGGGCGGGCTCGACACCGGTCCGATCAGGAACGCACTGGAAAAGGCCAATGCCCAGATCCAGCGGGCGGGCCACATCATCCGCAGCGTGCATACCTTCGTGAAGCGGCGCGAGCCCAACCGCGAGAGGGTCGACCTGGCCGCCCTCGTCGAGGGCGCGATCCAGCTCGCCGAACTGCAGGCCAGCCAGCATTTCGTCACGATCCAGACCGAGATCGAGCCCGGCCTGCCGCCGGTGCTGGCCGATCCCGTGATGCTCGAGCAGGTGCTGCTCAACCTCACGCGCAACGCCATCGAGGCCATGCGGGACGTCGAGCCGGCGCGGCGCGTGCTGCGCATCGCCGCGGGGGTGGATCCGCTCGCCGGCGGCGTGGCCGTCAGCGTGGCGGACCGCGGCCACGGCATTTCCCGCGAGGTCGGCGAACGGCTGTTCTCGCCCTTCTTTTCGACCAAGTCCGACGGCATGGGCATGGGGCTCAAGATCTGCCGCTCGACCATCGAATTCCACGGGGGCACGCTGAGCCACCACGACAACCCGGGCGGCGGCACTGTCTTCCGGTTTTCGCTGCCCGTGCTGGACCCGGCCGTGGCCCCGGCCCGGACTCAGGCCGAGGGCCGGGGCCCCGGCCAGCAGGATCAGGGGCAGCAGGGCCAGGGGCAGCGGGGCCAGGGGCGGGCCCAAGGCCGGAAGTAGGGGTTGACCAGGGCCAGGACCGGGTTCGCCCCTCCCCTTCGTGCGGGCGATGTGGCACGATCCCCCCTCGACGGTGGAAAATAGCCCTGCCGGCGGGCGGCGCCCGCCGCGCACATGATATTGACGATCCGCGCGCCGCGGCGACCCCATCGGCGCCCGGCCGCCCGACCGAGGGAGACCGCATGCTGCACATCGTCGATGACGAGGAGGTCATCCGGGATTCGCTGACCTGGCTGGCCCATTCCCGCAAGATCCCCGCGCTGGGCTACGGCAGCGCCCGCGCCTTCCTGGACGCGCTGGAGGCGAGCGAGGCCTTCGACCCCGCGGGCGAATGCCTGTTGCTGGACGTGCGCATGCCCGACATGAGCGGCACGCTGCTGTTCGACACCCTGGCCGCGCGCGGGCTCACGCAGCGCATGCCGGTGATCTTCCTGACCGGCCATGGCGACGTGCCCATGGCGGTCGACAGCCTCAAGCGCGGCGCCTTCGATTTCTTCGAAAAGCCGTTCAACGACAACAAGCTGATGGACCGCGTCCAGGAGGCCCTGCTCGCCTCCTGCCAGGCGGGCGACCAGGCCCGCGTGCGCGAGCGCCTGGCCACGCTCTCGGCGCGCGAGCGCGAGGTGATGGACCTGATCCTCGAAGGCAAGATGAACAAGGTGATCGCCGACAGGATGGGCATCAGCATGCGCACCGTGGAGGTGCACCGCGCGCACGTCTTCAGCAAGATGCAGGTGAGGACGGCCGTCGAGCTCGCGCGCCTGCTCAAGTAGGCGGCGCCACCGTTCAGAGATTGCGCAGCAGGACGTAGGCCGTGGTCCCCGCGACGATGCTCAGCAGGGTCTGGCGGGTGCGCCATTGCAGCGCCGCCACGATCGCCACCGCGAGCAGCTCCTGCCAGACGCCGGCGGGATTGTCGCGCGCCGAGCCGGCCATGGCGTGGACCAGCAGCAGGACCATGATGGACAGGGGCAGGGTGTCGCCGAGCTTGCGCACCAGCGAATGCCGGCGCAGCCAGCGCCCGGCCACGAAAGGCAGCGCCCGCAGGGCCACCGTCACCGCGGCCATCGCCGCGATCGCGGCCAGGATGTAGTCCGCATCGATCATGAGGCCTCCCTGCGGCCGTCCTTGGCCGGGTCCGGCCGCAGGGCGCAGGCCAGCAGGCTGAGCGCGATGGCCAGGGCCAGGGCCTGGCCGGGAGCGACCGTGTAGCCGATGGCGTAGGCGGCCAGCGCCAGCCAGATCGGCACGGCGTCCGCGCGGGCCCGCCACTGCTCGACCGCGAGCACCGCGAACAGCGAGGCCAGCACGAAATCCAGTCCGGCGAGCGTGATCTGCGCCCGGGCGCCGGCCAGGGCGCCCAGCGTGGTGCCCAGCACCCACCAGCCCTGGTTCAGCGCGGTGACCAGGGCCATGTGCCGGGCGCTCGCCTCGGGGGGCAGGGCGGTCAGCACGGAATAGGTCTCGTCCGTGAGGCCGAATACCGCGTACCAGCGCTGCCAGCGCCGGGCCGGCATGCTGTTGAGCAGGGACAGGCCATAGAAGGCGTGGCGCAGGTTCAGCACGAAGGTGGCGAGCGCGATCGCGCCGATCGAGGCGCCGGAGGCCAGCATCGGGATCATCATGAACTGCGCGGCGCCGGCGTAGACCAGCAGGCTGGACAGGATGGCCAGCCAGGCGGCGCCGCCCGCCTGCACGAACAGGAAGCCGAACACGGCCCCCAGGGGGATGTAGCCCATCGCCACCGGCGCCGTCAGGCTGGCAATGGAATGGCGGGCGCGGGTGGGTCGGGGCATGGAAGGCTCAGCGCCCCGTACAGGACGGCGCGCGCATCATTTCCAGTATCCGTTGGCCGCCGCGATGGTCTGGAAATTCGTGGCGACGACTTGGGACGAGGCGATCAGGGCGTTGGCGTCCTCGCCGTACACGGGGCGCAGCTTGTCGCGGACCTCGGCGGACGGCTGGGTGTATTTGACGCCCATGCGCGCGAGCTTGATCGCCAGTTCGAAACCCTCCTGGGGCGTGGCGGTGATGAGAGTGGTGAGCCAGGTATCGGCCATGTGGGTGTCCTCCGGTTTGGGTTGGACCCGGTAGCATGGCATGGAAGCCGCCCCGCCGGGAAATAAAACCACGTCGCGGACGTGGTCTTGCGCCATTTCAGCGTTTCCTGGAGTAGGCCAGGGCCACGATGCAGCCCAGCACGATGGCGCCCCCGACGAGCTGGCGGCCGTTGAACACCTGGTCCAGGATCAGCCAGCCCATGATGAGGCTGGCGACCGGCTCGATGTTCATCACCGGCGCGTTGCGCGCCATGTCGAGCCGGGGAATCGAGATGAACAGCAGCGAGAACGCCGTGGCGTACAGCAGCGACAGGGCCGCCAGCGCCAGCCAGCCGGTGGCGGTGGCGGGCGTGTCCATGCCGCCGGGCACGATGCCCGCGAGGCCCGCTGCGATCATGCCGCAGAACACGATCAGGATGGTGTAGAGGCTGCGCACCGCCCCGGCCAGCGTCGAGAGGCGGTGTTCGGTGATCCATACCCCGATCGCAAAGAAACCCGCGCCGCCGAAGGCGAACAGGATCCCCGGGACCCAGTCCGGCCCCATGTCCATGTCCGAGCCCAGCCACGCGGGCAGGTCCAGCACCAGCACCAGCCCGACCAGGATGATGCCCATCAGCAGGCTCGCGCGGCGGGTGGGCGGCCCGCCGCCCAGGGCCCAGGTCAGCAGGGCCAGCAGGATCGGGAACAGATTGCCGATCAGCAGCGCGAGGGCCACGGGAATGCGGGCGACGGCCGAATACAGGCACAGGCTTTGCAGGGCGATCAGCAGGCCCAGGACCACTTGCCAGCGGCCCAGTCCGGCGGGCAGGCGCAGCGGGCGCCCCTGCCAGAAGACGATGGCCACCAGGGTCAGCAGGCTCAATCCCGAACGGCACATGATCGCCAGCAGCAGGCCGGTCCGGTCGTCGAAGGCGATGCGCGCGGCGATGTGGTTGGTGGCGAAGGTGCAGCCGATGAACAGCAGCAGCCCCACCGCCAGGTGGCGCGGCAAGTGGACGGGGCGGGCGGATTCGGGCATGCGAGGGGTCGACGGCGGCAAAAGAGCGCAGTGTATCAGTTGGGCGCCCCCCGGCGCCTTTCAGCTATATTGTGGACATGTTTTCCGGGACGCAGCCGCATGCGGAACTTTGATGCCCCCACCCTGGTCGTCGTCGACGCCTACATCCTGGCCCTGCTCGGCATCCTGCTGCTGGTCTCGGCGTTCCAGGGGCAGCGAGAAAAATCACTCCTCTTCACGGCGGTCGGCGCGCTGCTGAGCGCGCTGGGCCTGATCATGAGCCTGTTGCGCAGCGACCCGGCCCTGGCCGGGTTCGTGGTGGTCGTCAGCAACATGATATTGATCTTTGCCCATGCCATGGTCTGGGCCGCCTTCCGCGCCTTCTCCAGGGACCGCCAGCGGCCCGGCTGGATGCTGGCGGGCAGCCTGGGCTGGCTCGCGCTGTCCCTGCTGTGGCCGCTGTTCGGTGAATCCCCGCCGCTGCGCATCGCGGTGTATTCCCTCGTGTGCGACGCCTACCTGGGGCTCGCCCTGTGGGAGGCGTGGCGGCTGCGCAGGCAGGGCGCGTTCGGCGTGCTGCCGGCCATCATCGTGCTCGCCTCGCAGATGGCGTTCAACGTCTATCGCCTCCTGTCGGATCACGTGCTGCCCATCGTGGGCCCCGACCAGGCGGGCTTTGCCCTGATGATGTTCGAGAGCATCCTGTTCGCGGTCAGCCTGTCGTTCGTGATCCTCATGATGGTGCGCGAGCGCGCCGAGCGGCAGTACCGGCATGCGGCGCTGCACGACGACCTGACGGGCCTGCCCAATCGGCGCGCGTTCTTTGCCCAGGCCGCGCGGGCGCTGGCCCGTGCGCGCGCCCAGCGGCGCGGCGCCGTCCTGCTCATGTGCGATCTGGACTGGTTCAAGCGCATCAACGACGAATGCGGCCACGTGGCGGGCGACCGGGTGCTGGTGACGTTCGGCGACGTGCTGCGGGAATCCGTCAGGCACGGCGACCTGTGCGCCCGGATCGGCGGCGAGGAGTTCGTGGTCCTGGCGGCCGGCATGGACCTGGACCAGGGGCGGGTGCTGGGCGACCGCATCCGCCGCCGCCTGGGCGAACAGTCCACCGAGTTCCTGGGGCGCCTGAGCGTCAGCATCGGCATCGCCTCGGCCGAGCGGGCCGGCTACGACCTCGACCGCCTGCTGACCCGTGCCGACGAGGCCCTGTACGGCGCCAAGGCCGCCGGACGCGACTGCGTCATGGCCTGGGCCGGGCCCGCCGCCGTCCGCGCCCCGTCGCTATCCCCCGTGGCCGGGAGCCGCGGCGGGAGTCTCGTTTGAAGCCCAGCGTCCGCCGCGGCGAGAGGACATCCCTGCGGGCTCAGCGCTTGCGCGAATAGGCCAGGGCGACGATGCAGCCGAGCACGATCGCGCCGCCCAGCAACTGCCGCCCGTTGAGGGTCTGGTCCAGGATCAGCCATCCCAGTACCAGGCTGGCCACGGGCTCGATATTCATGACCGGCGAGTTGCGCGCCATGTCCAGCCTCGGTATGGAAATGAAGAGCACCGAAAAGGTCGCGGCATACAGCACCGACAGGGTGGCCAGGGCGATCCAGCCGACGGGGCTGGCCGGGGGGTGCAGGCCTCCCGGCACGATGCCGGCCGCCCCGGCGGCCAGCATGCTGCAAAAAACGATGGCGATGGTGTACATGCCGCGCACCGGCCCCGCCAGGGTCGAGAGCCTGTGATCGGTGATCCACAGGGCGATCGCGAAGAACCCCGCGCTCCCCAGCGCGAACAGGATGCCGGGCGCCCATTCCGGACCCATGTCCGCGCCGGATCCCAGTACGGTCGCCAGATCCAGCACCAGCACCAATCCGGCCAGGATGGCGGCCATCAGGAGGCTCGCCCGCCGCGTGGGCGGATCGCCGCCCAGCGCCCAGCTCAAGAGTGCCAGCAGGATGGGAAACAGGCTGGCGATCAGCAAGGCGAGCGCCACCGGAATGCGGGCGACGGCCGAATAGAGGCACAGGCTCTGGAGTGCGATCAGCAGCCCCACCGCCGCTTGCCAGCGTCCCCGGCCGGCGGGCAGGCGCACCGGATGCTGTTGCCAGAGGACGATGCCGAACAGGGCCAGCCCGCTCAAGCCGGAACGGCACATGATGGCCAGGAGCACGCCCGCCTCGTCGTCGAAGGCGATGCGCGCCGCGATGTGGTTCAGGGCGGATGCGGTGCCTACGAACAGCAGGATGCCGATCGCCAGGTGGCGGGGCAGGGCCGGCGGAGCGGATGTCGACATGATGGTGGCTGGACGCGCACGGAACCGGCTATGCGGCGCCTCCGGGCAGCAATAGCTGGATTTCCTCCCGTACGTGTTCGATCAGGCCCTTGGTCAGTCTTTGCATGGGGCGGTCGACCGAGAGGATGGCGTTGAGGCGGACCTTGATCCGGGGACGAAACGGCACGCTGCGGACGCCATGAAAGCGCTTGGACGACGCCGTCAGTTCATCCATGATCGCCACCCCCAGGCCTTCCTGCACAAAGAGGGCCGCCAGGTTCATGAAGCGCACATTGATGATCGGGGAATACGGGACGCTGCTGTCGCGGAAGGTTTCTGTGACCATATTGTAGAGACGTGAGCGCGTGCTGGCGTTGATCAGCGGCGCGTTGCGCAGGTCTTCGGGCGTCACGTAGGGCAGTTCGCACAAAGGGCTGCTGTCCGGACACAGGCACACGATGTCCAGCTTCGACAGGGGCAGGTAGTTCAATGTGGGCCGTGGATGCGGCTCCATGGCGAAGCCGATGTCGGCAATGCCAGCCTCCACGTATTCCATGACGTTGTCCAGCCTCAGGGTCTCGAGCGTCACTGAAACCTTGGGGCGGGTCTTGAGGAACCTCGTGATGGCCTGCGGCAGCACGCTTTCGGAAGGCTCGGCGGTGGCGACCACGTTGATGCGGCCGGTGCGCCCGTCGCGTAGCTGCTGGGCGGTCTGTTCGACCAGCTCGCGTATCAGGAACATGGGCTCGGCCTGGGCGAGCAGCATCATGGCCTCTTGCGTGGGGACCAGGCGCTTGTTGATCCGGTCGAACAGACGGAAACCCAATGACAGCTCGGCGCTCTTGATGGCATTCGAGACCGCCGGCTGCGACATGTTCAGGATGTTTGCCGCGCCCACCGTCGAGCCGGTGCGCACGACCCCGCGCAGGATCTCCAACTGACGCAGATTCATGGCCGTCGTCCGCAAAAAATAGCCCAGTCTAGCATCCGCCGCGTCCGCGGCAATCTATAGATTTCGGTTATCAACCGCCATCAAAAACTAATAGCGCTCAATATTGTGATTGGAAAACCTGCTTGATAGCATGGTTTATCCGTCGAGTCCGCGATACAGGCCCGGCGCGTTGAAAAGGCATCGGCCATCGGCGGGGAGTCAGGGCATGGATCTTCTGGATGGGGTCAGAATTCTAAGCTTCAATCACTTTTTGGCTGGCCCCCTGGGTGCCCAGATATTGGCCGACCTGGGCGCCGACGTGATTGCCATCGAGCCGCTGGATGGCGCCTTCCAGAGGAACTGGGCGGTGGCCAACCATTTCGTGGGCACGACCAGCATCAATCACCTCACCTGCGGCCGCAACAAGCGCAGCCTCTCCATCGATCTCAAGAGCCCCGAGGGCCTGGCCGCGGTCAAGAAGCTCGTGGCAAGCGCCGACGTCGTGATGGAGAACTTCCGGCCCGGCACCATGGACAAGCTCGGCCTGGGCTACGAGGCCCTGCGCGACATCAACCCGGGCCTCGTCTACGCGGTGTGCTCCGGGTATGGATACACCGGCCCCTACAAGGATCGGCCGGGCCAGGACATGCTGCTGCAGGCGCTCTCGGGCCTGATCATGCGCACCGGAAAGGCCGACGGCCCGCCCACGCCCGTCGGCTCCCCGGTCGTCGACCACCACGCGGCTTCCTTGTATGCGACCAGCATCCTGGCGGCGCTGTACGCCAAGGCCAGGACCGGCAAGGGCCGCCTGGTGGAGGTCAACCTCTACCAGGCGGCCATCCACCTGCAGGTCGAGCCCCTGATGGCCTGGATGAACGGAGCGCCTTCGCCCCGGCCTCGCGCCGCCGAAGGCATCGCCTCCTGGTGCAGCGCCGGCCCTTACGGGCCGCTGGCCACGGCCGATGGCTACCTCGTGATTTCCATGGCCACGCCCTCGGCGCTGGGACGCGCGCTCGACATCGAGGCGCTGGCCGGGCGCCCGGATTCCGACAGTTTCGACAGGCGCGAGGAGGTCACGGCGCTGGTGGCCCAGCGTTTGAGGGAACGGACCACGGCCGAGTGGATGCCCATCCTCGAGCGGCACAGGATCTGGCATGCGCCGGTACAGGACTACGACGCGCTGCAGCAGGATCCGCAATTGACTCATCTCGGTGCCTTCCAGATCGCCGAAAGCGTCGAGGGTGAGCCCGTGACTTTCGTGTCGTATCCGGCGCGCTTCGATGGGCAGACGCCTTCCATGCGGCGCCTGCCGCAGGCCCTGGGCGCGCAAACCCGCGAGATCCTGGGCGAAGCCGGCTACGGCCGGCGGGAAATCGATGCCCTGCTCGAGCGCGGCATCGCCAGGGACGCCATGAGCGAGGATTCGGCCAAATGAACGATCCCATCTGTCTCGGCATCCGGGTGGTCAGTTTCTGCCATTACCTGCAGGGGCCCGCCAGCACCCAATATCTGGCCGACATGGGCGCCGATGTCATCAAGATCGAGCCCTTGGCGGGAGCATTCGAGAGGCATTGGTCGGGCGGCAATTCATGGGTGACCGACGTCAGCGCCTTCTCGCTGGCGGTCAACCGGAACAAGCGCAGCATCGCGCTCGACCTCAAGGCGCCCGAAGGCCGGCAACTCGCCCTGGACCTGATCTCCAAGGCCGACGTGCTCGTCGAGAACTACCGGCCCGGTGTCATGGATCGCCTTGGCTTGGGTTACGAGGACGTCCGCCAGCTCAATCCCGCCATCGTCTATGCCTCGGCTTCCGGCCTGGGCGCCACGGGGCCGGCGGCGTCGCGCCCGGGGCAGGACCTGCTCATGCAGGCGCGATCGGGGCTGATTGCCGCCACCGGCGGGACCGAGAACAGCGTCGTGGGCGCCGCCGTCATCGACCAGCACGGCGGCTCCCTGCTGGCCATGGGCATACTCGGCGCCTATGTCCGCCGCCTGCGCACGGGGCGGGGCATGCGCGTGGAATCCAGCCTTTTCACCGCCGCCATCGACTTGCAGGTCGAGGCGCTGACCAAGTTCTACGCCGCGCCCGGGGGGCGCGCGCTGTTCAAGCGCAATCGCCACGTCGGTAGCTGGTATCACGATGCGCCGTATGGCCTCTATGCCTTGAGGGACGCGCAGATCGTGCTTTCCATGAACGATCCCGACAGGCTGGCCGCGGCGCTGGACAGCGACGAACTGCGCGCGCTCGCCCGGATCGATCGCTATCAGGAACGCGACGTCTATGCGGAAACCATGGCCCGTGTGCTGTCGCAGCGCAGCCTGGCCGAATTGGCCGAGGTCTTCGATACGCACCGGATCTGGTATGAGCCGGTCCGTGATTATGAGGATCTGCGCCACGATCCCCAGGCGCAGCACCTGGGGGTGTTCGATACGGTCGAGGTCAACGGCAAGGCCGCCACGCTGATCTCGCATCCCCTGCGCTACGACGGCCAGCGTCCCGGGATACGCACGATGCCCCTGTATCCGGGCGCGGACAGCGTGGAAATCATGGAAGAAATGGGTATCCCGCGCGAGCGCCGGAACCGGTTGATCGAGCAAGGGGTGGTGGGCGTGGCGGGCCCGCCGCGGGCCTCTCCACGGCCCGCGCCGGATTGATCTGGCGGTATTCGCGGCAGATCCGAACGGTCTTCACGGCAAATCTTAAAAGTCTTCACGGCAAATCTGAAAGGCGGCGGAGGAATGATGGATTTTGCGATTTCCGGCGAGAGCCGGCTCCTGGTCGATACGGTCCGGCGTTTCATCGAAGCCGAGGTCCGCCCTCTCGAGGAGGAAACGGATCTCAAGGGTGCCATCCCGCCCGAGGCTCTCAGGCGGGTCAAGGCCAAGGCGCAGGAACTGGGCCTGTTTGCGATGAACATGCCTGCCGAGGCGGGTGGCGGCGGCCTGAGCTGCGTCGACCACTGCCTGGTCGAGGAGGAGTTCGGAAAGACTTCCGATGCCCTGATACGGCGGGTCTTCGGCCAGGTCTATCCGATGCTGATGGCCTGCAAGGGCCCTCAGGTCGAGGAATACCTGCGTCCCACGGTCAAGGGCGATCGCATATGCGCCATGGCCATCACCGAACCCGGCGCCGGCTCGGATGCCGCCGCCATCTCGACCACGGCGCGGCGCGACGGGGATCACTGGGTGCTCAATGGCACCAAGCACTTCATCAGCGATGGCGACATTGCCGATTATGTGATCGTGATGGCCCTGACCGATCCCGAAAAGCGGGCCCGCGGCGGCATCACGCTGTTCCTGGTGGACAGGGGCACGCCGGGCTTCACGGTGAGCCGCCTCCAGCCCATGATGGGCCACCGCGGCTACGGACACGCCGAATTGGTATTCAACGACTGCAGGATCCCCGCGGATGCCGTGCTCGGTGAAATCGGTGGGGGTTTCCCGCTGATCATGCAAAGCGTGCTCGAGGTGCGCTTGGCGCACATCGGCGCGCGTGCCGTCGGCATGGCCAGCCGCGCGCTCGAGATGATGCGCACCCATGCCGCCGACCGCAAGCAGTTCGGCCAGCCGATCGGCAACTTCCAGATGGTCCAGAAAATGATCGCCGACAGCGCCATCGAGCTCTACGGCGTCAAGATGATGGTCCTCAACGCCGCCTGGGAGATCGACCAGGGACGCGATCCGCGCGAGAAGGTTTCGATGATCAAGGTCGCGGCCTCCGAGATGCAGGGCCGGGTGGTCGATCGCGCCATCCAGGTGTTCGGCGGGATGGGGTTCACCAAGGAATTGCCGCTCGAGCGCATGTATCGCGACGCCCGCGTCACGCGGATCTATGACGGGACCTCCGAGATCCACCGGATGCTGGTGGCTCGCAGTGTCATCAAGAATGGCTTGCATCTATGAAGAAACCAGACCGGACCTGAATGGGCCATGCCGGATGGGCAGCCCCGTTCCCCCGGACACCTTGCAAAGGACTATCCATGACGAATCCTGAATCCGCGATCGGCCAGCGATGCACGTTCCGCAAGACCATGACCGTGGCCGAGCAGGCCATGTTCACGGGCATCAGCGGCAATCTGGGGGCGCAGTACGTCGATGCCTCCCACGCGCGCAGGGCCGGCGCCCCCGGCATGGTGGCGTTCGAGCTGGCGGTTGCCGCGCTCGCGACCACCGGCCTGGCCAGGCTGGGCGGGCCGAAGCGCCGGATCGCGAGCCTCGAATTGTCGTTTGCCGGCATCGTCGCCGTCGGCGCGTCGATCCAGGCCGAGGTCGAGGTCGTGGCCCTCGAGGGCGACGCGATGGTGTGCCGGCTCCGCTGCACCCATGCCGAATCCGGCCGGGCCGTCATGGAAGGAACAGCGCGGCTGGAAGTCTTTGGCGGCGAGGAATGAGCGATGTATGAGTTGAAAGACTTCCAGGATCTGAAGGTGGGCGACCGTGTGTCGTTCGCAAAGACCATCACCGAAGCCGATGCCGCGCTGTACATCGCGGCGACCGGCGATTTCGGGCCTGTCCACATCGATGAGTCATTCGCCTCGGCCACGCGCTTTGGCCGGCGCCTGGCGCCCGGCATCATGGTTGCGGGGCTGTGCACCAGTGTCCTGACCAGCGAGCTCGCCGGTATCGCCGGCGTTTCCATCGAGGACCGTTTCTGGTTCACCGGGCCGGTGTTCTATGGCGATACGGTGACCTTCGAGGTCTGGATCCAGGAGAAGCACGATGAGAACCGGACCGTCGTGTGGGAAGCCAGCGCCCACAAGGAGGACGGAGTCGAGGTCCTCAAGGCGCGCGCGACGCTGAAGTTCCCGCGCAAGCGCAGCGCTCCGCCCGCTACGGGCGCGGCGCGCTGAACGATTCGAGAACCCCATATCCACTCACCGGAAAAAGTCATGAAGATCGACAAGGAATTCATCCATGTGGTCATGGTCGACATCGAGCCGGAGCACGAGGAAGCCTTCAACCAGTGGTATGTCGAGCGGCATTTTCCCGATCTGCTGGCTTGCCCGGGATGGCTGTCGGCGCAGCGGTTCCTGAATATGGGCGAGGGGCCGAAGTACGTCGCCATGTACCGCGTGGCGGGGCAGTGGGCCTTCGAAACCGAGGAATTCCTGAAAGCCAAGGGCTTCGGGCCCTACGAGCGGAATGTCAGCAATTTTCGCAGGCTGCAGTTCCTGCCGCTTTCGGAACTGGCGGTGGCCTGAAGGATCGCCGGAAGGCATCCCAACCGAGCCCGTGGAGGTATGGACATGGCAGACATTCTCTTGCAGGACCGGCCCCGTGCGGGGGTGTTGCTGTTGACGCTGAATCGGCCCGAGAAGCGCAATGCGCTCAATATGGACCTGGTGCTGGCGCTGGACGCCGCCCTCGTCCGGGCGCGCGACGACGACACCGTTTGCTGCGTGGTGGTGACCGGCGACGCCCGCGCATTCTCCGCGGGCGCCGACATCCATGACCAGCACGTGCATGGCGCGGGCGTCGCCTTGTCGGAAAAACGATTGGCCGCATGGCGCCGGATCTCCGAGTTTCCCAAGCCGGCGATTGCGGCGGTCAATGGGTATGCGCTGGGCGGCGGTTCCGAACTCATGATGATGATGGACGTGGCCATCGCCGGGCGCGGCGCCCGCATCGGCCAGCCCGAGATCAATCTCGGGATCTTTCCCGGCGACGGCGGCACGCAGAGACTGCCCCGCCTCATTGGCGAAAAGAACGCATTGCGCATGATCCTGTCCGGTGATCCGATCACCGCCGAGGAAGCCCTGCGCATGGGCCTGGTCAGCGAGGTGGTGGACGACGATGCGACCGTCGCGGCGGCGCTCGACCTCGCGCAGCGGATCGCGGGCAAGAGCCCGCAGGCCGTCCGGCTCGCCAAGGCCACCGTCAAGAGAGGCCTGGATCTCGCGCTCGAGCAGGGCCTGGCGCTCGAGCACGAGAATATCCGGCCCTTGTTCGGCACCGCCAGTCAGCAGGAAAACATGGCGAAATTCGTATCTCGCAAAGGCGGGGGTTGATCCTCGGGCGTGCGCCCCCTTGCGATGCCGCCTCGCCAGCGGACATATCCAATCGAATTCCCGAGGTGGAGATCAAATGATGGAAACGAGGAGACCGAAGTTCATCGATTGGATACGCCAGGGCATCGACGTCTTCCTGGTTGTGTCCTTCCTCATCATGGTCGGTGCCGTCCTGCTGCAGGTGGTGGTTCGCTCGTTCACCACCTTTTCCCTGGTCGGCACGGAGGAGATCGCCAACTATGCCCAGCTTTGGCTGGTGCTGGTGGGTTCGGGCGTGGCCTTGCGCTTTGGCCGGCACGTGGCGGTCGACATCGTGGTGTCCTTCCTGCCCCAAAAGATCCGTTTCTATATTTCGCTGTTCAATGCCGCGGCCATCCTGTGGTTCCTGTCCCTGGTGTTCGAAGGGTCCTTGCCCTTGATCGACATGGGCACTTTCCAGAAATCTCCGGCGCTGGGATTGCCGATGTGGACCATGTACGCCAGCCTTTCGGTCGGCGCGGTCTACATGGCGTTCGAGCTCGTGCTGAGCCTCCTGCCCGGCAGCGAAGCCGACCGGCCGGCCGAGCCGGCGGCCTCGGAAGCCGACTAGCCACCTACCAAGGGAAATGACATGTTGATAGCGCTCGTTTCTTTTGTGCTGTTCCTGCTGCTGGGAATGCCGGTCGTCTTCGTGCTGGGCCTGACCGGGGCCACGGCCATCGTTTTCGGATCCGACATCCCCGTGACGCTCATCAGCGAACGGATCTTTTCCGGGCTGAATTCCTTCACGATCATGGCGATCCCGTTTTTCATATTCGCGGGGGCGATCATGGAGGGAGGCGGGCTGTCGCGGCGCATCGTCGATTTCGCCATGGCCCTGATCGGCTGGGTCTCGGGCAGCCTGTACCTGGTCGCGATCGTGACCGCGACCGCCCTGGCCGCCATATCGGGTTCGGGTTCCGCGGATGCGGCGGCCGTGTCCTCGATCATGCAGCCCGAGTTCAAGCGCCGCAAGTACGATCCCGATTTCGCGGCCGCGCTGATCGCGTCGTCTTCCTCGCTGGCGCAGATCATACCGCCCAGCCTCCTCCTGGTCGTGGTTGCCGCCATTTCCTCGCAGTCGACCGGGGCCCTGTTCATCGCGGGCATCATCCCCGGCCTGCTGGCCGCGGCGGGCTTGCTGGTGATGGCCTATTTCCATGCGCGCAAGGCGGGCGGGCAATACACCGAATCGCACCGGGAATTCTCATTCCGCCATCTGTTGTGGACGTTCTGGGCTGCCCTGCCGGCGCTCTTCATGCCCGTCATCATCGTGGGAGGCATCGTCAGCGGCATCTTCACGGCGACCGAGGCGGCCGCCGTGGCGGCATTCTATAGCCTGCTGGTCGGCACCCTGGTGTATCGAGAGCTGCGCTTCAAGCAGTTGCACGAGGCGATCCTGCGTACCGCCATCCTCTCGGCCGCGGTCATGCTGATCATCGGCGCGGCCAACGTGTTTGCCTGGCTGGTCGCGGCCGAGCAGATCGCGGCCATGCTGGCGGAGTTCATCCTGTCGTTCACCAACAGCCAGTTCGTCTTTCTGTTGATGGTCAACGGATTGCTGCTGGTGGTCGGCATGTTCATGGAAAGCATCGCGGCCCTGCTGATCCTGATGCCGATATTCATGCCGATCGCGATCGACTTCGGCGTGCATCCGATTCATTTCGGCGTGATGTTCGTATTCAACCTGGCCATCGGCATGTTCACGCCGCCCTATGGCATCACGCTGTTCGTCTGCTCGAGCATCGCAGAGCGTTCCGTCATACAGGTGGCCCGCAAGATCCTCAAGCCCTTGCTGGTCATGACCACTGTGCTGTTCGCCGTGACTTACTTCGAGGAGATCACCCTGTTCCTGCCCAAATTCTATGGCCTGGTCAAATAGCGCCCCACAACCCGACCCGGAGGAGACACCAAGAGAATGCCGCTGAACCCATTCCGACGAATCATGCAAGAGTGAATACTGGAGATACGACAGTGAAAAAACTTTCCATTTACATGACGTCCCTGCTGGCTTGCCTTGCCACCTCTCTCGGCATGGCGGCCGAGTTCAACTTCAAGGCCGGGACCGACCAGCCGATCGGCAGTTCCTATGACGTGATGCTGAACGACTTTGCCAAGATGGTGGGCGAGCGCAGCAATGGCCGCATTGCGATCAAGGTGTTCCCGGCCGCGCAACTCGGCAGCGAGCTCGAACTGGCCCAGGGCCTGCGCCTGGGGACGGTGGATTTCACCGCGACCTCGGTGGGCAATATCGCCTCCCTGGTCCCCAAGGTCGCCATCCTCGGCGCGCCCTATATTTTCGACGACATCGACCACCGCCAGCGCGTCATTTCCCAGGGCAGCGATTTCTACAAGGCGCTGGCCGACTATGTCGACCACTCCCAGGCCGGCATCAAGATGCTGGGCATCACCACGGCCGGCGTCCGCAGCCTCTACAACTCGAAAAAGCCGGTGCATACCCTGGAGGATCTCAAGGGCATGAAGGTGCGCACCCTGACCTCCGAGGCCCAGGTCGAAGGCTGGCGGAATCTCGGCGCCCTGCCGACGCCCATCGCCTTTGCCGAGCTGTATTCCGCATTGCAGACCGGCGTGGTCGACGGCGCTGAAAATTCGCCGGAATTCCTGTACCTGATGAAGCACTACGAGCAGGCGCCCTACTATTCCTTGACCGAGCACATGATGGCCACGGGGCTGTTCATGGTCAGCGAGCGCGTCTGGAAGAAACTGCCGGAGGACCTCCAGAAGATCGTCCTGCAGGCCGGCGCCGAGGCGACCGCGAAGGAGCAGCAGTTCGACATGAAGAACTCCGAGGGCTACATGGAAAAGCTCAAGGCCCTTGGCGTGAAGGTCAACACGATCGACAAGGGCCCCTGGATCAAGGTGTCCCTGCCGCTGCATGACAAGATCGCCAAGGAAGTCGACGGAGCCGACCTCCTGCAGCTCATTCGCGCCGCCAGCGAGAAAAAGTAGGCCATCCCATCGAGGCAATTCCCCTGTCGCCGGGGGCCTGGAAACGGGCCCCGCGGCGGATTTCCGCAGCCCGCGCCTTTCGATGCGGCACACAATGAGGTTGACGCAATGAGCAAGCTTTATTTCGAGGATCTGGCCGTCGGCGCCGAATTCAACAGCCGCGGCCGCACGATCACGGACGCCGACATTCGCCTGTTCATCGGTGCGACGGGGGATGACCACCCGCATCACACCGATGCCGAATACTGCAAGAAGCACCCGGTGTTCAAGCGGCCCTGCGCCCAAGGCGTGCTGGTGCTCAGCGTCAGCGATACGTTCTTCGCCTATGAGATCGGTTTCAACCTGGCCTTCAGCCTCAACTACGGGCACGACAGGATCCGCTATCTGCAGCCCGTGTACGACGGCGACACCGTGCGTTCCCGCATGAGGATCCTGTCGTGCGAGCCCAAGGACGAGACCTGGGGCCGGGTGCTGGTCGAGTGCAATGTCTACAACCAGGACGATGAGCTGGTCCTGATCAACCATCAGGTCATTCTTGCGGGCCGCCGTCCCGCGCCGTGACGAGGGGTGTCCGGGCGGCCCCGCGCCGCCCCGATCCCGGACAGGAGGTGCCAAGCGCCATGTATCGCAGATTTGACGGGATATACGCATCCACGATCGTGCCGATGCACGAGGACCAGGGCATCGATTTCGATGCGCTCGCGGCACACATCGAATCGGTGGGGCGCGCGGACGGCATCCGCGGCCTCTTGATCAACGGGCATGCGGGCGAGAATTTCACCCTGGCGTCCGAGGAAAAGCGCCGTATCGTGCAATGCGCCCGCGGCATCCTGGGGCCGGACCGCGTGCTCATATCCGGCATCTATTCGGAGTCCGCGGCCCAGGCCTGCGACGATGCCGCCAGCATGGAATCCGCCGGGGCCGATGCGCTGCTGGTCTTCCCGCCGTTCTCCTGGGCACTGGCCGAAATGGAGGATGTCGTGCTGGCCCATCATCGCCGCATCATTGCCGGCACCCGTGTGCCCATCATGCTGTATCAAGCCCCGGTGGGCGCTGGCCGGCTGCCCTATTCGCCCGAGACGCTGCGCGCCCTTTTGGATCTGGACCGCGTGGCCGGGATCAAGGAGGGTAGCTGGGAGACGGCGCGCTACGAGGCCAACTACAGGATGGTTCGCCGGCATGCGCCCGGCGTGCGGATCATGCCCTCGGGCGACGAGCATTTGCTGTGCACCTTCCTGTTGGGCGGGGACGGCTCGCAGGTCAGCATCGCGGCCATCGTTCCCGAGACCGTCGTCGCCTTGTGGAATGCCGTTCGCCGGGGCGACATGGCGCAGGCGCTGCGCGAGCACGAGCGGCTCTATCCCTTGGTGCGCGCCATATACGGGACGGCTCCGGCCGCTCGCGCGACGGCCCGGCTCAAGACCTGCCTGCATCTGCTGGGTCGCATACCGACCCCCGTGATGCGCGCGCCCATGACGGCATCCAGCCCGGACGAGCGCGCGCTGCTGCGGCGGGCATTGTGCGATGCAGGGCTTTTGTAATGTGTTTCTTGTCCAGAAGGAGGCAATCATGACGAGCAAACAGGATTTGGCGGGGGTGACCGTTGCTCCGGTACTGCCGTTTCACGAGAAGGATCTCAGTATCGACTGGGACAGCTACGAGCGCCTCATGGCCTATTGCATGGGTCCGAAGGGCATGTGTTCCGCATTCGTGAACGGCCACGCCGGCGATGGCGCCATGCTCGGCCCCGAGGAACGCGGCGAGGTGATTCGCCGTACCCGGCAGATTCTTGGACCCGGGATCCCGATCATGGCCGGCGTGATCCCCTACAGCACGGCCGATGCCAAAGAGCAGGCACGCCAGGCGGAGGAGGCGGGTGCCGATGTGCTGGTCCTGTTCCCCATGCCGCAATTCAGCGCCGGGGCGTCGAACGATCCGCGTTTCGTGCTGGATTATCTGCGCGCGATCCAATCGGTGACGCAATTGCCGCTGTCGATCTTCCAGCAGGACGTGAGTGCGGGCATGGGCTACAGCACGGCGGTGCTGGCCGAGCTCGTGCAGTGCGAGCAGGTCATCGCCGTCAAGGAGGGCAGCGGCAGCATCCAGCTCTACGAGGACAATCTGCGCATGATCCGCGCCAAGGCGCCGCACGTCGCGGTGCTGCCCTCGAACTACAACTGGATGTTCGCGCAGGCGGCCACGGGTGCCGACGGCCTGCTCTCGGGCATGGCCAGCCTGGTGCCCCGGCAGCTATGCGAGCTGTGGGCCGCCACGCAGGCGGGTGATTTGTCCGCCATGCGGGCGGCCAATGATGCGCTCTATGGCTTCGTGCGTTCCGTCTACGGATCGCCGCCGCTGCTGGACATGCACAGCCGGCTGAAGGTGGGGCTGGCCTATCTCGGCATCATCGATTCCGCCGTGCCGCGCCCGCCGCTGTGCCCCGTGCCGGAGGCGCATGCGCGCCGGGTCGAGCAGGAACTCGACAAGCTGGGCATGCGTCGGCGTGCCGCCTGATGGGCCCGATTTCCCGTCAGCGTGCCGCCCGATGGGCCTGGTTTCCAGGCGGTGGATCCCCGTAGCCCGGAGCCGCGGCGGGAGTCTTGTTCAGCATCCAGTCGATGCCCGATTCGCCGTGGGCCTGCAGCCAGTCGTTGGCGGCCCGGAAATGGCCGCAGCCGATGAACGGCCGCGGCGGGCGCATGGCCGACAGAGGCGAGGGGTGGTTGGCGCGCAGCACGTGCACCGGGCCCTGCGCGGGCTGGACCTCCAGCAGCGCCTGGCGCGCCTGCGCGTGCGAGCCCCACAGCAGCAGCACCTTGGGACGGGGCTCGCGCAGCACGCGCATGATGAGGGCGTCGGTGACGTGCTCCCAGCCCTGGCGGGCGTGCGAGGCGGGCCGATGCGCCTCGACGGTCAGCGAGGTGTTCAGCAGCAGCACGCCCTGGCGCGCCCAGCGCACCAGGCTGTTGCGCTGGGGCGCGGCCGGCTCGCCGTATTCCAGCGCCAGTTCCTTGAACATATTGCGCAGGCTGGGCGGCGCCGGGCAGAAGTCCGGCACGGAAAAGGCCAGCCCCTGGGCCTGGTTGGGCCCGTGGTAGGGGTCCTGGCCGACGATCACCACCTGCACGTCCCCCGGCGGGATCTCGATCAGGGCGCGGAACGGGCGCAGCGGAAAGATCTGCACGCCCTGCGCCAGCCGTTCCTCGAGCATGCGGTCGAGCTTGTCGAGGACGGCTTGCAGGTGCGGCGCCGAGAGGGCCTCGCGCCAGGGATCGGGCAGGCTGCGCACCTGCTCGAGCAGCCCGCCGCGAAAGGCGTTCTGGGCGAGGCCGTCGTCCGGCAGGTGCGCGGGATCGGGGGATGGGTTCATGGTCGGCGGGCGTGATGTGGAGCGGGGCGTGGGCGGGATGGCTACCCTGGGATTGTAGCCGCGCGCGCCAGGGCCTGTTCCAGCAGGCCGGGCAGCCGCGGGTCGGACATCTGCGAGACATTGAAGCGCATCATCCGCCCGGCGGACTGCGCGAGGCTGAAGACATTGCCCGGCGCCAGCACCAGGCCCTCGCCCAGCGCCCGGCGCGCCATGGCCGTGGCGTCCACGCCCTCGGGCAGCCGGCACCACAGGAACATGCCGCCGCGCGGCACCAGCCAGGGCGTGATGCCCAGGCGGGCGAGCAGATCGGCCGCGCGGTGCATGGATTGCGCCAGGCGCAGGCGCAGGGACTCGGTGTGGCGCCGGTAGGTGCCGTCGCCCAGCATGGACAGGACCAGGGCCTGCGACAGGCCGGCGCCCGAGAACGCCGTGGCGATGCGCAGGTCCGCCAGCGCCTCGATCCAGTCCGGCCGCGCGGCGATGTGGCCGCAGCGCGCCGAGGCGGACAGGGTCTTTGAGAAACTGCCGACCTGCACCACGCGATCGAGCCCGTCGAAGGCCGCCAGGCGCGCGGTCGGGACGGCCTCGAAATCGGCGAAGATGTCGTCCTCGACGATCACCAGGTCGTGCGCCTGGGCGAGTTTCAGCAGGCGGTGGGCCGTGATCGGCGACAGGGTGGCGCCGGTCGGGTTGTGCAGGCCGGAATTGGTGAGGTAGAGGCGCGGCGAGTGCTCGGCGAGCACCTGGGCGAATCGTTCCAGGTCGGGGCCCTCGGGCGTGTAGGGGACGCTGACCGCCTTGGCCTGGTGCGCGCGCAGCAGGGCGAGGAAATTGAAATAGCAGGGGTCGTCCACCAGGATGGTGTCCCCGGGCTTGAGCAGGAAACGGCACAGCAGGTCCATGGCCTGGGTGCCCGAATCGGTCAGCAGGATCTGCTCGGGGCGCGTGTCGGCGCCGCGCTCTCGCAGGCGCTGGGCCAGGCGCTGGCGCAGGCCCGGCAGGCCCAGCGGCGGCGCGTAATCGATGAGGGCGGGGGCCGGCATGCGGGCCGCGGCGCGCAGGGCGCGGCGCACGGCGTCCAGCGGCATCCATTCGGCGGGCAGCCAGCCGCAGCCCGGCTTGAGCGAGCGGGCGCCGGTCTCGAGGGATTGCCGCGAGACCCACAGCGGGTCGACCTCGCGGTCGAGCCGCGGGCCGATGTCGGCGAGGGTCAGCGGCGCGAGGTGGCCGGCCACGTAGAATCCCGATCCGGGACGCGAGCGGATCGTGCCGTCGGCCGCCAGCCGGTCGTAGGCCTCGACCACCGTGGATTTCGAGACCTGGAGGCTGCCGGCCATGGCGCGCAGCGAGGGCAGGCGCGCGCCGGGGACGAGCCGGCGCGCCGCGATGCCCTGGCGCACCGCCTGGATCACGCGCTCGGTCTGCCCGGGCGGGGCGGGATGCCCGGGGGGCGCGGGATGCCCCGGCGGGGCGGGTAGGCTGGCGTCGGGGAGGTCCATGCTCATCCGTATGGGTTTTTATATCAGTACAGTTCCGCAATACCGTACTGACTGTATCTGGAAAACCGCCGCCTGTCGAGCGATGATGATCCCGCGGCCATCCGGCCGCGCAGGCGGGATCGAATGGAATCGACGATGGATGAAACGACCAGGGGCTGGCTCAACGGATTCGTGGGCGTGGCGATCTTCAGCGGCTCGCTGCCGGCCACGCGGGTGGCGGTGCTGGGCTTCGACCCGATCTTCGTGACGGTGGCGCGCGCAGCCGTCGCCGGCCTGCTCGCGCTGGCGCTCCTGCTGGCGCTGCGCGTGCCGCGGCCCCGCGGCGGCGACCTGCGGACGCTGTTCCTCGTCGCCCTGGGAATCGTGGTGGGCTTTCCGCTGTTTTCCGCCATGGCCCTGCGGACCATCACCTCGGCCCATTCCCTGGTCTTCGTCGGCCTGCTGCCCCTGGCGACCGCGGTGTTCGGCACCCTGCTCGGCGGCGAGCGCCCCTCGCCGGCCTTCTGGGGCTTCGCGCTCCTGGGCGCGGCCGGCGTGGCCGGCTTCGCCCTCAGCCAGGACCTGTCGGTGTCCCTCGGGGCCGACCTGATGATGCTGGCCGCCATCGTCACCTGCGCCTTCGGCTACGCCGAGGGCGGCCGGCTCTCGCGGCGCCTGGGAGGCTGGCAGGTGATCTGCTGGGTGCTGGTGGTGTCGCTGCCCTTCAGCCTGCCCCTGTGTTTCGCCCTGCAGCCGGCGTCGTGGACGGGCATCGGCTGGCCCGCCTGGCTCGGCCTGGCCTACGTCGCCGTGTTCAGCATGCTGGTGGGATTCATGTTCTGGTATCGCGGCCTGGCCCTGGGAGGCATCGCCGCGGTCGGCCAGCTCCAGCTCCTCCAGCCTTTCATGGGCCTGCTGCTGGCGGCTGTGCTGCTGGGCGAGGCGGTCACCTGGCCGATGCTGGCGGCGACGGTGCTGGTCGTGGGCTGCGTGGCGGGGGCCAAGCGGTATTCCGCAGTCGCGCCTCCCGCTTGACGGGCATCAAGCCGGCCGCGGCGCGGCCTGGGTAGAATGCCGGCCATGAAAACGGGCTGGCGTGCGCGTGGCATCCATTGGCTCCTGATCCTGGGCATCTGGTTCCAGAGCCTGGGGCCGGCGTTCGCCCATCCCTCGCCGGCGGCCGGGCTCGAGGGCCTGCAGTTCTTTGCCTGCACGCCGGCCGGCATGGTGGCCATGGACCTGCCGGCCGGCGACCCGGACCCAGACCCGGCCAGCCTGCACCGGTCCGGCCATTGCCCCTTGTGCGCGACGACGCCGGCCTTGCCGGCGCTCGCCGGCTCGGGCGCCGTCCTGCCGGCCGCCCCCTGGGCGCAGCCCCTGCTGCCGGCCGCCGCCCCGATGGCCGGCGCGCACCGGATCACGGCCTGGACACGGCCGCCGGTGCGCAGCCCCCCGCATCGTTGCCGCTGAATCCCTGATTTCGCCGCTCCGCGAGCGCCCCGGCCTGGCCGAGGGCGGCGCCGGATGCCGTCCAGACATTCCGCACAACGAGTCTCGCATGAAAAACCAAACCTCATGGGTGTCCGCAATCCCCGGCGCCCTGCTCTCGATCGGCCTGACGCAGGCCGCGCATGCCCAGCCCGTCCGCATCCTCGAGCCGGTCGTCGTGACCGCCCCCGCATCGGACGAGCCGCTGGCGGTCCGCACCGATCCCAAGGCCCCGCGCCAGCCCGTGCCCGCGCACGACGGCGCGGATTTCCTGAAGAACATCCCGGGCTTTTCCGTGATCCGCAAGGGCGGCACCGATGGCGATCCCGTGTTCCGCGGCTTTTCCGGCTCGCGGCTCGGGATCCTGCTCGACGGCCAGGAGATCTACGGCGGCTGCGGCGGGCGGATGGACCCGCCGACGGCCTATGTGTATCCCGAGTCCTATGATCGCGTCACCGTGCTGAAAGGACCGCAGAGCGTGCGCCATGGCGCCGGCCAGTCCGCCGGCGTGGTGCTGTTCGAGCGCGAGGTCCGGCGCATGCCGGAATTCGGCTGGCGCGCCGATGGTAGCCTGACGCTGGGCAGCTTCGGGCGCAATGACCAGATGGCCGACGTCCTCGTCGGCGGCCCGCAGGCGTACGTCCGGGCCGGAGGCACGCGGGCCCAGGCCGACGACTACGAGGACGGCGACGGCCGCCGCATCCACTCGGAATACCTGCGCTGGAGCAGCCACGCCGCGGTCGGCCTGACGCCGGACGACCATACGCGCATCGAGCTGTCGGCCGCGCTGAGCGACGGCCGCGCCGCCTACGCCGACCGCGGCATGGATGGCTCGAAGTTCAAGCGCGAAAACGTTTCGCTGATGTTCGAGAAAAAGCGCATCGGCGGCCTGGTGGACGAGATCGAGGCCCGCGTCTACCAGAACTATGTCGATCACGTGATGGACAACTACACCCTGCGCTCGGCCCGGCCGGGGATGTACAGCGCCATGAACCCCGACCGCAAGACCATCGGGGGCCGCGTGAGCGCGACCCTGCGGCCGGCCGAGTCCTGGGACCTGGTCCTGGGGGCGGACGCCAAGCGCGACGTGCATCGCGGGCGCGGCGCCATGATGCAGGCCGACGCGGCCGCCGCCGACGCCGCCTACCGCGCGGCGCCGCGCGTGGAGGACATGCGCTTCGAGCAGCGCGGCGTGTTCATGGAGAGCACCTGGCACGCCAGCGAGGCGAGCCGCCTGGTGGGCGGCCTGCGATTCGACTGGCACGAGGCCGTGGACGCGCGGGCGCCGGCGGCCTCCGCCACCGCCGGCAGCCGGGACACGCGCACGCTCCCCAGCGGCTTCCTGCGCCACGAGCGCGACTTCGGCACGGGCGGCACCTGGTACGCCGGCATCGGCCATTCCGAGCGTTTCCCGGACTACTGGGAACGCATGAAGGCCAGCCCGGACGGCGGCAACAGCGCCTTTCTCTCGACCCGGCCCGAAAAGACCACGCAGCTCGACGTGGGCGCGAGCTGGCGCGACGGCCCCCTGGCCCTGTCGGCCTCCGCCTTCTACGGGCGGATCGAGGACTACATCCTCATCAACTGGGACCTGGGCCAGACGCGCAACGTGGATGCGACCGTCCTGGGCGGCGAGCTCGACGCCTCCTGGCGGTTCTCGCCGGCATGGCAGGGGGTGGCCAGCCTGGCCTACGTCCGCGGCGAGAACCGGACCGACGGCAAGCCGCTCGCGCAGCAGCCGCCGCTGGAGGCGCGCCTGGGCCTGAACTATGCGCAAGGGGACTATTCCGCCGGGGTGCTGTGGCGGATCGCCGCCTCGCAGAACCGCTACGACAAGGGCTCCGGGAACATCGTCTCCAATGGCAAGGACATCGGCCCGAGCGCCGGCTTCGGCGTGCTGTCGCTCAATGCCGGCTGGCGGCCGAACAAGGCCGTCCTGCTCACCGCCGGCGTGGACAACGTCCTGGACAAGACCTACGCCGAGCACTTGTCGAAGACCGGCGCCTCCATCGGGACGGACCTCTTTCCCACCGACACCCGGATCAACGAGCCGGGGCGGGTCTTTTGGCTGAAGGCGCAGATCGCGCTCGAGTGAGCGCGCGGACGGCGGGGGGAGGGGGCCGGACCCCCCGCCGATCCCCCGCCTTCAGTCGGGCAGGCGCTCCCAGATCGTGGCCTCGGACAGCGTGTGCTGGAACTTGCGCCGCGTCTCGCGGATCACGAAAGGCAGCTCGAGCGGCCCGGCGACCAGGCGGAAATGCCGGCCGAGGTGGTCTTTCAGGCCGTCCAGCGTGGTGTAGTTCTCGGCGTCCTTCTTGAATCCGCCGATCCAGGCCGCGCGCGGCGTGTGCTCCTCGAGCCAGGTGTAGGGCGAGGTGATCATCAGCAGGCCGCCGGGCACGATGCGCGTGTGGATCTGGTCGAGGAACTTGGCCGGATCGTACAGGCGGTCGATCAGGTTGGCCGCCAGCACCAGGTCGTAGTCCGTGAACTGGGTCTTGAGATTGCAGGCGTCGCCCTGGTAGAACTCGACGCGGCACACCGTGTCCTCGAGGCCGAGCTCGGCAAGCGAGCGCGCCTTGTACGACACCAGCTCGCCCTCGTCGGCCAGCGTGTAGCGTAGCTGGCCGGTCTGGATGAGCTGCACGCCCTGGCTGATGAAGCGCGCCGAGAAATCCACGCCCGTCACCGAGTCGAAGGCGCGCGCCAGCTCGAAGGCCGCGCGGCCCGAGGCGCAGCCCAGGTCCAGGGCGCGGCGGCGCGGCCGCCCGCCCATGGCCTCGATCGCCATGGCCGCCACCGTGCGCGGGAAGTTCGGCACGCCGAAATACTCGTCGCCGTAGTGGAACTCGGCGTACTCGGACATCAGCTTGTCGGTTTCATAGTAGCCGCTGGGCGCGACCGCCGGCGCGTGCGACACCACGTAGCGGAAGCCCGCGTGCTGGAAGAAATGCCGCCGGAAGGCGTAGCGCGAGGCGCGCACCGCCTCGTTGCCGCAGGAGATCCAGGAACCGCCCTTGATCAGGTTGTGGCGGCCGTCGAAGGTCGGCGTCGTGAAATCGTCGTAGATCGGGTGGACGTCGAAGCCGTCGAAGGGGTAGGTGGGCGTCTCGGTCCATTGCCAGACGTTGCCCACCACGTCGTACCAGTCGCCATGCCGCCAGGTGTCCACCGGGCAGGACGAGGCGCCGTGATCCAGGTGGAGGTTGGCGCGCGCCGGCTCGTCGCCGATGTCCGACAGGCCAGCCGCGTCGTACAGCCGGTACCACTCGTCCTCGGTGGGCAGGCGCACGGGCTGCCCGGTTTCCGAGGCCTTCCAGTTGCAGAACGCCTTGGCCTCGTGATAGTTGACCTCCACCGGCCAGGCCCAGGGCATCGGGATCTCCTCGGTCATCAGCCGCAGGGCCCAGCCCTGGGTCTTCTTGACCCAGAACGTCGGATGCTGCGCCTGGCTGAACGACAGCCACTCGCGCCCCTCCTCGGCCCAATTGTGGTGGTTGAGATAGCCGCCGGCCTCGACGAAGGCCAGGAACTCGGCATTGCTGACCAGATGGCGGCTGGCCTGGAAATCCTCGACCTCCGCCACGTGGCGGCCGTATTCGTTGTCCCAGCCGTATTGCGGCGAATCGTAGGGCTTGCCCACCGACACCGTGCCGCCGGCGACGGGCACCAGCGCATTTTCCGGGGCGGGCGTCGCGGCGTCGGCCGCCGGCCTCCAGGCGGCCGCGGGGCGCACGTGGCGCAGCTCGTGCTGGCGGATCAGCACCGAGGAGGTCTCGAGGTGGATGCGCTCGTGCTCGATCCCCATGATGATCGCCCACCAGGGGTTGGCCCAGTCGATCGGCGATTGCAGGGGCGCGTGGTCGATCAGGTCCAGGACCAGGGCGCGCACCCGGTCGCGGTAGGCCCGCACCTCGGCCACCGTCGGCCAGTCGTAGTGCGTGTCGTCCAGGTCGTCCCAGCTCATCTCGTCGACGCCCACGGCGAACATCGACTCGAGGCGATGGTCGAGGCGGCGGTCGATCATCCGCGTGAGCAGCAGCTTGTTGACGAAGAAGGTCGCGGTGTGGCCGAAATAGAAGATCAGCGGGTGGCGCAGCGCGATCGGCTTGATCGTGTAGGCCTCCTCGGAGGCCAGGCACTCGAACAGCGACTCGTAGCGGTCGAAGGTATCCAGGAAATAATGCCGGATCGTGGCCCGCAGCCTGCCGACGTCGGGATCGGCGAGGTCGGGCGTGCGCGAGAAGATCGACGGGCGCGCCGCCTCGAGGTCGGCGGCGGGGGCGGGGGTCGTGGGGGTGACGATCGAAGACATGGCGTGTCCGTGTGAGTGTCCGTGGGCTGCGGTCATGGTCCGCAGGCGCCGGTCATATCCTTTAAGCATCGGTTATATCCTGTTTAGGGTACACCTGTCGGCGCCGCGGGCGCCATGGGGGCTCCTGGTGTGGTCTGCCGGCTTGCCCGTCGTCTGCTGCGTGGCGGGTGCGGCCGCTTTCCATATGTGTCCGTATGTGTGTGTGCGCGCATGGGATGCCGGCCGCGCGCCTGGCGTTCCCGCTCCATGATACGCCGCGCGGCAGGATGAATGAACGTGGCCGATCGCTCTCCTTCTATGAACACGCCCTGGATTTGCGGGGCATCGGATGTTTGCACCGCCTTGGTTTCGGAGGGTACCTCAGTCGGACGAGTGTGTGCCCGCGCGTCTCGTTTGGTTGGTTTTCTTGTCCATTCGAGCCATATTGGTTTAATATAAATAACCCAATCTATCAATATGGTTTCGTGTGATTTGCGAATCATCTTGTCTTGAGTATCCATGCTGGAAATCCCGTGATTTCTTGATAAATATCATGTAAATCAAGTGGTAGACTCTATCACTATCTTCCAGGCTGAGGTGTTTGGTGGCTATTTAGATCAACCAAATAAAACCTATGTTGACGATTGGTCCATAAAGGCCTATCATTAGCCCAGCCGATTTGAAATTTTCCATGTAAATTGGTATGGAAGTTGGCGCGTTTTTGGCTCCTCTTGGACCTGTTTGAAATGTGCTGCGCGCTGCCGGCAGACGGGCAGTGGGAAAGTTTTTGGAGACGAATCCGGAAATGAAGATAAATACGATCAAGTCCGAGCAGCCCGAGGCTCGCGCGGATGTGGCCTTGCCGCGCAAGAGGAAAAGCCCTTCCGGCGCGCGGCCGATCTCCGAAGCGATGAGGCTTGCGCTTTATCGCAAGCAGGTCGAGTCCCGTTTTTGCGAGAAACGGGCGCACGATCTGTTTCTGCAGAACCTGGTCAAGGGGACGAGCCATTTGTCGCTCGGCCAGGAAGCCGTGGCTGCTGGTGTTGCGATGGCGATGAACGAGGACGACTGGTCGTTCCTGACCTTCCGTGGACACCATCACGCCCTGGCGCGCGGTGCGTCGATGACGGCGGTGCTCGGCGAACTGATGGGCCGCGAGTGCGGTCTGATGGGCGGCAAGGGCGGATCGATGCACTTGTCCGATGCATCGCGCAACATCATGGCTTCGTATGCGGTGCTTGGCGCGCAGTTGCCGATCGCGGTCGGTGCGGCGTGGTCGGCACAGTACCGTGGTACCAAGCAAGTTGCGGTTGCGTTCTTCGGCGATGGCACGGCGAATATCGGTGCCTTTCACGAGGCGCTCAATCTGGCCGCGATCTGGAAGCTCCCGGTCGTTTTCGTTTGCGAAAACAACCTGTACATGGAATACACGCGGACGCGGGCGATGACGGCCGTCGAGCATCCCGCGGCAGACCGGGCCGGTGCCTATGGTCTCGAGCGCATCGTGATCGACGGCAATGATCCCGAGGCCGTGTATCTCACGACCTGTACCGCGCTCGAGCGCGCCCGCGCCGGTGAAGGGCCCTCGATCATCGAGTGCATGACCTACCGCCAGTGCGGCCATTCGCGTGCCGACCCGGCAAAGTACCGGCCCGCCGGCGAACTCGAGGCATGGCTCGAGCGCGACCCGATCAGGCTCTATCGCGAAAAGCTGCTGCAGCTTGGCATCGGCGAATCGGTGCTGAAGCACATCGAGCAGGAAACACAGGCGGCTGTCGATCGCGCGACCGAGGAGGCCAAGGCCTCGGCGGTCCCCGCGGTCGAGCTTGCATTCAAGGACGTTTGGGCGGACGGAGGCATCGCATGGCGGAACTGAGTTATCGCGACGCGGTGGCAGCCGCAATCGCGCAGGAAATGAAGCGCGATGAGCGCGTGGTCTTTCTCGGAGAGGACATCGCCGAGGCCGGCGGCGTCTTCAAGGCGACGGTCGGCCTGCTCGACGAGTTCGGCCCGAAGCGGATCCGCGACACGCCGATCTCCGAGCAGGCGATCCTTGGCGCGGCGATGGGGGCGGCAATGACCGGCCTGCGTCCGATCGCCGAGATCATGTTCTCGGACTTCCTGGCCGTCTGTTGGGATTTCGTGGCCAACGAGCTGCCGAAGATGCGCTACATGACTAACGGGCAATTCAGCTTTCCCCTCGTGATCCGTACCGCCAATGGTGCCGGTTCACGCTTCGGCGCGCAGCACTCGCAAAGCGTCGAAAACTGGGTGATGGCGATTCCCGGCATCAAAGTCGTTGCGCCCTCGTCGCCGGCCGACGTCAAAGGCCTGCTTGCCGCGGCGATCCGCGATCCCGATCCTGTCGTCTTTTTCGAGCACAAGTCGCTGTACGCGATGAAGGGCGAGGTCCCGGACGGCGAATACGTCGATAGCCTGGGCACTGCAAAGGTGCTGCGCCAGGGCCGCGACATCACGATCGTCTCGCTTGCCGCGATGGTGCCGCGCAGTCTCGAGGCCGCTGAAATCCTGCAGCGAGAGGATGGCATATCGGCGACCGTCGTGGACTTGCGCTCGCTGATCCCGCTCGATACGCAAACCGTCCTGCGCGAGGTCGTGAAGACCGGCAGGTTGTTCACCGTCGAGGAGAACCCGCGCGTCTGCGGCTGGGGTGCGGAGATCTCATCGATTGTCACCGAGGAATGTTTCTACGACCTCGACCAGCCGGTCGTTCGTATCACGACCCCGCACATCCCTCTGCCTGCCGCCGACGGGCTCGAGGATGCCGTCATCCCCTCGGTCGCGCGCATCGTTGCCGAGATCCGCAGGGCCGTCGACTTCAAACCTGGAGTTTTCCATGCACGTTGAAACGGAAATGACCGAGACCGAGCTATACATTGACGGACAATGGCGCCCCGGCTCGGATGGCCGCCGGTTCGACGTCATCGATCCGGCAACCGAGGCGGTCATTGCCAGTGTCGCCGATGCCAGCGTCAGTGACGGCCTCGCCGCCGTCTCCGCCGCCGCCGCCGCGGGCGCGGCCTGGGCCGCAAGGCCGCCGCGCGAGCGTAGCGAGATCCTGCGTCGCGCCTACGAATTGCTGATCGCGCAAAAGGAACGTTTTGCGCGGCTGATTACGCTCGAAAGCGGCAAGGCATTGTCCGAGGCGCGCGGTGAAGTCGTCTACGCGGCCGAGTTCCTGCGCTGGTACGCCGAGGAGGCGGTGCGCATCCTCGGGGAAATCTCGACCGCTCCCGGGGGTGCCAACAAGATCATCGTGATGCGACAACCGATAGGCGTTGCGGTTTTCGTGACGCCGTGGAACTTTCCGGCGGCGATGGCCACACGCAAGATCGGTCCGGCGCTCGCCGCCGGCTGCACCGTCGTGCTCAAGCCGGCCAAAGAGACGCCGCTGACCGCGCTCGCCCTTGCCGGGCTGTTCCAGGAGGCGGGCGTGCCGCCCGGTGTCGTCAACGTCGTGACGACGCGCCGTACCGGCGACGTGATCGGGGCGATGTTCGATGATCGGCGCGTGCGCAAGTTCTCATTCACCGGTTCGACGGAAACGGGACGGCTGCTGCTGCGCCAGGCTGCTGCGAACGTCGTGAAATGTTCGATGGAGCTTGGCGGCAATGCGCCGTTCGTCGTCTTCGGGGATGCCGATCTCGATGTCGCGGTCGCTGCCGCGATGGTTGCGAAAATGCGCAACGGGGGGGAATCCTGCACGGCCGCGAATCGTTTCTACGTCGAGGCGCCGGTGGCGGATGAGTTCGCTCGGCGGTTCGCCGCGGCGATGCGCGGGCTCAAGCTCGGCCATGGCCTGGACGATGGCGTGCAGCTCGGCCCGATGGTGAACGCGTCGACACGCGACAAGGTCGCTGCGCTGGTCGAGGACGCAGTCGCACAGGGTGCGCGCATCCTGACAGGAGGTCGGGCGCCTGATCGCGATGGCTTCTTCTACGAGCCGACGGTGTTGACCAATGTCGCCGCCGATGCGCGCATCCTGCAGCAGGAGATCTTCGGCCCGGTCGCACCGATCGTGACCTTCGGCGACGAGGACGAGGTCATCGAGCTCGCCAATGCGACCGAGTTCGGTCTCGTTTCCTTTGTCCACAGCCGCGACCTCGCGCGCGCCCTGCGTGTCGCCGAGCGGCTCGAATCGGGGATGGTGGGTATCAATCGCGGGGTCGTTTCGGACCCGGCGGCGCCGTTTGGCGGCTGGAAGCAGAGCGGCGTCGGGCGTGAAGGCGCGCACGATGGTCTGCTCGAGTACCTCGAATCGAAGTACATCGCAGCGAGCTGGTGAGGAAAACCATGGATGTCATCATGCCCCAGTTGGGCGAGACCGTGCTCGAGGGTACGATCTCCGCCTGGTACAAGAAGGTTGGCGACACGGTCAAGGCGGATGAATCGCTGTTCGACCTCGAAACCGAAAAAGTCACGACCGAGATTCCGGCACCGGCCAGCGGCGTGCTATCCGAGATCCTGGTCGAGGCGGGCGCCACTGTGAAAGTCGGCACGCGGCTGGCGGTCATCACGTCCGCCGATGCTGCCGCGGCAATCCCGTCGACGGGCACGGCCGCGGCGCCGGTCCTTACCCCGGCGCCGGCTCTTACGCCGGCCCCGGTCCTTACCCCGGCCCCGGTCCCTGCCTCGGCCCCGACTCAAGCCGCTGCCGTCGCGCGTGCGCTGCCCGCCGCTGCTGGCGCGCCGCTGCCGCGTGCGGGTGCCGGCGGCCCGAAACTCTCGCCGGTCGTCCGCCGCTTGCTTGGGGAACATGGCGTTGCGCCCGAGCACATCGCCGGCACCGGTGCTCGCGGGCGGATCACACGCGAGGACGTGCTCGCACATCTCGAGCGGCTTGCCGCCATGGCGGCGCCCCAGCCTGCGCATGTCCCGGCAACGGAACCGCTGCCGGTGGCGGAGCCCGTGGCCGCGGCTGTCATGCATCCCGCCGCGGCGACGCCTGCCGTGCTTGCCGGGCCCGACGACGAGGTCATCCCGCTCAGCAAGATCCGGCGCATGACCGCGGCACACATGGTGATGTCCAAGGCGACGGCGCCGCACACGCTGCAGGCGGTCGAGGTCGATTTCCATGTCGTCGACAAGGTCAGGCGTGCGGTCGGCGAGGACTGGAAGGCGCGCGAAGGCTATTCGCTGACCTACCTGCCGTTCATTGCCCGTGCCGCCTGCCTCGCGCTCGGCGAATTCCCGCGGATCAATTCCAGCTTTGGCAACGACGAGCTGGTCGTGCATAAGCGCGTGCATCTCGGCATCGCCGTCGATCTCAATTTCGAAGGGCTGATGGTGACGGTGATACGTGATGCGCACCACAAGAACCTGCGCGGCCTCGCCGCCGAAATCAGCCGGCTGGCGAAGGCGGCGCGTACCGGAACCCTCAAGCCAGACGAGCTCTCCGGGGGTACCTACACGATCTCCAACTCCGGCTCCTTTGGCACGCTGATCAGCGCGCCGGTGATCAATCAGCCGCAGTCCGCAATCCTGTCGAGCGATGGCGTGCATAAAAAAGCGGCGGTGATCGAAGGGCCGGATGGCGACTTGATCGCGATCCGCCCCATCGGTGTGCTCGCGCAGAGCTTCGACCATCGCGCCTTCGACGGCGCGTACTCGGCGGCCTTCCTGAAGCGTCTCAAGGAAATCATAGAGACGCGCGACTGGTCCGCCGAACTGTGATGCACGGAAGGCTTTCGGCATGAAGAACGAAATAGACATCGCGAGCGCGCAGGCCACCGATTTCGACACCGAAGTCATCGTGATCGGCGGTGGGCCCGGCGGCTATACGGCGGCCTTCCGCGCCGCCGACCTCGGCAAGAAGGTGACGCTCGTCGAGAAGCACGCGCGGCTTGGCGGCGTCTGCCTGAACGTCGGCTGCATTCCGTCCAAGGCGCTGCTGCACACGGCAAAGGTGATCCAGGAAGCGGCACACCTGCCTGGCGTGCGCTTCGGGCGTCCGCAAGTCGATCTTGACGGCTTGCGTCGTTGGAAGGATGGCGTTGTCGCCAAGTTGACGGGGGGGCTTGCCAGCCTCGTCAAGGCGCGCAACGTGACGGTCATCCAGGGCGAGGCGCGCTTCGATTCGCCGCATCGGCTGCGGGTCGAAACGCCGGCGGGCGTGCGCACGGTCGGCTTCGAGCACGCGATCATTGCCGCCGGTTCGTCAGTCGCCCGGATTCCCGGCTTTCCGTACGACGACGGGCGGCTCATCGACTCGACGGGCGCACTCGAGCTGAGGGATGTTCCGCCGCGGCTGCTGGTGATCGGCGGCGGCATCATCGGCCTCGAGATGGCGACCGTCTATTACGCGCTTGGGTCGAAGGTAACGGTGGTCGAGATGACCGGCCAACTGATTCCCGGCGCCGATGCCGACCTCGTCAAGCCGCTCGCGGCAAAGCTCGGCAGGAGCTACGAGCGCATCATGTTGGGCACCCGGGTGTCCCGTCTCGAATCGCTGCCCGAAGGCCTGAGGGCGAGCTTCGAAGGTGCGGGGGCACCGGCGCCACAGGTCTTTGACCGCGTTCTCGTCGCGGTCGGCCGCAAGCCGAACGGATCGTGCCTTGGCGCCGAGGCGGCTGGGGTGAAGGTCGGCGAGCGCGGTTTCATCGCGGTTGACCGGCAGATGCGAACCAACGTCCCCCATATCTTCGCCATCGGCGACGTCGCGGGCGAGCCAATGCTCGCGCACAAGGCGGCGCACGAAGGCAAAATCGCTGCCGAAGTGATCGCCGGGCATGCGGTGGAGTTCGCCGCGAGAACGATCCCCTCGGTCGCGTACACCGATCCAGAGGTCGCGTGGATGGGGCTGACCGAGCGGGAGGCGAAAAGCCGCGGCATCGACTACGAGAAGGCGGTCTTCCCCTGGGTGGCAAGCGGTCGCGCACAGACGATGGGTGCCGATGATGGGCAGACCAAGCTGATCATCGACAAGGGGTCTCGCCGTGTTCTCGGTGTCGGAATCGTGGGTCAGGCAGCCGGCGAGCTCATCGCCGAGGCGGTCCTTGCCCTCGAGATGGACGCCGAGGCCGAGGATCTGGCGCTGGCGATCCACCCGCATCCGACCTTGTCGGAAACACTCGCCTTCGCCGCTGAAATTGCCGTGGGATCGATCACGGACTTGTATATTCCCAAAAAATAAAGCGGGGGTGCCTTGCTGCCTCCAGGAGATTCGCGATGAATACTGTTGTCAAGATACCTGTCCGGCCATCAGTGGAAGACATCCTGGTTGGGGGGCGAACGCACCATGCGTGGCTCCCGCGCCGTGTCGGGGACGAGACCTTGCACGAGATCTACGAGCTGACGAAATGGGGTCCGACAGCCGCAAATTCATGTCCCATGCGCATGGTCTTCGTCCGCACGGCGCACGGTAAAGAACGCCTGATGTCCTGCCTGCATCCGGAAAATGTCGCTCAAGTGGTCGAGGCGCCGATTACCGTGATCATCGGCTACGATTTGCGCTTCTACGAATTGATTCCACGGCTGATGCCAGACAAACCAGAGCTCGCTGAGGTGTTTGCTGCCGATGGCGGCGGCGCCATCGTCCGCGAGACGGCCTTGCGCAATGGCTCCTTGCAGGGCGCGTACTTCATGCTGGCGGCCCGCTCGCTCGGGCTCGATTGCGGGCCGATGTCGGGCTTCGACAGAGAGCGGCTCAATGCCGAGTTCTTTCCCGATGGCCGCATCGAAGCAAATTTTCTCTGCAACGTGGGCTATGGCGATCCCGAGCGCGTGTTGCCGAGGGCGCCACGCCTCGGATTCGAGGAGGTCTGCCAATTTGCCTGACGCCGCTCGTGGTGCACCGAATTCAGAATGCGTCGTCGCTTGCGACGCCCAGCCCCCTACCAGAAAGGAGACTTCAATGTCATTGCAGAACTTCATCCCGACACCGGACTTCGAGGAATACAAGGGCCGTTTCAAGGACCACTACAAGCTTGAACGTCGTGAAGACGGCGTGATACTGGCCCAGGCGCATACGCTTGGCGGTCCCATCCAATTGAGCGTTCAGAATCACCGCTCCGTAGGCCAGTTGTTCAAAACGATAGGCGCCGACCCCAAGAACGAAGTGATGATCTTCACCGGGTCCGGCGATGACTTCATGATGGATGCGGATCCCAAGGGTTTTGAACTCGAGGAGGAAGACCTGCAGCACTGGGCCTATGAGTACGCCTACAAGGACGGGAGGATCAACGTCAGCTCGCTGGTGAATGATCTCGAGATCCCGACCATCGGTATCCTCAATGGTCCGGGCTTCCACAGCGAGATTGCCTTGATGTGCGATCTGACGATCTGCAGCGAGGATGCCGTCATCTACGATCTGCACTACGACATCGGCTCTGTTCCTGGCGATGGCATCCACAGTTGTTTTCAGGAGCTGCTCGGCGTCAAGCGGGCCGCCTACGCGCTGCTCACCGGCGAAGCCTTCGATGCCCAGAAAATGCTCGATTACGGCATGGTCAACGAGGTGGTTCCGAAGGACAAGCTCGTCGAGCGCGCCTTCCAGCTCGCCGACCACATCATGTCTCAGCCGCGCACGACCCGCCGCCTGACGACGCAGATCATCCGCCGGCCGTGGCGCAAGCGCATCACGGACGATCTCGACGGCGGTTTCGGCATCCAGATGTTCGGGCATCTCGCCAAGAAAAAATCGGTGCACAGCCGCAACCACATCGCCGACTGTGGAGCCTACGTGAAGCAAGGCAAGAAGAACGGATTCGATTGATGTCGTTCGGGATGCCGTAAAGGGCGCAGCCGCTCGGGAGGCGCCAGAGGCCGTCTCGCCTCGTTCTGAGGGGGGCAGCCGCCGGTATCCATTCAGAATGCCCCGGAAATCCGCGTTCTTGCGGTCGTGGGGGTGGAGCTGAAGTGGCGCCGGCCGGCGAGCGGATCGCTCGCGGCCGTGGAGACACGCGTCCGGCGCTATCGATATCTCCTGAGGAATCATCAGGAGAGGGAGGGGAGGAGCCATGTTGATTTCAACATTCAAACGCATTGCAATGGTCACGGTCATGGCGGCATCCGCGCAGGCGTGCGTCGGAGCGGCCGTCGCTCAGGAACAGCCGATCAGGGTCGGGATGCTGACCCCCCGGACCGGGCCGTTCGCCGGGCCCGGCATCCAGATGGAGGATGGCATACGCTATCTTCTGAAGGAACGCAATGGCATGCTGGCGGGCAAGAGGATCGAGCTGATCGTCGCCGACACCGCCGGCCAGCCGGCGATGGCGCTGACCAAGACGCAAGAGATGGTCGAGCGCCACAAGGTGCATGCGCTGATCGGCCCGCTGGCCACGACTGAAGCGCTGGCGATCGACGATTATGTGCGCGAGGCCAAGATACCGCTGATTTCGTCTTCTTCGCTCGCAGAGGACATCACGCAACGCGCCGTGAACCCTTGGCTCATCCGCGCCACCGCCTCGGTGGGCCAGATCGTCCATCCGGTCGGCGATTACGCGGCCAAGGATCTCGGCTACAAAAGGGTCGCCACCATCGCGACGGACTTTGCCTATGGCCACGAGGCCGTCGCGGGATTCCAGCGCGTGTTTGAGGAGAACGGCGGGCGCGTTGTGCAAAAGATCTGGGTGCCGCTCAAGGCGTCGGACTTCGCCGCCTATATTTCCCAGATCAAGCGCGACGTCGATGCGGTGTTCATCAGCTTCTCGGGTTCCAGCGCCACGGGGTTCATCCGCCAGTACGCTGAATATGGCTTGAAGGACAAATTGCCGTTGCTGTCCGTGCATTCGGCAGTGGACGAGAGCCTGCTCGAGCAGCTTGGCGACGACGCCATAGGCATCATTTCAGGCGGGATATATTCCTCTGCGATCGACACACCAGAGAACAAGGCCTTCGTCGCTGGATATCACAAGGAATTCGGCCATGAACCCGGCTTCTACGCGAGCGGGGGCTACGTGGCCGGTATGTTCCTCGAAGAAGCCCTGAAGGCGGTCGAGGGCAATGTCGGCGACCGCCAGGCGCTCATGCGCGCGCTGCGTTCGGCAAAGCTGGCATCCAGCCCGCGCGGAGCGCTGAGTCTCGATGAGTACGGCAACCCTGTCGGCGACTCATACATTCGCAGGACGGAGCGCGTCGGTGGCCGCTTGCAGAACACGGTTTTGAAAGTCTATCCAAACCAGAGCCAGTTCTGGACCTACGATCCAAAGCAGTTTTTGGCCAATCCGGTCTATTCGCGCGACTACCCGCCGGCCCGCTACCTGGAGGAGTGAGCCGCGGTGTAATTCCCACGATTCTGTTTGGGGGCTGACAAATGGCGTTCTGGCTGATTCAGGCGCTCAATGGCCTGGCGTTCGGGGGCGTACTGTTCCTGTTGTCCGCGGGGTTTTCGCTGATCTTCGGATTGATGCGCATTCCGAATCTGTCGCATGGCGGATTGTTCATGCTGGGCGCCTATCTCGGCGTGACCGTGCTCGATGCCGGCGGGAATTTCTGGCTGGCGGCGCTGGCTGGGGCCGCGGGGGCGGTGCTGGTGGGCCTCGTCATCGAGCGCGGCATCCTGCGGCGCCTCGGCAGTAACGAAAATGCCCAGGTACTGGCCACGATTGGCGTGACCTTCATCATTGCCGACGTTGCCATCGGTATCTGGGGCGGCCATCCATATTCACTGGCGGCGCCGGCTGGCCTGAGGCGGTCGGTCGAGATGGCGGGGTTCATGTTTCCGCTGTACCGGCTGGCCATCGTGATCATTGCGGTGATCCTCGCCGGCTTGCTTTGGCTGGCCATCGACCGCACTCGGGTCGGCGCGATGCTGCGCGCCGGTGTCGATGATCCCCAAATGGCGCGTGGAGTGGGCATACCGGTATTCAGCCTGTTCACACTGGTGTTTTGCCTCGGTGCGGGGTTGGCAGGGCTGGGCGGCGTGCTTGCCGGCCCCATCCTGTCCGCCTACCCGGGCCTGGACATGGACATGCTGCCGCTGGCGCTCATCGTCGTCATCTTCGGCGGCGTGGGCAGTTTGCTCGGCGCCTTCGCCGGCAGTTTCCTGATCGGCCTGCTATACACCTTCAGCCAGGTGCTGTTGCCCGATCTGGCCTATGTGATCCTGTTCGTACCGATGGTGCTGATGCTCGCCATTCGTCCGCGGGGCTTGTTCGGGAGGGTTGCGGTATGAATCGCTGGTTCATTTTGCTGCCCGCCATTCTCGTTGCCGTCGGGCTGTGGAGTCCGGGCGATTTCTATACGAATTTCGCCTCCCGCATCATGATCTTCTCGATCTTCGCGCTCAGCTTGAACTTGCTGGTCGGCTATGGCGGCCTGATGAGCCTGTGTCACAGCGCGTTCTTCGGCATCGCGGGCTACGCGGTGACGTGGCTGAGCGTGAGGCAGGGCTGGGACGCGGGGATGGCGGTCCTGGTGGCATTGCTGCTGTCGGCCGCGGTCGGCGCGGTGTTCGGGGTGCTTGGGTTGCGGGCCAGGGGCATCGGCTTTCTGATGATCACGCTGGCGCTTGGACAGATCGTGTGGGGACTCGCCATTCGCTGGGCGGACGTGACCGGCGGAGAGAACGGCATCGGCGGACTCCGCCGGCCGTCGCCCTTCGGCATCGATCTGGCCAGTGCGACGAGCTACTACGTCCTGACCGGGATCGTGTTCCTGGCCATGTGTCTCGCGATGTATGCCTTTACTCGCTCTCCGTTCGGCGCCGCCTTGCGCGGCACGCGAGACCAGCCGCGGCGCATGGCGGCGTTGGGCTTCGACGTATGGGTGATCCGCTGGAGTACGTTCGTGCTGGCGAGCGTGGCCGCGGCAATCGCGGGGGTGCTCGGAGCCTATCTCGACAAGTTCATGAGCCCCGGCGCCTTGTCGCTCATGTTATCCGCCGAGGTTCTGCTGATGGTCATCGTCGGAGGCTCGAGCGTGTTCCTGGGACCAGTGCTCGGCGCGGCGGTGGTGCTGCTGTTCTCGCATGGGATGAGTGCATACATGGAGCGCTGGACGGCCGCGCTCGGGGTGCTGTTCCTCGTCATCGTGCTGTTCATGCCGGACGGCTTGGTTCCGGGCTGCAGGCGGCTCCTCGGCCGCGCGAAATCGGCGATCGTCTGTCGCAAACGACCGGCAAGGGAGGGCGCGTGACGAGCGAATTTATCCTCGAAATCAATGGATTGTCGAAATCCTTCGGTGCGTTGAAGGTGATCGACGACTTTTCGATGCGGGTCGGGCCGGGGGAACGTCGTCTGATCCTGGGGCCGAACGGCGCGGGCAAAACGACGCTGTTCAATCTGATCAGCGGCGACCTCGCCGCAAACACCGGCTCGATTCGCCTCTTTGGGGAGGAGGTCGGGTCGCTCAAGACGGCACGCCGCGCCGCCCGCGGGATGGCCAGGACGTATCAGGTGGTCACGCTGTTTCCCAATGACACCTTGCTGCATAACGTCGTGCTGGCTTTGCTCGGCAAGCGCCGGCTGCGTTGGAATCCCTTGTGCAGCCTCGAGGCGCGCGGCGCCCTGCGCGAACAAGCGTACGTGGTCTTGCAACGCGTAGGACTCGAAGCGCTGGCCGGCAAGCGGGTGGGCGCGACATCGTATGGCGAGAAGCGCCGGCTGGAGATCGCCCTGGCGCTGGCGCAGGAGCCACGACTCATGCTGCTCGACGAGCCGCTCGCCGGATTGTCGGCGCAGGAACGCATCCAGGTCCAGCTTCTGTTGGAGGACATCCCGCGCAGCATCTCGATCGTGATGATCGAGCATGACATGGCCGTGGCGCTGTCTCTGGCCGAGCGCATCTCGCTGTTGCACTACGGAAAACTGGTGGTCGACGGCACATGCGAGGAAGTGGCCGCGCATCCGCGCACACGGGAGGTTTATCTTGGGCATTGAAGCGTTGTCGCTGCGGCACGTCGATGCCGGCTATGGACAGAGCCGGGTATTGCATGACGTGTCGTTCAACGTTGGCGATGGGCGGGTGCTCGCGTTCCTCGGTCGCAATGGCGTGGGGAAGACCACCTGCATCAGCACGATCATCGGTTTTCTATCGGCCAGTGGGGGCGAGATCCGGCTGTACGGCGAACCCATCACTCGGCTCCCCCCTGAGCGTGTCGTGGCGCGCGGCATCGGCCTGGTGCCCCAAGGCAGGCGAATCTTTCCGACATTGACGGTGCGAGAGAACCTGCTCGTCGCCGAGCGTGCTCCCCGGCGGGCAGGACGGGCCCCGTGGACCCTCCGGCGTGTGTTCGATGTATTTCCGCGGCTCCGCGAGCGGCAGGGTAATCTGGGCTCCGATTTGTCGGGGGGCGAGCAGCAGATGTTGGCGATCGGCCGGGCGTTGATGACCAATCCGCGCGTGCTCCTGCTCGATGAGCCATCGGAAGGACTCGCGCCAATGATCGTTCATGATCTGGGCGAGACGCTGAAACGCCTCAAGGGCGAGTCGATGTCCATCATGATCGTCGAACAAAACAGTGCGCTGGCGCTGGATGTCGCCGACGATGCCGTCGTGCTTGGGTCGACCGGGATCGTCTTTCAAGGCACGGCCGCGGAACTCAAGGCCAATCCGGAATTGCTCGATCGGCATCTGGGAGTCGGCTGATCGTCGAGGATGGGGGCGGCCATGCTCGAGGGCATGAAAAAAATAGCAGTGCTGTATGCAAACGAAAAGAAGTGGCTGGAAGAAAGGTAGGCCCGCTGCGGCACATACCCAGATAGTCAAATACATATAACAGGAGACAATGCAATGTTTGATCGTTCATTATGGCGCACGGTGGCGGTTACCCTCTTATTGGCCGCATCGTCGGCTTATGCACGGGCCCAGACCCCGATAAAAATCGGTTTCATGGCCACTCTTTCCGGACCGATCAGTGTGATTGGCCAGGAACAGTACGATGGGTTCATGCTGGCCGTCGAGGAGCGGGGCGGTACGCTTGGGGGCGTGCCGGTGGAAATTCTCAAGGAGGACGATCAGTTCAAACCCGAAGTAGCGAATCAGATCGTCACGAAACTGATTGAACGGGATCAGGTTTCCATCATTACCGGTATGACGGGCTCCAACGTCATCATGGCGGTGGCCAAGCCGGTTACAGACAAAGGCGTGTTCTTGATCAGCACCAATGCCGGGCCGTCGCCATTGGCAGGCAAGAGCTGCTTGCCGAACTTGTTCGTGCTTTCCTGGCAGAACGACATGCAGTCCGAAGTGGTCGGCAAGTATGCCGCGGAAAAGGGATATAAACGGTTGATTGCCATGACGCCCAACTACCAGGGGGGCAAGGATTATGTCGAGGGATTCAAGCGCTATTACGACGGGAAAATAGCCGGCGAAATCTATACCCCGATGAACCAGTTGGATTTTTCCGCTGATCTGACGCAAGTCGCTGCGGAGCGCCCCGATGCGGTTTTTGCATTCTATCCAGGCTCCTTGGGAATCACCTTTATGCGCCAATACCAATTGGCGGGCTTGTCCAAGACCATCCCCTCCTTGTCCGTCGGTATTCTCGAAATTCCCACCATAACGGCTTTGAAGGACAACGCGGTGGGCGCGCTGGGCGGAACGTTTTGGAGTCCAGATACCGATAATCCCGCCAACAGGAAGTTCGTGGAGCTCTATGAAGGCAAGCACGGGCGTATTCCTTCGACCTGGGCGGCGTTGGGTTATGACAGTGGATTGCTGCTGGATTCCGCCATCGCGAAGTTGAAAGGCAACGTTGCCGACAAGGACGCCCTCAGGGCAGCGCTCAAAGCAGCCGACTTTCAGTCCGTGCGGGGTGGTTTCAAATTCAATAATAATCATTTCCCCATACAGGACATGAAGATCGTCGAGGCCATAAAAGATGCGAAGGGGCGCTATACGGTACGCACCGTGGCCACTCCCTTGAAAGATCATCAGGATGCGTACCATGATCTCTGCCCCATGAAGTGATTCCGACAGGCCTGAGATAAGGATGTCCATATGAGCCCGTCGTTAATTTTCGCGCAGCTATTGAACGGATTTCAATTCGGTGTCCTGCTGTTCCTGCTCTCGGCGGGATTGACGCTGGTGCTTGGCATCATGAACTTCGTCAATCTGGCTCACGGTTCGCTATACATGGCCGGGGCCTATTTTTCGGTCGCGGCCTACGAGTGGACCGGGTCGTTCATCCTGGCGGTCTTGGCCGCCATCCTGGCAACGATGTCATTGGGTTTCGTCATGGAGCGCCTGGTATTGGCGAAGCTGTACGCGCGCGATCACTTGTACCAGGTGTTGGCGACATTCGGCCTCATCCTCCTGCTCAACGAGCTCGTCAGCATGATCTGGGGGCATGCCCCCCTGTATGCCGAACTCCCCCAGGCCTTGTCCGGAACCGTAAACATATTTGGCCTGAATTATCCGTCCTACCGAATGGCGATAATTGCCGTCGGCCTCTTGCTGGGGATTGTCTTGTATTGGCTGATAAACAGGACCCGTGTAGGAATGCTGATTCGCGCCGGTGCGTCGGATGCTCCCATGGTTTCCTCGCTTGGCATCGACATCAAACGAGTCAACCTATTGGTATTTTGTGCCGGGGCGGGGCTGGCGGGCCTTTCGGGCTTGATGGCCGCTCCCATCCTGACCGTTCAATCCGGCATGGGCGAATCAGTTCTGATTCTGACGCTGGTCGTCATAGTGACCGGGGGCATCGGTTCGATACGCGGCGCGTTTTATGGCGCGTTGATCATCGGTATGGCCGAAACGCTGGGGCGTGCCTTTCTGCCCATGCTGTTTGGGGCGGTATTCGATCCAGCAGTAGCTCGAACGGCCGGGCCGGCCGCCACCTCGGTATTTATCTATATCCTGATGATTGTCGTGCTGGCCATGCGTCCCCAGGGATTGTTTCCAGTAAGGCATGGATGAGGCGCTGTTTCTTATGAAGAATATCGAAAATCCGGGTGGCCCGCCTTTTTTCGGATCTAATCCGCAACCCGAAAAACATAGCCTTCTTTCATTGCGGGTCTGCGTTCCCCTGGCCATCGTCATCGTGTTTGCCCTGGTGCCGGTCATTGCGGTTTTGGTCCGCGAGCCATTTTATATGACATTGGTGTCACGCATCATGATCATTGCGCTGGCAGCGGTTGGGCTGAATCTGGTGCTGGGGTATGGTGGTATGGTCAGCTTCGGGCACGCCCTTTATATCGGTGTCGGTGCGTACGCGGCCGGCATTCTCTCATCTTACGGCATCGTCGATGGCTGGGTTCACCTGGGCGCGGCTCTGGGCGCTGGCTTGGTCACGTCATCCTTTATCGGCTTGATTTGTTCACGCACGAGCGGCATCGGCTACATCATGATTACCTTGGCCTTTGCCCAGATGTTTCATTCGCTGGCAATCAGTCTCAAGACATTTGGCGGTGACGACGGCATGCCATTGCCTGTGCGCAGCGACTTCGGAATCATCGATATAAATAATGATATCGTGCTGTATTACGGAATATTTTCGATCCTTTTCCTGACGCTGTTCTTCTTTCACAGGCTCATCCACGCTCGTTTCGGCATGGTTCTGCGCGGCGCCAAAACCAATAAGCGCCGCATGGGTGCGCTGGGCTTTCCCGTGGTGCGCTATCAGCTTGCAGCGTATGTCATTTCAGCCCTGGTGTGTGTTGTTGCTGGCCTGCTCCTCGCCAATCTGACACGTTTCGTGTCGCCTTCATATATGCATTGGACCTTGTCCGGGGAACTCATCGTCATGGCGGTTTTGGGAGGCATGACGTCGTTGATGGGACCCATCGTGGGCGCCGCGGCCTGGCTGGTCCTGGAAGATCTGCTCTCGTCGGTATCCCTGGGTCTGCCCTGGGGGCTGGATGACTATCTACATTCGCACTGGCTGGGGGTGATAGGGCTGTTTGTCATCGTGATTACACTCACGCTCAAGCATGGTATCTACGCTGTCGTGCTTCCTCGCCGGAATCAAGCATCATGACGCTGCTTTCCGTTACGGGCCTGGTCAAGCGCTTTGGTGGCCTGACGGCAACCGACCATCTAGACCTTGATGTGCGGGCGGGGGAAATTCATGGCGTAATCGGCCCGAATGGGGCGGGTAAAACCACATTGATGAATCAGCTTTCTGGCGAGATAATTCCTGACGCGGGCAGCATCGTTTTCGAGGGTCTGGATTTGACTTTGCATCCTCCATATCGGCGTGCGCTTGCCGGTATTGCGCGCTCATTTCAGATCAGCTCGGTATTCGATGACTTCTCGGTCATTGAAAATGTCATGATGGCGGTCCAGGCCCGCAGCAGGCATAGTTTCCGCTTTTGGCTGCCTGTTCTGTCCGACCGGTGTCTGGTAGAGCCGGCGTATCAGGCGCTCGAGCGCGTTGGCCTGGACTCCCGGCATCGTACCTTGGCCGGCGAGTTGGCCCATGGCGCGCGGCGCCAGCTCGAAATCGCCATGGCGCTGGCCATGCGGCCCAAATTGCTCTTGCTCGACGAACCCATGGCGGGCATGAGCCGGCATGAGACTCTGGAAATGGTCGGATTGCTGCGGCGCCTCAAAGGCGATTACAGCATCATCTTGATCGAACATGATATGGACGCCGTATTCGCCTTGGCGGACACCATTACAGTCATGGTCTATGGACGGCCTATCGCCTGTGGTACCCCCGAGCAGATCAGCACCAACGAGGATGTCAAGGCGGCATATCTTGGCGATCAGGAGGAGGTGGTATGAGTACCTTGCTGAAGGTCGATGCTTTGCAAACGTCTTATGGTACCAGTCAGGTGCTGTTCGATATCTCTTTTCAGGTGGGTGAGAGGCAGTGCGTGACGCTGATCGGCCGAAACGGCATGGGTAAGAGCACCACGATCAAGACCATCATGGGATGGATCGCCCCCCGGGCCGGCAGCGTGCATTTTGCCGGTGAAAACATCACTGGCCGTCCGCCTTATCATGTGGCCAAGGCGGGCATTGGTCTGGTGCCGGAAGGCCGGCGCATCTTTCCGAATTTGACCGTGCGCGAGAACCTGATCGCCACCGCCGCCAATAAACGGGGACGAGATGACCCGTGGGATATAGAAAGGGTCTATCACATGTTTCCCCGGCTGCGGGAGCGTGCGCGTAATCTGGGATCGAATTTGTCGGGCGGTGAACAGCAGATGCTGGCGATCGGCCGCGCCTTGATGACCAATCCGTCCCTGTTGATTCTGGATGAGGCCACGGAAGGATTGGCTCCCTTGATCCGCTCCGAAATCTGGAGCTCTCTGGCCCGCCTGAAGGCGGCCGGCCTGGCGCTGATCGTTATCGACAAGAACATTGGCCCGCTGTCGCGTGTCGGGGATCATCACTATATCGTTGAAAAAGGGCGAATTGTCTGGGATGGTGATTCGGCTGCGCTGCATGAGCAGCCCCGGGTCTTGCGGGAATACGTTGGTGTTTAGCGGCATGGCCGTAGCTTTCGATATATCCACGTTGCGAGCGCGAGAGATCTGGGAGTTTGCTCCCTAGATCGGTGCGCGTCGCTTGCGGGCCTGATATGTCACGTCGAGAAGACCGAAAAATTCGACTTAAAGGAGATTGGAAATGCATGGCGGGGAACAGCGCAGTAATGAAAATAGGAAGGTGTTTCTGATGAGTATCGCTATTCCTGGGTTGACGCAATGAGCACAGGGCATAGTGAGTTTGCACGGCAGGCACTGGCGCCCGGCGTGGGGGTGGGTCGTGTGGATGTCCATCATCATATTCTCCCGCCAGAGTACATCTCCAGGGTTGGTGAAATAGCGATTGGCGCGCCCGCTCCCAATCGCGAAACTCCGAAGTGGACGGTGGAATGCTCTTTGGACGCGATGGATAAAAACCAGATCTCGTCCGCCTTTGTTTCGGTCAGCGCGCCGGGCATCTGGTTCAATGATTCCACCTTGGCGCGGTATCTCGCTCGCTCGGCCAATACCTTTGCCGCCCAGATGAAGTCTGATAACCCAGGACGCTTCGGCTCGTTCGCTAGCCTGCCGCTGCCGGACGTCGGGGCGAGTCTTGGAGAGATCGAGTATGCGTTCGATTCGCTCAAGTCTGATGGCGTCTCCATGATGACCAATTATGGTGATAGGTATCTGGGCGACCCGGAATTTGCGCCGGTTTTCGATGAACTCAATGCGAGGAAGGCCATCGTCTATGTTCATCCGACGACGTGCAACTGCTCGCTGGGCGTGATGAATGAAATTCCGGCGTCCATGATCGAGTTCCCGCACGACACTACGCGTACCGTGGTCAGTCTTCTATATGGTGGTGTGCTTACTCGTTGCAAGGATATCAAATTCGTCTTCTCGCATGCGGGTGGCACGCTGCCGTTTCTCGCCGAGCGCATTGCGTTGCTTGGCAGGCTGGATCGCAGCTTTGCCGAAAAGGTGCCCGGGGGTGTAATGCCGATCTTGCGGCGCCTGAACTTCGACACGGCCTTGTCGGCCAATGACGTTGCGATTCCAGCGCTGTTGAAGATCGTCTCGTCAAAAAATGTCATGCTGGGGACGGATTTTCCATTTGCGCCGGAAATAGCGATGAAAGCGACAATCGATGGTCTGCACGGCTTGAACTTAAGTGCCGAAGACTTAAGAAATATCGAGGGAGATAACGCCCGCCGGATGTTCGATTGGCTGGCATAGACCGCTTGGACCCGACAGTCATCATGAATCATCCGTGGAGCCGGAATGCAAGTCCTGGGCCGGCACCACGCCAATCCGGAACTGCTCGACCGGCATCCGGGAGCCGGCATCCGGCTGATCGTCCGGGGCGACGGCGGCCATGCGTTCGCCCGCGGCCGGTATTCAATAGTCGAGCAGCCGCCGCCGTGTGTTCCGGATATGCTGAGAGATGATTTCTCTGGCCCGTTCCCCGTCGCGTTGCTGCAGCGCGTCGATGATTTCCCGGTGCTCGCGCTGGTAGATCAGCCGGTGTTCGGGCCGCTGGTCGCGTTGCCGTAGCGTACCCCAGAGAGCGTGCTCTCTGCGCACCGTGTCGATCATCTTGTACATGCGGATCGCCAGCGTATTGTGGGTCGCGAGCGCGATGGTTTCATGGAATGCGGCGTCCAGTTGCTCGAATTCGCTGGCGGTCTTTGCGTTCTCGGCCTGATCCAACGCCTCGCGCATTCGCGCGAAGTCCGCCCCGGTGCCGTTGGTTGCGACCATCCAGGCCAGTTCGGGTTCGAAGCGCAGCCGCGCCTCGATGTACTCCGCCGGACTGGTCGATTCCTTTACCGGTCCGCCGGGCGCCGTCTCGGCGCTTTCCGCAGGGATCCGGACGAAGGTCCCCCGGCCGACGTGCCGCGTGATGATTCCATCCTTTTCTAGTTCGGCCAGCGCTCGGCGCGTCACCGAGCGGCCGACGTTGAACTGTTCGGCGAGCTGCCGTTCGGTTGGCAGGCGGTCTCCTGGTGCAAAGATGCGCTCGTTAATGGAGCTGATCAAGTGCTCGCGCAAGCGGTCATAGCCATCGCTCATCTGTATGTCCTCATTCAATTCCTGCCAATCGGCGTTGCAATAGTATACCACTTCGAACCAATCTTCCAACCAATTCATACGATAGTACCTCTTGGACAGCCTGCAACAGGGGACATCAGGGTCTCCCCTAGGTGCGGAGAGGCCCGTAAAACCATGTTGTAAACATTGGTTTGTTTTATCAAATATTGGTTGACACCTGGTATGGCTAGCGGATATAGTTTTGCCACGAACTAGAAAATTGGTACGGATTGAGCAGGTGCCATCCGTTGTTGGACAAACAATCAGCAGGAGACCCAGCATGCAAGGCAAGACCCCTCCCCGCGCGATACATGGCCCTCGCGCCAACCGCGGCTTGTACGGAGCATTCCGTCGCCTCGCCGGCCAGACGATGGGGATTTCTTCGGCCGTTCGCCGTCTTTTCTCGCCTGGGCGGCCTTGCCCGGCCTCCCGCGCTTGAAGGGGATGATGATGAAACGGACCCTCCTGAAAACCATTCTTTTTGCCATCCCGCAAGTGTTGCGGGTGACCGCGCACAAATACCCCGCGTTCCGCGAGCAGATGCGTGAGCGCGATTGCGTCGTCCAGATCAAGCTCAAGGACAACTCGATCGGGCGTTACTACACGTTCACCGCCGGAAAGATCCGATCGACCGCGGGGATCCACGCAAACCCCGATGTGCTGATGCTGTTCCAGGACCTGCGGACCGCCCTCAAGTTCCTCAAGCCACCGATCAGCCAGGCCGACGTCATCCACGCGGCCAAGCAGTTCAAGATCATGGTCTTGGGCGCGGACGACCTCGTGGTCTGGTTCATGCAACTGATGAACCGCATGCAGACGGTGGGTTTGCAGTATGGGACGCCGATGAAGGACGGCTCGGTGCGCTATACGACCAACACCAATGGCGGGCCGCTGTTCGTCTATGTCAAGGACGGGAGGATCCTGCGCATGACGCCGATCGATTTCGACGACTCCGACGCGTCGAGCTGGTCGATCTCGGCGCGTGGCAAGACCTTCACGCCCAAGCGGCAGGCTACGGTCAACCCCTATGCCTTGGCGCTCAAGTCCCAGGTCTATTCGGACAAGCGCGTGCTGTACCCGATGAAGCGTGTCGATTTCGATCCAAACGGTGAACGCAATCCCCAGAATCGCGGTAAATCCGAGTATGTGCGCATCAGTTGGGATGAGGCGCTCGACATCGTTGCCGGCGAGATCAAGCGGCAAAAGCGCGAGTACGGCCCCGGTTCGATCGCCATCCAGCATTGCTCGCACCACCAGTGGGGCAACGTCGGCTATTACCTCAGTGCGCTGCTACGCTTTGGCAACCTGATCGGTTTTACGCGAGTGCATCACAATCCCGATAGCTGGGAAGGCTGGTACTGGGGCGCCCAGCACCACTATGGCAATAGCCTGCGCGTCGGCTTGCCGGGGTTCTACGGAACGGTCGAGGACTGCCTGAAGGAAGCCGAGATGATCGTCTTCTGGTCGAGCGATCCAGAATCGACCAATGGCGTTTACGGCGGCTTCGAGGGCACTCAGCGTCGCCTGTGGGCCAAGGAGCTTGGCATCGAGTTCGTGCATATCGATCCGAACTACAACCCGACCGCACAGCTCTACGGCGGGAAATGGATCCCGGTTCGCCCCGGCACCGACCCCGCGCTGGCGATCGCAATCATGTATGTCTGGCTGACCGAGGGTCTCTATGACAAAGAGTACGTCGCCAAACGGACCTCGGGCTTCGAGGCGTGGCGCGACTACCTGCTCGGCAAGGACGATGGCGTTCCCAAGACCCCCGAATGGCAGGAAGACGAAACCGGCGTGCCGGCCGAGACGGTGCGTGCGCTGGCGCGCACCTGGGGCAGGAAAAAGACTTATCTCGCGCCGGGCGGGCTTGGAAATGGCTTTGGCGGGGCATGCCGCAACGGCACGGGCACGCAGTGGCCGCGCTGCATGATTTTGATGATGGCGATGCAGGGCTGGGGCAAGCCGGGAATCAATTTCGGCAATCTGCAGGCCGGAACGCCGGTCGACTACCGCTTCTACTTTCCCGGCTATGCCGAGGGCGGCATCTCGGGCGATTTGGCGTTCACGGCCTCGTCGGTCAACAACTATTGCCGCATGCCGCATCTGCTCAGCATGAATCCGGTCAAGCAGATGATTCCTCGCCAACGGCTGCCGGAGGCGATCGTCGACGGCCATGCCAGGGGCTACGCCTGGGACGGCTCCTCGCTCGAGGCGCAGTTCGCGCCCTACGAATATCCGATGCAAGGCTTTGCAAAGGTGCGGATGCTTTATCGCTACGGAGGTTCGACTTTCGGCACGATCGCCAATTCGACGCGCTTCATCGAGGCCTATCGCCACGAATCGCTCGACTTCATCGTCAACCAGTCGATCTATTTCGAAGGCGACACGCAGTTCGCCGACCTGATTCTGCCGGTCTGCACGTCCTTCGAGCGCTGGGACATCGGCGAGACGGCCGGTTGCGGCGGATACGTTCATCACGCCTACGGGCAGCTCAATCACCGGACGCTGGTGATGCAGCACAAATGCATCGAACCTCTCGGGGAATCGAAGTCCGACTATCAGATCTTTCTCGAAATTCTCAGCCGGCTTGGGCTCGGCGCCATGTTCTCCGAAGGCTGCAGCGAGCTGGACTGGTGCAAGCGCATATTCGACTCGTCCGACCTCGGCGAGCGTATCAGTTGGGCGGACTTCCTGAAGAAAGGCTACTACGTCATCCCATCGGCAACCGAGGAAACGCGCGAGGCGACCTACATGCGCTGGTACGCCGAGGACCGGCATAAGGACGCTCCCGAGCCTGTGCCTCTGCCATCGCAATTCACCGAAGAATTTGGCAAGGGCCTGCAGACGCAATCGGGCAAACTCGAGTTCGTCTCGTCGTCGATCCAGCGCGGCGATCCCGGCAATCCGGACCGCCCGGCACTCAACCGTTATATCCCGGCATACGAAGGGTTGCGCAACGCCGAGCTTGCCGCCCGTTATCCGCTCCAGATGATCACGACGCATTCGCGCTACAGCTTCCATACCTATTCGGATGGGAAGGACGGCACGATAAACGACATCGAGGATCATCGCATGCTCGTGGACGGCTATTACTACTGGGTCATGCGCATCAATTCCGAGGATGCGCGCGCGCGCGGCATCCGCCACCGCGACCTGGTCCGCGTATTCAACGATCGTGGCACGGTGATTTGCGCGGCGGATGTTTCACCGCTGGTTGCGCCGGGCATGGTCAAGAGCTTCGAGTCTTGCGCCGAGTTCGATCCGCTCGAGACCGCCGACGGCATCGTCGACCGCGGGGGCTGCCTCAATCTGTTGACACCGCAGCGTCCGCAGGCGCAAGGGACCGACGGCATGTCGTCGAACTCGTGCCTGGTCGAGATCGCGCTGTGGGTGCCAGCCGAGTCCGAGGCACCGCAGCCGCTCGTGGCCTGAACGTGAGCAGCGCTTCTCAGCAATGGATCGAATGCGGTGACGCGTGAGTCACCCTCGCCGATATGGAGTATCGAATGGACAAGTGGAATCTGATCATAGATGTCGCCTTGTGCGAGAACTGCAACAACTGCGTGCTGTCGACGAAGGATGAGCATTGCGACAATGATTTTCCGGGCTATGCGGCGCCACAGCCGCGCCATGGGCACGATTGGATAAGAATCACGCGCCATGTGCGCGGGTCGGCGCCGATGGTCGATGCGGCCTATTTGCCGACGACTTGTAATCATTGCGATGCGGCGCCCTGTATCAAGGCGGCAAAGGACGGCAGTATCTACAAACGCGATGATGGCATCGTCATTATCGACCCGGAAAAAGCCCGTGGCCGCAAGGATCTCGTCGATGCCTGTCCCTATGGCGTGATCTTTTGGAACGAGGAGCTGAATCTGCCCCAGAAATGGATTTTCGACGCGCACCTGCTCGACGCCGGAGCAAAAGAGCCGCGTTGCGTCCAGTCGTGCCCGACCGGGGCGATGACGTCCGTCAAGACTTCGGATGCGGAGATGGCCGCGATGGCAAAGCAGCAAGGCCTCGAAGTACTGCGGCCCGAGCTGGGCGCCAAACCGCGGGTCTATTACCGTAATTTGTACCGCTTCACAAAGTGCTTCATCGGCGGCAATGTCGTGGGCGAGGTGGACGGTGTCGTCGAGTGCATCGCCGGCGCGAACGTTTCCCTGTTGCGTGAGGGGCGTGTGATCTCCCGGACGACGACGGACGCGTTCGGGGATTTCAAGCTCGATCGGCTGGATGCGAACAGCGGCCTCTATCACGTCCGGATCGTGCATGATCGGCTTGGTAGCACCGAGTTGCCGGTCGAACTCGGCGAGAGCCAATATCTCGGGAAGATCCGGCTGGCGACCTCCCAGTTGCAGCCGGCCTCCTAGGCGGCCATCCACACAAGCCGAGCTGTTTTTTTACCCCCACTGATCGCGGTGCTGGGCGTACGGATCCTGTGCGCCTCGCTTTACCGTAGCCGCAACTTTTCAACGACTCAATGGAGCACATCAAAATGAAAGTAGCATTCATCGGCCTCGGAAACATGGGCTCTGGCATCGCCAACTGCATTCTCAAGGGCGGTTTCGACTTGACGGTCTGGAACCGCACCGCGGCAAAGATGCAGCCGCTGATCGATGCCGGTGCGAAAGGTGCGGCCACCGCAAAGGAGGCCGTCGCCAATGCCGATGTCGTCATCACCAGCCTGATGGACGACAAGTCGATCATCGAGAACCTCACGAGCGAAAACGGCATTCTCGCCGGCCTGCGTCCGGGCGCTGTGCACGTTTGCGTGACGACGATCTCGCCGGATTGCGCCGATGAACTCGACAAGCTGCACAGGGCGCATGGCAGTCACTACGTCTCGGGTCCGATCGTCGGCCGTCCGGATGCCGCTGCCGCCGGCCAGTTGACGACCTACCTCGCGGGTGATGCGGAAGCCATTGAGAAAATCACGCCCGTCTGCCGTGCCTATACGAAGCAGGTCACCGCCGCCGGTGATCAGCCGCGCCAAGCCAACATCATCAAGCTGTGCATCAACTACACGGTCGTCTCGGTGATCGAGCTGATTGGCGAAACCTACTGCTTTGCAGAAAAGGCGGGCGTCGATACCGAGCACCTGAAAGCGTTCTTCGAGGACGCCGCGTTCGCTCATCCGGCGCTCAAGCTCTATGCGCGCAAGCTGCATGCGCGTGACTTCGCCGGCCGCGGCGGCTTTGTCGCGAGCGGCGGCCTGAAGGACGTGCGGCTGATGCTGGCGACCTCGGAGGCCGCCGGCGCGCAGCTCGAGATCGGTCATATCGTCGAGCGCAAGCTCGCCGCGCTGGTCGCACAAGGCAAGGCGGAAACCGACTGGAGCGCGTTGTCCGAAATCACCCGCCAGGAATGCGGTCTTGCCTGAGCAAGCAGGGGGGGGCCATGAGCGAATTACTCGTTCTCTTCGGATTCGTTTGGATCCTCGCCTCGGCGCTGATCGGCCTCGCCATCGCCGGCCGGCACGAGCCGCATGTCGCGTCGCTCGATGCGCTGGCCAGGCGAGGAGACCTGTTTGGCTATCACCGGGCGCTCGATGCGTACAAGTGGCGCGTCACCGTTCATGCGCACGGAATGCTGTTCGCAATGGTTGCAATCGTCGTCGGGCTGGCCATGCCAAAGCTGGGCTATTCGTCGATCGTGAAGGACGCCATCGCGGCTGCGTTTGCCGTTGCCGCGGTCGTGTGGACGATTGGCGGCTTCTATTCGGCCAAAGCAGCAATGGCAATCGCCGACCTCATGTTCGTTGTTGCGATCGTGGCGACGATCATCGGTTTGGCGAGAGCCTTCTGACCCCGACACGGGCTGCGTGGGTCGGACGGGTCGGAAGTCATGATCGCAACGGGGGAATGGAGATTTAGGTATTTGGTGCCGTAGGTACCTAGGCGCGTCGATGACGCGGTGTTCCCGGCTGAACGCATTGGAACGAGGCGGGGGCCTCGTCCAGGCATCAAGGGGATGGCCGGGAGTTTTCTTCACTCAAAAGGAGACATTTTCATGAAAGCAAGGAAGTTGGTCTTGGCATTGATGGTGGCTGCGGGGCTTTGCACAGTGGCGCAGGCCAAGGAGGGCGGCGACCAGTATCCCAACGGTGCAGAGCACTGGATGACCGGAGCATTGCCCCCGCCGGGCGATTATTTCCTCAATTCCGCCGGCTTCTACACTGGCAAGCTGCGCGACGGCAATGGCGACAAGGTCTCGGGTGCCAAGGTCGATGCCTGGTTCGACGCGCCGCGCTGGGTTCATGTGACGCCCTACCAGTTCCTGGGCGGCAGTTGGGCCTGGCACGTCATCGTGCCTGTCGTCCACCAACGCCTCGAGATGGGTGGGGGCTCGGACACGACGACGGGCATCGGCGACGTTGCATTCAGTCCTTTCATCCTGGGCTGGCATAGCGGCGATTGGCACTGGGTGGCGGCGCTGGATATCAACGCGCCGACCGGCACCTACCATTCGGGAGAGCCGCGGCGCAGCATCGGCGCGAACTACTGGAGCTTCGAGCCGGTCTTTGCGGCGACGTACCGCAATGCCGAGGGCTGGGAGGCCTCGGCCAAGTTCATGTACAACTTCAAGACCACCAACAAGGATTTCCGGCCCGATCCGAGCCTGCCCAAGATGGACTACCACTCGGGTGACGAATTCCACATGGATTTCCTGGTGGGCAAGCACTTCGGCCCCTGGGGCGTGGGAGTCTCGGGCTATTACCTGCAGCAGACCACCAACGACGAACTCGATGGCGAGACGATCAGCTCGGCCATGGGGCCGTGGTCGGACGGGCGCAAGGGCAGGGTGCTGGCCTTCGGGCCCAGCGTCAATTACGAGACCAAGTCGGGCATGCAGCTCGTCGGCCAGTGGCAGCATGAAACCATGGTCAAGAACCGCTTCGGCGGCGACAAGTTCTGGCTCAAGCTGATCATGCCGCTCTGAGGTCGGCAGGGTCCTGCCGTTCCGGCATCGACACCCATCAGAATATTCTTCCAAGGAGACAACATGAATCCTCACATGAATGGGGCGTTGGGGGCTTTTTCCCCTTCCCGCCGCAGCACCCTCAAAAAGCTCGGTGGCCTGGGCGCCGCCGCCATGCTGCCCTTTCCCGCCGCGCACGCCGCGAGCAGCCTGAAGGTCGGCTTCGTCAGCCCCCAGACCGGCCCGCTGGCCGTCTTCGCCGAGTCCGATGCGTTTCTCCTTCAACAGGTCCGCAAGGCCCTGGAGGGCGGCGTCACCTTGGCCGGGCGCAAATACCCTGTGGAAATCATCTACAAGGATTCCCAGTCCAGCTCGAACCGCGCCGCGGACGTCACGGCGGAACTGATCCTCAAGGACCAGGTGGACATCGTCGTCGCGGCCAGCACGCCGACGACCACCAATCCGGTGGCCGACCAGTGCGAGCTCAACGGCGTGCCCTGCATCACCAACGGCACCCCCTGGCAGTCGTACTTCTTCGGACGCGGCGGCAAGCCCGACACCGGTTTCGAATGGACCTGGCATTACTTCTGGGGCCTTGACGAAATCATCGGGGTATTCACTCATCTGTGGGATCAACTGCCCACGAACAAGGTCGTCGGCGGGCTGTGGCCGAACGATTCGGATGGCAATGCCTGGACGGACCCCAACGTGGGGTTCCCGCCGGCGCTCTCCAAGATCGGCTACAAATTGGTCGATCCGGGGCATTATCAGAGCCCCTCGGACAATTTCTCGGCCTATATCGGCGCCTTCAAGGAAAAGGGCGTCGGAATCGTCACGGGCGTGGTGCCGCCCCCGGATTTCGCCAATTTCTGGGCCCAGGCCATCCGCCAGGACCTGCGTCCCGCCATCGTCACGGTCGGCAAGGCGTGCCAGCACAACGCCACGGTCAAATCCTACGGCAGGCGGGCCGCCGGCCTCTCGCTGGAACTCTGGTGGTCGCCCGCCTTCTCTTTCACCTCCAGCTTGACAGGTCAGACGGCCGCCGAGCTGGCCGAAGCGTTCACCGCGCATTCCGGCGTGCCCTGGAACATGCCTCTGGGCCTGAACCACTCGTTGTTCGAACTGGCTGCGGATGTGTTCAAGCGCGCCGCGGACCGCAGTCCGGAAGCGATCCGCGATGCCATCCGCGGCACGCGCCTGAACACGATTGCCGGTCCCATCGACTTTTCCTCGGGGCCGGTGCCCAACGTCTGCAAGACCGTGCTGGCCGGGGGTCAATGGAAGTGGCGCAACAAGGCCCTCGAACTGTTGCTGGTGGACAATAGCCACGCCGCCGGGATGCCGCTGCAGGATCAATTCGAGCCGATCCGGTACGACGTATGAAACCTTTGATCGAAGTCTTGGAGATCGCCAAGTCCTTCGGCAGCTTGCGGGTGCTGGAGGGCCTGTCCTTCTCGCTCCCGCAAGGCGAGGTGCTGGGGGTGATCGGTCCGAACGGCGCGGGCAAGACCACGCTGTTCAACCTGATCGCCGGGGACCTGCAGCCCGGCCGCGGCCAGGTGGTGTTCGATGGCCAGGACGTCACCCGGCTGCCGTCGGCACGGCGCTGTCGCCTGGGCATCGGCCGCACCTATCAGATTCCGCACCCCTTCGTCGGGATGACGGTCTACGAGAACGTCCTGGTGGGAGCGAGCTTCGGGGCGGGCCGCAGCGAACGCGAGGCGCGGGAGCCCGCCCGTCGGTCGCTGGAGCTCACCGGGCTGCTCGGCAAGGCCAATCGGATCTCGGGCAGCCTGCCGCTGCTCGACCGCAAGCGCCTCGAGCTGGCCCGGGCCCTGGCGACCGAGCCGCGTGTGCTGCTGCTCGACGAGATCGCCGGCGGGCTCAGCGATCCGGAGGTCGCCGAGCTCATCAAGACCATCCAGACGATCCGCGGTCTGGGGGTCTCGATGATCTGGATAGAGCACATCGTCCATGCGCTGATGGCGGTGGCCGACCAGTTGCTGGTGCTCGATGCCGGGACGGTGCTGGTGCAGGGCGTGCCCGAGGTGGTGATGCAGGATGCCCGGGTGCGCGAAGTCTATATGGGGATAGCGCTCGAATGAAACTGCTCGAGACCAAACAATTGACGGCCTTTTATGGCGATTTCCAAGCCCTCTATGGGATCGACATCTGCCTGACGGAGGGCGAGGCCCTGGCCGTGATCGGCGCCAATGGCGCGGGCAAGACCACGCTGTTGCGGGCCTTGTGCGGCATGCTGCCCGACCAGGGCCGCCAGCAGGTGTTTTTCAGGGACGATTGGGTCGGGCAGCGGCCGGCCCACGAGATGACCGCCATGGGCATCGCCATGATCCCCGAGGGCCGCAAGCTCTTTCCCAGCCTGAACGTGGAGGAAAACCTGCTCATGGGGGCCTACGTCCGTCGGCCGGGCCCCTGGACCCTCGAGACGGTCTACCGGATGTTTCCCGTGCTCGAGACCTTCCGTGCCCGGCAGGCCACGCTGCTCTCGGGCGGGCAGCAGCAGATGGTGGCCATCGGGCGCGCCTTGATGTCCAACCCCGAGGTGTTGCTGTGCGATGAAATCTCCCTGGGCCTGGCGCCGGTCATCGTCAAGGACGTGTACCAGGCCATCGCCGCGATCCGCGCCCAGGGGATGTCGTTGATCCTGGTCGAACAGGACATACATCAGGCGCTGGCGGTCTCGGACCGCATGGTCTGCCTGTGCGAAGGCAGAGCGGTGCTCGAGGGCGCGGCCGATGCCTACAGCCAGGACCAGATCGCCAATGCCTATTTCGGAGTGGCGCCATGATGCAATGGGTCAATATCATCATTCAGGGCGGGCTGACCGGTGGGCTGTATGCGCTGATGGCGATCGGCCTGTCGCTGTCTTTCGGCATCATGCGGCTGGTCAATATCGCCCATGGCGATCTGACGATCATGTCGGCCTTCATCGCCCTGGCGATCGCGGCGTGGCTGGGTTCGGACAGTCTGCTCATCCTGCCGTTGGCCGTCGTGATCATGGCGGTCCTGGGGTATACGCTGCAGCGCCTGCTGCTGAATCGCGTCCTGGGCACCGACCTCCTGCCGCCGCTGCTGGTCACTTTCGGCCTGTCGATCATCATCCAGAACGGGCTGCTGGAGATCTTTTCCGCCGACACCCGGATACTGCCCTCGGGCTCGCTGGTGACCGACAGCATATCGGTCGCGGGCGGCCTGCAGGTCGGGGTCCTGCCCCTGCTGACCTTCGTCGTGGCGCTGGGCGTGTTCGCCCTGCTGCAGGCCCTGTTCTCCTGGACACGCCTGGGGCGCACGTTTCGCGCGGCGGCCGACGATCCCCATACAGTGCGGCTGATGGGGGTGGACAACCGGCACGTCTACGCCCTGGCCATGGGCCTGGCCATGGCCGTGACGGCCATCGGCGGGATGTTCTTCGTCCTGAGCACCACGGTGGGGCCCGCGGAAGGCGGCGCCAGGCTGATCTACGCCTTCGAGGCGGTCATCATCGGGGGCCTGGGCTCGCTGTGGGGCACCCTGATCGGCGCCATGGTCCTCGGGGTTGCGCAATCGATTGCGTTGCAGATCGATCCGGGCTGGGGAATCCTGGGAGGGCACCTGGCCTTTTTGCTGATTCTGGTGTTCCGGCCGTATGGCTTGTTCCCCGTGGCGAGGCAACGTTAGAGGCATGACATGGCAGATTTGACCATAGAGAAATCCAAAGTCGCCCGAACGGCGCACACCACTTTCATGGCCCTGTTGGCGGTCGTCGTCGTTTCGCTGGTGCTCGGGCCGTGGTGGGTCGATCGGGCGGGGCTGCGCCTGCTCAGTGAATTCTTCTACATGCTGGCGCTCGCTCAGATGTGGAACCTCATGGCGGGCTATGGCGGTCTTTTGTCCATCGGACAGCAGGCGTTCATCGGGCTGGGCGGCTATGCCCTGGTGTATTTCAGCCTCAATGCGGGCCTGGACCCGTTTCTGGCCATTCCCTTGGCGGGACTGCTGTGCGGCCTCGCCGCCCTGCCGATCGGCGTGCTGATGTTCCGCCTCCAGGGCGCGTATTTCGCGGTCGGCACCTGGGTGGTGGCCGAGGTGTGCCGTTTACTGCTGGCCAATGTCAGCAGCTTTGGCGGCGGGTCCGGCATCTCGGTGACTGCCGCGCTGCGCGGCATTACGCCCTGGCTGCGCGAGGCGCTGACGCTGTGGGTTGCGCTGGGCCTGGGCCTGGGCATGACGCTGCTGGTGTATGTCCTGTTGCGCTCGCGCCATGGTCTGGCGCTGACCGCAGTGCGCGACAGTGTGCAGGCCGCCGGCAGCCTCGGAGTATCGGTGCGCCGCGTGCAATGGGTCGTGTATCTGATCTGCGCGATCTGTTGCGGCATGGCGGGAGCGCTGATTTTCATCACCAAGCTGCGGATATCGCCCGATGCGGCGTTTTCGATCGACTGGATGGTCGCCATGATCTTCATCGTCGTGATCGGCGGCATCGGCACGATCGAAGGCCCGTTGGTCGGAACCTTGCTCTATTTCATTTTGCGCGAGCAGCTCAGCGAATACGGCAGCGTGTACCTGATCTGTGTTGGCGCGCTGACCGTCGCCGTGATGCTCTGGAGTCCAAAAGGAGTTTGGGGAAAACTCGGTTCCCGTTTCGGCTGGGAGCTCTTTCCGGTGCGTCGCCATCTGCGGCGCTGAGCGCACCGGGTTTCGTTTCGGACCCGATCAGCGGTTGGGCGCCTCCGTGGCATATCAGTATCCGTAGAAGCCCTCGCTGCGGATCGAGGCCTCGGGGATGCCGGCCTGGGCCAGCGAGCCGCCCAGCGCCTCGACCATGGCCGGGGACCCCGTGATGTAGATCCAGGGATCGCTCAGGCCGTCCATCGCCCGGCGCACCGCGGCCGCGTCGATCCGGCCGTGCAGGCCCTCCCAGCGCTCGTCCGGGGCGGTGAGGGTCGCCAGCAGGCGCAGCCGCGGATTCAGCCGCGTGAGCTCGCGCAGCTCGTCCAGGAAGGCCGCGTCCTCGGCGCGCCGGTTCGAGTACAGCAGCGTGAACTGGTGCGGCGTGCCCGCATGCGTGGCATGGCGCAGCATGCTCATGTACGGGGTGACGCCGATCCCTCCGGCGACGAGGACCAGCGGCCGGCCGGCCTCGCCCGGCAGGGTCAGCTTGCCGTAGGGCCCGCTGAACCGCGCCTGCGCGCCCGGCGCCAGCCCGGCCAGCGCGCGCTTGAACGGCGTATCGCGCAGCCGCGTCGCCACGCACACCGCGTCCTCGTGCGGCGCGCTGACGAGCGAGAACGTGTGCTTCAGGGGCGGGGCGTCGGCGCCCCCGTCCTGCGGCAGCGCCAGCGAGATCGTCTGCCCGGGCACGAAGGCGAAGCCCTCGGGCTTGGCGAATCGGAAAGCCGCGGTGTCGCGGGCCACGGTGAGGCGGTCGATCAGGCGGGTGTCGTAGGTGGGCATGGGGGCTCCTGGCGTGGTCTGCCGGCTCGCCCGCCGCCTTCAGTGCGGCGGGAGAGGCCGTTTTCCACATGTGTCCGTATGTGTGTGCGCATGGGATGCCGGCCGCGAGCCTGGCGTTCCCGGTCCATGATACGCCCCGCGGCGGGATGAATGAACCCCGGATGGCGTGGGGGCCCGATGCCCTGCAGGCCGCAAGCTGCCTGCAGTTGGGGGCGGACCATTTATTGCTGACGGGCGATGCCGCCTTCCAGCGGGTCCATGGCCTGAATGTCCTGGTGATCGGTTGAATGGCTTGGTGATCGGCTGGGGGAACTTCGGCTGAGGGGACTCCGGCTGAGGGAACTCCGGCTGAGGGAACTCCGGCTGAGGGGACTCCGGCTGAGGCGAGGGGATCGCCACGGCCCGCGGCCCGCCCCTTGACCCCTGCCTCATCAGGGATGACCCTGACTGCGAAACGGAAATGCGTCACAATGCTCGTTTCCCCCAACTCGATGGAATCTGCCCCATGACCCGGATCGTCTTGTTCGAAAACATCCACCCCAGCGCCAAAGAGGTATTCGTGGCCTCGGGATTCGACGAGGTGGTCACCTACCCGGGCGCCCTGACCGGCACTGAATTGCGCGAGGCCCTGCGCGGCGCGCACGTGGTCGGCATCCGCTCGCGCACGCACCTCGACCAGGCGATCTTCGCCGAGGCGGCCGACCTGCAGGTGGTCGGGTGCTTCTGCATCGGGACCAACCAGGTCGACCTCGAGAGCGCCGCCCTCAAGGGGATTCCGGTCTTCAACGCGCCGTTCTCCAACACCCGGTCGGTGGCCGAGCTGGTGCTGGGCGAGGCCATCCTGCTGCTGCGCCGCATCCCCGAAAAGAACGCCCGGGTCCACGCGGGATTCTGGGACAAGACCGCCGAAGGCGCCTACGAGGCGCGCGGCAAGACCCTGGGCATCGTCGGCTACGGCAACATCGGCTCGCAGGTCGGCATCCTGGCCGAATCGGCGGGCATGCGGGTGCTCTACCACGACATCGAGGCCAAGCTGCCCCTGGGCAACGCCCATGCCACCTCCTCGCTCAAGAAATTCCTCGCCCAGGCGGACGTGGTCACCCTGCACGTGCCGGGCGGCAAGGACACCGTCAACCTGATCGATGCCGAGGCCATCGCCGCCATGAAGCCCGGCGCCATCCTCATCAACGCCTCGCGCGGCACGGTGGTCGACATCCCGGCCCTGCACCGGGCGCTGAAATCCGGCCACCTCTCGGGGGCGGCCATCGACGTGTTCCCGGTCGAGCCCAAGAGCCGCGACGAGGCCCTGGACAGCCCGCTGCGCGGCATGCAGAACGTGATCCTCACCCCGCACATCGGCGGCAGCACGCAGGAATCCCAGGAAAACATCGGCCGCGAGGTCGCGGAAAAGCTCAAGCGCTTCATCACCAGCGGCACCACCAAGGGCGCGGTCAACTTCCCCGAGATCTCCTACCACGAGCAGGCCGGCGCCGCCCGCATCATCCACGTCCACCAGAACGTGCCGGGCGCCATGGGCGCGCTCAGCAACCTGATGGGCGAGTACGGCCTGAACATCGTCAGCCAGCAGCTCCAGACCCGCGGCAAGATCGGCTACGCCATCACCGACGTCGACGGCGACGTCACCGACCAGGTGATCGAGGGCCTGCGCGCCCATCCCATCACGATCCGCTGCAACCTCGTCTGAGGACCGTGCGGCGCCGGGCCCCAGGGCCCCGGTCCGCCGCCACGTGGCCGCCCAGCCATCCGGCCACCCAGCCTCCCTGCTGCCTGGCCGCCGCGCCGCGGCGCGCATGACCCCACTGCCGGGTGGGGTACCCATTCCCGCGCGGCGGCCCTATACTGGCCTCTCCTGTTTCCCGACCTTCCCGATCCGGCGGGGCATGTCCGCCGGAACGACTCTCCCGCAGTACCGGGGCCTGTTGATGTAGGTCAGTACCCCGTCAGCGGGTGGGGGTTATGGTGAGGGGTCATCTGAAAAGGAGCGCGCATGAGCCAGCCCCCCTCTGCCAAGGCAGCCCGAGGAAAACGGCTTCTCACGGTCTGGACGCCCGAGGATCGGGACTTCTGGATTCGCGAGGGCAACGCAATCGCCAACGTCAATCTCTGGATTTCCATCCCGGCGCTGTTCCTGGCATTCGCGGTCTGGCAGATGTGGAGCGTCGTCGCGGTCAACCTCCCCAACCTCGGCTTCAAATACACTGAAAACCAGCTTTTCTGGCTCGCGGCCCTGCCGGCGCTGTCGGGGGCGACGCTGCGGATCTTCTATTCCTTCATGGTGCCGGTGTTCGGCGGACGGCGCTGGACGGCGCTGACCACGGCCAGCCTGCTGCTGCCCACCATCGGCGTGGGCCTGGCGGTCCAGGATCCGACCACGCCCTATTCGACGATGCTGATCCTCGCGCTGCTGTGCGGGCTGGGGGGCGGGAATTTCTCCTCCTCGATGGCGAACATCAGCTTCTTCTTTCCCAAGGAACGCAAGGGCTCGGCGCTGGGCCTGAACGCGGGGCTGGGCAACCTCGGGGTGTCCTCTGTCCAGTTCCTCGCGCCCATCGTGATCACCATCGGCATGCTGGGTCCCTGGGCCGGCGAGCCCCAGCACGCGCAGCTCTCGGGCATGCACGGCGGCCCGATCGAGGTCTGGGCCCAGAACGCGGCGTTCATCTGGGTGCCCTTCATCATCATCGTGTCCATGCTGGCCTGGGTGGCCATGCACGACATCGCCGACGCCAAGGCCTCGTTTTCCGAGCAGGCGGTGATCTTCCGGCGCAAGCACAACTGGATCATGTGCTTCCTGTACCTGGGGACCTTCGGCTCGTTCATCGGCTTCTCGGCGGGCTTTCCGCTCTTGATCAAGCTCCTCTATCCCGAGGTGCGGCCGCTGCAGTACGCCTGGCTGGGGCCGCTGGTCGGGGCGCTGGCCCGGCCCTTCGGCGGCTGGCTGTCCGACCGCATCGGCGGCGCGCGGGTGACGGCCTGGAACTTCGCGCTGATGGCCCTGGGGGTCGTCGGCGTGATGATGGCGCTGCCCAGCGGCCAGTCCCCCGGCAGCTTTGGCGGATTCCTGCTGTCGTTCCTGCTGCTGTTCTTCCTCTCGGGCATCGGCAACGGCTCGACCTTCGCGATGATCCCGCCGATCTTCAACACGCTGGCCCACCGCAGGCTGTCGGGCGAGCAGGCCGAGGCCGAGGGTTCGCGCGAATCCGCGGCCGTGCTGGGATTCAGCGGCGCGATGGGCGCCTACGGCGGGTTCTTCATCCCCAAGAGCTTCGGCACGTCCATCGAGCTGACGGGCTCGCCCTACGCGGCCCTGCTGTTTTTTGTGGTGTTTTATGTGGTCTCCATCCTGGTGACCTGGTGGTACTACGCCCGCCGCAGGGCCGAGGTGCCCTGCTGAGGCGTCTTTCGACGCCGCCCGCATCGTGATTCAACAAGGAACGGAGCGAATATCGTGAGCCATTTCGTCGATCGCCTGAAATACTTCACCCGGGCCTCGGAGCCATTTTCCAACGGCCACGGCAACGTGGTCCGCGAGGACCGGACCTGGGAGGACGCCTACCGCAATCGCTGGCAGCACGACAAGATCGTCCGCTCCACCCACGGCGTCAACTGCACCGGGTCCTGTTCCTGGAAAATCTACGTCAAGGGCGGGATCGTCACCTGGGAGACCCAGCAGACGGACTATCCCCGGACGCGGCCGGGCATGCCCAACCACGAGCCGCGGGGCTGTCCGCGCGGGGCCTCGTTCTCGTGGTATCTGTACAGCGCCAACCGGCTCAAGTACCCCATGATCCGCGGCCGGCTCGCCCGGCTCTGGCGCGAGCAGCGCAAGACCATGGGCGCCGTCCAGGCCTGGGAGGCCATCGCCTCGGATCCCGCGCGCGCGGCGCAGTACAAGTCGATGCGCGGCCTGGGGGGCTTCGTGCGCTCGGACTGGGACGAGGTCAACGAGATGATCGCCGCGGCCAACGTCTACACGATCAAGCGCTACGGGCCGGACCGGATCGCGGGCTTTTCCCCCATCCCCGCCATGTCGATGGTGTCCTATGCCTCGGGCAGCCGCTACCTGTCGCTGCTGGGCGGCACGGTGCTGAGCTTCTACGACTGGTACTGCGACCTGCCGCCGTCCAGCCCGCAGACCTGGGGCGAGCAGACCGACGTCAGCGAATCGGCCGATTGGTACAACTCCAGCTTCATCATGCTGTGGGGCTCCAACGTGCCCCAGACCCGCACGCCCGACGCGCACTTCATGGTCGAGGCGCGCTATCGCGGCGCCAAGGTCGTCTCGGTGTTCCCCGACTATGCCGAGGGCGCGAAATTCGGCGACATCTGGCTGCACCCCAAGCAGGGCACGGACGCCGCGCTGGCGCTGGCCATGGGCCACGTCATCCTCAAGGAATTCCACCTGGCGGGCCGCAGCGCGTACTTCGACGGCTACTGCCGCCAGTACACCGACATGCCGTTCCTGGTGCGCCTGGTGCGCCAGGGCGACCGCTACGTGCCCGAGCGCATGGTGCGCGCCTCCGACTTTCCCGATCGCCTGGGGCAGGACAACAATCCCGAGTGGAAGACCGTCGCCTATGACGAGCGCACCGGCGAGGTCATCGTGCCGCAGGGCTCGATCGGCTTTCGCTGGGGTCAGGCCGAGGGCGGCGACGCCGGCAAGTGGAACCTCGAGCTCAAGGATGCGCGCGGCCACGAGGTCCTGCCGCGCCTGACGCTGCTGGGCGCCCAGGACGAGGTGGTGCCGGTGGCCTTCCCGTATTTCGGCGGACGGCACCACGATTACTTCCAGGGCACCGACCACGACGAGGTGCTGGTGCGCAATCTCCCCGCCCGGCGGATCCGCACCGTCGAGGGCGATATCCTGGTGGCGACGGTCTTCGACCTGTTCGTCGCCAACTACGGCATCGACCGCGGCCTGGGCGGCGAAAACACCGCCGCGTCCTTCGACGACGACGTGCCCTACACCCCGGCCTGGCAGGAGCGCATCACCGGCGTCAAGCGCGCCGACGTCATCACGGTGGCGCGGCAGTTCGCCGAGAACGCCGACAAGACCCAGGGCAAGTCCATGGTCATCCTGGGCGCGGGCCTGAACCACTGGTACCACATGGACATGGCCTACCGCGGCATCATCAACCTGGTGTCCATGTGCGGCTGCGTGGGCCAGTCGGGCGGCGGCTGGTGCCACTACGTGGGCCAGGAAAAACTGCGTCCGCAGACCGGCTGGACGATGCTGGCCTTCGCCCTGGACTGGGTGCGCCCGCCGCGCCACATGAACGGCACCTCCTTCTTTTACGCGCACACCGACCAGTGGCGCTACGAGCGGCTGCGGGTCTCCGAGCTGCTGTCGCCGCTGGCCGACGCCTCGCGCTACGAGGGCAGCCTGATCGACATGAACGTGCGCGCCGAGCGCATGGGCTGGCTGCCGACCGCGCCCCAGTTGCAGGCCAATCCGCTGACCGTGGTGCGCGAGGCGCGCGCCGCGGGCGTCGATCCCCGGGAATACGTGGTGCAGGGCCTGCGCGAGGGACGGCTGAAGTTCGCCTGCGAGGACCCCGACCATCCCGACAATTTCCCGCGCAATATGTTCGTCTGGCGCTCCAACATCCTGGGGTCGTCGGGCAAGGGCCACGAATATTTCCTCAAGCACCTGCTGGGCACCCAGCACGGCGTGCAGGGCAAGGACCTGGGCGAGGACGGCGAGGCCCGGCCGCTCGAGGTGGCCTGGCACGACGAGGCGCCGCAGGGCAAGCTCGACCTGCTGGTGACGCTGGATTTCCGCATGTCCACGACCTGCCTGTATTCCGACGTGGTGCTGCCGACGGCGACCTGGTACGAAAAGAACGACCTCAACACCTCGGACATGCACCCCTTCATCCACCCGCTGTCCGCCGCGGTCGATCCGATCTGGGAATCGCGCAGCGACTGGGAGATCTACAAGGGACTGGCGCGGAAATTCTCCGAGCTGGCCGCCGGCGCCGAGCTGGACCGCGAGGACCTGGTGATGCAGCCCATGCAGCACGACTCGCCGGGCGAGCTCACCGATCCGTTCCAGGTGCGCGAGTGGCGCAAGGGCGAATGCGAGCCCATTCCCGGCAAGACCATGCCCAACCTGATGGTCGTGGACCGCGACTACGCCAACGTCTACAAGCGCTTCACCGCGCTGGGGCCGCTGGCCGAGACGCTGGGCAACGGCGGCAAGGGCATCTCGTGGGACACCAAGGACGAGGTCCGCTTCCTCGGCGACCTCAACTACCGCGAGCGCGACGAGGGCGCGAGCCAGGGCCGGCCCTGCATCGATACGGACATCGACGCCTGCGAGACCATCCTGGCGCTCGCGCCCGAGACCAACGGCCACGTCGCGGTCAAGGCCTGGGCGGCGCTCTCGCGGATGACCGGGCGCGACCACACCCACCTCGCCAAGTCGAGCGAGCATGAAAAGATCCGCTTCCGCGACCTGCTGGCCCAGCCGCGCAAGATCCTGTCCTCGCCCACGTGGTCGGGCCTGGAATCCGACAAGGTCAGCTACAGCGCGGGCTACACCAACGTGCACGAGCTCATCCCGTGGCGCACGCTCACCGGCCGCCAGGAACTCTACCAGGACCATCCCTGGATGCGGGATTTCGGCGAGGCCCTGTGCGTCTACCGCCCGCCGGTCGACACCAAGACCATCCGCCCGATGCTCGAGCAGAAATTCAGCAACGGCAATCCGCACGTGGTGCTGAACTTCATCACGCCGCACCAGAAATGGGGCATCCACTCGACGTATTCCGACAACCTGATCATGCTCACGCTCTCGCGCGGCGGGCCCATCGTCTGGATGTCCGAGATCGACGCCGCCAAGGCCGGCATCGTCGACAACGACTGGATCGAGGTGTTCAACGTCAACGGCGCCCTGGTCGCCCGCGCGGTGGTCAGCCAGCGCGTGCCGGAGGGCATGACCATGATGTACCATGCGCAGGAAAAACTGGTCAACATTCCCGGATCCGAGATCACCGGAGGCCGCGGCGGCATCCACAACTCGGTGACCCGCGCGGTGCTCAAGCCCACGCACATGATCGGCGGCTATGCGCACCTGTCCTACGGCTTCAACTACTACGGGACGGTGGGGTCCAACCGCGACGAGTTCGTCGTGGTGCGCAAGGTGCGCAATGTCGACTGGATGGATGAATCGCACGAGCTGTCCGTGCATTCGCAGGCTTGAGGAGGCCCGGCATGAAAATTCGCGCGCAAGTCGCCATGGTCCTGAACCTGGACAAATGCATCGGCTGCCACACCTGTTCGATCACCTGCAAGAACGTGTGGACCTCACGCGAGGGCATGGAATACGCATGGTTCAATAATGTAGAGACGAAACCCGGGGTCGGCTATCCCAAGGAATGGGAAAACCAGGACCGCTGGAACGGCGGCTGGCGCCGCCGCGCCAACGGCCGCATCGAGCCGCGCCAGGGCGGGCGGCTCAAGCTGCTCTCGCGCATCTTCGCCAACCCCAACCTGCCGCAGATCGACGACTACTACGAGCCGTTCACGTTCGACTACGACTACCTGCAGAACGCGCCCGAGCGCAAGACGCCGCCCACGGCGCGGCCGCGCTCGCTGATCAGCGGCCGGCGCATGGAAAAGATCGAGTGGGGCCCCAACTGGGAGGAAATCCTCGGCGGCGAGTTCTCCAAGCGCTCCAAGGACTACAACTTCGAGGCGGTGCAAAAGGACATCTACGGGCAGTTCGAGAACACCTTCATGATGTACCTGCCGCGCCTGTGCGAGCACTGCCTCA
>JBIQHJ010000045.1:0-28985 GCA_044508625.1 Alcaligenaceae bacterium
CGCAGCGCCCCTCGACCATCACGCACAGGCTGCCGAAGCCGAAGACCTCGATCTCGACCGGCGTGTTGGCCGCGACCTGCTCGACCTGGGCCACCGACAGCACCCGCGGCAGCACGGCGCGCGCCACCCCGAAGTGCCGGTGGTAGAAATTGATCGCCTCGTAGTTGGTGGCCGAGCCCTGGACCGACAGGTGCAGGCGCAGCCCGGGGTAGCGTTCGCGCGCGTAGGCCATCAGGCCCGCATCGGCCATGATGATGGCGTCGACGCCGGAATCGGCGGCGCGGTCGACGGCGTCGCGCCACAAGGCCCAGGCGTCGGGCTGCGGATAGGTGTTGAGGGCGAGGAAGACCTTGCGGCCGCGGTCGTGGGCGTGGCGGATGCCCTCGGCGATCGCGGCCGCGTCGAAGTTCAGCCCGGCGAAATTGCGGGCGTTGGTCGCGTCGCGAAAGCCCAGGTAGACGCAATCGGCGCCGTGCTCGATCGCGGCCTTGAGCGCGGGCAGGCTGCCGGCGGGGCAGACGAGTTCGAAGTCGGAGGCGTCGCGGTGGTGGACGACGCCCGGCCGGGACTGCGGAGTGTGTGGGGACATGGGAGGACCATCGGATGCGGGCGGCCCCGCGGCGGATGAACGTCCCGTAGGCGCGCCCAGGAATCGCGGCCCCGCGAGGGGCCGCCTGTACTCGGCAACAACAGCACTATGCCCCGATTCCGGACGGTGATCCTTAATCCTGATCAAGGTAGGCCACACCCGCCGGCACCGCCGCGACGGGCAGGGTCTTGGATGCCCGCCTCCGCGCAATCGTGTAAGGTATTGCGCGACCCCTCCGACAGGACACCGACATGAACGAACCGGACGACGTCACCATCGACGTGCGCGGCATGGCTCCCCCGGAGCCCATGGAGCACTGCCTCGAGGCCCTCGCCGGCCTGGCGCCCGGCCGGCGCCTGCGCATGCGCATCGACCGCGAGCCCGTCCCGCTCTACCAGATCCTCGAGCGCAACGGCTACGCCCACGACATCGCCTTCGAGGGCACCCACTACGTCGTGACGATCTGGCGCGAGGCCCCGGGCGGCGCGCACGGGCGCTGATCCATGCAGCGCGCCCTGGCCTTCGACAACACGCCCGCCCTGCGGGTGCCCCTGCCCTTCTTCCTCAACGTCCCGGCCTTCGCCCTGCTCGCCGGCCTGCTGGCCCTCTGGGCCGGTCCCCAGGCCTTCGCCTCGCGCTGGGCGCCGGCCACGCTCGCCCTGACCCACCTGTTCACCCTGGGGGTCCTGGGCAGCGCCATGCTGGGCGCCATGATGCAGATCCTGCCGGTGGCCTGCAACGTGTCCTTTCCCCAGGCCGCGCGCGTCTCGGCCCGGGTCCACGGCCTGCTCACCACGGGCACGCTGTGCCTGGCCTGGGCCTTCCTGTCGATGCGCCCCTGGGCGTTCCAGGCGGCCGCGGGCCTCCTGGGCGCGGGCCTGGCCGCCTTCGTCGGCGCGGCCGGCCTCGCCCTCTGGCGCCACCGCCGCCGGGTCTACAAGGGCGCGCGGGAAATCCTGGTCCCGGTGCGCGCCGCCCTCGCCGGCCTGGCCCTGACGGCCGCGCTGGGCGTGGCGCTGGCCGGCGCCCTGGGCCACGGGCGCGGCCTGCCCGGGCTGATCGACTGGCACGCGCTCTGGGGGCTGGCCGGCTGGGCGGGCCTCCTGCTGATCGGCCTGTCCTTCCAGCTCATCCCGATCTTCCAGGTGACCGAGATCTACCCCAAGGTCCTCACGCGCTGGCTGCCCCTCGCCATCCCGGGGCTGCTGCTCGCCTGGACGGCGCTGGACGCCACCGATGGCCTGCCGCGGCTCATGAGAGAGACGGTGGAGCTCCTGCTGCTGGCCGCCTACGTGGTCCACGCCCTCACCACCTGGCACCTGCTCCAGACCCGCAAGCGCCCGCAGGCCGAGCCCACCACCTGGTTCTGGCGCCTCGCCATGCTGTGCATCCTCGGCTGCGCCCCGCTCTGGATCTGGCTCACCGGCGACGGCGGCGCGCGCGCGCCGCTGACCCTGGGCATCTGCATCATCGTGGGCGCGCTGTGGTCGGCGGTCAACGGCATGCTCTACAAGATCGTGCCCTTCCTGCTCTGGAAGCACGCGCAGGACCGCATGGTGATCCCGGACCACGATCCCGCGCAGGCTCGCGCCTACCTGCGCGTGATGCCCAAGATGGCCGCCTACGTGCCCGAGGGCCGCGCATACGGGCAGTTCGCTGTCCACGTGCTGGCGGTGGCGGCCTGGCTGGGCGCGGGGCTGGGCCTGCCGGGCTGTGCCTGGGCGGCCGGCGGCCTGCTGGCCGCCTCGGCGGCCTGGCTGGCCCTGAACGTCGGCCTCGCCCTGCGGACCTACCGGCGCACCCTGCGGACCATGGCGGCGCTGCCCCTGGCGGCGGCCGCGCCCGCAAAGGCCGGCCCGTCCCCCGCCACGCCGGCGCCGGCGTCCGGCAAGCGCTAGCCCTGGTAATGGACCAGGGCGCTCACGTCCAGGACGGTGATCTCGCGGCCGCGCACGCGGATCAGGCGCTTGTCGCTCAGCTCGCGCAGGATGCGCGAGAAGTGCTCGGGCGTGAGGTTCAGGCGCGAGGCGATCACCGCCTTGCTGGTCTCGAGGCGGAACGGCGCGCCATCGTCGCCGGCCTGCCCCTTGAGCAGGTAGCCGATCACGCGCTGCGCGCCCGAGCGCAGGGAATATGCCTCGACGTCCCCCATCAGGCTGTGCAGGCGCAGGCTCAGGCCGGCGAGCATCTTGCGGGCGATGGCCGGCCGCCGCTCGAGCTCCTCGAACAGGGCCTCGCGCCCGACGTGCAGCAGCAGCGAATCGGCCAGGGCCTGGGCCGTGACGATGTAGTCCTTGCCCATGAACATCAGGGCCTCGCCGAAGCTGTCGCCGGGGCCGATCAGGCGCACGACCTTTTCATCGCCGGACATGGACACGAACATGAGCTTGATCTGGCCGTAGATCACGATGTGGAAGCCCAGGCAGGGCTCGCCGCGCCGGAAGATGATGTCGCCACGCGCCACGTGCACCTCGGTGGTGCCCGCGGCGATGGGCTCGAGTTCGGCGGGAGGCAGTTCATTGAACAGGGGCACCTGGGCCAGGTGGTCCTGGATGCGCACGCCGCGCCGCTTTCCACTGCTAGAATCCGTACGAGTCGCCATGTCCGGTCGATCCTCCCCTTCTTTTCAAATGATCCGTGTCCTGTTCAACATCCTGGGCACCCTGTCCCTGGGCCTGGGCCTGCTGGGAGTATTCCTTCCGCTGCTGCCCACCACGCCTTTCCTGCTGCTGGCGGCGTTCTGCTTCCTGCGCGGCTCGCCGCGCATGCACCGCTGGCTGCTGTCGCACCGCGTCCTGGGCCCCTACATCCGCGATTTCCAGGAGGGGCGCGGCATCCCCCTGCGCAGCAAGCTGATCGCCCTGGCGCTGATGTGGCCGTCCCTGGCCTTTTCGGCCTGGGTCATGCCGGTGCCCTGGGCGCGCTGGCTGCTGCTGATCCCCGGCATCGGCGTCACGATCTACCTCATCCGCACGCCGACCCGTCCGCCGTCCCGCCGCTAGGCGCCGCACGGGGATCTCCCGCGGCGCCGGGGCCGCGCTAGATCAGCTTGGAATAGGTCGAGACCGTCGGCCGCCCGAGGTAGCGGTCGAAGACCATCGCCACGGCGCGCACGAACAGCCGTCCCTTGGGCAGCACGCGCAGGCCGTCGTCCGCGATCTCGATCAGGCCCGCCCCGGCGTAGGGCTCGAGGCGCGCGAGCTCGTCGCGGAAGGCCTCGGCGAACGGCAGGCCGTGCCGTTCCTCGAAGGCGCCGAAATCCAGCGGCATGCTGCACATGATCGTCATGATGACCTCGCGCCGGATCACGTCGTCGCGCGTGAGGTCGAAACCCCGGTCGGTCGGCAGGCGCCCCTCGGACACCGCCTTGCAATAGGCGTTCAGGGAATGCTCGTTCTGCACGTAGGCGTCGCCCACCTTGCCGATGGCCGACACGCCGAAGCCCAGCAGGTCGCACTCGGCGCGCGTGGTGTAGCCCTGGAAATTGCGGTGCAGGCTGCGGTCCAGGCGCGCCCGGTTGAGCTCGTCGTCGGGCTTGGCGAAATGGTCCAGGCCGATGTAGACGTAGCCCGCCTCGAGCAGGCGGCGCAGCGACATCAGGAAGATCTGCAGCCGGGTCTCGGCCGAGGGCAGGTCCTCGGCGCGGATCAGGCGCTGGGCCTTGAAGCGGTCGGGCAGGTGCGCATAGTTGTACAGGGCGATCCGGTCGGGCGAGAGCTCGGCCAACTGGTCGAGCGTGCGGCTGAAGCTCTCGAGGGTCTGTTTCGGCAGCCCGTAGATCAGGTCGGCGTTGATCGACTCGAAGCCGTTGTCGCGACTGGCCTCGATGGCGGTGCGCACCATCTCGTAGGGCTGCACCCGGTGGACGGCCTCCTGGACGCGGGGATCGAAGTCCTGCACCCCGAAGCTGCAGCGGTTGAAGCCCAGGCCGGCCAGCATGGCGAGCGACTGCGCGCTGACGGTGCGCGGATCGATCTCGACGCCCAGTTCGGCGTCGGGCGTGAACTCGAAATGGCGGCGCAACTGGACCATGAGCTCGGCCAGCTCGGCATCCGAGAGGAAGGTCGGCGTGCCGCCGCCCAGGTGGAGCTGGATGGCCCGGCGGTGGCGCCCCAGGCGCGCGCCGACGAGCTCGAGCTCGCGGTAGAGGTAGCCCAGGTACTCGGCCGAGCGGCTGTGGTCCTGGGTGATGATCTTGTTACAGGCGCAGAAATAGCACAGCGACTCGCAAAACGGCAGGTGGACGTAGACGGACAGGGGCGGCGCGGCGTCGGCGGCGGCCCGGCGCGCCAGGTGCCCCAGGTAGTCCTGCTCGGTGTAGCCGGAACGGAAGCGGTCGGCGGTGGGGTAGGAGGTGTAGCGCGGGCCCGAGCGGTCGAAGCGGCGGATCAGGTCCTCGGAGATCTCGATGTCGGGGAACGAGATCGTATCCGGGGCGCGGCGGCCATCGGTCTGTGTGCTGCTCATGGTGATGCCTGGCTCCTGAACGCGGTCGGGGTGGATGCTCGCAGGGTCTGATGGGCGAGACCGAATTGTCGGGCCTGACCCGAGGAACGGCCTTGATGCGAATCAAACCTCGAACATCACGTATCATAAGCGCTCTTGCCCCGGATCCGCAGCATTCCCCCTCATGCTCCTGACGCTCATCCTGACCTTGCCCTTCGCCTGCAGTCTGTGCGCGGCGCTGTTGCCGGCGTCGGCGCGCCGCAGCGGAGCCTGGCTGGCGGGGCTGTGCGCGCTCGCCTGCCTGGGGATGGTGCTGGCGCTCACGCCCGAGATGCTGGCCTTCGACGTGGTCAAGATCCGGATTCCGTGGATTCCCACGCAGGGCGTGGACATCACCCTGCGCATCGACGGCTACGCCTGGCTGTTCGCCGTCATCATCACCGCGATGGGCGCCCTCATCGCCCTGTACGCCCACTATTACCTGTCCGACCAGGACCCGGCGCCGCGGTTCTTCGCCTTCCTGCTGAGCTTCATGGGCGCCATGCTGGGCGTGGTGCTCTCGGGCAACCTCATCCAGCTCCTGGTGTTCTGGGAGCTCACCAGCCTGTCGTCCTTCATGCTCATCGGCTACTGGCACCACCGCATGGACGCGCGCCGGGGGGCCCGCATGGCCCTGCTGGTGACCGGCGCCGGCGGCTTCTGCCTGCTCGCGAGCATGCTCATCATCGGCCACATCGTCGGCAGCTACGACCTCGACGAGGTCCTGGCCTCGGGCAGCCTCATCCGCGAGCACCGCTGGTATCCCATCCTGCTGATCCTGCTCGCGCTGGGCGCCCTGACCAAGAGCGCCCAGTTCCCCTTCCATTTCTGGCTGCCCAACGCCATGGCGGCCCCCACGCCCGTCTCGGCCTACCTGCACTCGGCCACCATGGTCAAGGCGGGCGTGTTCCTGCTGGCGCGCTTCTGGCCGGTCTTCGCCGGCACCGACTGGTGGACCTGGACCATCGGCGGCGCGGGCCTGTGCTCGCTGCTCCTGGGCGCCTACGCGGCGACCTTCCAGAAGGACATGAAAGGCGTGCTCGCCTATTCGACGATCAGCCACCTGGGCCTGATCACGCTGCTGCTGGGCATGAACAGCCCGCTGGCGCTGGTCGCCGCGGTCTTCCACATCGTCAACCACGCCACCTTCAAGGCCTCGCTGTTCATGGCGGCGGGCATCGTCGACCACGAGAGCGGCACGCGCGACCTGACGCGCCTCTCGGGCCTGCGCACGCTCATGCCGCTGACCGCGACGCTCGCCATGGTGTCGGCGGCCGCGATGGCGGGCGTGCCCCTGCTCAACGGCTTCATTTCCAAGGAAATGTTCTTCGCCGAGACCGTGTTCGTCGCGGGGCACTGGGCGAGCCGCTGGGGCCTGCCGACGGTGGCCGTGGTGGCGAGCGCCTTCAGCGTGGCGTATTCGCTGCGCTTCATCCTGCAGGTCTTCTTCGGGCCGCCCGCTCACGACCTGCCGCGCACGCCGCACGAGCCGCCGCTGCGCATGCTGATCCCGTGCACGCTGCTGACGCTGATCTGCCTGATCGTCGGGATCCTGCCCGGCGCCACGCTGGGCGGGATCCTGGGAATGGCCATGAGCGCCCTGCTGGGCGCGCGCCTGCCGCCCTACAACCTGCACGTCTGGCACGGCCTGAACCTCCCCCTGGTGATGAGCCTGATCGCCATGGCGGGCGGCATCCTGCTGCACTGGCTGCTGCGCGACCGCGATCGCCGCCATCCGGGCCGCGCGCCCCTGATCTACCGCCTGGACGGCCGGCACACCTTCGAGGCCACGCTCGAGGCCATCGACGACTGGTCCGCGCGCCTGCTGGGCGTGCTCCAGACCCAGCGCCTGCAGCCCCAGGTGCTGCTGCTCGTCCTGTCGACCCTGGGCGTGGCCGCGCTGCCGCTGTGGCAGGGCGGCTGGTGGCGGGGCCCGCTGGACACCCCGCCCCAGGGCGCCTTCGGCCTGATGTGGCTGGCGGGCGGCGCCTGCGCGCTCGCGGCGGCCCACCAGGCCAAGTACCACCGCGCGGCCTCCCTCATGCTGGCCGGCGCGGCGGGCCTGGTGACCAGCATCACCTTCGCATGGCTGTCGGCGCCCGACCTCGCCCTGACCCAGCTCGCCGTCGAGGTCGTCACCACGGTGCTGATCCTGCTGGGCCTGCGCTGGCTGCCGCCGCGCATCGAGGAATTCCCCGGCCCGACCGCGCGGCTGACCGCCATCCGCCGGATGCGCGACCTGGGGGTCGCCATCCTCGGGGGCGCCGGCCTGGCGCTGCTCGCCTACGCGATGATGACCCGGCCCTCCCCGCAGGGCGTGTCGGGGTTCTTCATCGAGCAGGCCCTGCCGCTGGGCGGCGGCGCCAACGTGGTCAACGTGATCCTGGTGGACTTCCGCGGCTTCGACACCTTCGGCGAGATCACGGTGGTGGGCATCGTGGCGCTCAGCGTCTACGCGCTGCTGCGCCGCTTCCGCCCGCCGGCCGAGACCATCGCCGCGCCCCTGCGCCAGCGCAGCGCGGCGGCCGGCACGGCGGCCACCTTCGTCGAGCCCGACATCCAGGCGCCGCTGCCCGACGGCCTGATGCGCATGCCCGCCGTCCTGGTGCGCCTGCTGCTGCCGGTGTCCACCCTGATTTCCCTGTATTTCCTGCTGCGCGGCCACAACCTGCCCGGCGGCGGATTCGTCGCCGGCCTGATCATGGCCACCGGCATCATCCTGCAATACATGGTGGGCGGCGTGCTGTGGGTCGAGGCGCGTCCCCTCATCCGGCCGCAGGCCTGGATCGGCCTGGGCCTGCTCGTGGCGGGCCTGGCGGCCATGAGCGTCTGGTGGGCCGGCCAGCCGCTGCTGTCGGCCTACAGCGTGGACCTCCTCCTGCCGGCCGTGGGCGCCGTGCACCTGTCCAGCGCCCTGCTGTTCGACGTGGGCGTGTACATGCTGGTGGTCGGGGCCACCGTGCTGATGATCATCGCGCTCGCCCACCAGTCGCTGCGCTTCTACCGCAAGCTGCCTCCCGACAGCGCCGCGGCCGAACCGGAGGCGGGCTGACATGGAATGGATACTGGCCTGCGCGATCGGGGTGCTGGCGGGTTCCGGCATCTGGCTGCTGCTGCGCCCCCGCACCTTCCAGTTCATCATGGGGCTGGCGCTGCTGTCGTACGCGGTGAACCTGTTCATCTTCTCGATGGGCCGCATCCGCCTCGACGCGCCGCCGGTCATCGACACCCAGTGGGCGGCCGACCCCAGCCACTACGCCGACCCCCTGCCCCAGGCCCTGGTGCTGACGGCCATCGTCATCGGCTTCGCCACCATGGCGCTGTTCCTGGTCGTGCTGCTCGCCTCGCGCGGACTGTCCGACACCGACCACGTCGACGGGGAGGAGCATCGCCCGTGAGCTGGAGCCACCACCTGCCGGTGCTGCCGGTGCTGATCCCGCTGCTGGCCGCCGCGCTGATGCTGCTCGCGCGCGACGGCCAGCGCGGCGTGCGCCTGGCGATCTCGGCGGCCTCCCTGGTCCTGCAGGCCATCGTCGCGGCGCAGTTGCTCGCCGCCACCAGCGGCACGGCGCACGGGCCATGGCCGGACGGCGTGGGCGTCTACCTGGTCGGCGACTGGCCGGCCCCCTTCGGCATCGTCGTCGTCGTGGACCGCCTCTCGGCCCTGATGCTGGCCCTCACCGTCCTGCTGGGCGCGTGCTGCTGGGTCTACGCCACGGCCCGCTGGGACCGCGCGGGCGCCCATTTCCACGCGCTGTTCCAGCTCCTGCTGATGGGCCTGAACGGCGCCTTCCTCGCGGGCGACCTGTTCAACCTGTTCGTCTGCTTCGAGATCCTGCTGACCGCCTCCTACGGCCTGATGCTGCACGGCTCGGGCAAGCAGCGGGTCAGCGCGGGCCTGCACTACATCGGGATCAACCTGATCGCCTCCTTTCTGCTGCTGATCGCGCTGGCCATGATCTACGGCCTGACCGGCACCCTCAACATGGCCGACCTGGCCCTGCGCGTCCATGCCCTGGCCGAGGCCGACCGCCGCCTGTTCGACGCGGCGGCGGCCATGCTGGGGATCGCCTTCCTGATCAAGGCGGCCGCCTGGCCCCTGAATTTCTGGCTGCCCGGCGCCTACGCCCAGGCCTGCGCGCCCGTGGCCGCGCTGTTCGCGATCATGACCAAGGTCGGCATCTACGCGCTGCTGCGCATCGGCTCGCTGCTGCTGCCGGCCGGCGCGCCGGCGGCCTTCGGCGGCGCCTGGATGTTCCCGGCGGGCATCGCCACGCTGGCCTTCGGCTCGCTGGGAATGATCGCCAGCACCCAGCCCGAGCGCATCGCCGCCTACGCCATCATCGTGTCCTCGGGCACGCTGTTCGCCGCGCTGGGCATGCCGGGCGTCACGCTCACCGGCCCCGCCCTGTATTACCTGGTCAGCTCGGTCCTGGCGCTGGGCGCCCTGTTCCTGCTGCTCGAGCTGGTGGGGCGCACGCAGTCCTTCGGCTCGGACCTGCTGGCGATCAGCCTCGAGGCCTTCGACCTCGACGACCCCGAGCGCGCGGACCTGTCCGAGGACGTCGTCGGCATGCCGGTGCCGGCGGCCATGGCCTTCCTGGGGCTGAGCTTCATCGCCTGCGCGCTGCTGATCATCGGGCTGCCGCCCCTGTCGGGCTTCGTCGCCAAGTTCTCGCTGCTGTCGGCGGCGCTGCGCACGGCCGAGTTCGGCGCGCCCACCCTCAACGTCTGGCTGCTGGTGGGCGCGATGCTGGGTTCGGGCATCGCCTGCCTGATCGCGCTCAGCCGCAGCGGGGTGCGGCTGTTCTGGATACCCGACGACATCCACGTGCCGCGCCTGCGCCTGAGCGAGGCGGCGCCGATCAGCGTCCTGCTGCTGGCGTGCGCGGGCCTCACCTGGAAGGCCGGCCCTGCCATGGCCTACCTCGAGGACACGGCGCACTACCTCGACCAGCCGGGCCACTACGTGCGGGCGGTGCTGCGGCAGGATCCCCTGCGCCCGCAGGTGCCCTCGGCCAACGGCGGGGGCCCGCGATGAGGAGGATGCTGCGATTCCTGCCGCTGCCCTGCCTGCTGCTCATCCTGTGGCTGCTGCTCAACGACAGCCTGTCGGCGGGCAACCTGGCGCTGGGCGTGGCGATCGCCCTGGTCCTGAGCCTGCTCGCGCCGGGCCTGCGGCCGGTGCGCGCCCGCCTGTCCCATCCCTGGACCGCCCTGCGCCTGATCGCGCACGTCGCGGCCGACATCACCGAATCCAACATCGCGGTCAGCCGGCGCATCCTCCTCGGCGACCGCGCGCAGGCCGCGCCCGGCTTTCTCGACATCCCGCTGCGGATGCGCGACCCGCACGGCCTGGCCGCCCTGGCGTGCATCATCACCTTCACCCCGGGCACGGTGTGGTCGGGCCTGGACGAGCGGACCCACGTCCTGACCCTGCATGTGCTCGACCTGCAGGACCGCGAGGCCTGGACCCGCACGATCCAGGACCGCTACGAGGCCCCCCTGATGGAGATCTTCGAATGACGCTCTTGCTGCTGAACTGGGCCGGCGCCTTCGCGCTGCTGTGCTTCTCGCTCGGGCTGCTGTGCGCCGCGCTGCGGCTGATGCGCGGCCCGAGCGCCGAGGACCGGGTCCTCGCCCTGGACACCGTCTACATCAACGGCATGCTGATCCTGCTGGTGCTGGGGCTGCGCTTCGAGGAGGGGCTGTATTTCGACGTCGCCCTGCTGATCGCGCTGTTCGGCTTCGTCGGGTCGGCGGCGCTCGCCAAGTTCCTGCTGCGCGGCGAGGTGATCGAGCCATGAACGACATCCCCGCCTGGATCGCCCTGCCCGCCGCCCTGCTGATCGTCGCCAGCGGCGTGCTGACCCTCATCGGATCGCTGGGCCTGCTGCGCCTGCGCAGTTTCTACGAGCGCATGCACGCGCCGACGCTGGGCATGACGCTGGGCGTGTTCTGCATGGTGCTGGCCTCCACCCTGGTCGCCAGCACCCTGCAGGGCCGCCCGGTCTTCCATGAATTCCTGATCACCCTGTTTCTGATCATGACGGCGCCCGTCACCGCGATTTTATTGATGCAGAGCGCGATCCACCGCCAGGGCGGGCGGCGTAGGGAATGACTTTGTTACACACACCCTAGGGCAAACCCGTACACTGGATCATCATGGCACGGCCCGAAACCCTCGGGCCGATTCGAGCAAGGAGGATCCATCATGCACATTCCGACACCGGGGCGCGTCCCCGGCCTGATCGCCCTCTGTCTGGGCGCCGCCATCTTGTCGTCCCCCCTCGCCCATGCGGCGGACTCGGCCGAGGCCCAGTACCAGGCCGACGTCCAGCGCTGCCATTCCACCCCGGGCATCGACCAGAAAGCCTGCCTGCGTGAGGCCGGGGCCGCGCTCGAGGCCTCTCGCCGCGGCAATCTGACGGCGCCGGCCTCGCAGGCCGAAAACGCCAATCGCACCGCGCGCTGCAACGCCCTGCCCCCCGACCAGCGCCAGGACTGCCTGACGCTGATGGAAACGGGCACGGTGACCCAGGGCTCGGTCCTGGGAGGCGGCGTGATGCGCGAGACCACGATCACCATCCCCGCGCCCGCGACGATGCCGGGAACCACGTCGACGATACCGGCGCCCGCGTCGACGGCGCCGATGCCGGCGACGACCGCGCCGATGCCCGCGACGACCGCCCCCGCTCCGATGAACTGAGCGGCAGTGCCCGCGGCGCCCGAGCGCGCCGCGGGCAGTCTTGCGTGTTCGCGGCGAGAGGCCGGTCCGAGCCGCTGCGGGGCCCTTCCGGCGTGGACCGGGGGTCTCGCAAGGCCCCCGCTGCGCGGACGTTACAGTTCCGTCTGCATGCCCATTTCCACCACGCGGTTGGGCGGGATCTTGTAGAAGCGCGTGCTGCGGCTGGCGTTGCGCGCCATCAGGGCGAACAGCCGCCGCTGCCAGAGATCCAGCCAGGGTCGCTTGCGCACCACGATGACGGTCTGGCGCGAGAGGAAGTAGGACACCCGCATGGGATCGAGTTCCAGTTCGGGCACCTCTTGGGCGATCTGCTCGATCACCTGCGGCACGTTGGGTTCCTGCTTGAAGCCCCAGCGCGCCACCGCCTGCCAGCTACTGCGGCTGACGCGCTCGAGGCGCAGCCGCTCGCTGAAGGGGACGTAGGGCACGCCGGCGCTCTCGATCGTGAGGAACAGGGCCTGCTCGTGCAGGACCTTGTTGTGCTTGAGATTGTGCAGCAGCGCGGGCGGCACCGTGCCCACGATCATGCTCATGAACACCGCCGTGCCGGGCACCCGGATGGGCGGATAGCGCTCCAGCCCCTCCATGAACTCGGCCAGGGGCTGCTGGTCGCCGGCCAGCAAGTCGTGGATCTGCTGGCGGCCGCGTTTCCAGGTGACCATCAGGGTGAGCAGCGCGAGCCCCACGCACAGGGGCAGCCAGCCGCCCTCGTGGATCTTGAGCGTGTTCGACGAGAACAGCAGGATGTCGATCAGCAGGAACACGCCGATCAGCGCGAGCCACGCGACGCGGCGCGCGCCATGCGCGCCCCGGGGCAGGACGGCGAAGGCCAGCACCGAGGTCATCAGCATGGTGCCCGTCACGGCGAAGCCATAGGCGTGCGCCAGGCGGTCCGAGGATCCGAAGGCCAGCACCAGGACCAGCACGGCAGACATCAGCAGCCAGTTGACGCGCGGCAGGTAGATCTGGCCCTCGGCGCGCGCGGAGGTGTGCTGGATCACCATGCGCGGCCAGTAGCCGAGCTGCACCGCCTGGCGGGTCACCGAGAACGCCCCGGAAATCACGGATTGCGAGGCGATCACGGTGGCCACCGTGGCCAGGCCCACCAGGGGCACCAGGCCCCACTCGGGGGCGAGCAGGAAAAAGGGGTTGCGGATGGCCGCCGGATCGTCCAGCAGCAGCGCCCCCTGCCCGAAATAGCACAGGACCAGCGAAGGCTGCACCATCCAGAACCAGGCCCGCCGGATGGCGGGCCGCCCGAAGTGGCCCATGTCGGCGTACAGCGCCTCGGCGCCGGTCAGCGCCAGCACCAGCGAGCCCAGGGCGACGAAGGTTTCCCAGGGCGCCACGCCGATGAAGCGCAAGGCCCACAGGGGATTGACGGCCTGCAGCACGTGGGGCAGCTGGAGGATGCGCCAGCCCCCCAGCACGCCCAGGGTGAGGAACCACAGCAGCATGACCGGACCAAAGAGCCGGCCCACCGTGCCCGTGCCGCGCGCCTGGACCATGAACAGGGCCACCAGCACGATCACCGAGACCGGCACCACCCACGGATCCAGGGTATGCGAGACCACGCCGATGCCCTCGACCGCCGAAAGCACCGAGATCGCCGGTGTGATCATGCTGTCGCCGTAGAACAGGCTGGCGCCGATCAGGCCCAGTATCATCAGCCGCCAGCGCACCTTGGCGGATCGTCCGCGCCCCGCGAGCTCCATCAGGGCGAGCGTCCCGCCCTCGCCGCGGTTGTCGGCCCGCAGGATGCAGGTCACGTACTTGAGCGAGACCACCACCACCAGCATCCAGAACAGGATGGACAGCACGCCCAGGATGTGCCCCTCGTCGGGCTGCCCGGCGCCCGTGAGGGCGACTTTCATGGTGTACAGCGGGCTGGTGCCGATGTCCCCGTACACCACCCCCAGCGCCCCGATCATCAGCGCGGCCCGGGGCGAGGACGCCCGCGAATCAGGATTGTTTAGCATAGGCGGAGTCATCGGCCGACTCGTTCCGGGTCAGGCGGGCCCCCCGGCGGGGGCCCGGAAAGACGATCGTCACGCGGGTGCCGGGAAACTCGGGGCGGCTGGCGAGTTTCCACCAGGCGCCGTGCGCCCGGGCGATCTCGCGCACGATCGCCAGGCCCAGCCCGGACCCCTCCTGCGAGGCGCCCGCGGACCTGTAGAAGGCCTCGAACACGCGCTCGCCGTCCTCGGCGTCGATGCCCGCGCCGTCGTCCTCGACGGTGAACGAGGGCGGGTTCGCGGCGATGCGCAGCGTCACCCGCGTGGCCCCCGCGCCGTAGCGCAGCGCATTGTCGATGAGGTTGCCGAGCAGTTCGCCCAGCAGCAGCGGATCGCCGTCGATCCAGACCGGCCCGTCGGGCGCCGTCAACTGCAGGTCGAGCCGCCGCTCGCGCGCGGCGCCCAGCCATTCGGATCCCGCGTGGCGCATCCATTCGCACAGGTCCATGCGCGTGAAGCGGTCGCGCGGACGCGCCGAGTGGTCGGCGCGCGCCAGGATCAGGAGCTGCTGGCCCAGCCGGATCATGCGGTCGCTGACCTGCTTGATCCGCTCGGCGCGCTCGCGCACGTCATCGGGCAGGTCACGCGCGAGCATCAGCTCGGATTCGAGCTTCAGGCCCGCCAGGGGCGTGCGCAACTGGTGCGCCGCGTGGCCGATGAAGCGGCGCTGGGCCTGCATGGCGTCGTCCAGCCCCCGCAGCAGGCCGTTGAAGCGGATCACCAGCGGGGCGATCTCGGTCGGCAGGCCGGTCTGGTCCAGCGGCTGCAGGTCGTCGACCGAACGCTGGCGGATTTCGTCGGACAGGCGGTTGATGGACGCGAGCTCGGAACGGATGCCCGAGATCAGGACCCAGGCGAACAGGATCACCAGGAAGACCTGACTGAAGACCATGGTCCAGAACAGGTCGCGCAGCAGCCAGGCGTTCGCGGTGATGCCGCGCGTCATGAACCAGGTCGCCACCAGGTCGATGAGCACCAGGATCACCAGGGCGGGCAGCAGGCGCTGGACCAGGTGCCGCGCCAGCGAGCCCCGGGGCATCAGCCGCCCGAACAGGCCGCCGGCCCGCGCGGCCTCGTCCCGGCGGCCCGAGGCCGCCGGCGCATGGCTGCTATTGGGCACGATCGGCGTCGAGCAGGTAGCCGAATCCGCGCACGGTCTGGATGCTGGCGCCGGTGCCGTCCAGCCGCTTGCGCAGGCGGTAGATGTAGACCTCGACCGCGTTCTCGCTGAAATCGGCATCCCAGGCGGACAGGGAATTGACGATCTGCTGCTTGGTCACGACCCGCCCCGGGCGGGCCATGAGCATCTCGAGGACGGAGAGCTCGCGCACCGAGAGGGACAGCCGGGTGCCGTCGACACGCACCTGGCGATCGACCGTGTCGAAGCTCAGCGGCCCGCACTCGAGCAGCGTCCGGGCCGTGCCGGCGCGCCGGCGGGCGAAGGCGCGCACGCGCGCGGCGAGCTCGGGCAATTCGAAGGGCTTGGTCACGTAGTCGTCGGCGCCGGCGTCCAGCCCCGCGACGCGGTCCTCGAGGCCATCGCGCGCCGTGAGGATCAGCACCGGCACCTGGTTGCCCGCGGCCCGCAGGCGCTTGAGCACCTCGAGCCCGGGCAGGCCGGGGAGGTTGAGGTCCAGCAGCAGGAGGTCATAGGCCTGGCCCGCGACGGCGCCCTCGACGCGGTCGCCTTCCTTGAGCCAATCCACGGCATAGCCCTGGTCGCCCAGGAACTCGCGCAGGGCATGACCCAGGGTCGTATCGTCTTCGATCACTAGCACTCGCATGCCGTGATTCTAGCCCGAAGCCGGACGCGCACACAGCGCCCGCCGGCGCGCGTTACATTCCTGACACGGTCCTGAAGAAAGCGGGCGGATTCAAGGGCTTAGCGGGCGGGCGCCGCCGGGTCGCCCGGCCGGGTGATGAAGCCCAGGCGCTTGATCCCCGCCTTGCGCGCGGCCCCCATGATCTCGGCGAGCACGGCGTAGCGTGTGTCGAGGTCGGCCCGGATGCGCACCTGGGGCTGCGGATCGCGCGCCGCCTCCTGGGCGAAGCGCGCGGCCAGGTCCTCCATCGCCACCGGCTGCTCGTTCCAGAAGACGTCGCCGCGGGGATCGATGGCCAGGTCCACCACGACGGGCTCTTGCTCGACGGGCTGCGCGCTGACCTGCGGCACGTCGATGCGGATGGAATGGCTGAGCAGCGGCGCGGTGATGATGAAGATCACCAGCAGCACCAGCATCACGTCGATCAGGGGCACCATGTTGATTTCCGACATGGTGCTCGACGGACCCTTGGAGTCGAAGCCGCCGAACGCCATGTCAGGCTCCCCGGGCGGTGATGGTGGAGGAGGCCGCCAGGTTGATGTGGCTGTGGCGGCCGCGTTCATGGCCGTTTTCCGCGACCTGCTGGCCGGTGGACAGGAAGGTGAACAGGTCGTGGGCGAACGCGTCCAGGTTGGCCAGGTACACACGGTTGGCGCGCACGAAGGCGTTGTAGGCCAGCACCGCCGGGATCGCCACCGCCAGGCCCAGGCCCGTCATGATCAGCGCCTCGCCCACCGGGCCCGCGATCCGGTTGATCGTCACGCCATCGGACATGCTGATGCTCAGCAGCGCATGGTACACGCCCCACACCGTGCCGAACAGGCCCACGAAAGGCGCCGTCGAGCCGACCGAGGCGAGCAGCGTCAGGCCGTTTTCCAGGCGCGCGGTCTCCTCGTCGATCACCTTGCGGATGGTGCGGGTGACGAAGGCGGCCGTCGAGCCGCTCTCCTCGAGTTTCATCGCGCCGTACTTCGCATGGTGCTTGCGGGCGTGGATGGCATGGCTCGCGAGGTGGGCGAAGGGCTCCTCGGCACCGTGCGTGGAGATCTCGTTCTCGACCTGCTCGAGCGAGCTCGCGGCCCAGAACTCGGTCAGGAACTTGGCCGAGCGCCGGCGGATGCGCAGATGCGTCAGGGACTTCGACAGGATCAGGTACCAGCTCGCCAGCGACATCAGCAAGAGGAAGACGAACAGCGACTTGCCCACCATGTCGCTCTGCGACACGAAGTGCAAGATCCCCAGGCCGCCCGGCCCCAGGTCGGCCGGCGTCGGCGCCGCCGGCAGCAGCGGAACGGCGGCACCGGCCACGGGCGCGGCGGCATGGGACAGGGACGCCGCCGTGTCCGCCAGGGGCGCGGCGGACTGGGCCAGCGGCTGCGCGACTCTCGCGGCGGCGGCCGCGCCATCGGGCCCGGCCACCTGCGCCAGGATGTGCAAGGCGTCACTCATGAACTCGAGCATGGCGGTGTGTCCTATAAAACGAAATCGAAAGGAATGTCGACGAGCGCCTTGTAGGCGATCCCGTTCTCGGTGTATGGGCGGAACCGCGCCGTGCGCATCGCGTCGATGGCGGCCTGGTCCAGGCGCGGATAGCCCGAGGAGCGGTGCACGGCCACGTTGGCCACGCCGCCCTGCGGGGAGATCAGCACGCGCAGCACCACGCGGCCCTGCTCGCCGCGGCGTTCGGACAGGCGTGGATAGATCGGGCTCGGGCGCCGGCCCAGGTAATCGACCCGCCCGATGGTGCGCGGCCGGTCGGGATCCACCGCGGCGCGCTCGCCGCGCGCCATGGCGGCGGGGGCGCTGGGGCCGGGCGCGGCGGCAATGGCCGGCTTGGGCGCAGGCTTGGGCGCCGGCTTTGGCGCCGGCTTGTGGACCACGGGCTTGGGTTTCGGCTTGGGCTTGGGCGGCGGCTCGGGCTTGGGCGGGGGCTCGGGCTTGGGCGGCTCGACGATCGCCTCGGGCTCGGGTTCGGGCACCGGCTCGGGCTCCGGTTCCGGCTCGGGTTCGGGTTCCGGCTCGGGCGGCGGCTCGACCACCGGCTCGGGTTCGGGCTCGGGCTCGACCACCGGCTCGGGCTCGGGTTCCGGCGGGGCCTCGACCTCGGGCTCGGGTTCGGGCTGAGGTTCCACCGCGGGCTCGGCGGACGGTTCGGCCACCGGCTCGACGGCGGGCCCGAGCTCGACGAACTGGACGTCGAGGGCTTCCTCCACGCCCGGCGCCACCTGGTCGACCGTCGTGGACAGCGCCATCGCCAGCACGGCCGCATGCAGGCCCACCGCCACGATCGCGGCGGCCAGCCTCTGGAGCGGAAAACGGGGTGTCGAACCGATGGGCATGCGTGTGGGTGTGAGATCAGGAGCGCGAAGCCGGATGATTCTATCAGGAATGGGAACGATTCTCAATTATATGACGCGAACGAGAATGAATCCTGGCCGCCGGCCTCGAAAGCCCCCGATTGGCAATCCAAGAAACAGGTGGATACAAAATGGATGAAACTCGCAACAAGGATTTCTGGTCATTTGGGAAAACGGTTTGACCCAACCACCCAACAGGAGACTCGACCCCATCATGCACAAATCCCTCGCGATACTCGCCGCAGCCTGCGCGCTGTGGCTGCAAGCCGCGGCCGCATGGGCCGCGGACACCGCCCCGGCGGGAATCTACCTGACCAGCGACTATCCGTCGGTGACGCTGCAGGCGGGAACGACCTCGAACATCGGCCTGAGCCTGCACAACCACGGCACCCCGCCCGAGCGCCTGTCGCTGTCCGTCTCGGGCGTGCCCGAAGGCTGGAAGGCGAGCCTGCTGGGGGGCGGCCGGCCGGTGGCCTCGGCCATGCCCGCGGCCAACGATACGCTTTCCCTGCAATTGCGCCTTGATATCCCTCAATCGAAGGACGCGTCCACCCACACGCTGGTGGTGCACGCCGACGGCGGCCAGCGCCAGCTCAGCCTGCCGATCGACGTCACGCTTGCCGACCGGCTGCCGCCCAAGCTGTCGATCCAGTCCGACCTGCCGCAGCTCACCGGCTCGACCAAGACCTCCTTCGACTTCCAGTTGAAGATCAAGAACGACAGCGGCGAGGACGTGCTCGCCAGCCTCGAGGCCCAGGCGCCGCAATACTATGACACCTCGTTCACGGAAGGCTACGGCAGCCAGCAGGTCAGCGCCGTGCCGATCAAGGCCGGCGAGTCCAAGGACGTCAAGCTGCACGTGCGTCCTCCCGCCATGGCGGCCTCGGGCGAGCATCCCATCAAGGTCACCGTGTCGGCGGCGGGCGTCTCGGCCAGCACCGACCTCAAGCTCGACATCACCGGACAGCCGCAGCTCGACCTCTCGGGCCGCGACGGGCTGATGAGCGCCAGCGCCCAGATCCGCGAGACCTCGACGGTGCCCCTCGAGATCCGCAACAGCGGCACCGCCGCCGCCCAGGACATCGCCCTGGACGGCACCGCCCCCTCGGGCTGGAAGCTCAGTTTCGAGCCGGCCCGCATCGAGCGGATCGACCCGGGCAAGACCGCCGAGGTCCAGGCGCACATCACGCCCTCCTCCCAGTCGCTCGCCGGCGACTACATGGTCAAGCTCTCGGCGCGCTCCCAGGGCCAGTCGGCCCAGGGCGACCTGCGGGTCTCGGTGACGACCTCGAGCCTGTGGGGCGTGAGCGGCGCCATCCTCATCGCCATCGCCCTGCTGGTGCTGATCGGGGCGGTCGCAAGGTACGGCCGGCGATGAACGCGCCCGTCATCACCGCCCAGGGACTGGGCAAGCGCTACGGCCGGCGCACCGTGCTGCACGAGATCGGCTTCGAGGTGGGCGCGGGCGAGGTCTTCGGCCTGCTCGGGCCCAACGGCGCGGGCAAGACCACGACCATCCTGATCCTGCTCGGTCTGACCGAGGCGACCCAGGGGACGGTCCGCATCCTCGGCGAGGACCCGCAGCGCAATCCGCTGAAGGTCAAGCGCCGCGTGGGCTACATGCCGGACTCCGTCGGCTTCTACGATCAGCTCACGGCGCTGGACAATCTGCGCTACACGGCGAGACTGCTGGGCATCGAGCCCGGCGAGCGCGACGCGCGCATCATGGAGGCGCTCGAGCGCGTGAGCCTCGCCGAACACGCCCGGCAGCGCGTGGGGTCCTTTTCCCACGGCATGCGCCGCCGCCTGGGGCTCGCCGAGATCATCATGAAGCGCGCCCCGATCGCCATCCTCGACGAGCCCACCTCGGGCCTGGACCCGCAATCCACCGAGTCCTTCCTCGAACTCATCGAGGAGCTGCGCGCCGACGGGGCCACCATCCTGCTGTCCTCGCACCTGCTCGACCAGGTGCAGCGCATATGCGACCGCGTGGCGCTGTTCAATGCCGGGCGCATCGCTCTCGCGGGGCGGGTCGACGAGCTCGCGCGGCGGGTGCTGGGCGACAGCCACGAGGTCCGGCTCACGGCCGCGGGGCCGGACATCCGCGAGGCGCTCGCCACCGTGCCCGGCGTCAGCCGCGTCCACGTGCCGGAGCCGGGGCGGTATGTCCTGCAGGCCGCCGGCGACGTCCGCGCCGAGGCGGCCCGCGCCGCCATCGAGGCCGGCGCCGGCCTGCAATCGCTGGCCGTGGACGTCCCCAGCCTCGAGGCCATCTATCGCCACACTTTCCGCACGGGAGCAAGCACATGAGCACACGCAGAGAAGGCTCGCCCTGGCAGGGGCTGGGCGCGGTGACGGCCAAGGAGCTGGCCGACCACATGGGCAGCGCGCGCATGCGCATCCTGGAATGGCTGGTGGTGCTGACGGCCGCCGCCGCGCTGTACGGCGCCATCGAGGGCATCCGCCAGACCACCTCCTCGGATCCCTTCGTGTTCCTGCGCCTGTTCACCGACGCGCAGGCGCCGCTGCCCTCCTTCGCGGCGCTGCTGGGCTTCCTGATCCCGCTGGTGGCGATCGGCCTGGGATTCGATGCGATCAACGGCGAATACAGCCATCGCACCATGAGCCGCATCCTGTCCCAGCCCATCTATCGCGATGCCCTGCTGCTGGGCAAGTTCCTCGCGGGGCTCGCGGCCCTGGCGATCTGCCTGGTGTGCCTGTGGCTGCTGGTCATGGGCGCGGGGCTCATCCTGCTGGGCGTGCCGCCCAGCGGCGAGGAGGTGCTGCGCTCGCTGGCCTTCCTCTGCGCGGCCCTGGCCTATGCGGGGGTCTGGCTCGCCCTGGCGCTGCTGTGCTCGGTCGTGTTCCGCTCGGCCTCGACCTCGGCGCTGGTCGCGCTGGGCCTGTGGCTGTTCACCGCCCTGCTGTGGCCGATGCTGGCGCCCGCCATCGCGCAGGCGATCGCGCCGCCCGACCTGGCGACGCTGCTCTCGGGCGGGATGGACATGGACACCGTGGCCTGGCAGCAGGGCCTGATGCGCGTCTCGCCCGCGGCGCTGTTCAGCGACACCGCCATCACCCTGCTGAGCCCGGCCACCCGCAGCCTGGGGCCGGTGTTCCTGTCGCAGATCCAGGGCGCGCTGCTGGGCGCCCCGCTGCCCCTGTCCGAGAGCCTGGCCATCGTCTGGCCCCAGTTCACCGGCCTGATCGCGGCGGTGCTGGTGCTGTTCACGGCGGGATACGTGTGCTTCCAGCGCCAGGAGGTGCGCACCTGAGACCGGGCGGCCGGGGCGGCAGCCCGCCGGAGGGGAAACGGGCGCCGGCCCGGGGCCGGCCCCGGGCGCCCCGATCCGGCCCCGGGCACGATGGCCGCTACAATGGGCCTCGAAGCTCCACGACCGCAGGCCTCGATGACGCGACCACCGGCACCCCCGCCTACCGAACCCGCCCGGACGAACGACGGCACCGTGCCGGACGCCGTCCGCTGGCGGATCCTGGCGGTGCTGCTCACCGCCATTTTCATGACCCTGATCGGCGTCAGCATCGTCAACGTCGCCCTGCCCTCCATACAGCTCGCGCTGGACGCCTCGCGCTCGGACATCCAGTGGGTCCTGTCGGGCTACGCGCTGACCTTCGGCGTCGTGCTGGTGGCGGCGGGGCGCGCGGGCGACATCATGGGCCGGGGCGGGATCTTCCTGCTGGGCGCCGCGGTCTTCACGCTCTCGTCGGTCGCCGCCGGCCTGGCGCCGGACGCCGGCTGGCTCAATGCCGCCCGGCTCCTGCAGGGCATCGGCTCGGGCCTGCTCAACCCGCAGGGGATCGGAATGATCCAGCAATACTTCCGCGGCCCCGAGCGCGGCCGGGCGTTCGGCTACTTCGGCACGGCGGTCGGCTTCTCGGTGGCCATCGGCCCCGTGCTGGGCGGATTCCTCATCCAGCTCGGCGGCCTGGAGCTCGGCTGGCGGCTGACCTTCCTGGTGAACGTGCCCATCGGCATCGCCACCATCGTCCTGGGCCTGCTCTGGTTCCCGAAGCCCCTCATCAGGCCCGCCGCGGCGGCGCGGCCGGCCTCCCGGCCCGGCGGGCCCGGCCGCGCCGGGCGCATGCTGCGCGCGCTCGACCCGGTGGGCTCGACGCTGCTCGGCCTGGCCGTGCTCGCGGTCCTGCTGCCCTTCGTCGAATCCCGCGACACGCCGCAGGCCTGGCTGCTGCTGCCCGCGTCCGCCCTGCTGTTCTTCCTCTGGGCGCGCTGGGAGCGGCGCTACGCGCGCCGGGGCGGCAGCCCCATGGTCGACCTGGACATCTTTTCCACCGCCAGCTTCACCAACGGCATCATCATCATGGCGCTGTATTTCCTGGGCATGACCAGCGTCTGGGTGCTGGTCGCGCTCTACGTCCAGGAGGGGGCCGGCAAGACCGCCCTCGAATCGGGGCTGTTCGGGATCCCGGCGGCCCTGCTCTCGGCCTACGCGGCCCATTGGGCCGGCCAGCGCGTGGCCCGGCTCGGTCGCAAGCTCGTCATCGGCGGCCTGCTGCTCGCCCTCGTCGGCCTGGCGTCCAGCAGCGCGGTGGTCCTCCTGCACGAACAGGGCCGCCTGAGCGTCTGGTGGCTGCTGCTGTCGCTCTCGTTCATCGGCCTCGCCCAGGGCTCGGTCATCAGCCCCAACCAGGCGCTGACCCTGGAGGACGTGCCGCTGGACTACGCGGGCAGCTCGGGCGCCATCATGCAGACCGGCCAGCGGATCGGGACCTCGGTCGGCATCGCCATGATCACGGCGGCCGTCTTCACCACCCTCTCGGCCTCCACGTGGCCCATGGCCGTGACCGTCGGGTTCGGCGTGATCGGCCTGGTGGTGGTGCTGGCGCTGGCCGTCGCCATCAAGGACCTGCGCGACCGCGGCCGGCAAGGACGGGTCCGGCTGCCGGACTGAGTGGTTTTCCTGGCTGCCGGATTGAGTGGTTTTCCTGGCTGCCGGACCGAGCGGCTTTTGCGCCCGCCGGACCGGGCGGTTTTCCTGGCTGCCGGGCCTAGCGGTTTTTCGCCCGCCGCTCGGGCACGCCCCTTGCTGCTCCGCGAGGTCAGCCTCCACAGGAGCGAGCCCATGACGAAGAAGCCCATGCCCGATACGGATCCGCTCGAGCGCGAGCCGCCGGGGGAAACGAGCAAGGTGCCGGGCACCGACGTCGGCAAAGGCGGACGGCCCGCCGGGAGCCCAGCCGGCAAGCCCGGCATCGACATCCCGGCCAAGCCGGGACAGCCCACACCCTACCCCACGCACCCCGACCATCCGGGCGGACCGCCCGAGCCGGTCGACCCGCGCAGGGCGCCGAGGCTGTAGCGCGGCGCAAACCCAAAGCAAAAAACCCGCAAGACTCAGTGTCTACGCGGGTTTCGCTTTTCGATGCCGTCTGATGTGTGCCCATCCCCCGTTTATGGGGTAGAGCCGGACTACATTGGACTTCTTGAAACCAAGAAGTGGTGCCCAGGAGAGGACTCGAACCTCCACACCTTGCGGCACATGGACCTGAACCATGCGCGTCTACCAATTCCGCCACCTGGGCACGGCATAACGTGTATGCTATTGCTTTGCTGCCCGCCGCATCTGTCGCCGCGTTCAGCGAAGACAGGATTATAGCAGTAATTTTTAGGATGAAAAGTAGCCTTTGAAAAAGCGATCCGATAAAGAAAAAAATACCGACGCCCTCCCCCCATCGTCCGTCGAACTGCCGCCAGACTTCGATCCAGCGGTTCCCAGCCGCGAGCTGGTGATGCAGGCCCTGCGCACCGCGGGCCAACCCATGACCATCGAGGCCCTGGCCGACGCCACCGACGCGGGCATCCCGCTCTCGTCCGGCTTCGTGCGCCGCATCAAGGCGATGGAGCGCGACGGCCAATTGCGTTTCAATACCCAAGGAAAGTTGCAAATCTGCAACAGCACGGATTTCGTGACCGGCGTGGTCCAGGGCCACCGGGACGGCTTCGGCTTCCTGATCCCCGACGACGGCGGCCCGGACCTCTATCTGTCCACGCAGGAGATGGCCAAGGTGCTGCACGGCGACCGCGTGCGGGTCAAGCCCTCGGGCGAATTCCGGGGCCGCACCGAAGGCTCCATCGTCGAGGTCCTCGAGCGGCGCACCGGCAAGCTCGTCGGCCGCTTCCTCAAAGAGCACGGCGCCTGCATCGTGGCGCCGGAGGACCAGCGCATCAAGCACGACATCCTGATCGCGCCCGCCGACACGGGGGGCGCCGAACACGGGCAGGTCGTCACCGCGCAGATCCTGCGCCAGCCGGCGCGCCACATGCAGCCGCTGGGCAAGGTGATCGAGGTCCTCGGCGAAATCGACGATCCCGGCATGGAGATCGAGATCGCGGTGCGCAAGTTCGACGTCCCGGTCGAATTCTCGCAAGCCACGGTCCGCGAGCTGCACGCCGTCCCGGCGCAGGTCTCGCCGGCGGAGCTCCAGGGCCGCGTCGACCTGCGCGACATTCCCTTCATCACGATCGACGGCGAGGACGCCCGCGACTACGACGACGCGGTGTTCTGCATGCCGGCCGAGCTGGGCACCGCCTCGCGCAAGCGCCCGGGGTGGCGCCTGCTGGTCGCCATCGCCGACGTCAGTCACTACGTGCGCCCGGGCACCGGCCTGGACGAGGACGCGCTGGAGCGCGGCACCAGCGTCTATTTCCCCCGGCGCGTCATCCCGATGCTGCCCGAGGCCCTGTCCAACGGCATCTGTTCGCTCAACCCCGGCGCCGACCGCCTGGTGATGATCTGCGACATGATGATCCCCGCCCAGGGCGCCAAGGCCGGCACCGTCACGGCCTACCAATTCTACGAGGCGGTGATCCACTCGCAGGCGCGCACCACCTACACCGAGATCTGGGAGGCCCTGCAGCAGCCCTCCGGCCCGGCGGCGCAGGGCCTGGGGCCGCTGTTCGAGCACGTGCGCGACGCCCACGATCTCTACCAGGCGCTCATCGAGGCGCGCAAGAAACGCGGCGCCATCGACTTCGACACGACCGAGACCCGCATCGTCTGCAACCCGCTGGGCCGCATCGAAAAGATCGAGCCCTACGTCCGCAACGACGCCCACCGCCTGATCGAGGAATGCATGCTGGCGGCCAACACCTGCGCGGCCGACTTCATCGTGCGCAACAAGCGGCGCTCGCTGTTCCGCATCCACGAGGGGCCGACCCCCGAAAAGCTGCTCACCCTGCGCGGCTATCTGCGCAACCTGGGCCTGGTCCTCGAAGGCGGCGACGAGCCGCAGACCCAGGACTACGCCAAGCTGCTCCAGGCCGCGCGCAGCCGCCCGGACTACGAGATCATCCAGACCATGTGCCTGCGCTCGATGCAGCAGGCCATCTACAGCCCCGAGCAGACCGGCCACTTCGGCCTGGCCTACACCCACTACGCGCACTTCACCTCCCCCATCCGCCGCTACCCCGACCTCCTGGTGCACCGCACGATCCGCGCCATCCTCGCGGGCCAGCGCTACGCCCCGCCCCCGCTGGCGGGCCAGCCGGTGGCCGGCGTGCCGGCGGCCAAGCGCGAGCAGGAAACCTGGGAGGGACTGGGCGCGCACCTGTCGGCGTGCGAGCGCCGCGCCGACGACGCCTCGCGCGACGTCGCCGCCTGGCTGAAATGCTGGTTCGTGCGCGAGCACGTGGGCGAGGTCTTCAGCGGCAGGATCACGGGCGTCGCCAGCTTCGGCGTGTTCGTCACGCTCGACACGCTGTACGTCGAGGGCATGGCGCACGTCTCCGAGCTGGGTTCGGACTATTTCCAGTACAACGAGGTCGCCAACGAGCTGCGCGGCGAACGCACCGGCATGCGCTATCGCCTGGGCGACGCCCTGCAGGTGCAGGTCTCGCGCGTCGACCTCGAGGCGCGGCGCATCGAGTTCCGCCTGGTCAAGGGCGAGGATTTCAAGGCCCTGCAGGCCGAGATCTCGGGCGGCGCGCGGCCCGCGCCCCGGCCCAAGAAAGCCGCGGGCGCCAAGCCCGCCGCGCTGCGAGGCACCACCTCGCACCAGCGCCGCGCCGAGGCCAAGCGCGCCGCCCGTCAGGCGACGCCGCGCAAGCGGCGCGGCTAGGCCGGACACTACAATGGCGCCACGAGGCCGCGGGTTCCTCCCGATCCCGCGGCCGGCACAAGGAACACCATGTCATCCAAGCAGGTATTGGCGGGCTTTCACGCCGTGCAGGCGCGCCTGCGCCACGCGCCGGACTCGATCGTCGACCTCTACGTCGACACCTCGCGCCAGGACCAGCGCATGCGCCACTGCATCCAGCAGATCGAGGCCGCGGGCGTGCGCTGGCACGCCGCCGACGCCCAGCGCCTCGACGGCCTGGCGCGCGGCATGCGCCACCAGGGCATCGTCGCCCTGGCCCGCCCGCGTCCCCTGGCGATCACGGTCGACGAGGTGCTCGACGCCCTCGAGGGCCAGGCCGAGCCGGCGCTGTTGCTGGTGCTCGACGGGGTCACCGACCCGCACAACCTGGGCGCCTGCCTGCGCACCGCCGACGCGGCGGGCGTGCACGCGGTGGTCGCCCCGCGCGACCGCGCGGTCGGCCTGAACGCCACCGTGCAGCGCGTCGCCTGCGGCGCGGCCGACACCGTGCCCTACATCATGGTGACCAACCTCGCCCGCACGCTGCGCGCCATGCGCGAGCGCGACGTCTGGCTGGTGGGCACCGACGACGCGGCCGGGCGCGGCATCCACCAGGTCGACGGCCGGCGCGCCATGGCCTGGGTCATGGGCGCCGAGGGCGAAGGCATGCGGCGGCTGACCCGCGAGACCTGCGACGAGCTGGCCACCATCCCCATGCGAGGCTCGGTCGAGAGCCTGAACGTGAGCGTCGCCAGCGCCGTCTGCCTGTACGAGACCGTGCGCCAGCGCCTGCTGCCGGGCTAGATCCCGCCGGCACCCCGGCGCCGCGCCGAGCCGGCCCGCGCCCGAAAGGCGCATAATGAGCGGCATCGGCCCAGGCCCCTCGAACCTTCATCCTCCTGCCACCGCAACACCATGTCCGACAACGGCTTCACCACCCAGACCGTCCACTCCGACCGCCGCTCGCAGCGCGAGCACGGCGCCGTCCACCAGGCCATCCATCCCTCCACCGAGTACGGCTACGCGGATGCCCGCGAGCTCGCCGCCGTGTTCCAGGGCAAGGCCGGCTACACCTACGCGCGCCAGGGCTCCCCCACGACGGCGGCGCTCGAAGCCAAGATCACCGCGATGGAGCAGGCCGAGGCGACGGTCGCCTTCGCCACCGGCATGGCGGCGCTGGCCGCCACCTTCCTCACCCTGCTGCGCAGCGGCGACCACCTGATCGCCAGCAAGTACATCTTCGGCAACACCAACAGCCTGCTGCTGACCCTCGCCGACCTGGGCGTCCGGGTCACGCTGGTGGACGCCACCGACGCGCGCGAGGTCGAGGCCGCCATCCAGGCCGACACCCGCATGGTCTTCGTCGAGACCATCGCCAACCCGGGCACCCAGGTCGCGGACCTGGTCGCGATCGGCGACCTGTGCCGCGCGCGACGCCTGGTCTACGTGGTCGACAGCACCCTGTCCTCGCCCTACCTGCGGCCCTCGCGCTTCTTTGGCGCGTCCCTCGTCATCAACTCGCTGTCCAAGCACGTGGGCGGCCACGGCAACGGCCTGGGCGGCGCGGTCACGCAGACGGGGCTCTACGACTGGACGGACTACCCCAACATTCACCCGCAATACCGCAAGGGCGACTCGCGCAACTGGGGCCTGCTGCAGATCAAGAAAAAAGGCCTGCGCGACATGGGCGGCACGCTGTCCTCCGACGTGGCCCACCGGATCTCGGCGGGCTCCGAGACCATGGCGCTGCGCATGGACCGCATCTGCTCCAACGCCATGGCCCTGGCCCGCTACCTGGACGGCCATCCCAAGGTGATGCGCGTCCACTATCCCGGCCTGCCCTCGCACCCCCAGCACGCGCGCGCGGCCGAATGGTTCGGCGGGCGCTTCGGCGGCCTGCTGGGCGTCGAGCTGGATCCGCGCATCGACGTCTTCGAATGCCTCAACCGGCTGCGCACCGTGATCCTCGCCACGCACCTGGGCGACAACCGCAGCCTGGTCCTGCCGGCGGCGCACACCATCTATTACGAGATGGGCCCCGAGCGCCGCGCGCTGATGGGCATTTCCGACGGATTCCTGCGGATATCGGTGGGCATCGAGGACGAACGGGACCTGATCGACGACTTCGCGCAGGCGCTGGACGGGCTGCCGGGCTGAGGCCGGACGGGCTGCGGGAATTCCCGGCCGCCGCTGTTGCATTCGATGAAAGTCAGTAACGGTGCGGCTTTTGAGCGGTTTTCTTCTTGACACCATTTGGTTTCGAAGGCTTAATACGCCTTAGCCGGTAGACCCGATCGGGTGCATGCGCAAGGCCATTGCGTCATCGACATCCATCCGGTCTGGTACGGCTGGCGGTTATGGCAGACACCTTATTCATCACAAGCTGGTCGGGCACGCCCGGCGGCCACAATAAACTTCAGGGGTATTCCTCAAAATGAACAAAACCGAGCTTATCGAGCACATCTCCTCCAAGACCGACCTGTCCAAAGCCGACGTCGGCCGTGCCCTGGAGGCGTTCGTCGGTGCCGTCAAGACCACCCTCAAAAAGAAGGGCTCCGTCACCCTCGTCGGTTTCGGCACCTTCGCCGTGTCCGAGCGCGCCGCCCGCACCGGCCGCAACCCCCGCACCGGCGAGGCGATCAAGATCAAAAAGGCCCGCGTGCCCAAGTTCCGTCCGGGCAAGGCCCTCAAGGACGCCGTCAACTGAGCGACGCAGGACCATTTGCATGCCGCCTGGCCGGCCGATATAATCACAGCCTTTTTGCGTGCACCGTGGCTCCAAGGGGTGCTTAGCTCAGTTGGTAGAGCGGCGCCCTTACAAGGCGTAGGTCGGGGGTTCGAACCCCTCAGCAC